>SEEL01000013.1 GCA_004144345.1 Hyphomicrobiales bacterium
TGCGGGGGGACCGGGGGCGGGGAAATCGACGCTGGCGCAGGCGCTGGTGGCGGCGCTGGGCGAGGACGCGGCGTTTGTGCCGATGGACGGGTTCCATATGCAGCATGCCAAGCTCGAGGCGCTGGGGACGGTGGCCGACAAGGGCATGCCGCATACGTTCGAGGGGGCGGCATTCGCGGATTTCCTCGAAGCGCTGAAGGTGGCGACGGGGCCGATGAACGGGCCGGGCTATTCGCGCAAGATCGAGGATGTGGTGCCCGATGCGTTCACCGTTCCGGCAACCGCGAAGTTGCTGGTGACCGAGGGCAATTACCTGCTGCTGATGACTGCGCCCTGGTGGCGGGTGCGGCCGCTGCTCGACCTGGCCGTGTTCATCGAGGTGCCGCGCGAGACGGTGCGGGCGCGGCTGATGACGCGGCATGCCGCGGAAGGACTGTTTACGGCGGAGCGGAACCGGGCGCATATCGAGCGTGTGGATCTGCCGAACCACGATCTGGTGCTGCGCTCGAAAGCGCGCGCCGACATTGCCATCGAGATGATCACCGAGAGCTGATGACCGCCCGCCCGAGCTATCCCTTCACGGTGAAGAGCCGCGATGTGTGGGCGATTGCCCTGCCCGCCTGCCTTGCCTTCATCACCGAGCCGCTGGTCGGCATTGTCGATATCACGGTTATCGGCCGGCTGGGCGATGCGTCGCTGCTGGGCGGGCTGGTGCTGGGGGCGCTGCTGTTCGATTTCCTGTTCTCGATGGCGTATTTCCTGCGCATCGGCACGGCGGGGCTGGTGGCGCAGGAGATCGGGCGCCGCGACCCGCGCGACGGGCTGCTCCATGCGGTGCGCGCGATCGTCCTGGCGGTGCTGATCGGCATCGGCATGATCGTGCTGAGCCCGCTGATCCTGTGGCTGGCGGAACTGGCGCTGGCGCCGCAGGACGGGGTGCGCGAAGCCCTCGCCGGCTATTTCTATGTCCGCATTCTCGCGGCGCCGCTGGCGCTGATCAATTATGTGATGCTGGGCTGGTTCTATGGGCGCGGCGCGGCGACCACCGGCATGCTGCTGCAGATGCTGCTGCATGTGATCGACATCATCTTGTCGGTGGCGTTCGTGTTCTGGCTCCATATGGGCGTCGCGGGCGCGGCGCTGGGCACGGTGATCGCGCAGGCGGTAGCGGTGCTGGCGGGGCTGGCGCTGTTCGCACGGCACTATGGCAGCGTCGGCCAGGTGCTCAAGGCGATCGTGCCGGGCGAGTTGCGCGAGGGACAGGCGCTGCGGCGGCTGATCGGGCTCAACCGCGATCTGATGATCCGCTCGATCTCGCTGATGAGCGCCTATGGCTGGTTCGCGGCGCAGGGTTCGCGCATGGGCGAAGTGGCGCTATCGGCGAACGCGATCCTGCTCAATCTGCTGATGGTGGTAGCGTTCTTCCAGGATGGCATTGCGCAGGCGGCGGAGCAGCTGAGCGGCAAGGCCTATGGCGCGAACTACAAGCCCGCCTTCGACAGCGCGTTCCGGCTGAGCTTCGTGTGGGGCGGCGTGATCTCGGTGGGGCTCGGGCTCGCCTGGTATCTTGGCGGCGATGCGGTGATCGCGCTGATGACGACCAATGAGGCGGTGCGCGCCGCGGCGCACGACTACCTCTGGATCGCGGCGCTTTGCGCGCTGACCTTCATGCCGGCCTTTGTGTTCGACGGCGTGCTGATCGGGCTGACGCAGAATGTGATGATGCGCAACGGCATGGTGGCGTCGCTGCTGGTGTTCCTCGCGGCGGCGCTGCTGCTGCAGCCGGTGCTGGGCAATCTCGGGCTGTGGCTGTCGCTGCACATCTGGTTTGCGGCGCGCGGCCTCTATTACTGGATCGCGCTCAACCGCAAGCGAGAGATGCTATTTGCGTGACGCCCAGTCCGCGGTCCTGGTGCCGACGAGTTCGCTGATGTTGCGCTTGCCCTGGGCGCGGACGGCGGCAGCAAGGCCGCGCTTGATGCGGTCGAGCAGATCGAGGCCGCCGAACACCAGAGCCGAATAGAGCTGGATGGCATTGGCGCCGGCCTCGAATTTCTCGAGCGCCGATTGCGGCGAATGGATGCCGCCGACACCGATGATGGGGAGGCTGGTGCGCTGACGCATCTGGGCAAGGCGGATGGTCGCGAGATCGAACAGCGGCTTGCCGGAGAGGCCACCCATTTCGGCGGCGTTCTCCATGCCGGCGATGGGATCGCGCGAGATGGTGGTGTTGGAGACGATGAGGCCATCGAGGTCGGTGGCGGCGATGACCGCGGCGATGGAATCGAGCGCGGCTTCGTCGAGATCGGGCGCGATCTTGAGGAAGACGGGGACGCGCACCGGCGATTTGGAGCGCACGGTGAGCACGGCCTGAAGCAGGCGCTTCAGCGCTTCGGACTGCTGCAGATCGCGCAGGCCCGGCGTATTGGGCGAGGAGATGTTGACCGTCAGATAATCGGCGATGCGGGCGAAGCGGGCGACGCCGCGCGCATAGTCCGAAATGAAATCGGCGGTGTCCTTGTTGGCGCCGATATTGACGCCGAGCGCGGCGGGGACGCGCACATCGTTGAGCCGGCGGAAGACATCGTCATGGCCATCATTGTTGAAGCCCATGCGATTGATGACGCCCTCGGCGGCAGCGACGCGGAAGAGGCGCGGCTTCGGATTGCCCGATTGCGGACGCGGCGTGACGGTGCCGATCTCGACCATGCCGAAGCCCATCAGCGCGAGGGCGCGCGGCACTTCACCATTCTTGTCGAAGCCGGCGGCCATGCCGACCGGGTTGGAGAGTTCGAGCCCGGCGATGGAGGTCTTGAGCTCGGGCGCATCGGGGCCATCCTGCTGCGGGGCGAGGCCGAGGCGCAGCGCATTGATGGTGGCGCCGTGGGCGGTCTCGGGGTCCATCCTGAGCAGGCTGTCGCGGGTGAGACTGGCGAGCAGCGGCACGCGGAGCAGCGGCGAGAGGGCTGAAAAGATCATTGGACCCACTCCGGGAGGGTGACGCTGCCATCGGCCGCGACGCTGAGCGTGGTGCGCTCGCCGACCAGCGACATAGGCAGTTCGCCATAGTGATGGGGGAAGAGCTGGCCGCCACGCGAGGGCTCCCAGCGGAGGCCGGCGCCGAGGTCGTCGCAGCGGATCGCGAAGACGATCAGATCGCCCTCACCGGCAAAATGCAGCCGTAACGTCTCTGCGAGCTGGGCGGCGGTCGAAAAGTGAACGTAGCCGTCCTTGAGGTCGATCGGCATGCCGGCGAACCGGCCGGCGGCGGCGGAGGCCTCGAAAACCGGGCGTGAGGCGATCTTGTAGATGAATTCGGGGGTGACCATGGACCTCCTCCTCGCAATCCAGGCGGGGCGGCGCAAGCCTTTACAGGGGGGAACATAGGGGTTATTCCATAGGACTGCTGTCCCTGATGGGACTATCTTCCTGACCGGTCTCGCAAAATGCTGTCGCATAGCGCCATCTGGGATGCCATCGACGCGCTTGCCCGCCGCCACGGCTTTACGCCGTCGGGGCTGGCGAAGCTTGCGGGGCTGGATGCGACGGCGTTCAACCCGTCCAAGCGGATGAGCAAGGACGGGCGCGGCCGCTGGCCCTCGACCGAGAGCATCGCCAAGCTGCTGGACGCCACGGGCGAGACGTTTGACGGGTTCCTCTCAGGCGGCGGGGCGTATCTCCAATATGGCACGCAGGAGCCGCAGGGCGCGGCGCTGCCGCTGCTGGGACTCGCACAGGCGGGCGCGGGCGGCTTCTTCGATCCCGCCGGGTTCCCGATCGGCGAGGGCTGGGACGAAGTAAGGCTGCCGGCGCCGGGCGAGTCGGGGGTCTATGCGCTGGAAGTCACCGGCGATTCCATGCTGCCGCTCTATCGCGATGGCGACCGGCTGGTGGTGTCGATCAACGAGCAGGTGCGGCGCGGCGACCGCGTGGTGGTCAAGAGCAAGGGCGGCGAGGTGATGGCGAAAATCCTCGCGCGGCAGACTGCCAATGTCGTCGAACTGCATTCACTCAATCCCGACCATCCGCCGCGACTAATCGACATGAAGGATGTCGAATGGATCGCGCGCATCATCTGGGCCAGCCAATGATCATTCTGTTGCCGGAAGGGGGCAAGGGCCCCGGTGTCGTCGTTGCGCATGCGTGGTGGGGGCTGAACCAGGCCATCCGCGACTATGGCGCCAAGCTGGCCAAGGAAGGCTTTGTGGTCGGCCTGCCCGATCTGTTCGACGGGCAGATCGCCGATACGATCGAGGGCGCCGAGCAATTGGCGGACACGGACTGGTCGCCCAATGCGGGCGAGCGGCTGCGCGACGCGATCATGGCACTGGCCGCGCATGAGGCGGTGACCGGCGACAAGGTCGCGGCGGTGGGCTTCTCCTATAGCGGCTGGCATCTGTTCGGGCTGGCGAACGCCCCCGATTTGCCGCTCAGCCGGCTGGTGATCCATTATGCGACGCGGCAGATCGGCCCGCAGCATGTGCCGATGCTGGTGCATTTCGCGCAGAACGATCCGTTCGAAAGCGGCGAGGACATGGCCGAGGTGACCAAGGCGCTGACGGCCGATGGTCCGCCGAATGCGGCATACACCTACCCCGGCACGCGCCACTGGTTCGTGGAGCCCGACCGGCCGGAATATGATGCGGACGAAGCGGCAGTCGCGTGGGAGCGGACGCTGGGGTTCTTGAAGGGCTGAGAATGTGGCACCACCCTCATCCGGCTTCGCCACCTTCTCCCATCGAGGGAGAAGGCAATAGAGCCGAGAGACCGCAATCTAGCGGCCAGTGAACACGAGGCCAGTGGGATGGCCTTCTCCCTCGATGGGAGAAGGTGCCCGAAGGGCGGATGAGGGTGGTGGTGCTGGCGCTTGTGCGCGTAACCGCCCCCTCCACCATGGGCTTTTGCGCTCTGTCCGAACGAGCCCGAGAAGGCTCGCTCGGCCAACCGCTGGTGGAGGAACCCTGACTGCTAGCTCACGCCGCAAGCAGCTTGCCGGCCAGCGCGTCTTCGATGAGCTTGCGGGTTTCGTTGACGCCGTAGAGGGCGATGAAGCTGCCGAAGCGGGGGCCCTGGTCGGCGCCGAGCAGGACCTGGTAGATGGCGCCGAACCAGTCGCGCAGCGGATCGAACTGATGCGCGTTGCCGACGGCGTAGACGATATCCTGCAGTTCCTTGGCTTCGAGCGCTTCCTGGCCGGCCAGCTGATCGTGCAAATCCTGGAGGGCGGCGCGTTCCTTGTCGGTCGGCGCGCGGAAGGTCTTGGTGGGTAGAACCTCGTCCTGGAAGTAGCGCACGGCATAGGCCGCGAGGCGATCGAGCTCGGGGTTGGTGGTGGCCGTGACGCCCGGCAGACGGCGCGTGAGATAGCCCCACATGACCGATACATCATGGGCGTTGCTGGCCGAAGCGAGGTTCAGCAGCAGGCCGAAGCTGACCGGCATGTCGAGCACCGGCACCTTGCCCGAATGGATGTGGAAGGCCGGGTTCTCGATGGCCGCGGTCGTGTCCTGGCCGGAGTAGGACGCGGCATGGGCGTAGTAATCATCAACGGCGCGGGGGATGACGTCGAAATAGAGGCGCTTGGCCACCCGCGGCTTCTGGAACATGTAGAGCGCGAGGCTTTCGGGCGAGGCGTAGGTCAGCCATTCGTCGATGGTGAGACCGTTGCCCTTCGACTTCGAAATCTTCTGGCCGATCTCGTCGAGGAACAGCTCGTAGACATAGTGTTCGGGCGCATGGCCGCCGAGCACGTTGCAGATCGCGTCATAGACGTGCTGGTTGGTCTGGTGGTCCTTGCCGAACATTTCGAAATCGACGCCCAGCGCGTACCAGCGCATGCCGAAATCGGGCTTCCATTGCAGCTTGCAATGGCCACCGGTGACGGGGAGCGTGGTCTCGATGCCATCCTCATCGTCGAAGGTGACGGTACCGGCCTTTGGATCGACGTTCTTCATCGGCACGTAGAGCACGCGGCCGGACTTGGGCGAGATCGGCAGGAAGGGCGAATAGGTCGCCTGGCGCTCGGCGCCGAGCGTGGGCAGCATGATGCCCATGATGTCGTCATACTTCTCGGCGGCACGGATCAGCGCGGCATCGAACTTGCCCGTCTTGTAATAGTCGGTGGCGCTGGCGAATTCGTAGTTGAAGCCGAAGGTATCGAGGAAGCGGCGGAGCATGGCGTTGTTGTGGTGGCCAAAGCTCTCATAGTCGCCGCCGAAGGGGTTCGGCACCGCGGTCAGTGGCTTGTGCAGATGCGGCTCGAGGAAGCTCTTGTCCGGCACGTTCTCCGGGATCTTCCGCATGCCATCCATATCGTCGGAGAAGCAGAGGAGCCGCGTCGGGATTTCGTCGCGCGTCAGCAGGCGGAAGGCGGTCCGCACCATGGTGGTGCGCGCCACTTCGCCGAAGGTGCCGATATGCGGCAGACCCGAGGGACCGTAACCGGTTTCGAACAGGGCCTCGGTCTTGCCGGATTTCTTCAGCCGCGCCACGATTTTGCGCGCTTCCTCGAAGGGCCAGGCCTTGGCGGTCTGGGCAGCATCGAAGAAAGCGGGATCGAGCGGCGGAAGCGGTGCGGCAGTCACGGGGCGGACCTTGAGGTTGGGAAACGGGGCGTTTTCGACATCCGGGGGCGCAAAGTCAATGGTTCGGTTCCGGGCCGCAACTCTGGACAAGCGGCATGGCGCTCCCTAGGTATGCGGCACTTTTCGCCCTGTTGAGGATACACCGATGGCCATGTCTGCCCACGAAGCCCTGATCCATGTGATGGTTATCGCGGCCAGCGCCGACGCCAAGGTGAGCGACCGCGAGCTCGAAATCATCAGCCGGCTGGTCAACCGCATGCCGGTGTTCGAGACTTTCGACCATGCCGATCTCGGCCAGGTGGCGGCGCAGGCGATCGACCTGATCAAGGATTCATCGAACCTCGACAAGGTGCTCGAGATGGTGCTCGCCGCCCTGCCCGAGCGGCTGCATGACACGGCCTATGCGATGGCCGTGGAAGTGGCGACGGTGGATCTGAGGCTCGAGCAGGAGGAACTGCGCTTCCTCGAAATGATCCGCGACGGGCTGGAGCTCGACAATCTCACCGCGGCGGCCATCGAGGCATCGGCGCGGGCGCGTCTGCGCAAGGCCGAGTAAGATTTAGGCGGGCGGCACCACCCTCATCCGCCCTTCGGGCACCTTCTCCCATCAAGGGAGAAGGCGGTCGCCTCGGACTCTGCGGTCCTACCCACGGCAGGACCACAGTGCTGACTGCCCTGGATCCCCGCCTTCGCGGGGATGACGTCGTGGTTAGCCGGACGCGTGAGGACCGAGCGTCAATAGAACCCGATCGGGAACCAGCGCAGGTAGAGCTCGTCGAGCACGCCGGATTTCTTGAGGCGGACGAGGCTGTAGTCGATGGCCTGGCGCACCGCGTCGTGGCCGGGGGCGAGGGCGACCGAAAGGCCGTCGCCGAACAGATCGGGCCGGAAATAGGGCTCGCCGGCGAAGGCGCAGCAATCGGGATTGGCATTGAACCAGAAGCTCGCCCGCATGGCGTCGCCGAAATAGGCGTCGGCGGCCTTGTCGCGCACGGCTTCGAGCGCCAGCACTTCGGTGTCGAATTCGGCAAGCTTTGCGTCGGGCAGGTAGCGGCGCACGAAGGTCGCGTGGGCCGAGCCGCGGCGGGCGGCGACGGTCTTGCCCGCGAGCTGCGCCGGATCGAATGAAAGCGCGGCGTCCTGCAGCATGACGAAGCGGCCGGGCAGCATCAGATAGATGTGGGTGAAATCGTAGATCGCGCCGTTCTCGGGCGTCATCGCGATGCCGGCGATGAGCGCGTCGCCCTGCCCGTCCTCAAGCGCCTTGCCGGCCTGCTCCCACGGCCAGGCCTGGATGGTGCAGGCGATATTGAGATCGGCGCAGACGGCGCGCGCCAGCTCGACATTGAAGCCGACCAGCTCGCCGGTCTTGTCGCGATAATTGAAGGGCGGGAAATCGGCCGTGGTGAGGAAGCGGATGCTGGGCACGGCCGCGAGATTGGGCACGAGATCGCGTGCGCTCGGATCGGCATGATAGGGCAGCGTCTGGGCCGCCGCGCCGGAAAGGCCCAGAAGGGCAAAAAGCAGAGCTAGAACAAGGCGCATCGCGGGTCCGCAACTGATCCCTCTGGGCTTATGCCGCAAATCCGGCCGCTTTGCGAGATGCCGGTTGGGCGCGGGGCGCCGCTGGCTTTCCTTCACCTTCGGAAGTTGCCTTAGAGAGAAATACTTAGTTTACTTGCCGAATGGACGTCTGTGGGGGCAGCGTCACTTGTCTTCGTCCGAGCCAGATATCGGTTTGTTGCGCGCAATTCTCGCCGAGAACTGCGCCAGCGAAATTGTGGCCGGGCGACATCTCGCGGCCGCGGCCGGTCTTGGCATGGAGCCGCTCGACTATTGTGCGCATCAGTTCGGGCTGGCAATAGCCTGGTGTGGCGGCGGGCGGCGCAATGGGCGGGCTATGGCTATGCCGGCGCCCTGCCCTCGCATCCGGCGCTGCCTTCGCGACCGACCGACCATCTCGACCGGCTGGGAGAACGACGCAGCCTGAGGCTCGCGGCGCTGGGGCAGGATCTATTGTTCGTCGCGCCGGATTTCGCGCAAGTGATGGCGCTCGCGGCATCGCGCACCGACGAGCTGGCGAAGCGGGTGCGGTTTGCGCCGCCCGAGGCGATCGAGGCGGCGGCGGCGCGGCTCGCGAGCGGCCAATTGATGGACGCAGCGCGGCAGCGGGTGACGCAGCTCTGGCCGCGGGCCTCGGCGGCAACGGCGCTGACGCTCGGGGCGCGGCTCGGCTTTGTGCTGGGGTTCGCGGCGCTGATGCTGCTGGTGATGGCGGCGGGGCTGCTGTGGCGGGAAGGGCTGGTGCCGGTCGTGGCGCTGCTGCTGATGGCGCCGGGGATCATGCGGCTGATGGCGGCATGGCCGGGCGCGGCGCCTCCCATTGCGGTGCCGCTCAAGGACAGTGAACTGCCGCTCTATACAGTGCTCATTCCGCTGCGCGACGAAGCGCAGATGGTGCCGATGCTGAAGCGGGCGATGCTCGATATCGACTATCCGCCGCACCGGCTGGACATCAAATTCGTGGTCGAGGCGAAGAGCCCGGAGACGGTGGCGGCAGTGGAGTTGGCGCTGGACGATCCGCGCTTTCGCATGGTGGTGGTGCCGCAGGGGGCGCCGCATACCAAGCCCAAGGCGATCGACTATGCGCTGCCGCTGGCGCGGGGCGAGTATCTCGTCGTCTACGATGCCGAGGATGTACCGGCGCCGGACCAGTTGCGGCTCGCGGCGGCGCGCTTTGCGGCGGACCCGGAACTGGCGTGCCTCCAGGCGGAGCTGGTGCCGGAGAATGCGCATGAGAATGTGCTGACGGCGCTGTTTGCCGGCGAATATGCGGGGCTGTTCGGGCGGCTGCTGCCGGCGCTGGCGCGCTGGGGACTGCCGGTGCCGCTGGGCGGGACGAGCAACCATTTTCGTACGCAAATCCTGCGCGAACTCGGCGGCTGGGATGCGTTCAACGTCACCGAGGATGCCGATCTTGGCGTGCGCCTCGCGCGGCGCGGTTTGCGGGCCGAGACCTTTGCCAGCCGCACCTATGAGGAGGCGCCGCTCGACATCCGCTCATGGATGGCGCAGCGGACGCGCTGGATGAAGGGCTGGATGCAGACCTTTATCGTGCACAATCGCGCGCCGCTGCTGTTCCTCCGCGACATCGGCTGGCGTGGGTTCCTCGGCTTTCAGGTGCTGGTGGGCGGGATGATCCTGTCGTCGCTGCTGCATACGCTGTTCATTGGCGTGCTGCTGGCTCGGCTGATGACCGAGGGCGCAATCGGGCTGGTGCCGCAGGACTGGCTCGACTGGTTCGCGGTGGGCATTCTGGCTACCGGCTATGGCGGGGCGTTCGCGGTGGTGCTCAGCGGGCTGATCCACCAGCGGGCATACCATCTGATCCCGGCGCAGACTGTATTACCGTTCTACTGGATCCTGCATTCGATCGCGGCGATCTATGCGGCGCGCGAACTGATCACAAGGCCGATGCATTGGGCCAAGACCCGGCATGGCGTGACGCGGGTGACGCGCGGCGGGGCGACCGCCGGCGTCGCCAGACTCAGGCCGCGTACCGGCTGAGGCCGAGGTCGGAGGTATCGATGTCGGGCTTGGTGCCCGAGATGAGGTCGGACAGGACGCGGCCGGAGCCCGCAGCCATGGTCCAGCCCAGCGTGCCGTGGCCGGTGCTCAGATAGAAATTGTCGAACTTGGCCTTGCCGATGACCGGCGTGCCATCCGGAGTCATGGGGCGGAGGCCGCACCAGAAACTGGCCTTCGACAGATCACCGGCCTTGGGGAAGAGATCGCGCAGCGAGCGGTCGAGCGGGCCGCGGCGATGCGGCCTGAGCGTCATGTCCCAGCCGGCGATTTCGGCGGTGCCGCCGACGCGGATGCGGTCGTTGAAGCGGGTGGTCGCGACCTTGTAGGTCTCATCCATGATGGTCGAGAGCGGCGCGACGGATTCGTCGGTGATCGGCACCGTCAGCGAATAGCCCTTGATGGGATAGACCGGCAGGCGGATGCCGAGCGGCGCGACGAGGAGCGGCGTGTAGCTGCCCATGGCGCCGACATAGGTGTCGGCGGTGAGGACACCACGGCTGGTACGCACGCCGGTGACCTTGTCGCCAGCGGTTTCGATGCCGTCGACCGTGGTGCCGAAATGGAAGACGACTCCGGCTTCGCGCGCCAGCTTCTCCATACCCTCGGTGAACATCTTGCAGTCGCCGGTGTCGTCATCGGGCAGCCGCAGCGCGCCGACGAAGGGCACCTGCGCGGTGGCGAGACCGGGTTCGGCGGCAAGGCAGCCGGCGGGGTCGAGCACTTCGTAGCGCACGCCATACTGTTTCAGCACTTCGACGTCGCCATGGATGTGGTCGAGCTGCGCCTGGGTGCGGAACAGCTGCAAGGTGCCCTGCTCGCGGCCGTCAAAGGCGAGGCCGGGCAACTGGCGCAGTTCGACCATGCGCTCGTTCGAATATTCCGCGAGGCGCACCATGCGCGATTTGTTGATGGCGTAAGCGCGCTCGGTGCAATTGCCGAGCAGGCGCAGGCCCCAGATCCACATGCGCGGATCGAGCATCGGGCGGATGACCAGCGGGCCATCGACC
This sequence comes from Hyphomicrobiales bacterium, assembly GCA_004144345.1. Classification (GTDB taxonomy): domain Bacteria; phylum Pseudomonadota; class Alphaproteobacteria; order Rhizobiales; family Devosiaceae; genus Devosia_A. The sequence continues at coordinate 11,180 of SEEL01000013.1, forward strand.
ATGGTCAGCCATTTGATGGCTTTCAGCGGAATGCCGGGACCGGCCCAGGGCGAGGCGTAGCCGTAGCTCAACTCGCCGGCATTGCCGAAACTGGTCTCGAGCGCCGGGCCGGGCTGACGATCGACGACCGTCACCTCATGGCCGGCTTTGGCGAGGTAATAGGCCGAGGTCGTGCCGATGACGCCGGCGCCGAGGATAAGGATTTTCATGGACAGAGACAGTGCTGTGTTTTGACCAAACGGTCAATATCGCCGAAAGTGGGGATCAGGGCTCGACCAGGTCGAAGCTTTCGTTGAGCCACTGGCCCGGCACGATCCGCTTGTCGCGGGCGATGCGATCCATCTCGCGGTGGGCGTCGGTGATGACGGGCACGGCGTGATCGAGCGGCACATAGCCGATGATTTCGCGCGCATGCTCGAGGTCCCAGCGCATGCCTTGATTGGCGGAGACGAGATTGATCGCGGCGAAGCCGAAGGGCGGTGCCTCGATGGCGCGCTCGGCCGCCTGGTTCATGTCGCGGTTGGAGAGCCACATGGACTGGCCCCATTCGCCAATCAGCATATGCGCGCCGGGCAGGTTTTCGCCGCGCTGGAAATAGCCGATGCGCAGCGCGAGGAAATCGGCACCGGTCGCCTCGGCAAAGCCGCGGCCCAGTTCTTCGCCCATGAGCTTCGAAATGCCATAGGGGCTGAGCGGCGCGGGCGGCATGTCGGTGGTGACCAGTCCGGTGCCGAAGCGATAGCCGAGCATCACCTGGTTGGTGCTGGCGAAGATGACACGACGGATCTTCGCGTCGCGCGCGGCGCGCAGCACATGCTGGGTGCCGCCGACATTGTCGCGGAGCGCACTGGCCCAGGGCGCGTGGCCGTTCGGATTGCCGGCAAAGTGGAGCACGGTGTCGACGCCCGCGAAATGCTTCACCCAGGCGTCGTCATAGTCGCCGAAATCGGCGGCGATGATGCCATCGCCACCGGCGCGGTCGAGCAGGCGCAGTTCATAGCCAAGCGACCGCAGATGTGCCGAGACCTTGGCGCCGACATTGCCGGCGGCGCCCGTGACCAGAATTACGCGGCTCACTTATTCATCCCTAGATAGTCACCCATGCGAAGCAGGCCCTGCATATAGCCGATGGCGTGGGCGCGTCCACGGTGGTTCCAGTCGCTGTCACCATCCATCTTGGGCACATGGTCGTCGAGCAGGAAGCCGTCGAAGCCATTGCGGGCGAGCAGCACCATGGCTTCGGCCGGATCGTAATTGCCGTCGCCGATGAAGCATTCGGTGAAATTGGGCACGGTGCCCTGCACGTCCCGGAAGTGGATGTAGGCGATGGCGCCCCGGGGGCCGAAATATTCGATCATCTCGCGCACGTTCACGGCGCCGCCGGGCATCTCCGAACAGCAGCCCAGGCAGAGATCGAGCGCCCAGGATGAACTGCCCCCGGCCAGCTCGAGAGCGTGCTTGAAGCCCCAGGGCCGGTAGAACAGCCGCGCCACGCCACCCAGCATCGGCACCGGCGGATCGTCGGGATGAAGCGCGAGGCGCAGCCCCTCGTCCTCGGCGACGGGGATCACCGCCTTGATGAAGTAGTCGTAGTTGGCCCACATCTGCTCTTCGGTGATGACCGGGCCATCCTTGGCGAAGACTGGCATGGCGGACTGGCGGCGGAGCATGGTCGGCGTGAAGCCGCGCATCGCATCGACATCATCGGCGAGGGTATCGACGACGGCCATGTCGAACTGGCGGGCCAGCGCACCGCCACGGGTCGGCGCGGCCTGGTTGGTGGTCCACACCGAATTGGGCATGAAGTGATAGCCGAGGACGGGGATGCCGGCGCGGGCGACCGCCCGCATGGTGGCGATGTAGTTCTCGATCTGCTCGTCGCGGCCGGCGGCGCCGGTCATCACCTTGTCGTAGAAATGCACGGGCACATTCTCGATGGCCTCGAATTTGAGGCCATAGGCTTCGACCTTGTCGACCAGCGCGCGAACGTCCGCCTCTTCCCAGCGCGCGTCGCCGGGCAGCTTCGGATTGTTCATCTGCAGGCTGGTGGTGCCGATCTGCTGGGCAAACCGCAGCCGCTCCTCGGTCAGATCATGGAACTGACCGATGCCGACGCGAATCTTCATTTTCCCCTCCGACGGCGTCGCCGCCCGTTTTTCCTGGCGGGAGCGTAGCGGCGAAGTGCCGGGATGTCACCGAAAGCGGTCCGTTCACACAGCTGTGTTCACAGTGAAAGACGTACCTCACGGACCGCTAAGTGTTTGATATGAACGTTAATGATGAAAGCGCTTTCTTTGTAAGCACTGCTGGAATCTCAAAGTGTTACGAAAGATGCGCCGGAGTCTGAGGTACGTGTTGCAACATGCGATCTTTTCCGACTAGGTTTCCGCATGGCGACAAGGAGGACGTCGCTATTAAAAGTCTTTGAGGGAGGACAATAATGACCGACTGGAAGATCAGCCGCCGTAGCCTGCTGGCAGGCTCAGCCGCTCTGGGCGCAGGCGCCCTGATGGGTGGCCCCGCGCTGGCGCAGGACAAGCCGCCGGAGCTCGATCTGCCGCAGGGCGCGGCCGGCAAGCTGACGGTAATTCACCGCACAGAGTATTTTGAAGAAGCGCAGACGATGTTCCGGGACACCGTCTCGGCCTTCGCCAAGACCAACAATGTCGAGCTCGATATCTCGACGACCAATCCGGAATCGTTCGGCGACTTCCTGGGCAAGATGACCGCCGCGGTGCGCGCCAACAATCCGCCCGACTTCGCCTACACGACCAACGTGTCGGTGTCGCAGATGCATGCGCTCGACATCGCCGAGGACGTCACCGACGTCGTCGAAGAGGCGATCAAGCGCTATGGCAACATCATGCCGGGCATCAATGCCGAAGTGAACGGCAAGATCGACGGCAAATGGTGGTCGATCCCCTACATTGCCGCGACCACCTCGTTCATGGTGCGCGGCGACAAGCTGAAGGAAAAGGGCATCGATCCGGCGTCGCTCAAGACGCTCAGCGACCGGCGCGAAGCGGCGCTAGCGATGTCGAGCCCGGACTTCTACGGCTGGGGTCTCACGCCCAACCAGTCCGGCGACGGTTACGGCTTCCTCGTGGCAGTGGTGCAGGCGTTCGGCGGTCATTTCACCGACGAGACCGGCCAGATCATCACCTGGAACTCGCCCGAGACGATTGCCGCCTATGAGTGGCTGGCGGAAACCTATGACCGCAACGGCAAATATGCCGCCGCGCTGCCGCCGGGCGTCGAAAGCTGGAACGATACGGGCAACAACGAAGCCTGGCTTGCCGGCAGCATCGGCTACACGCTCAATGCGTTCTCGGTCTATGCCAACGCCAAGCGCAACAACAACCCGGTGTTCCCCAACATCACGCTGCTGCGCGCGCCGACCGCCAACAATGGCGACAGCCGCGATGGCGGTTTCGTCGGTGGCTGGCTGACCATCTTCAAGAACTCGCAGAACACGGATCTGGCCAAGCAGCTCGCGCTCGAAATGCTGGACCCGAAGAACTTCACGCCGATGTCGGCGATTGCCGGCGGCCTGTTCATGCCGGCCTACGAGAACCTATGGACGCCGGAACTGCTGGCGGCCGATCCGAACTACGCGATCATCAAGGAACAGGTCAGCGTGACCAACCCGTTCCTCGGCGAAACGTGGCCGGCGAAGCCCGCACCGCAGTTCGGCGCCATCCGTGCGCAGGGCCTTGTGGAGCAGTCCATCGGCAACGCCATCGCCAAGCGCATGTCGGCGGCGGACGCCGTGGCCGATGCTCACAACAAGCTGGTCCAGCTGTTCGAAGAAGGCGGCATCCTGCAGCCGTAAGTCTGGTTCCACGGACGGGGCAGCCAGTGGCTGCCCCCCGCACCGGCTCCGGTCCGCGCCGACTCCTCCGGCGCGGACCGGATTGGATTCCCCTTTGACTCGGGCGCCTGCCCCTTGCCGTGATGGATGACCGCATGACGATGAACGCAACCCTTGCCTCTCGGGCCCAGCGTGGCGGCTGGCCGCGCGCCGTCTTCGGCCGCGACTGGAAGGTTGGCTATCTGTTTGTCCTGCCCATGGTGCTGATCATGGGCGGGCTGATCTTCTGGCCGTTCATCGACGCGATCATCCTGAGCACCACGGCGTTCAACTTCAACACGGGCGAGACGTTCTCGGTCGGCTTCCGCAATTACCAGCGGCTGCTCAGCAACACCGACTTCATCCTGTCACTGCAGAACACGATCACCTTCACCCTCTGGTCGCTGTCGCTCAAATTCGTCATCGGCATGACGCTGGCGCTGATCCTCAACAGCCGCCTGCCCTATCGCAGCCTGATCAGTGGCATTATGCTATTGCCCTGGATCGTGCCCGAGATCGTTACGGCGCTCGCCTGGCGCAGCATCTACGATCCGCTGTTCGGCGGGCTCAACCCGATGCTGCAGGGCGTCGGCGTCATCAACAAACCGCTGGGCTGGCTCAGCGATCCGCACATGGCGATGGGCAGCATCATTTCGGTCAATGTGTGGAAGGGTATTCCATTCTTCGTGCTGCTGCTGCTGTCGGGCCTCAAGGCGGTCGACAAGGAGCAGCTGGAGGCGGCGGAAGTGGACGGCGCCAATGCGGTGGAACGGTTCCGGCACGTGACGCTGCCGAGCCTGCGCTACGTCATCGTGGTGACGCTGTTGCTGTCGTTCATTTCGACCTTCAACCAGTTCGGCCTGCCCTTCCTGATGACGGGTGGCGGCCCCAGTGGCGCGACCAAGCTCTACGCCATTCTCGCCTATGAAAAGGCGATCGGCTCGCTGCAGTATGGCCCCGGCATTGCCATTGCCTTCAGCGTGGCGCCGCTGATGGCGCTGCTGATCTGGCTGCTCGCCCGCTTCATGCGGCATGACGACAAGCGCGATGGCACCTCGACCAAGGCGCCCGGCTTCGGCGACCGGCTGGTGGGGCTCGGCAGCTCGCTGGTGAGCCTCATCGTCGACATCCTGTTCTGGCCGGTGCGCGTGATCTATTCGGGCGTCGAGGCGCTGATCCGCCAGGTGCGCGTGATAAGCGGACGGGAAGCGGCCCGGCCGATCCTGTCGCCAAGGACGCGCGAAGGCGGCAGCGTGCTCGCGCGGCTGCTGGTGCTGGTGCCATTCCTCGGCTTCGTGCTGTTCCCGTTCTACTGGATCATCATCACGTCGCTCAAATCCACGCAGCAGATCAGCGAGCGGCGCTCGATCTTCTGGCCCGAGCCGGCGACCCTCGATCAGTACAACCATCTGCTGACGGGCACGGGCTTTCTCACCTGGCTGATGAACTCGGTGCTGGTGGCCTCGCTCAGCACGTTCATCTCGGTGGCGCTCGCCTCGCTGGCGGCCTATGCGCTGACGCGGCTGCGCTTCACCGGCGCGGGCACGCTGACCACGCTGCTGCTGATCACCTATCTGCTGCCCGGCACGCTGCTGTTCATCCCGCTCTACCAGACGCTGACGTCGCTGGGCATCATCAACTCCTATGCGGCGCTGATCCTCACCTATCCGACGTTCCTCCTGCCCTTCGCCACCTGGGTCATGATGGGCTATTTCCGCTCCATTCCGGTGGAGCTCGAGGAAGCGGCGATGATCGATGGCGCCAGCCGGTTCTACATCTTCTGGCGCATCACCCTGCCGCTGGCGGCGCCGGCGCTGCTGTCGGTGACGCTGTTCGCCTTCACCAATGCGTGGAACGAGTTCCTGTTCGCCTTCGTGTTCATCACCAGCGAGTCGCTGCGCACGCTGCCGATCGGGCTGCAGTCGATGGTGGTGGGCGATATCCTGCCCTGGGGCCGGCTGATGGCGGCGTCGCTGCTGACCGCGGTGCCGGTGGCCGTGCTCTACATCTACGCCCAGCGCTTCCTCGTCGAGGGCCTGACGGTGGGCGGCGTGAAGGGCTGAGCTAAGGCTCGGCCACTGAGGCGGCTCTGCAGCGAGTAGCGGGTCGCCGCTAGTCGCTTGGCCCGCAGAGTGAGCATGGAGATCGCACCCGCTGTAAAAGTCTGACGTAGCGCCCTATAAGCGCCCTATGAACGCGAAAGCTCGAACCGACATCCTGCCCGCGCTGGACGCGCTACTCGATGCCCAAGCAACTCCCTTGATGGTCTTCAGCTTGCTCATCGAACCATATCGATTGGGTGACCATGCAGTCCTTGACCGCGCAGTCGCGCGGCTGTGCGAGCTCAGGCAGCATCCGCATCTCACCCACTTCTTCGAGGCTTGCGCGCGGATATCCGCAGGTGAGGCCCTCGCTGCTTTGAATGCTCTTGATGCCCTGAGTGGTCGTCCGGCCTCCAGCCCCGAGCTGGGGAGTCAAACCGGACCAGTAGCGGCCTCTATTCGAGCCGCGGCGCTGGAGAAGTTAGGCCGGTACGAGGATGCATACGCGGCGTTCAGTGCGATGAATGCCATGCGCCTAGGCAGAACCCCTACCCCATTCGCCGACTACAGAAAAAGCGTGCTCGCACAAACAAGGGCACCGCTCGCCCCGCTTCCCCCGGCCAACCGACCTGGCTATTTCCAAATGCTCGGCTTCGCCCGATCAGGGACGACGCTTCTGGAAAATGCCCTAGATGCGCATCCTCAGATTGAGACTTTTGAGGAAGTCGGTGCCCTAAACCGAGCACGTGAGCAGTTGGAGATGGAAAAGCCCAGAACGGCTGATCCTGAGCGCATGCGGGCTGCAATGTCAGCGGCCAGAGATCGATACTACCAGGAACTCGACGGCCATCGCCGGAAGCGGGCAGCCGGCATCTTTGTTGACAAAATGCCGCCTCGGTCCGCGGAGGCCCGCTTCCTTATCCGGATGTTTCCAGAGCAACGCTACATATTTCAGATCCGCCATCCGTTTGATGTCGCTCTGAGCTGCTTTCGGCAGTTGTTTCAGTCGAACCCTGTAACCGACCAGTTTCGGACCTTTCAGTCGACTGTCGCGGCGTATGACTTTGCCATGACAGAGTGGTTTGCTCTTTTCGGACTTGATCATCCCCTCGTGCACTATGTCCGATACGAGGAACTGGTCAGCAGCTTTGAGCCCACCATGCGCCAGACCCTCTCATTCCTGGGGGCTGCGTGGGACCCGGCTGTCCTGACGTTTGTGGATCACGCGAAGCAACGGGCAGGCAAGACACCCAGTTACTCAAAGTTGCGACAGGGGCTGCAGATCGGCGTTCAGTCAAACTGGTTCCACTACAGATTTCTCTTCGAAACGCGCGAGGCGGAGCCGCTGCACAGATGGGCGGCCTTTTTCCGCTATCCTACGGTGATGTGAGGTCTAGCGCGGCGTACCCGCTCAACAGGCCGGTTCTACATCGTTGCTGACGGCGGGGACGGTGGGCGCGTGAAGGGCTGAGCCGCCGCCGGCGACAAGCGGCTCCGCGCGGAGCTTAGCGGGCGGGGCCGAGGGTCATGGCGACGTCGACCGTGTCGCCGACGGTGACCGCGAGCTTCGTCCGCACGGCGGCCTTCAGCGGCAGCAGATAGATGCCGTCCTTGGGAAAGAGCGAGGTGGTGAAAGTGACGCCACCGATGGTCGCCTCGACCGGGATAACGCCCCAGCCATAGCTCACGCGCTTCGCCGCGGCGCGGATGCCGGCTGTTTCGGCCTCGGGCACCGGCGCGTAGAAGAAGGGCGCGGGGCCGCGCCAGTGGATGATGGTGGACCGGAAGGCAAAGCGCAGCATCGTCCCTCGCGGGCAGCTGGAGCGGGTGAAGGGAATCGAACCCTCGTCGTAAGCTTGGGAAGCTTCTGCTCTACCATTGAGCTACACCCGCAGCGTGGCGGCGATGTGTGCGGGAAAATGGACTTTTCGTCAAGCTGGCTGGGCGCGCACCTGCCCTCGCCGCGTCCGGTACGGGTGATCCAGCCTTAGTGCTACGCATGACGGCGCGGCTGTCCTGCTAGCGCGGGGTTAGCGTTGCTTTCATGACATAGACATTGTAGGGGCCGAACTGGCTCATGAGAAAATGGAAGCTAAGGCCGTCTGCGCTGATCCAGGAGGGCGTGAGGTAGGCGTTGTAGGCGGCGTCGTAATTCGACGTTTCGACCAGTGTTTCGGCCTCCGACCACGGCCCTTCCGGCCGATCAGCGAAGCGGATTTCGATCGCCGGCTTCAGCTCGTTGAGCGTGGTGTACATCCATTTGCCGAGGCCGGCGTTCCAGGCCAGCGAGCCTTCGCCCACGCCCGGCTTGATGATCTCGGCTGCAGCGGCCTGCGAATCTCCCCAGGCCACGCCGTCCCAGTATTCCCAGGCCGCATTGTCCTGCAGCTGGGCGGCGAGGACGCGGGCAGCGCGGGCGCCGCCGAAGCGGCCGCAGGCGCTGCCAATGGCGTAGACATACTGGCCGTCCTCATTGCCGATACCGGGCTGGGCCGACAGCGCCAGCATGTTGAAGCTGCTCTTGTGGCTGGCGAAGTCGTCGAGGCCCTTGTCCCAGGTCGTGCCGCCATCGGCCGAGGAGATGAAGCGCGACGAATTGCAGATCCACACGCCGCCGATATCGGCAAAGCCATGCACCGACATGTAGTGCAGATAGAGCGTATCGCCGACGGCGACCATGGCAGTCGGGATCTTGGTCTGCTCGCTGGTGAATTTGAGCAGATGCCTGCCCTCGGCAGCGGCGATGGCGCGGCCATCATCGCCCGTCAGCCAATCGTCGATGGTGACGCCGTCGGAGGGGTCCATGTCGGTGGTGAAGGCAATGACGTTGGACCGCCAGTTCGGCCCGAATTTCGGGCACGAGTCACCGCGCCAGCCGAAGGTGTCGCCAAAGGCGATGACGATCCTGCCGTCGATCTCGGCCATGGTGCCAAGGTCCGTGCCGCAGATATCGAAACCCTGCATTGGTGACGGCGCTTCGGGCCCGGTGAGGGGACCCACGAGCTCGGAACGCACATCGAACCCGGCTGCGTGAGCAACCGTGCCGGCGGCGGCGATGATGAGTGCGGCAAGCGCGGTTCGCATGGCGGAGCTTTCAGGTGAGATGGGAAAGATAATCGTCCTGCCACGGCCGCTGCGACTGCAGCGTCAGGCCGCTCTTGTCGAAGACGTGGGTGAAGGCGTCGGCGAAATCGAAGCGCACTGCCTCGCCCGCCCTGGCCCCGAGGATGCCGCGCCGCGTCGCGGTGATCGCCGTGCCGTCGGCGATGCCGGCATGGAGCACGGTCTCGGCGCCGAGAATTTCGGTCGAGGTGATCTCCGCGGCCAGCGGACCAGCAGCCGACAGGGTGAGATGCTCCGGGCGCACGCCAATGGTCACCGCGTCGCCCACGCCGGCGTTGCCCTGGCGAGCCGAGAGCGAAATGCGCGGGCCGCTGCCGTCGAGCTCGATCACCAGCCGGTCGCCGGCTTCGACCACCCTGCCCTTCAGGAAATTCATCTGCGGCGCGCCGAGGAAACCGGCGACGAACTGGTTGCGCGGGCGGGCATAGAGTTCGACCGGCGAGCCGGTCTGCTCGATGATGCCCTCCCGCATCACGACGATCCGGTCGGCCATGGTCATGGCCTCGACCTGATCATGCGTCACATAGATCATGGTGGCGCCGAGCCGATCATGCAGCTGCGAAATCTCCGACCGCATCTTGACCCGCAGCTCGGCGTCGAGGTTCGACAGCGGTTCGTCGAACAGGAACACTTTCGGTTCCTTGACGATGGCGCGGCCAATGGCGACGCGCTGGCTCTGGCCGCCCGACAGCTGATTGGGCCGCCGCTTCAGCAGATGCTTGATCTGCAGGATGTCCGCAGCCTTTGCCACGCGTTCCTTGATCTCGGGCTCGGGCGTGCGCTGGTTCTCAAGGCCGAAACGCAGATTTTCCTCGACGCTCATATGCGGGTAGAGCGCATAGGATTGGAACACCATGGCCATGCCGCGCGCCGAGGGCAGCAAATGATCGCAGCGCGCCCCGTCGAGCCAGATTTCGCCGGCGCTGGTTTCCTCCAGCCCCGAGATCATGCGCAGCAAGGTAGACTTGCCGCAGCCGGAGGGACCGACAAACACGGTGAAGCTGCCATTCTCGACGGTGAGGTCGATGCCGTGGATGACTTCAAGGTTCTGGAAGCTCTTGCGTACCTGCTTGAGTTGAAGCTCGGCCAAATCAGCCTCCAATCGTGAGTGACGCGCTGTCGCCAGCGCCGAGAGTGCGGGCGATGGTCGCGCTGGTGCCGGCAAAGCTCAGCGTCTCGAGCGGCAGGCGGCCGTAGCGGACCTCGAGCGTCACCTCGTTGCCGCTGCGCCGGACGACGCCCCAGCCTTCGCCCACCGACCAGAACCACATTCCATCCGTGCCGCCCACCGGATCAAAGCCGATGGCGCCCCGCGTCATGTCGTAGCTGAGACGCGACCATGCGTTGACGAGGGCGAAGCTCGACATCGAACGTGCGTAGTAGCTGCCGCATTCGATGTCGTTCCAGGGATTGCGGCGATGGCCGTCATGACGGGCGCGCGCCGAACCGACAACGGCGAGGCCCTCATCGACCAGCCCACGCAGGATCATGTGCGACGCCACGGCATATTCGATGCCGGTCCACACTTCCTCCGAATAGGGCGCCGGCACCGCCGGCTTGGTGGTGCCCTCGGGCCAGGTGGCGATCAGCACGCCGCCCTCATCCTCATAGGCATAGACGCGGCAGGGGTTGAAATGATCGGCGAGCGTGGCGCGGTAGTTATGCGTGTGAATGGCGCCGAGCGCCGCCTTCACCTTGGCCGGTTCGAGGAAGCTGCCGAGGCCGCAGAGATCGGCATGCCATTGCCCCAGCATCTGGTCGGTCGCGCAGCCATCGCCGAACTGGTATTTCATCTCGCCATATTCATCGGACCAGTACGTATCCATGAAGTTGTCGGCGAGCACGCCGACCTTGCCCGCCGCATTGTGGAAGCGGGCGACGAGCGCCTTGTCGGCGAGGTCGGTCTTCTGGACGAAATAGCTGCCGTTGAAGAGTTCGCCATTGAGATAGCGCGCGCCGGCGTCGCCCACGCGGTCGAGTTCGTCGGCGAAGGCCGCATCACCGGCGGCACGGCCCATCTCGGCGCCGGCCTTCAGGGCCGCCACATACATGGTCGAGAGCCAGGCGTTGGGACCGAACAATTCCATGTCGAGCGTATGGTGCTGGCGGCCCCACAGGATGCCGGTGCGCTCCGGGTCCCACTGGTCCGGATTGTCGGCCGACCAGCTATATTCGAGAGCTGCCCGTACCTTTGGCCACAGTCCCTTGAGCCATTCGGTGTTGCCCGAAATCTTCCAGTCGCGGAAGGTCTTGATGATGGAGCCGTACTGGCCGTCGGCGCACGGATTGAGCGGGAACAGGTCGGAACCGAGCGGAATGATCTGCCGGAAGGTCAGCCCGCCATTGGGCAGCTGGTTGTAGGCATAGTCGGTGTCGCGCAACGAACGCTCGAGCGCGGGGAAGAGGTAGGGCAGCGTCTGCTGGTAGTTCCACACATGGGTGCAGGAGCCCTCGCAGCTGCCCTCATTGGTGAACTGGCCCTCCCAGGCCCAGAGCTCGCCATTGTCGAGCCGCAGGACCGTGCCGGTGCGCAGGATGCTCATCGTGCCCTGCACCGCATCGACGATATCGAGCGGCAGCGAGGTGCCGAACAGCGTGTCGCGGAACGCGAAGGTGGGATCGCGCAACTGGTCCCAGCGGGCAAATGCCTCGGCGAGCACGGCGCGGGAATCCGGCCACTGGCTGGCATAGTAGTTGCGCCAGGTACCGGCCGCGCCATTGACGGCGTTGGGGCGCCAATAGACCTGCCCGACCGGGAAGTGCCAGGCGATGGCAAAGCGGACGCGCCGCGTCTCGTTGGGTGCGATCGTGACGCGCGCCGCGAGCGTGCCGTGCTCGGGCTGGTCGAACATGTTCTTGTTGAGCCGCGGCGTGTCGTAGTGCCGTTCGGGCAGGCGACCCGCGCGTGCGAATTCGCGCCAGAACAAATTGAGGTCGTCGAACCACTGGCCGCGGAAATGATAGTCCATGTGGTCGACATCGGTGGCATCGGTCGCGATGGTGAGATTGCCGCGCTGCCAGTCGGGCAGTTCGTCGCGCGCCGTCAGATGCAGCGATCTGACACCGGCCTCATCGGCAAAGCTGTGGAGGCCGTTCTGGCAGCCATGGTTCCCCAGCGTGCCGCCGATGGTGTAGTCGATCGGCGCGGCGCCGGTGTTGGTGATCTCGATCTCGAACATCGCGGCGGGCAGCGAGCTGTCGCGATCATTGGTCGGGATGAACGGGCTCCACGCCGTGAGCCGCACTTGGCCGGGGAAGCGCTCATCATGGAAGTCGACCTCGGCCACCGGGAAGCGGCCGGTGAAGGTCGTGGCCCGGAAATGCGGCGCGCCGGCAAGCGTGTTGCGATTGGCGCCGAAGCCAAAGCCGTCGAAGAACTTGCGCGTACTGGGCGAGCCCGTCGGCACGCCCTCATAGGGGCCGTTCAGGACGCGGGCATCGAGCAGTTTGCCGCCCTGCTCTGCCTTGATGGCGAAATGGCTATAGCCGTTGAAGCTCTGCAGGCCCGGCCGGTTGCGGATCGACCAGTCGACCAGCCGTCCACTGCCCGACAGCGACATGCCGCCGGCGCCAATGCCGCCGAGCGGAAAAGCGATGTGACGCGCGCGATCACCCTCATAGACAAAGCGCGAATTGGCGGCGGGGACAGTCATCGGCACTCCAAGGAAATCAGTTGCGGATGCCCGAGAAGGTCACACCCTGGATGACCATCTTCTGGGCAACGAGAAACAGCAGCACGACGGGCAGGATGGACATGCTCATCGCCGCCATCACCACCGAGAGATTGCCCTGGCTCATATAGCCGCGCAGCAGATCCATCGCGATCGGAAGCGTCATCGCCTGCTGTGACTCGATGAGGGCGCGCGGCTGGAAGTAATTGTTCCAGGCGCCGGTGAAGGTGATGATGGCGAGGGCAGCGAGCGCCGGCCGCAACTGCGGCAGCGAGATGCGCCAGAAAATCTTGAAGTAGCCGGCACCATCCATCAGCGCCGCTTCCTCGAGCTCCTTGGGCTGGCTGCGCAGGAACTGGCGCAACATGAAGATGCCGAAGCTCGAGGTGAGCCCCATCAGCACGAGGCCCATCGGGTTGTTGAGGAGGCCGAGCTTGGCGTAGCCGAGGTAGATCGGCAGGATCGTCACCTGCGCCGGGAACATCAGGCCGATCAGCATCACGAAGAACAGGCTGTCGCGCCCCGGAAAGCGCAGACGCGCATAGGCGAAGGCGGCAAGCGTACAGGTGACGAGCTGGCCGATGGTGACCAGCACCGCGACATAGAGACTGTTCCAATAAATCTTGAGGAACGGCACCGCCGAATTGAGCACCGCTTCGTAATTGGCGAGATCGAGGGTCGGCGGCAGGAAGCTCGGCGGCATCCTGTAAGCTTCCGCCGCCGGGCGGAACGACATCGAGAACAGCCACATGAAGGGCATCAGCATCAGGACGCCCATCAGCGCCAGCACGGCGATGATGGCCCAATCGACGATGCGGGCGGCGCGGCGGGTCTGCATGCTGCGGGTCTGCACGGCTCAGCTCTCCACAAAGCGGCGCGAGCCGACCAGCTGGATGATGGTGACGACAAGGACGAGCAGCATCATGGTGACCGACACTGCCGCCGCATAGCCGAGCTCGAAGGAGCCGAAGGCTTCGTCGACGAGATAGATCGACAGCGACCGGGTGGAGTCGCCCGGGCCACCGCCCGTGAGGATCATGATCGACTCGAACACCTGCAACGCGCCGATGGTGGCGAAGACGATGCAGAAGAACAGCACCGGCGAGATGTAGGGCAGCGTGATGCGGGTGAAGCGGCGCCAGGGCGAGGCGCCATCCATCGACGCCGCGTCCATGATCGGCTGGGGCACGCCCTGCAGCGCGGCCACCAGGATGATCATGAAGAAGCCGGTGTTCTTCCACACATCCATGATCACGATCGAGGTGAGCGCGACCTTGGAGGAAGAGAGCCAGGGCACCGCCGGCAGGCCAAGCTGCAGCAGGTAGTAGTTTATGACGCCGAAATCGACGCTGTAGAAATAGCTCCACACGACCGCGACAAACGCCGCCGAGATGATCACCGGCAGGAAGAAGGCGAGACGGAAGAAGTAGAGCAGGAACGCCGGCATCACCCGGTTGAGCGCCAGCGCCAGCAGCAGCCCGACCAGCACGTTGCAGGTCACGGCGAAGAAGGCGAAGCGCAGCGTATTCCAGAAGATCTCGAGCGACCGGCGCTCGGAGAAGAAGCGGACATAGTTCTCGAAGCCGACCCAGTCGGCGCCGAAGCTGATGTCGTAATAGGTGAAGCTGAGGACGATGGTGATGGCGACGGGCACCAGCACGAAGGCAGCATACAGGACGAAGGATGGCACGACGAACAGATAGCCCGCCCGCATCTGCGCTTTCTTCAAATCCGACAGTCGCCGCTTGGTCATCGTTCTGCTTCCGAAAAGAGCCCATGCCGGCTGGCCGGCATGGGCGGTCCCGGGAGGGACTACTGGGTGACGCGCTTCAGACGCTCGAACGAACGGGTGAGTTCGCTGTCAGCGGCAGCCACGGCATCGGGGATCGACATCTCGTCGGTCATGACGGCCTGGAAGTAGCGCATGAAGATCTGGTCGACTTCCTGGAAGTTGGCCGGCGAGGGCACCGCGACGGTGCTCGGCAGCGTCTCGTAGTAGAGCGGCGCGCTGGGCGGGAACTTGAGGAAGTTCTCGGTCTCGGCCGCCGACTTACGGCCCGGCACCGCGCCACCGAGGTCACCCTCGGCCACCTGCGTCTCATAGGACAGCAGTTCCGTCACCAGCGCCTTAGCCAGATCAACCTGCTGCGATTTCGACGAAATGCCGTAGGCGCCGAAGCCGATCACCGTGTTGTTGTTGGCCCGGCCGGGCTGCACCGCAATGTCCATGTCGAGGTTCGACGACACGGCGTTCTGCACGATCCAGTGCCCGCGCGAGATCATCGCGATCTGGCCGGCGAAGAACTGGTTCTCGACGCCCTCCTGACCGACCTGCGGCGACACTTTGCGCACATGGATCAGGTCGTAGAGAAACTGCATCGTCTCGGCGATCTTGGGATCGGTCATGTTCGACGCGGTCCAGTCGGGGGTGATCGGCGAGGTGCCGTTCGAGAAGAACCACGGGATCAGGCCGAAGAAGAAGTTCGGCACTTCGTAGCCGAACTGGGTGACGTTGCCATTGGCGTCGCGCTTGGTCAGCTTTTCGGCAATGTCGGCGAACTCTTCCCAGGTCCAGGTCTTGCTGGGCGTCGGGATACCGGCTTCCTCGAAGAGCTTCCGGTTGTAGTTCGTCATAATGTTGTTCCACGTCGAGGGGATGAAGTAAGTCGTCCCCTTGTACGCGGTGAGCTCGAACAGCTTGGGATCGAAGTCGGCGAAGTCCTCGTTGCCATCGATGAAATCGTTCAGCGGAATGAACATGTCGCGCGCCGCAAAGCTCTGCAGCGTCTCGACCGCCGTGTGGTACACGTCATATTGCTCGCCGGCATTGTACTGCTGCAGCACGCGGCTGACGAAATCGCCCCAGCCACCGCCGATCGCATCGACGCCGAGTTCCACTTCGACATTGGGATAGTCTTCGTTGAAGCGCGCGATGGCGTCCTGCGTGGCCTTGACCTGGGCCTCGCCACCGAATGTCATCAGGCGCAGCTTGGCGCTGACATCCGACTGCGCCAATGCCGGCGAAATCATCGCCGTAGCAAGCAGCAATCCTGCGATCAGTTTGTGCATCGTCTCTCCTCCTTTGCCGCGTCGGCAAATTTCCACCGTTCGCAGAATCGGCTCCTGACCGGCTCCTGCGTCACAATCGGGCTCTCGCCCCGAACGTCACCGGATAGTGCGGCGACAGACTCGGTCGAATCCCCCCTAAGCCACTGTGATCAGTACTGAAATCGACATCACCGCAGGTTTTTCCTGTCTCGTGGCTGAGCGGACCATAACAACTCTGAATGCATTTGCAAATGCATTCACAAATGCATTTACAAGCTCGCGCCAATCTGGTTACCCCTAAGGTATGAGCACCATATCCAAGGTCGCCGAGCGGGCGGGCGTATCCAGGACCACCGTGTCGCACGTGATCAATCACGCGGACCGGGTGTCGAAGTCCCTGCGCGACCGGGTGAATGCGGCCATCGATGAGTTGGGCTATGCGCCGAACCCGCAGGCGAAAAGCTTGCGGACGGGACGCACCAACATGATCGCGGTGCTCATCCCGGATATCGGAAACCCGTTCTACACCGAGATGGTCAAGGCGGCGCAGTCCTCGCTGGAGCAGGCCGGACTCGAGGCCCTGATCTACAATACCGACGTGCCCGGCGGTAACTGGAAGACGCATGGGCGGGACTATCTGCGCCAGCTCAACCGCAAGCGCGTCGACGGGCTCATCGTTGGCGACTTCGCCTTGCACGGCATGAACGAGGAACTGACGCGGCGCGACACGCCGACAGTGTTCATCGGCCAGCTCGCCAGCCAGGCCGTCGACAGCGTCTGCATCGACGATTTCGGCGGTGGCTATCTGCTGGGCGAGCATCTTGCCAAGCAGGGGCACAAGCAGGTCGTGGAAGTCACCGGCCCCCCCACCTTCGGCTCGGCCATGGCGCGTGCCGCGGGCTTCGAAAAAGCCCTGCGCGACAATGGCGTGAAGTTCGGTACGAAGCAGCGCTATGAGGGCAGCTATCTGCCGCCATCGGGCCGCGACGCCGTGCGCTGGATCAGCACGCTGACGGGCAAGGAGCGGCCCACCGCAGTGTTCTTCGGCAATTACCTGATGGCGATGGGCGCCTTGGCCGAAATCCACGACCAGGGCATGCGCATTCCCGACGATATTTCGGTCGTGGTGTTCGGCGACCTGCCGCAGCTCGAATATGTGCGGCCGCGACTGACGCGCGCCGGCGAAGATCCGGGCGCGCTGGCGCGGCGCGCCACGGCCATGCTGCTCGAGCGGCTCAACGGCAGCTATGACGGCCCGCCCCGCACGGAGATCGTCCCCTGCACGCTCAAGGTGTTCGATTCCGCCTGAGCACTTCCCATCCGGCCGCAAGGCCGGCGTTCAACTCATGGACTTGGCAATGACAAACAGCTTCAACGGTCTCGGCGTGAACCTATCCAACCTCTACCGGTTGAGCCCTGCCAAAACGCGCTCGATCTCGCCCGAGAATTTTACCGGGGCCAAGGGTGCTGGCGGCATGGCGACGGAAGGCACCGGCGCCATTCATGCACGCGGGCTCGGGCCGGATGGCAGCGGCAAGGGCTGGAAGGTCTCACCCTCCATCCGCATCGAGCCGGGCGAGAAGCGCGTCCTTGCCGATATTCGCGGTATGGGGGCGATTCAGCAGATCTGGCTCACCACCGCGAACCTTCGCTGGCGCAGCCTGATCATCCGCATGTGGTGGGACGATCAGGAGCACCCGTCCGTCGAAGCGCCGCTCGGCGATTTCTTCTGCTCGGGCTGGGGCCAGTTCGCGCAGGTGAACTCGCTCGCCGTCTGCGTCAATCCCGGCCGCGCATTCAACTGCTATTGGGAGATGCCCTTCCGCAAGGCGGCCCGCATCGAGATCGAGAACACCGATGCCAGCGAATTCGGCATCATCTACTATCAGATCAATTACGCGCTCACCGACGTGCCGGCAGACGCCGCCTACTTCCACGCCAAGTTCCGGCGCACCAACCCCCTGCCCTATGGCACCGACTACACCATCATCGATGGCATCAAGGGCGCCGGCCACTATGTCGGCACCTACATGGCCTGGGGGGTGAACAATGCCGGCTGGTGGGGCGAAGGCGAAATCAAGTTCTTCATGGATGGCGATCGCGACTACCCGACGATCTGCGGTACCGGCACCGAGGACTATTTCTGCGGCGCCTACAATTTCGACGGCGGCGTGGTCGATGACACGATGGACAGCCGCTATCGCGAATACACCACGGCCTATGCCGGCCTGCCGCAGGTCCTCCGTCCGGATGGCACCTATCGCAGCCAAACCCGCTTCGGCATGTACCGGTGGCATCTGAGCGACCCGATCCGCTTCGAGAGCGACCTCAAGATCACCATCCAGGCGCTTGGCTGGCGCACCGAAAAGAAGGATCGGCGTTATCTGCCGCTGCAAGACGACATCGCCTCGGTCGCCTTCTGGTACCAGACCCTCCCCAGCGTCCCGTTCGAACCAATGCCGTCACCGGACCAGCTTGAAATCATCTGAGTTCAAGGGGCCGCAGGCAAAGCAGCCGCAGCGGCACGCAAAGATCAACGGCCCACCTATTTTGGCCGGCCGTTGAGCTTGGATCGCCGGTCGGGCCTGAACGATGTCAGGCCCTAACCGCGTAGGGGCTAGGTCGACGCCACGCCAACATCCCAGAGCGGAAGGTTGCGATCGAAGGCGCCGAAGGCGCCCGTCAGAAGCCGGGCTTCCATTGCACTGAGGACTGGCGGGTCAGTTCGAGCAACAGTTCCTGGCCATAGCCGGCGCCGACGCCGCTGGCGCCGACGGGTTCCGACGTGCCGCCCGGTGCCTTGCGCGGGGGCGCGTTGATCTTGATCATGCCCGAGCGGATTTCGTGCAGGAACTTGAGCGACCGCGACGACGAGTTGGAGCACAGCACGGCCGCGAGGCCGTAGCGGTGATCGTTGGCGAGCGACAGGGCCTCGTCGAAATCGTCATAGGGGACGACCGGCGCCACGGGGCCGAACGTCTCGTCCGCCATGACGGGCTGGTCGGCGGTGACGCCCGTGATGACGGTGGGCGGATAGAACCATCCCTTGCGGTCGAGCCGCGCCCCACCCGTATGCACCACCGCACCGGCAGCCACCGAGCGATCCACCTGGTCGATGATCTTTTCGAGCTGGATGCGATCGACGATGGGGCCCATGCCGACATTGTCGAGCAGGCCGTCGTCCTGCACGATCGCCTTGGACTGACGGGTCAGCGCCGCAACGAAGGGCTCAAAGATCTGGCGGGCGACATAGACACGCTCGGTCGCGGTGCAGAGCTGGCCCGCGTTGAAATAGGCCGCATCGATGGCGAAGGCGGCGGCCTTCTCGATGTCGACGGTCTCATCGATGATCAGCGGGTCCTTGCCACCGAGTTCGAGGATGACCTTCTTGAGATTGCGGCCGGCCGAGGCGCCGATGCGGCGGCCGGTAGCTTCCGAGCCGACGAACAGGATGGCGCTCACATCCGGATGCTCGACGATCGGCTCGCCCGCGCCGGGGCCATTGCCCAGCACCAGATTGACGACGCCCGGCGGCAGTTTCGAGAAGGCGAGCTCGGCGATGCGCCGCGAGGTGATGGGTGTCTTTTCCGACGGCTTCCACACCACGGTGTTGCCCACCGCGATCGCCGCGGCGACGTTTTCCACACCGAGTGCTACCGGGTAGTTCCACGGCACGATGACGCCCACGACGCCGCGCGGGAAGCGCTGCTGGAAGTTGAGCTCGCCATAGGCGGCCTGCTGGCTGCCCGAGCGGATATGAACCGCCAGTTCGCCGAACTGGCGCGCGGCGCCGGCAGCGCCCGCGATCTCGAGGCGCGACAGCGAAAGGGGCTTGCCCATTTCGAGGGTGTTGAGGCGGGCGAGCTCCTCCTGATGCGCCATCAGGATGTTGGCGATCTCGTTGAGCGCGGCGCGACGGGCGACGGGCGCGAGACCCGACCAGCCCCGGCCGGCCGCAACAGCGGCGGCGACGGCGTGGTCGACGTCGTTCTTGCTGCCGCGCGGGATCTGGCTCAGCCGATCCTCGGTGGCCGGGTTCACGACGTCGAGCGCTTCAGTGCTGTCAGATGGGACGGCCTGATTGCCGATCCAGTTGGTTTCCATTTTGTGTGCTCTCTGAATCTGCTTAGGCGGCGTCGGTCGGCTTCAGCCGGATCTCGATGCCAGACTGCGCCTCGAACAGGCGCATCACCGAGCCCATGAAGTCCTCGTCGCGGTAGTTCTTCTCGCTGGTCTCGAGCAGATCGAGAACGGCCTTGCCGACAGGCAGGTCGATGTCGAGATCGCGGGCGAGTCCCATGGCGAGGCGATGGTCCTTGGCAGCGAGGCGCGAGGCAAAGCCCGGCGTGTAGTCGTGCTTGAAGGCCTTCCCCGGCAGGACCATGTTGAGCACCTTATTGGAGGTGCCCGTCTTGTCCGAGAGGGCGATGATCTGCTCGAGCGAGACGCCCGACTTGATGCCGAACGAGGCGCATTCGGCGATGATCGCGACCATGCCGGCGGCCAGATAGTTGTTGACCAGCTTGATGGTGGTGCCGGCGCCGAGGGCGCCGATATGCATGATCTCGCTCGACATCGCTTCGAGCATCGGGCGCGCTTCCTCGAGCGTGGCGGCATCGCCGCCCACCATGAAGGTCACGGTGCCCTTTTCGGCATCGACCACGCCGCGACCCACGGGGCTGTCGAGCATGCGCACGCCGACCTTGGCCAGTTCCGCGCCGACATGGCGGCTGGTGGTGGGATCGACTGTGCTCAGATCGACATAGATGAGCCCCGCATGGGCGCCGTCGATGATACCGCCAGCTTCGAGCGCCACGCGGCGGACGTCCGGTGCATCAGGCACCATGGTGAAGACGACGTCGACAGCGCGGGCCAACTCCGCCGCGCTCGAGGCGCCCTTGGCGCCCCGTTCGACGAAGGCATCGATCGCCGGCTGGGCGACGTCCCACACGGTGAGGTCGAAGCCCTTGCGCAGCAGATTGCCGGCAAGGCCGCGGCCCATGGCACCAAGGCCGATGAAGCCGATCTTTTTCGCAGCCATCTTGGCTACTCCTTGAGAGAAATGGTGAGCAGCGCCTTGAAGCTCGAGCCCTCGGGCAACACTGTCATGACGCGCAGGAAAGTGCCGAAATTCGAGATGCGGACGCTGGATATTTCATCGACGCGGGGGACGGCGAGAATGCTGCCCTCGTCGACCCAACGGATGCCATCGGGAGAGATCTGCACCCAGGCACGGGCCTGCTCGGGCGTGCCCTCGGCGCCCAGCGAGCGCAGATAGATCACGGCCTCGCTGGCCCAGGCCACGTCGTAGGGCTCGCTCGCGGCGACGCCGCTCCAAATATCGCCACGCGCGACGACGGCGGTAATGGCTTCACGCATCTTCCCAGTCTCCCGAAACCAGAACCGAATCGAGGTAGACGAAGGACCGCTTGTCGGTATCGGCTTCCACCGTCCAGCAGACGTTGAACAGGCAGTTAAGGTTGGGCCACGCTTCCATGCGCATCGGCTCGAGGCTCGACACGTCGAAGACGCGATCATTGCACTGCAGGGACGTGAAGCTCATCGTCCGCAAGTCAAAGCCCATCTTGAAGTAGTGCCAGTTGTACTTGGTTGGAACCTCGTTATAGCACAGCTGCTGGTGGCCGCCGGGGATGTCTTCCCAGCCATCGGGGCCGAAGTGATGGTGCGAGCGCGTCTCGCCGAGCGAGGCATCGCCGCCGACGTCATGGGCGGTTTCGACCTTGCGCTTGAACTGCCACTTCTCCTGGCGCTCGCCATTGAGCGCGTTGAGATAGCGGATATGCGGCATGATGCGATTGTTGTTGTCCTGCAGGTCGAGCGCCAGACCAAAGGCACCCGCGTCCTTGGCGGACAGCGACAGGTCGGTGGCTTCCGGCTTCAGGGCGAAATAGGTCTCGATCTGGATCGGGCAGGCCTTGCGGAAGGTGAAGCGCTTGAGCGCCATGTTCACCGAGCGGGCGCGCGGCCGCGAGGCGATCTTGAGCGAATAGGTGCCATCGTGGCCACCATGCGAGCCCGTGTCCCAGTGCGTGCCATTGGACAGCATCGGCTGGTTCATGTCACGGAAGCCGGGCAGCACATTGTCGAGCGTATGCTCGTAATTGCCGACAAGGGCGGTGTAGCCGCGGAAGCCCTTCGAGAACTGGTCGAAGGCGATGATCCGCGGAAGGGGACTGAATTTGGAGAGTTCCGGATCAGTCCAGAATGTCCGGTTGGAAGCGGTAGTCACCCAGTTCTCCTCTGTTGTTTGTAGTTAAGCTACACGGCGGAACACCGGAGTCAATGCAGCTTCACGTCTCGCTAGAGGGGTTTTCGCGTGCAAATTGTGCCTAAATCTAGCCGTAGCTCTCGCAAATCACTGCGCTGTGGAGCAGATTCGCCCTGCGCCACACCAATCCATCAGCAGGGGGAATTGCCCGCATGTGTGTAGTCAAGCTACAAGCGTCGCTATGAACACAAGAGTTCTTGCCGCGCTGACGGCGTCCGCCGCCGCGCTGCGCCCCTCGGAGCAAAAGGTGGCAGCCTTCGTCGCCACCGACCCGCAGGCAGTCACGCGCATGAGCATCTCCATGCTCGCGCAGGCGGCCGAGGTGAGCGAGCCGACGGTGCTGCGGTTCTGCCGGGCCCTGGGCTACAAGGGCTTCATTGATTTCAAACTGGGCGTCGCCGGCGACCTCGGCGGGGGCACCCCCTTCGTCGACCATGACGTGTCACCCGGGGACGATCCCAAAACCGTCGGCGGCAAGCTGTTCGGCTCATCGGTCCACCAGATGACGCGGCTCGTCGATCTGCTCGATCACACGGCGCTATTGCGGGCGGTAGAGGTGATCCTTGCCGCCAACCGCATCGATGTGTGCGGCATCGCGCAGTCGAACTTCGTCGCCGCCGATCTCCAGCACCGGCTGGTCCGCATGGGCTATCGCGCCATCGCGATGTCCGACACGCATATGCAGCTGCAGGCGGCTGCCTCGCTCGGGCCGGAGGACGTGGCGATCATCATGTCGTTCGCCGGCCAGATCCGCGAGACGATCGCGGTGGCCGAGCAGGCGCGCCAGGTTGGCGCAACAGTCATCGCCATCACCCGCGGGGGCTCGGCGCTGGCGGACGTCGCCGACATCGTGATCAATGTCGACAGCGACGAGGAGACCTTCGTCTATGGTTCGTCGGCCACGCGCTTTGCGCATTTGCTCGCGGTCGACATTCTCACCACGATGGTCGCGCTGCGCGGTGGCAAGGCAACCATCGAGCGGCTGCGCCGGTCACGCCTCGCCACCCAGGATCGCTGGATTCCCCGCGTCGACCCTGAGGACGACGAAGCCGAGCCGATCACTCCCGACCGATAGGCGTCACGCCCCGCTGCGCACACCGTATGCGCAAGTCCGTTTCAGGAACGCAATGAAAGCCCGATCCGCGCCAGCTCCTTATCGAGCAGCGCAACGACGTCATCGGACAGTTCGATACCAGCACTGACAGCTTTGGCCCGCCGCGCTTGGGCGCCGGGACCCGGCAGGCGCGCGCCGCTGCTTCCGGCCGCGGGCCGCGATGCCCGCACCATCTCGCCCAGGCTGGCCGCGCGCGCCTCATAGGTCTCGGCCGGCATGAAGGCGCCAGGGTCCATGACGATGAAGAAATGGCCGACATCGTTGGGGTCCGCGCTCCTGTCGTTCGGGTTGCCGACCATGCGTCCGATCGCTGATCCCGACAGCACGCCCGCCAGCATCTCGACCGTCAGCGCCAGCGCCGATCCCTTGGCGCCCGACATGGGCAGCAGCGCCCCTTTCATCCCCGCTGCCGGGTCGGTCGTCGCGCTGCCACTGGCATCGACGGCCCAATCCGCCGGGATGTCGCGCCCCTCACGCTGCGCCTGCCGCATCTTGCCGAAGGCGGCAACGCTGGTCGCGATATCGAAGGCCAGGGCGTTGTCAGGCTCTTGCGCCGGAAAGGCGGCCGCTATGGGGTTGGTGCCGAGAATGGCATCGGCGCCGCCATGCACGGTCATCATCGGGGAGCCGTTTGAGCCGGTGAAGGCGATGCACGCCGCAGCCGTCGCGCGCTTCAGCAGATAGGCCGCAGCGCCGTAGTGATTGCTGCGCCTGACCGTCGCAATGGCGATCCCTGTCTCGCTCGCGACCTTGATGGCGCGGTCGATCGCCACCGCGCCGGCGACGACGCCCATGCCATTGCCGCCATCGACCAGCAGCACGCCGGATCGGGTCTGCTCAACCTCGATGATCGGCGTCGCCGCGATCTTTCCGCGCCGCAGCGCATCGAGGTACATCGGCGCGCGGGAAACGCCGTGTGAGGTTACGCCCGACGCCTCCGTGTCGGTCAACCAATCGGCGCACAGGCGCGCATCCGCCAGCGGCAGGCCGGCATCTTCAAACAGCCGCGCGAGCGCCTCGGCCAGGGCAACAAATGTGATCATCATGCTTCACGGGTACAACCTGCTTTCTTGGAAGAAAAGGGCGACGTCGTTGGCCGCTCTCCCGGAAGCTGCTAAACCAACTGCAACCTGGAGGACTCATGCCACGCGCCGCCCCCGAGACGGGATTGCTGGAGACTGCTGACACCGCCGATCGGCAGACGCGTTATCGCGTGCCGGCGGTGGACAAGGCGCTCGACATTCTCGAGCTGCTCTCCATGGAGGCGAACGGCCTGCCGATGGCCACGCTGGCCGAGCGCCTCGATCGCACCATCAGCGAGATTTATCGCACCGTCCAATTGCTGGAGGCCCGCGGCTACCTCGAGCGAAACGCCGACGGCGATCGCTACTCGGTGACGATGAAGCTCTTTCGCCTCGCGCATGCGATGCCGCGGGTGCACTCGCTGGCCTCGCTCGCAACGCCGATCATGGAGCAGCTCACCCGCGAGATCGAGCAATCGTGTCATCTGGCCGTGCTGGACGGGCTCGACATTCTCATCATCGCGCAAGTGACCTCCCCCCTGCCCCGCCAATACTCGGTGACGCTGGGCGCGCGCCTGCCGGTATGGGAGGCGAGCTCGGGCAATCTGTTGCTGGCGCTACTCCCCGAGGCGAAACGCGAGGCGCTGTTCCGCTCGCTGACGCGCATTGTTTCGCCCGATACGCTGCAACAGTTTCGCGAGCGCGTCGCCGAAGTCACCCTTTCGGGTCGCGAGGAGCGCGAGAGCTACATCGTCAGTGGCCTGCTGACGTTTAGCCGTCCGATTTTCAATCACTTCGGCTCGGCGGTTGCGGCACTGACGGTGCCGTTCCTCCACCACAAGCGGGTGGTTGTCCCGCCGCAGGAGGTGAGTGGTCACCTCGAAGCCGCGGCGCGGAAGCTGTCGCGTGAACTGGGCTATCGCGAACCCGGCGAAGCCTAGACCTCAACCTGCCACCCTTCGGCGGCAGAGCGATAGGCGGCGGCGATGATGGCGCAGTGATGCGCCGCCTCGTCAGCCGAGATGCCCGGCAGTTTCCCAACCGCGAGGCCCTCGACAAACGCGGCTACGTCGTGTGCCCCATCCGCGGCAAGCGCCATGCGGGTCTCGGCCGCCAGCGGGGCGGTTCCCTGCCGCGTCGAGAGCCACATGCCCATCGGATCGGTGGCGTGGCGCGGCGGCGGTTCGATGCCCCGCCCACTGGTGAGGACAAGGTCGAGCGGTTCGCTGTCGAAGGTCAGCGTGTCGCGATCTCCGACGATAATTACGCGGCTGAGATAAGGCCGCCGCCAGCTCTGCCAGCCGGTCCGTCCGCAGGTAATGCTGGCGGTCACACCGCCCTCGAAATCGACCAGCATCGCCGCATAGTCCTCGACATCGCGGCTCTGGTGCTCGGCAAAGAAATGATTGGCCGTCACGGCGTTCACAGTACGCGCCCGCGTCCCCAGCAGCCACGCGACGAGGGACACCGGATAGGGCCCCATATCGCTCAGTTCGCGCTTGGCGATATCGCGCGGGAAATCGTCTGGATGCGCTGCCTCAACCCGCGGCCTGCCCTGCAGCTCCGCCGGGATGCCCTTGGCCATCATCATGTCCGCATGGACAGCGATCACCCGCCCGATGCGACCGTCTGCAATGGCTCGGCGCGCCGCTACGGCCCATGGCGCGGTGACGTGGCTGAAGATCTGGCTGGGAACGCCGGCCCGCCGTACGGCCGCAGCAATCGCCGTGGCTTCGTCGGCGCTGCCGGCGAGTGGCTTGTCGAGATAGAGCGCGAGACCCGCCTCCGCGCAAAGAACAGCGACACGAGCCCGATGGCGCACGTCGACACACACGCTGGCAATGCTCGCACCGGGAAGCCCAAGGGCCTCCTCCAGCGGCATGGCCGGGAGCTTCAGCGCTGCTGCCAGTTCGGCATGACGCGCGACCTCGTCGGCATCGAGGCCTGGAGCTATGCCTACCGCCAGCAACCGGCATCCTGCCGCAAGGAAGGCCGCAGCGTAGTTCTCCTGATGCGAGCGCATGCCGCCGGCAAGAATGACGCCAGCGCCTGTCATCGCCCGGGCTCCGTGAGGTGCAGCGCACCGCCCGTCCCCAGCACCGTGAGGATCAGGACGAGACCCGGTGACGATGCGATGCTGACAGTCGCCACCTGGCCCTGCTCCCACAGGCACAGCAGGGCATTGCCGGATTGTGACACGCGCAAGCGCGGGCAGCCGAAGATCGTGTCGCCGAGCGCCAGCAACTGCTCGAGTGACGGCAGCTCTTCGTCAGGACATCCCAGATGCAGCCGCAGCGAGCGCGGCACGCCAATCTCGCCGGCGGTCGTCGCCCGGACGAGCGCAGCGTCAAGCCGATCGAGGAGACCGGCCGGCTGGGTCACCCCAGCCGCTTCTGCGTCTTGCTGTCGAACAGATGCAACCGCGCGGCTTCGAAATTGAGCGTCAGCGCCTGCCCCGGCTTGAACTGTCCCTTGTCGGTGCAGCGCGCCGTGAGGATCGCCTCGCCGGCCTTGACGGTGACGAGGATGTCACTGCCCAGGGGCTCGAGCATATCGATGACGCCGTCGATGCTTGCAGCAGGTCCGGCTATGGGAAGGTCCGTCAGATGCTCGGGACGAATGCCCGCGAGGACGTTGCCGTCATTGGTGAGTGAAGGCAGGGCAGTCCCCTCGGGGAGAACAACCCTGCCGCCTCCTGCGAGGGAGAGAATGGGCCGCCCATTTTCCGTGCCGGCAGTCGCCGGCAGGATGTTCATGGTCGGCGAGCCGATGAACTCGGCCACGAAAACGTTGGCGGGCCGGTCGAACAAATCGTGCGGCGTGCCGACCTGCGCGATGTGGCCATCGAGCAGGCAGATGATCCGGTCCGCCAGCGTCATCGCCTCGAGCTGGTCGTGCGTGACGTACATGCTGGTGGTCTTGAGCGTCTGATGCAGGCGCTTGATCTGGCCGCGCATCTCGGCGCGCAGCTTGGCGTCGAGGTTGGAGAGCGGCTCGTCGAACAGGAACAGGCGCGGCTTTCGCACCATGGCGCGGCCAATGGCGACACGCTGGCGCTGACCGCCCGACAGTTCGCGCGGACGGCGCTCGAGGAGATGACCGATCTGCAGGATGTCGGCGACGCGCTTCACCTGCGCCTCGCGCTCGGCCTTGGGCACCTTCGCCAGATCGAGCGAGAAGCCGATGTTCTGCGCGACGGTCATATGCGGATAGAGGGCATAGTCCTGGAACACCATCGCGACCTGGCGTTCCTTGGGTGACAGCTCGTTGACGCGGGTGCCCTGCATGCGCAGTTCGCCACCCGAGATTTCCTCGAGACCGGCAACCATGCGCAGGATCGTGCTCTTGCCGCAGCCCGACGGCCCAACGAGGACGAGGAACTCGCCTTCCTTGATGTCGAAGCTGATGTCGTGCACCACCTCGACGGGGCCGTAACGCTTCACGAAGCGATCAATATCGATGGCGACCATCAGGGGATCCTTTTCGACTCAGCCCTTCACCGACCCGGCGGTGAGACCGGCGATGAGGAATTTCTGGGCAAATATGACGAGCAGCGTGACAGGCATCAGCTGCACGGTGACACCGGCGAACAGCACGCCCCAATTGGTCCCGCTCACCGAGTCCATCACCTCGGAGATGATGAGCGGTGCGGTCTTGGCGTGCTGCGTGGTGAAGATCAGCGCGAACAGATATTCGTTCCACGAGAAGATGAAGACGAAGATGGCGCAGGCGGCCACGCCCTGGAGGGCGAGCGGGAAGATCACGCGCGTCAGCGTCTGCAAAGTCGTCGCGCCATCGACCATCGCCGCTTCGTCGAGCGTGCGCGGAATCTTGTCGATGAACGTCTTCATGATCATCGTGCACAGCGACACCCAGAAGGTCGCGTAGAGCACGATCAGGATGAAGTGCGTGTCACTGAGCTTGAGCGCGTCGACGAGTGGGAACAGCGGCAGCGTCACGACGATGGGCGGCAGGAGGCGGATGGCGATCAGATAGAGCACCGACCCCGCGAGCAAGCGGTTGGTGTAGCGCGAGTAGACGAAGCCCGACAGGATGCTCGCCGCACAGGCGAGAATGGTCGCGCCGACCGCCACGATCAGGCTGTTGCCAAGGGTGGCGAAGTAGCCGTTCCACGTCGTCGCCAGAGACACATAGTGCTCCAGGGTGGGCGTGAACAACAGATCCGGCGGAAACTTGAAGATTTCCTTCTGCGACTTCAGCGAGGACACGATCACGTAGAGGATCGGGAAAGCCGACCACACCACAATCAACCCGAACAGGAACGTGCGGACGATTGAGCGCACCAGTGCCGAAGCCCGGCGTGCCGCGAGGTTGGGAACGACGAAGGGGGCGAGATCAGTCATTGCCCTTGAGCATCCTTCTGTGCATGGCCCACAGGTAAACCGAGGCGACGAGGAGCGAGCCGATGACCATCAGCCAGCCAGTTGCCGAAGCGACGCCGAAATCCCCGTAACGGAAGGCGCTCTGGTAGAGGTAAAGCGCCAGCACCTCGGTGAGCCGCGCGGGGCCGCCACCAGTGAGCAGCCACACTTCGGAAAACAGGCGGAACGCGAACACGAAGCGGAAGATCAGCGAGATCAGGATCGCCGGGATCGTCAGCGGCATGGTGATGCGCCAGAACTCCTGCCAGCCCGTCGCACCATCGATGCGCGAGGCTTCATAGAGCGATTTGGGAACAGCGAGCATGCCGGCATAGATGAGCAGGAACGTGAACGGCAGGTGATGCCAGATCGAGATCAGCGTCACCACGCCCAGCGCCAGCGGCGGCGACACGCTCCAATTGACCATGCCGAAGCCCATGGCCTCGATGGTGCGCGACAGCACGCCGCTGCCGGGATTGAGCATGATCTTCCACACCAGCACACCGACAACTTCGGAGATGGCGTAGGGCATGAGGATGATGGCGAACATCACCTTGGGGTAGCGCACACCGCCGATGAACAGGGCGGCCATGCCGATCGCGATCGCCATCTCGATATAAACGATGGCATTGACGACGATGAGCGTGTTCAGCGCCGAGCGCCAGAAATAGGGGTTGGTCAGGACCGTCCAGTAATTGTCGAAGCCGACAAAGGTGAGACCGGTACCGTAGGTAGATTCGTTCAGGCTGAGCCAGAACACATAGAATGACGGGATGGCGATGACCGCCAGCAGCAGGAGATGAGTTGGCACCAGCATCAGCATGGCCGCCGGATTCAATCGCTTCATGTCAGCCAACCCCCGGCGTGATAGAAAGGCCGCCGCACACAGATGCGGCGGCCTGTAGGCTATAGCTTACTTCGACTTGGCGACGAGCGCTTCGGTCCGGGTCTGGAGGTCCGCAGCTGCCTGCTCCGGAGTCTTCAGCCCGAGAAGGGCACCGTGCATCTCTTCGATGAACAGGGCCGTGGCTTCGACGGCGCCGTCGAAGGCCGGGATGGCGATCGAGGCATCGCGGAGGCCGACCGCTTCAGCAGCCGCATAGGGCAGCTTTTCGATGATGCGCGGATCGTCATATGCAGCCGGACGCACCGGGCCGTTGCCGTTGAGCGCGGCGCGAACAGTCGCTTCCTTGCTCGAGAGCTCACGGATCAGGTCGTAGGCCAGTTCCTTCTGGGTCGAATTGCCCGGGATGGCCCACGACCAGAATTCGGTGTTGGCCGCCGACTTGCCGGCCACATTGGTCGGATACGGGATGGCATTGATCTGGCCCGGATAGAGCGAGGCGGCCGGATCGTTAAGCGCCGTGTAGCGCGCGAACGGGTTGATCGCGAACACGCCGCGGCCCTCACGCATGGTCGCGATGAGTTCGTCGAGGCTGTAGGTGGTGGCGTTCGGCGGAATGACGCCTTCCTGATGGAGCTTGGCCAGTTCGGTAAGGCCGGCGATCATTTCCGGCGAATTGGCATGCACGCTCAGGTCGGGGGCGATGTAGGTCGCACCGAAGGCGCTGAGGAACTGCAGCGGCGTGACGTGCGTCTCGGCCGTGATGATCAGGCCATGGACGCGGGTGCCGTCTTCGCGGACGTGAGTGGCGGCGCGGGCGGCAGCCAGAAGCTCGTCCAGCGACGTCGGCACGGCAATGCCGCGCTCGTCGAGGATGGCCTTGTTATAGAGCATCGCGTTGGTGGCATGACGGTAGGGAATCGCAACGCGCTTGCCGTCGATGGCAGTGGCGTCGAGCAGGCCCTTGGAGATGCCTTCAAGGTCTTCGATGGGGTTGGCGGCCATCAGGTCGTCCAGCGGCTCGAGCAGGCGAGCGACGCTCGGCACGACGCGGGTGTTGAGCACGACCGCGAGGTCGACGCTGGTCTCGCCCAGGCTCATCTCGCGCAGGAGACGGTCATGCAGCGGCCCGATATCGAGCGTGACCCAGTTGAGCGTGACATTGTTCCGCTCGGCCCATTCGCCCGCAATGTTCTGCGCCGTGGCGAGATCGCCGCCGGTGGCCGCGGTCTTGTGCACGTTGTGCGAAATGATGGTCAGCGTACGCGGTTCCTGGGCCATGGCGGTTCCCGCCATTGCCACCAGCATCGCTGTAGCCAGAATTCTCTTCAGCATAGGGATCCTCCCGTACTCCGGTTCCTGAATCGACCGGTCGTTTTCATATACGATAGTCGCGATCATAGGTGTCAAGATAAAGTTGGGACTTGCCCAGCGACATCATTGCCGCATCGCGCCATCTCGTGCGGTAAGGACGGCAGACCAACGATCATCGGCATTTCCCGGGTCTTTTCCCGGGATTTAAGCGACTTTTACCTACAATCCGGCGGAAATGCCCCCTCGCGCAAGCGCCCACTCTCGTTGACACTGACAAAAGCTCCTTTTACATATGATTGCAAGTTCACGGCATACGTGCCCTGCTTGCGCAGACGAACTCTCTCCCTTCGGCTACAAAGGCGTCTACCTTTCCATGACGAGCAATTCACTCATCGGACAGCGACCGGACCTCAGTCTCAGTCGGTTCGACCCGCTGCCGCGCATTATGTTTTACGACGATTTCAACCAGGGTATGTCCGGTTGGAACGAGTTGCTGGGCAACTACACCGGCAGCCTTCGCAAGATGCATCCGGGCTACAAGCAGTTCACCCCGCCCATGCTGAGCAACGTCACCCACTGGGATGGCGGCACGCATGGCGGCCTCACCGGCTCGTATGCGCTCAAGCTCGCGACGCGCCCCGGCCGCGGCTCGCAGACCGTGAGCCTCAAGCGCATGACCTTCCCGCGCGCCTGCACGATGCAGCTCGAGGCGTTCTTCACCTTCAAGCCTGAAGCGACCGAGCTCGAACTGTCCGACAAGGATGTGCGCTCGTGGGGCGTCGTGCTCGACATCCAGGACAAGAACCATCGCGTCCTGCCGCAGATTCGCTACCTCAACTCGCTCAATGGCGAGCTGCAGAACAAGTGGCAGTACAAGGAAGAGAGCGTCAAATTCGACGACGTGGGCGACAAGACGGTCACCATCTACCACTACGGCGAGGAGAACTGGAAGGACATCCCGGGCGGGCAGCAGCTGCTCTGCTACAATGAGATTCCAACCAAGATCAACTGGCACTACTTCCGGCTAGGCTTCGACGTGCGGACGCTGCGTTACACTGAGCTGCAGTGCAACGATCTGGTGATCGACCTGTCGAGCCTGGGCACGCTGAAGTTCGACGCCATGCCGAACCTGCAGAATCTGTTCAACGTGATTCCGTTCGTGGATACCGACTCGGAAAAGCGGGCCTTCCTCTATTTCGACTCCATCCTCTTGTCGGGAGACTGGTAATGCTGGCTGAAAGCTACACCGCCGTCATCGCCCGGGGCGAAGACTGGATCGATGGTTCGGCCACCGAACCCTATGAGGCAAGCTGGGCGCGCGAGGCGATCATCGTCGTGCGCACGCTCGAGAGCGGCACGCTGGGCAAGGGCGCCAAGGCGCATGTCCAGATCTCGCTCGACGGCATGCGCTGGATCGACGAGGGCAGCAGCCTCGACATCCGCCCTGAGGTCGATGGCCTCAGCATGGCGCGCCTCACGCATTTCGGTCACTACATTCGCCTCAGGGCCGAAATGCCCGAGGGCATGACCGGCTACATGCTGGCAACACTCCAACTCAAGGCCTGATGATGCGCAAGAATCTCCTCCGGGAGGTGTGGGCTAGTGGCCGGCCGGTGCTCAACGGATGGTTGGGCGTCGGCTCGTCGCATTCCGCCGAAGTGATGTCCCATATCGGCTTCGACTCCCTGACCGTGGATCTGCAGCACGGGGCCATCGACTATTCGATGGCGCTCCCGATGATCACCGCGATCAACACCACGCAGGTCGTGCCCCTCGCCCGTCCGGTGTCGCTCGATCCGCCGCAGATCATGAAACTGCTGGACGCGGGCGCCTTTGGCATCATCTGCCCGATGATCGACACGCCGGCGGATGCCCGCCGCCTCGTCGAGGCCTGCCGCTATCCGCCGATCGGACAGCGCAGCTTCGGGCCGACGCGGTCGGCCATGTCGCAGGGACCGGGTTACACCACCGACGACGCCAATCGCGAGATTGTCGTGATCGGACAGGTGGAGACACCCACAAGCCTTTCCAACCTGGATGCCATCCTCGCGACCGATGGTCTCGACGGCGTCTATGTTGGTCCTTCGGATCTGACACTATCGATGGGTCTGGGCGCGGACGGCGATAGTTCAGATCCGAAGTTTATTGAAGCACTCCGCTACGTCGTGGAGCGCTGCCGCGCCACCGGCCGGCATGTCGGCATGCATTGCGCGAACGGGCCGCAGGCCCGGCGCATGGTGGAGATGGGTTTTGACTTCGTGACCGTCGGCTCGGACACGGGGTTGATGGGCGAGGCTGGTCGCAACCGGCTGGCGCTGGTGCGCGAGAGCACGGCGCCTGTGAACAAGGGAACAGGATATTGAAGACGCGTATGCTCGGTGCGGGACTGGAAGTCTCGGCCGTTGGTTTTGGCTGTATGGGCCTGACCCATTCCTACGGGGCCTCGACCCCGCATGACGACGCCATCAAGGTCATCCGTCACGCCTATGAGCGCGGCGTGACGCTGTTCGACACGGCCGTCGTCTATGAAGACAACGAGGTCCTGGTCGGCGAGGCGCTGGCGCCCTTCCGCAGCGAGGTCGTGATCGCGACCAAGTTCGGCCTGACTCAGCCGGCCGCCGGCGAGCCGCAGATGGAAGACAGTCGCCCCGAAGCGATCCGCGCTTCCGTCGAGAGCTCGCTCAAGTTCCTGCGCACCGACTATATCGACCTGCTCTACCAGCACCGCGTCGACCCCAACGTGCCGATCGAGGACGTGGCCGGCACGGTCAAGGATCTGATCGCCGAGGGCAAGGTAAAGCATTTCGGCTTGTCCGAGCCGGGCCTCAACACGATCCGTCGTGCCCATGCCGAACTGCCGCTCGCCGCCATCGAAAGCGAATATTCGATGTGGTGGCGCGAGCCGGAAGAGCAGCTGCTGCCGCTGCTCGACGAGCTCGGGATCGGCTTTGTGCCCTTCGCGCCGCTTGGCCGCGGTTTCCTCACCGGCAACATCACGGCGGACACCAAGTTTGAGGCCGGCGACGTGCGCAGCATCGTGCCGCGCTTCTCGTCCGACGCGCTCAAGACGAATGTGAAGCTGGTGGATCTGCTCAAGACGATCGCCGAGTCCAAGGGCCTGAGCGTGCCGCAGCTGGCCCTCGCCTGGCTGCTGGACCAGAAGCCGTGGATCGTGCCGATCCCGGGCACCACCAAGGCGCACCGCATCAACGAGAACATCCTGGCGTCCGAGGTGGAGTTCACCGACGATGACCGGCAGCAGCTGGCCGACGCGCTGGCGGCCGTCGAGGTCCAGGGCCACCGCTATCCGCCGGGCTCGCTTCGGGCCCGCGCCGGTCGCGAGGCGGCCGAGAAGAAGTAGCACGGCGTCATCGCCGGCGTGTTTAGGGCATCGGCATCGCGCCGGTGCCCTTTTTGTTATGTGCTCACGCGCCGGCATCCTCGTCCGTGGACGAGCACGCGTGCGCCGACACCGGCTGACGGCTCAGCCGGGCTCAACAATTGTCATTGATGCAGCTTGGAATGGATCAGCGTCGGGCGCAGTGGCCGCTGAACGCTGGCCTGCTCCGGGAGTCCGGTCGCGGGCGAAGGGTCGAGTGGCACGGCGCGCGCGCCACTCGACTTCAGATGCTTATGCCGGCAGCAGCGGCTGGATCGCGGCGTCGGCGTCGGCCATCGCCTGCTCGGCGGTCTTCTGGCCGAGGACAGCGAGATGCACCTGCTCGTTGAACAGGTCGGCAACGCGGGTGGCGTTGTCGAAGGCCGGCAGCGCAACGCGGGCGCTGTCGAGCGCCGCCTTGGCGGCGTCGGCGTAGCTCAGCGCCTTGCGGATGTCTTCGTTCTCGTAGACCGAGCGACGAACCGTGGCATTGCCGTTGAACTGCATGTCCAGCTGCATCTTGTTGCTCGACATGTGCTTGATGAAGCTCCAGGCGAGGTCCTTGCGCAGGCCGTTCTTCGGGATGATCATGCCCCAGATTTCGACAGTGCCCGGAGCGTAGGGCCCGAGTTCCGCGCGGGTCTCTTCCGAGGTCGGCATCGGCATGTTCTTGATCTTGCCGGGGAACTGGCTCTTCTCGGGGTCGTTGAAGACCACCGCACGGTTGAAGCCACCCGGATACATCGCAGCGCGGCCGGTCTGCATCCAGGTCAGCGGATCTTCCGAAGTCATGCTGGTGACGTTGCGCGGCAGCGCACCGGCGGCATAGAGATCGGCAAGCATCGCGACGGTCTTCACCATCGGCGGCTCCTGCACCACGCTCTTGAAGTCCGGCGTGATCAGATCGCCGTTCCAGGCGCGGGCCATCTGGACCAGCGACACATAGTTGAGCGGGATGGCATAGCCCACAACGCTGACACCGTCTTCGGTGTAGGTGCAAGCCTTGGCGATCTCGGCCAGCTCTTCGATGGTTTCCGGACCCTTCGAGAAGCCACGCTTGGCGAGGATCTCTTCATTGTAGTGCAGGCCCGGGACCGGACCACGCGACGGGATGGAGAGCAGCTTACCGCCCACCCGCATGCCTTCGACGAAGCCGGGGAAGATGTCTTCGAAGTTCTCAATCGGGTCCTTCTCCTGGTAGTCGTCCAGCGGCTCGAAGAGACCGGCGAGCTGCTGCGTCATCTGCGTGTTCAGCACGTAGCCGATATCGAGCGTGGTCTGGTTGAGCGAAAGCTCGCGCAGCAGGCGCTCCTGAAGCGGGCCAATGTCGAACGTGGTCCAGGCGATCGGCGTGCCGGTCTCGGCAGTCCAGGGCGCAGTGGTGTCGCCACCGGCGCCGCTGATGCTCATCGTCTCATGGGTCTTGTGACCAAAGACCTGAAGCGGATCGGCGGCGAAGGCGCCGGTGGGCCAGCCAGCGAGGCTGAGGCCGAAGAAAGCCGAGCCGGTACCGAGAACCGTTCGACGAGAGATGTTTGACATGAAGTCCTCCTTGTCGGCAGTCATTGAACGGGAGCTGCCGTTCCCCTTTCAGTCGCGGAGCCACGAACATCGTGACCTCCGACGCGTCCGGCAGGACACGCGATCCTCAGCCGGACACCGAAACTTTTGACCCGGTGGGCCCGCAGGCGGACGATCCTGCACCATCCGGATGCGAGCAATTCACCCCTTGGTGGCGCCAGCGGTGAGGCCGGCGATCAGATATTTCTGGGCGAGCAGGACGAAGATGAGGACCGGGAGCAGCTGGAGCGTGGCGGCAGAAAACAGCACGCCCCATTCCACGCCGTCGATGGCGCCGATCATTTCCGAGATCACCAGCGGCGCCGTGCGCGCCCGTGTCGTGGTGAAGATGAAAGCGAACAGATATTCGTTCCACGCATAGACGACGACGAACACCGAGAGCGACACCATGCCCGGGGCGACGAGAGGCAGGATCACCTGCCGGAGCAGCTGCCAGGTATTGGCGCCGTCAACCTTGGCGGCCTCGTCGATCTCCCGCGGGATCTGATCGACAAAGGTCCGCATCATCACCGTGCCCAGCGACACGTAGAGCGTCGCGTAGAGCACGATCAGGACGAAGTGGGTGTCGTTGAGGCCGAGATAGTTGATGACCGGGAACAGCGGCAGGGTCAGCACGATCGGCGGGAACAGGCGGATGACGACGAGGAAGAAGACGCTCGCGGTCAGCGCTTTGCTGTTGAAGCGGGAATAGGCATAGCCCGCGATGGTGCAGAGCGCGACCGCGAGGACGGTGGCGCCCGCGGTGACGCCGAAGCTGTTGGCGAGGCCGGTAAAGAAGCTGCCCCACTTCACCCACAGCGCCTCGTAATTGGCGAGCGTGGGGACGAATTGCAGCTTCGGCGGGATCGCGAAGATGTCACGGTCGGCCTTGAAGGACGACAGGATGATGACCGCGATCGGGAGCAGCGACCAGATCAGGACAGCGCCGAAGGCGATGGTCTTGAAGACAACAACCGCAAGCCGCTTAGCGTGCATTGAACATCTCCTTCTGCAGCTGGCGCAGGTAGAACAGAGCGAGGATCAGGGAGAGCCCGACAAGCAGCCAGCCTGTGGCGGATGCCTTGCCGAAGTCGTTGTAGCGGAAGGCCTCGAGGTACAGATAAATCGCCAGCACCTCGGTCTGCCGGGCGGGTCCACCACCTGTGAGCAGCCACACTTCCGAGAACAGGCGGAAGGCGAAGATGTAGCGGAACAGCATCGCCACAAGGATCGCGGGCATCAGCAGGGGCAGCGTGATTTGACGGAAGCGCGTCCACGGCGATGCGCCATCGACCTGCGCCGCTTCGTAGAGCTCACCCGGGATACCGAGGCGCGCCGAATAGAGGATGATGAAGGTGAAGGGCAGGTTCAGCCAGATCGACAGCAGCGACACCATCAACAGGCCGTGCGTCGGGTTCACGGCCCAGTCGAGGTTCGGCAAGCCGAGGAATGCCAGTGCCTGCGACAGCAGGCCGATGTCGGGCTCGAACAGGAAGCGCCACATCACCACTGCGGTGACTTCGCTGACGGCGTAAGGGGCGAGCACGGCCGCGAGCATCAGGGCACGGGCGGGCGTACCGCTGGCGAACAGCAGCGCAATGCCCATCGCGAGGAGAATTTCGACGTGCACGATGATCAGCACGACGATGATGGTGTTGAGCGCCGATTTCCAGAACCGGCCATCCGACAGAACGGCAATGTAGTTGTCGAACCCGACGAACTCTGGCGACACGCCGAAGGACGACCGGTTGAAGGACAGGATGAAAATGTAGACCGCCGGCACAAGGATGAGCAGGACCAGCAAGGCCTGAACTGGCGACACCAGAAGCCAGGCGGTCTGGAGGGGACGTCGGATGGAACTCATGTTGGCTTTCGCAGCGTCGTCACAAAAAAGACGCCCCCTACGAAGGGAGCGCAACTTAAGTCGCAAAACTACATATGTGACGCATTTTGGTCAAGGTGTCCGTAGTATCACTACAAACCCTGTAGACCGATTTTAGCGCGCGCTGGCAGTGCCTGCCTTGCGTCGACGCTTGGCATCAGGCGGAATGAGGAACTCGGCGCTGATCTCTTTGGTCCGCTTTATCTGCTCAACGGCCGTCCGGCCCTTCTTCATGGCCACCGATGTACTGATGATGTCCAGAACGACGTCGTAGGCGACGCGCGAAGACTGAGGCAGGTAGATCCCGTGGTCCTCGAGCGTATCGACGCCGACCACCTCGTCTGCCAGTCCGGCGAGCGGAGAGTTCGCCCGCGTCATGGCAATCACCTTTGCACCGGCGGCGCGAATGGTCGACGCTATCTTGCAGATGTCCTGCAACGCCCCCGTGTAGGAGAAGCAGAGCGCGACGTCGCCCTTGCCCAGCGTCGAGGCGGCCACACGCTGTACATGGGTATCGGCATAGTTGATCGCCGGAATGCCCAGCCGCATGAACTTGATCTGCGCGTCGAGCGCCAGCGTGCCGGCCGACCCGCACCCGAACAGATCGATCCTCTGGGCCTTCGCCAGCAGCTCGACGCTGCGCGCCAGCGCCGCGCGGTCCAGCGATTCCCGCACCGTGTTGAGGACGTAGACGCTGGAATCGAAGACCTTGTCGACCACCGTATCCAGCTTGTCCTCACGGGCGACAGCGCTGTGGAGGTAGGCGGTTCCAGAGGCAAGGCTCTGGCCGGTAAGCAGCTTCAGTTCGGGAAAACCGGAGAGGCCGAGGGAACGCACGAAGCGAATCACGGTGGGCTCGCTCACCCCGCTCTCGGCCGCCAGCGCGGCGAGCGTCATGCGCAGCACGCGATCGGGCTGCAGCAACACGAACTGGGCTACGGCCTGTTCGGATGGCGAGAGCGTGCTCATGCGCGACGCGAGACTTTCGATGAACCGTTGTGTCACGCTAGATACTCCCAGATATGATTGCCGTAGCTTGCCGCGGCCTCCCGGCGGCGACCGACTAGGTTGCCAAATAGAATGGCTGTCAACCCGCCGCTAGCGTCGGCCGGGCGCACCCGTCGCAAAACTACGAAACGTTGACCATAAAGGCACAGGACGTGTAGTTACGCAAACACCCTCGCTCTGGTCTTCAGGCGCGATGTGCCGTCCCACCCTGGCGATACGAGACCCATGACTTCCGATATTGATCGACTGCTGAACCTGGCGAGCGAGCAGCTGCCCGACACCCTCGCGCGGCTAAAGGATTTCATCGCCTTCGAGAGCATCAGCACCGACCCGTCGCACAAGGCCGACATGCAGGCCTGCTGCGAATGGCTCGTTCGCGAGTTCGAGGCGCTGGGGATGGAGGCGTCGGTGCGGCAGACGACGGGACATCCCATCGTCATCGCGCATGACCGTACGGCTGCCGCCGATGCGCCGCACATCCTCTATTACGGCCATTACGACGTGCAGCCGCCGGCGCCGCTGGAAGAGTGGCGGACGCCGCCCTTCACCATGGTCATCGAGGATGGCCCGCACGGCAAGAGGATCGTGGCGCGCGGCACGTCCGACGACAAGGGCAACATGATGACCTGGGTCGAGGCGCTGCGCATCTGGAAGGCCGAGCACGGCAGCCTGCCCGCGCGGGTCAGCATCATCGTCGAGGGCGAAGAAGAGATCCTGAGCCCCAGCCTCCTCGGTTTCCTCAAGGAGAACCGCGAGGAACTCAGTGCCGATGCGTGCATGATTTCCGACACGCTGTCGCTTGCCCCGGATCACCCGGCGCTTACCATCTCGATGCGCGGCCTGCTGCATGCCGAGATCACCGTGACCGGCCCCAGCTGCGACCTGCATTCGGGTAGCTATGGCGGCGTGGTGGTAAACCCCATCCATGTGCTGAGCCGCATGATTGCCGGCCTGCACGACGCCGATGGCCGGGTGACGATCCCGGGCTTTTACGACGACGTCGAGGAGCCGCCCGCCGAAGTCCTCAAATTCTTCGATGAGCTCAATTTCGATCTCGACGGCTTCCTTGGCTCCGTCGGCCTGCGCGGCGAGCACGGCGAAGCCAATCGCAGCGCCGAGGAACGCATGTGGACGCGGCCCTGCTGCGACATCAACGGTATCTGGGGCGGGTTCATCGGCGAAGGGCGGAAGACGGTTATCCCCTCGACCGCGCACGCCAAACTGTCATGCCGGCTCGTGCCCGGCCAGACGGCCGACAAGGTGATCGCCGGCATCAGGGAATATTTCGCTGCCGCGACACCGGCCGATGTCGAGGTGAAAATCGACTATTTCGGCGGCACCCCGGCCGTTCGCGTGCCGCATGACGACCGCTATGTGATGGCGGCGCGTCGTGCATTGAAGCGCGTGTTTGCGCGTGATGCCGGCCTCAAGGGCGGCGGCGGCACGTTGCCGCTGATCAGTGACTTCAAGGCCGAGCTTGGCCTCGACTGCATCCTGATGGGCTTTGGCATGCCCGATGATCTCGTGCACGCCCCGAACGAGAAGTTCGACCTCGTCTGCCTCGAGGCGGGCATCCACTCCCACCTCGTCTTCCTCGACGAGCTGGTCAGCCTGCGCTGAGCCAGCCCGTGCGGCGCCCGCGACGTCAGTTGGCGATGTAGTGCGCCAGCGCCGCGCGGGTGCCCTCGGCCCAGATCCGCTCCAGCGCTGCAACGAAGCTCGCGACATAGACCGGATTGCTGGCAAGCTCGCCGAACACGTCCGTCATCGACAGCCAGGCGACCGGATTACCCTTCGCCTCCCGGGCAAGTGCCTGGAGCCGATCCCAGCTTGGATCGTTCGGGGCGATGGCCTTGCCGCTGTCGGACTCCCCGTAGCAGTAGCGTGCCCAGAGGGCCGAAACGAGCGCCAGGCCCGCGACTGACCCGCC
The DNA here is from genome assembly GCA_004144345.1 of Hyphomicrobiales bacterium. Lineage (GTDB taxonomy): Bacteria > Pseudomonadota > Alphaproteobacteria > Rhizobiales > Devosiaceae > Devosia_A. Next base: position 51,638 of record SEEL01000013.1, read on the forward strand.
GGCCTCTACTCGCGCCAGCGCGGTGGGGAGGATGAATTTGGGCTGCCGGTTGGCGCCGTCATAACAGAGCCGCGCGATGGTATCGCCGATCTTGGGATTGGCGAAGCGACGCTCGATGCGGTCGTAGTAGGCTGCGAGATCCGTGTCGGGCACCGGCGGTACCGTCGGAATGACCTCCTCCCGCTCCAGCTTGCCGAGGAACGCCAGGATCTGCGCATCTTCGAGGGCTTCGTGGACGAAATGCACGTCGAGCAGGCCCGCTGGGTAGGCAATGGCGGCGTGGCCGCCGTTGAGAATGCGGATCTTCATCAGCTCGAAGGGCGCAACGGCCTCGACGAACTGCACGCCCACCTTCTCGAGCGCCGGGCGGCCGGCGGGGAAATTATCCTCGAGCACCCACTGCGTGTATTCCTCGCAGAACACCGGCCATGAATCCTCGATGCCGAAGGCGTTCGCGAGCAGGTCCCGCTCGCGCTGCGACGTCGCCGGCGTGATGCGGTCGACCATGCTGTTGGGGAAGGCGACATTGGCTTCCACCCAGCCCGCTGCCTCCGGATCGGAAAGGCGGGCGAGGCCGGTGATGGCGTTGCTGGTGACGTGGCCGTTGCCCGGAATGTTGTCGCAGCTCATCACGGTGAAGGGGATCACTCCCGCTGCGCGACGGCGCATGAGCCCCGCAAGGATCAGCCCGAACACGGTGCGCGGCGCGGCCGGTGCGGTAGCGTCGGCGACGATGTCGGGATGCGTGGCGTCGAAGCGCTGCGTGGCCGGGTCGATATAGTAGCCGCCCTCGGTGACCGTCAGCGAGACAATGCGAATGGCGGGATCGGCCAGCCGCGCGATGATGGCTTCGGCATCGCCGATGGGCAGGAAGTCGATCATGGATGAAGTGACGCGGGCGGCCGAGAGGTTGGTGTCCTGCTCGACCACGGTGGTCAGGTAGTCCTGCGCGGCGAGCTTGCTCCGCATCTCCCCGTCGGCGGCCCGCACCCCTGCCCCGACAATCGCCCAGTCGCGATCGAGGCCAAGGTTGAACAGCGCGTCGAGATAGACCGCCTGGTGTGAGCGGTGGAAGTTGCCGACCCCGAAATGGACGATGCCGGGCGTGAGGCTCGCCGCATCATAGGCCGGGATCCGGGCAGCGCCGGAGATGATGGGTAGCGCGTGGCGCGACAGCTTGACTGGCATGGAGGGTCTCGTGGTCATTTGGGAGGCGCGGGTCGGGAGCCGAATGGACAGAGAATGCGTCCCGGCGCCGCGCGCGCATCAACAATATCGTTAATGATGATTGACACGCGTCCAAAGCCGCCGTCAAGCAGCATCGTCTGGCGTTGATTCTGCTGATCTTTTCTTCCTCAACGTCCGCTCCTCACAGTTGGCCCGTACATCTGCTGAGGGCGAGAATGATGTGGTATTGGTGGATCATCGATTGGCCGCCCCGGCGGGCGTCGCTACACTAAGCGCTGCAATTGGAGATCACGATATGACGCGCGAACCGGGCGGACGGCGCCAGCCGACGCTTGTGGACGTCGCCAGAAACGTGGGCCTCACGCCCAACACTGTTTCACGCGCGCTCAACGACCGGCCCGGCGTCAATCCCGACACCCGCGCACGCATCAAGGCCGAGGCCGAACGCCTGGGCTATATGCCCAATATCCACGCGCGGTCATTGGTTCTGGGGGCACGCAAGACCATCGGCGTGATCGTCCCGAACATCTCGCATCCGTTCTTCTCCGATCTCGCCTCCGAGGTGGAGCTGCTGGCCAACGAAGCCGGCTACACGGTGCTGCTGCTACTCTCCTACGAATCGGCGGAGCGCGAGCGCGAAGCCATCGGCCGTGCGCTGCGCTCGGGGCTCGATGGGCTGATCGCGGCGCCGGTACGTGAGCGCTCGAATGCCTGGACCCCGGTGATCAAGGCCGGCATTCCGCTCGTCATGGTGAGCCGCGAACTCCCTGATACGCCAGTCGATTTCTTCTCGAACGACAATCAGGCCGGGATCCGGCTGACCACCGAGGCGGTGATCCGCATGGGGGCCAAGGACATCGTTCTGATCGACGAGAACATGCCGTTCTCGACCATTCGCCTCCGCCTCGATGGCTTTAGGCGCACGCTTGAAGCGGCCGGACTGGCCTTTGATACACGCCGGAATCTCGCTCTCGTCCCCCCTGCCCGGTCGTTCCGCGTTTCGCAATCCTGGCAGGCGGAGGACGCCTATCGCGTGGCGAGCGAACTGCTCGACAGCGGCCGGCGCCCTGACGCGTTCGTCGTGGGGGACGACTATTATGCGCTCGGGCTCTACCGCGCCCTGCGCGAGCGAAATGTTGCGGTGCCCGGCGACGTGCTGGTGATCGGCTGGGGCAACCACCCGTTCACCCGCTTCATGGAGCCCCCGCTTTCGACGCTGACGCTGCCCTATGAGGAGGTCGCCCGCCGCGCCACGCGCCGGCTGCTGGAACTCATCAACGGAACCAAGGACAGAGCGGTCGTTACCGAGCGAATCGTGCCCGAACTGGTGATCCGCGCGTCATCGATGCGGTGAGTTTTCGGCCGTTTTTCATTAGCGCTATTGTTGCAGCAGCTGATTTTCGTAGAGGAAGCGCCGCGGACTAGCGAAATGTCATGTTTCCGGATGCCAAATGGCCATTGACTGGCCTCGTTCGGCGTGAGACGTCACATTAACGCTATTGATCATCCATTCAGACCACAGGAAAAGACCGTGTCGGCGATCCCCGAGACCAAAGTGACAGTCGCAGAGCCCAGCCGGGAGGTCCCCGTCGAGGGCGAGTTCGATGTCATTGTCTGTGGCGGCGGACCGGCCGGCCTGATCGCGGCGATCGCGGCGGCACGTAACGGCGCGAAGACGCTGCTCATCGAGCGCTACGGCTTCGTGGGCGGCATGGCGACCAGCGCCCTGGTTACGCCGATCAGTGAGTTCCGCCATTTCGGCAAGCAGCACATTGGCGGCATCCCGTTCGAACTGATGCAGCGCACGACCGAACTCGGCGGCGCCAGCATTTCGCGCGAGAGCGGCAACTTCCCGGTCAATGACGAGATCCTGAAGCTCGCCGCGCAGCGCATGCTGCTCGAGGCGGGCGTATCGCTGCTCTACCACACCTGGTTTGCGGACTGCGTGATGGAAGGCGATCGCGTCACCCATGTGATCGTGCAGAACAAGTCCGGACGCATCGCCTACAAGGCCAAGAGCTTCATCGACTGCACCGGCGACGCCGATCTGGTGCGGGCCGCTGGCCTGCCCACGATCAAGGGCGACGTGCTGCAGCCGGCGACGCTGTGGTTCCAGCTGGGTGGCGTCGACACCAAGGCACTCGAATATCTGTTTGGCGACGCCGAGGACGGCATGCTGCCCGTCTCAGGCAAGATCCGCGGACGCCTGCTCGAACTCAACGAAGCCGGCGAACTGCCGATCTTTGGCGGCCCGTGGATCAACCAGTTCTGGCACGATGGCATGGTCAGCATCAATCTGCTGCGCGAAGCGACCGATGCGAGCGACCCCGATTGGTTCACCCGGACCGAGTGCTCGCTGCGCGAGAAGATGCACCAGTTCATCGACGTGCTGCGCCGCGAGTTCCCCGAGTTCAAGGATTGCTGGCTGGCCAAGTCCGGCATCCAGGCGGGCGTGCGCGAATCCTACCATATCGTCGGTCAGTACGAGCTGCGGAAGGACGACATTCTGGTGCCGAAGGCTTTCCCCGACACCATTGCCAAGGGCGCCCATGTCATCGACATCCATTCGGCGAGCAGCAATGAGCAGGACGGGCTTGTCGTGCCGCGGCAGGAATACAACGTGCCGCTCCGCTGCTTCATTCCCCTCGGCAGCGAAAACCTGATCGTCGCCGGCCGCTGCCTCAGTGCCGACGGCCCGGGCTTCGGCTCGGTTCGCGTCATGGCCACCTGCATGGCAATGGGCCAGGGCGTCGGCACTGCCGTCGCGCTCGCCCTCAAGCACGGCTGGTCGATGTCGGAGATCAACTTCGAGATGCTGCGCGAAACGCTGATCGCGCAGGGCGCGGTCGTCGACTTCGACAATGTGGTCGCCCCCAAGGCGCCGCTCGAAGTGACGGTCTATCCCTCGGCGGTTCCCGCCTGATCTGGACGGCGGTCCAAAGGGTTCTACAAATGCTTGGGGCGGCGATGTGATCGCCGCCCCTTTTTCATGTCAGGCGATGTGCGCCGTGACCTGGATTTCGACGCGGATCTCGGGGGCCGCCATGCGGGCCTCGGTGCAGGCACGAGCAGGCGCCTGGCCGGCGATCACCCATTTGTCCCAGACGGCATTCATCTGGTTGAACTCGGCGATGTCGCGCAGCCAGATGGTGGCCGAGATCAGCTGCGACTTGTCGGCACCGGCGAGCGCCAGCAGGCGATCGGTCTTGGCCAGCACGTCGGCGGTCTGGCCGGCGACGTCGAGGCTGGTGTCCCCGGCAACCTGGCCGGCGAGGACAACGATCTTGCCGCTCGCGGGATAGGTCACGACCTGGCTCATGCGCGGGCCGGCTTCGAAACGTTCGATCATGTAGTTACTCCTGTAGTGAACTCCGCCCGTCCTAGACGAACAGGCAGGCGGCCGAGTGCTGCGGTTCGACCTCATGCAGCACCGGCAGCGTCTCGGCGCATTTGGCCTGCGCCACGGGGCAGCGCGTGCGGAAGCGGCAGCCGCTCGGCGGATCGGCCGGATTGGGCAGATCACCGGTGAGCACGACGCGCTCGCGCGACTTCTCGAGATCGGGATCGGGCACCGGCACGGCCGAGAGCAGCGCGCGCGTGTAAGGATGCTGCGGGTTCTCGAACAACAGATTGGCCGGTGCCTGCTCCACCACCTTGCCCAGATACATCACCGCCACGTCGTGGCTGACATGCCGGACCACGGACAAATCGTGGGAGATGAACAGGAAGGAGAGCCCCAGCCGCTGCTGCAGATCCTGCAGCAGATTGAGGATCTGCGCCTGGATCGACACGTCGAGCGCCGAGACGGCCTCGTCGCAGATGATCAGTTCGGGCTCGACCGCGAGGGCACGGCAGATGGCGATGCGCTGGGCCTGCCCTCCCGACAATTCGTGCGGATAGCGTTCCGCGAAGCGCTGCGGCATGCCGACCAGTTCGAGCAGTTCGCGCACGCGCGGTGCCCGGCGCTCGCCGGTGTGCAGCTTGTGCAGGTCGAGCGCCTCCGAGATGAGGTCGCCAATCGTCATGCGCGGATCGAGCGAGGCCGCCGCGTCCTGGAAGATGATCTGGATGCGGCGGCGCATCTGGCGCAGCCCGTCCGCTGGCAGCGTCATCAGATCGACGCCGTCGAACATCACCCTGCCGCTGGCCTTGTTGAGGCGCAGCAGCGCATAGCCGGTGGTCGACTTGCCGCAACCGGACTCGCCGACCAGACCGAGGGTCTGGCCGCGCTTGATCTTGAGGTCCACGCCATCGACCGCGCGCACCACGTCGCGCTTGGCGAACAGCCTGGCACGTCCGGGAAAGCTCACGGTCAGCCCTTCGGCCGACAGCAACAATGCGTCGCTCATGCCACTTTGTCCTTGCGCCAATGGTCGCTGAGATCGGCGTGGCAGGCTGCCATATGGCCATTTGCGACAGTTTCGAGAAGGGGCCGTTTGACGCTGCAGGCCTCGACGGCCTTTTCGCAGCGCGGCAGGAACGGGCAGAGCGGCATCGGCTCGGCCAGATTGGGCGGCATGCCGTCGATGGGCTTCAGCCGGTGGCCGATATCGTCGACGCGCGGCGTGCAGTTCATCAGGCCCAGCGTGTAGCCATGGGCGGGACGATAGAACACGTCGCGCACCGGACCGCTCTCGACAATACGGCCGGCATACATCACGCTGACGCGGTCGCAGAGGCCGGCAACGAGGCCGAGGTCGTGGCTGATCCAGATCACCGCGGTGCCGAGATCGGCGCGCAGCCGGCGGACGAGGTCGATGATCTGCGCCTGGATGGTGACGTCGAGCGCCGTCGTCGCCTCGTCGGCGATGAGGAGCCGCGGATTGCACGAGAGGGCAATGGCGATCATCACGCGCTGGCGCATGCCGCCGGAGAATTGATGCGGATATTCGTCAAGCCGCTTTTCGGCACGCGGGATGCCGACCAGTTCGAGCAGCTCGATGGCCCGCCGCCGCGCATCGCCGCCGCTGAGGCGCAGATGGCGGCGCAGCGTCTCGGTGATCTGGCGTCCGATGGTGAGGACCGGATTGAGCGAGCGCATCGGGTCCTGGAAGATCATCGCGATGTGGCGCGTGCGGTAGTCGCGTAACTGCGCCGGCGACAGCGACAGCAGGTCGACGCCGTCGAAGGTCAGCTCGTCGGCCATGATCTTGCCGGGCGGCTCCTTGATGAGCCGCATGATCGAGAGCGCGGTGATGGATTTGCCGCTGCCGCTCTCGCCGACAAGGCCCATGACCTCGCCCTCTTCGAGGGTGAACGACACACCGTCGACGGCGCGAACCGTGCCGCGCTCGGTGGAGAATTGCGTCCGCAGGTTCTTAACGGTCAGCAGGGGCATCGGCCGTCTCCTTGGTGGGGGCCGCGCGGCGGACCCACGAGCGGGGGTCGAGCGCATCGCGCAGGCTGTCGCCCATGAAGTTGATCGCCATCACGCTGACGATGATGAAGCCGGTGGGCGCCATGAACAGCCAGGGCGCATCCACCATGAAGCGGCGCGCCTCGGAGAGGTCGCGGCCCCAGGACGGGGTCGGCGGCTGCACGCCGAGGCCGAGAAAGCTCAGCGAGGCTTCGGCGACGATGGCGGCCGAGAACACGATGGTGATCTGCACCACCAGCGGCGACAGGATGTTGCGCAGGATGTGCTGGGAGACCAGCCGCCATGCCCCTGCCCCAAGTGCACGTGTCGCGGTGATGTAGGTTTCCTCGCGGACGACGAGTGTGCTGGAGCGCACGACGCGCGCCAGAACGGGAATCTGCACGATGCCGAGCGCCAGCGTCACGGTGGTGAGATCGGCGCCGAGCAGGCCGACGATCGCCACGCCGAGCAGCAGCGGCGGGAAGGTCAGGAACGCATCCATCAGGCGCATCAGCACATTGTCGAGCTGGCCGCCGACATAGCCCGCCAGCAGCCCGATCGGCACACCGAAGAGCGCGGCGAAGGCGACAGTGGACAGGCCGACCGTCAGCGACACACGAGCCCCATAGGCCATGCGGGCCAGCACATCGCGGCCGAAATGGTCGGTGCCGAGCCAATGCGCGAAGCTGGGTGGCTGCAGCTTGGACGACAGCGCGATCGCGGTGGGGTCGTAGGGGATGATCCACGGCGCGAAGATGGCGAGCAGCACGATCAGCAGCACACCGAACAGGCCAATGGCGGCCGCCCTGTTGCGCAACAGCTGGCGCAGCGCCATGCGGGTGCCGGATTCATAGGTGGCCGGCGTCGCCGCCGGCGATGAAGCGTCTTGAGTGGCCATCAGTAGCGGATCCTCGGATCGATGATCCCGTAGAGAATGTCGGCCAGGATGTTCGCCAGCATGAAGAAGGTGGCGATCACCAGAACGAAACCCTGGATGACGGGGAAGTCGCGATTGACGACGGCGGAAAGGATCGCCGAGCCCATGCCGGGGATGGCGAAGATGTGTTCGATGGTGACCTGGATGCCGATCAGATAGCCGAACTGGATCGCCAGCATGGTGACGAACGGGATCATGGCGTTCTTGAGCGCATGGACCAGCAGGATCACCAGCGGCTGCAGGCCCTTGGCCTGCGCGGTGCGCATGTAGTCCTGGTTGAGCACGTCGATCATGCTCGAGCGCAGCAGGCGGGTGAAGATCGCGGTCTGCAGCGTGCCCAGCGCCACGGCCGGCAGCACGTAGGGCTGGATGGCGCCCCACAGCCCCTGCCCGGTCGAGGCGCCCGAGCCGATGCCGGTGATGGGGAACCAGCCGAGCGTGATCGAGAACACATAGATCAGGATCATCGCCAGCGCGAAGTTCGGCACGGCAAAGCCGAACAGCGTGTAGCCGGTCGCCAGATAGTCGATCCAGGTGTTGCGCTTGAGCGCAGCGAGCAGGCCCAGCGGGATGGAAACCACCACCGCGAACAGCATGGCGCTCAGCGCCAGCGCCAGCGACACCGGCAGGCGTTCGGCGAGCAATTGCAGCACGGGGGCGTTGAGGCGGATGGAACGGCCGAAATCGCCCTGCAGCAGATCGCCGACCCAGTAGATGTATTGCATGTGCCAGGGTTCATCGAGGCGGAACTCGGCCCGCAGCGCCGCAACGGCTTCGGGTGAGGTCTGCATGCCCAGCATGATCTGGATGGGATCACCCGGCGTGAGCCGGATGATCAGGAATATGGTGATCGAGACGACCACCAGAACCAGGGGCATTTGGATAATGCGCTTTGAAAGATAGCTCCACATGTCGTGCTCCTGGCCGTGGTGCGTCCGAACGAGAAATCAGCCCCAGCTGACTTCGTCGACCATCTCGTTGAACTCCTGCGGCGCGGCGGTGAAGCCCTGCAGCTTGGCATCGTAGATGCGGTTGAAGTTCACGTTGCAGTGGTAGATGTTCGGGCATTCCTCGACCGTGAGGTCGGTGATCTGGCCGTACAGCTCGCCACGGCGGGCCACGTCGGTCTCGCCACGCGCGGTGTCGAGCAGTTCGTCCATCTGCGGATTGTTCGAGGCGCCCGAAGTGCCCTTCGAGTGCAGGAACCACCACGACGTCGCGTCCGGATCGGGCGACACGATGGTGATGTCTTCCAGCGTCTGCTCGAAATTCTTGTTGAGCCAGAGGTTGTTGAAGCCACCGATGTCGAGGTTCTTGATCTTGTAGTTGATGCCGATCTGGCTGACCATCGCGGCCACCAGTTCGAGCTCGCGACGCAGCCAGTCCTTGTCGGACGTGATGACTTCGACTTCGTAGCCCGACACACCGGCCTGGGCCATCAGTTCCTTGGCTTTCGCCAGATCGCCGTTCTTGGGGTACTTGATCAGCGACGAGGTGTGGCCGAGGAAGCCCGGCGGGATCTGGTTGTCGGTAACGGTCGCTTCGCCCGCATAGATCTCGTTGACGATCGCTTCGCGGTCGATGGCGTAGGAGATCGCCTGGCGCACCAGCTTGTTGGTGTAGGCCGGAGCACCGGTGCCGATGAGGTTGAACTGCTGGTAGTCCCAGTTCCAGCCCGGCGTCGAGGAGACGGTGTAGTTGGTGTTGGAACGCACCGCCGCGACTTCGCGCGCTTCGGGATGGGTGATGAAGTCGAGTTCACCGTTCTGCATGGCCTGCAGGCGGACGGTCGAATCCGGAATGGCGCGGTAGAGTAGCCGGTCGAGCTTGGGGAAGCCCTGACGCCAGTACTCGGCGTTCTTGACCAGTTCGATCTCGTTGCCGCGGCCGGCTTCGAACACGTAGGGGCCATGGCCGATCGGGTTGGCCGAATATTCGGCGTCGCCCATTTCCTGGTGCGCATTGCGGCTGACGGTCATGCCGCCATAGCCCATCGTCACGCCCGGGAAAGCGCCGAACGGCAGCTTGGTCTTGACCTCGAGCACGTATTTGTCTTCGACCGTGACGGTGTCGATCGGGAAGATCGCGGTGCCGACCTGGAAGCTCGACGTATCGAGGTGGTAGCGCCAGGTGTAGGCAACGTCCTCGGCGGTGAATTCGCCAAAGCCCTTGTGCCACTGCACGCCTTCCTTGAGGCGGATGCGCCAGGTCAGCGGATCGGGATTGGTCCATTCTTCGGCGAGCCACGGCAGGATCGTGCGCTCGGCATAGTTCACGCGCACAAGACCGTCATAAATGTGGTTCATGATGATGCCGGCAGAGATGTCCCAGCGGATCACCGGGCTCAGATTGCCGAAGTCACCACCCCACAGGCCGATGCGCAGGTCGCTGCGGGTCGACTGCCCGATGGCGGGCATGGCGCCAAAGCCACCAGCCGCAGCGAGGGTCGCCCCGGCGGCGGCCGTTTTGATGAATTGACGGCGATTAAAGCCGAGCAGTTGCGTCTTGTCCGACATTTACACTTCCGTTCTTGAGTTCGGATGCAGGCTGTTGTCCCAGGCATGCAGCGCGCTGCAGACCGTTGGTCACTACAGCATCGGCTTGAGCGCTGACGGTAGGCGCAAAGCTCGCAGCACCCTGATGCTGCCACGGCATCGCTGCTGATCGCTCGCGACACAGGCTGCACAGGATTCAGGCACCGTTTCGCTCGGCCGGAGACCGCTCGAAGGCCCGGCCGAGGAACAGCAGGAAGCGCTCTGCCGCCACCGTCTGCTTGCGGCCGACCATGACCAGGACTTCAAAGCTGCCGCTGTTGAGTTCGGCCTCGGCGAGCGGCCGTGCGACGAGGCGCCCCGCCTTGATGGAGCCGGCGAGGACGACGTCGCTGGTCACCACCACGGCGTCCTGGATGAAGGCAAACTGATGCAGCAGTTCGACCGAATTGGTCTCGAGCTTGGGCAGGATGTCGACGCCCCTGCTGCGGCAGGCATCGTCGAACAGCTGGCGCGTACCGGTGGGCCGCGTTGCGACGCCCACGGGCCAGGTCGCGAGGTTGGCAATGGACAGGTTGCGCGAGGCGGCCAGCGGATGGTCCGGCCGCATGATGGCGGTGAGCCGGCAGTCCATCTTGTAGATGGTCTTGACCCCCGGCGTCGCGTGGGTTCCGAGCGTCAGGCCAAAGTCCGTTTCGCCGTTCCGCACCGCGGTCACGACGGCATCGGAGCCGCTCAGGATCACCTCGAAATTGACCCCCGGAAACTGCTCGTGGAACTTCTCGATGACGTTGGGAATAACCGACTGCAGCATCGATTCAATGGCGTGAATCTTGATGTGCCCGCGCTTCAATCCCTGCAGCGCGCTGATCTCCGACTTGGCCCGTTCGGAGGCGAAGCCGATCTCGCGGATGGCGCTGAACAGCAGCTCGCCCGCCGGCGTCAGCCGCACGCCGCGGGCGTGGCGATCGAGGAGCGTGGCCTCATACTCCTCCTCAAGACTTTGGATCTGCCGGCTGATGGCCGACTGATTGATGAGCAGTGCTTCGGCAGCGGCACGGATCGATCCATGCTGCACGACGGCCAAAAAATAGCGCATCGAGGTCTTTAGCAAATGGCTGCCTCCGGTTTGGGCATCGGGCTACTGATGCCCGCATGGCATCGCCTCCGGACGCTATTAGGCCTTCTCGTGATAGGCCAGAACTGATGTCCTTTTGAGGTGCGGCATCCCGGCGCAACCGGGCATTTGCCGAGATCAACGGAGAACAAAATGCCTGACATTACTGGCGAGGCCATCGACAAGATCTGCACCATCGAAGCGAAGAATCGCGGCATGCCGATCAATGTCCTCGCGCCGATGTACGCCGCCGCCCGCAAGCTCACCGGCGATCGTCCGATCACCATGGTCGCGGCGGAAAAGCTCAAGGAAGCCGTCGGCAAGGGCGACAGCGTCCTGGTCCTCACCGGTGCCGGCTACGCCCCGCACATGCCGTTCGGCGAGAGCGACGGCCCTCCGGGCGCTGCCGCGATCGCGCGCGCCCTGTACCGCGGCGTCGGCGCGGTCCCGGTCTATGTGGTCGAAGAATGCCACGGCGGCCCGGTTGTCGCCTCGAGCGAAGCCATTGGCCTGATGGTCAAGGAGCACTACTCGGACGCCAAGGACAAGCACCTGGGCGCCACCATTGCCTACGCCCCCAAGACGCAGGCGGAAGTGCAGCAGTGGGCGATCGACCTGCTCGACAAGTACAAGCCCACGGCCCTGATCAGCGCCGAGCGTATCGGACCGGGCAAGGATGGCATCCTGCACAGCGCCACCGGCATTCCGTTCTATGATCCGTCGTCGCCGAGCGCCACCGGCGTCATCGACATCTCGGCCGTCGTCACGGAAGCCACCAAGCGCGGCATCCTGACCATCGGTATCGGCGATCACGGCAACGAAATCGGCTTCGGCGCGATCCACGACACGGTCGTCAAGACCATGCCGCGCGGCGAGTTCCTCGGCACCACCACGGCCTGCGATATCGTGCTGCCGGTGATGATGAGCAACTGGGGCTGCTACGGCATCGAAGCCGCCCTCGCCTATCTGCTCAAGAAGCCCGAGATCATCCACACCCCGGCCCAGGAAGAGCGCATGCTGCGCCACTGCCTCGACGCCGGCGGTCTCGAGGCGATGATGTGCACCACCGACTTCCTCGTTGACGGCCTCGATGGCGAGACCTCGATGGCGGTGATGCAGATCCTGGGCAACATCGTTCGCAAGAACCTCGAAGCCCCGACCACGGGCGTCGCCCACTAACCAGTTTGCGCGCGGCTGCCACTTTCCTCCTCCCGAGGTCGGCAGCTGCGCGCATTTTCTTTTCGGCGGCCCCGCGATGATCGCGCCGCCCGAGCGCCGCGCCTGATCGGCCCGGACCGACTGCATTTCTCACAACAGCAATCAGCTTCGAACCAGCGCGCGTCAGGCGTGCGGAGGTATGGCCTCGTCCCATAGGCGGCGGGCGGTGGTGGCTAGGGCGAGGGATTCGGTCCAGCGGTCGGTGAGGTCGTGGCCGTCGGCGCCGGCGATGGCGTAGGGCTGGGGTCCGAGTTCGCAGAGGAAGGTGAGTTCAGCGCCCGGCGCCGCGCGGTGGCGCCATTGGGCGAAGCCGTCGCGCCACCAGGTTTCGAACTGCGCGAGCCAGGGCTGGCTGGTGGGGAAACCGAGCGGGATCTGCACCTGCTCGGCACTGGCGACGCGGCCATGCCAGGCATTGGCCCGGCCGATGATCTGCTGCATCTGCGTTTCGATCTCAGCCGAGACCGGCAACACGATCTCGCGGCCGACGACATAGTGCGAGAGGTCGGCGGTGAGCGACAGCTCCGGCACGGCCGCGATGAGGTCGAGCGTGAAATGCAGGTCGTTGGTCATGCGGTCGCGATGCGTCTCGACATGCACGGGAAAGCCCGCCTGCTCGATCAGCCGCAGCCACCCTTCGGCGACGCGCACGGCCTCGCTCAGGCTGCGCGGGCGGAGGTTGGGCTGGATGTTGAGATGATGGAGGCCGAAGGCCGCGCCCCAGTCGAGCGCCGGCTTGAGGCTGTCGATGTCGGCCGGAAAGCACAGCCCCTCGACGACCAGACCGTGCGCACCGGCCAGTTCGCTGGTCGCACGCGCCTCGTCGCGGTCGATCCAGAGCGTCCCGAGCCCGTCAAAGCCGGCTTGGGCGATGGCCGCCACATTGCCGGCCAGCGGCTGTTCCCCGGCGCGAAGCCCCTGCATGGCCCAGAGCGACTGCAGGACGAGCAATTTCGACATAAGGGCCTCCCGAAGATGCCCTTCCCTAGCATCCGCCCACGCGGAGGCAAATCCGGCCCCAAGCCGGGCCTCGCCGCCGGCGTCAAAGGAGCATACTGCCGCCTTTCGCCCCCCGTTTCGCCGGGGCGGCCGACTGGCTATGCTCAAATGACCGACCGGAACCGATTTCCCCTGATGGCCAAGACCGACCAATCGCTGAAAGTCTTCATCTCCTATGCCCGCAAGGACGGGTCGGCGTTCGCCGAGGAGCTGGTCGAGGCGCTCGACGTCGCAGGCTTTGACGCCTTCCTCGACCGCAATGACATTGCGGCGGGCGAGGATTGGGAGAAGCGGCTCGAGGCGATGCTGGCGGCCGCCGACACGGTGGTGTTCGTGATGACGCCGGGCTCGGTGGCGTCGGAGCGCTGCCGCTGGGAGATCGACACGGCGACCGCGCTGTCGAAGCGCATCATCCCGGTGGTAGCGGTCGAAACGCCCGAGGGCGAGGTGCCGCCCACCATCGCGCGGCTCAACTACATCTTCTTCACCCGCGGCCTGTCCTTCGCACGGGCGCTCAAGCAATTGGCCACCGCGCTGACCAGCGACGCCACCTGGATCCGCGAGCACACGCGCATCGCCGAGCTGGCAGATCGCTGGATGCAGCGCGGACGGCCCGACGTGCTGCTGCTGCGCGGCCCCGAGCTCGAAGCGGCATCGCTCTGGCTGGCGGCGGCGACCGATAACGGCCCGCAGCCGACCGATCTGCAGCGCAGCTTTCTCGATGCCAGTGCGCATTACGAACATGCGCAGGCCAATCTCGAGGCCGAGCGGCTGGCCGCCGTCGGGGTCGAACAGGCCGCCAAGGAAGCGGCGCTCAAGCGGCTGTCGCTGATCACGCGCGGCGGCCTTGCCGTCTCGGGCCTGCTGCTCGCCGCCGCCATCGGCCTTGCCTTCTGGAGCATCAATGCCGAGGGACGTTTCCGCGAGGCGCAGCAGCTGGCGGCCGAGGCGCAGGCCAACTCGATCGACGCCGAGATCGCCGGCGAAGCGCAGCGCACCGATATCACCGGCCAGCTCATTGCCTATGCCACCGCCCGGACCGACATTCGACTCGGCGCGGAAGCCCGCACGCTATTCACGGCATCGGCGACGACGCATCTGGTGGCGCCCAACACGTCCCTGCTCGATGGCTTCATGCGGGCGCAGGAGGAGATGCGCGGCAATCGCACGGCGCCGCGCCCCCTGCTCTCCACCAGCCTCAATGGCGATCTCTATCTCGGCCGCCCCGCCGCGACGCGCAAGCTCGAGGCGCTGGTGGTCACCGCCGGCAGCGCCGATGATGACGACAGCGATGCCGATGCGTGGGAAGCGATGCTGCGCGAGGCGGGCTTCGATGTGCATCGCCTGCTGAACCCGACCAAGGCGCAGTTCGACAAGGGGCTCGCCGATTTCGTCGGCCAGCGCCGCGGCGAAAACAGCTTTGCGGCACCCGCGCAGATCTCGCCGTCGCAGGTGGAAGTGAGCACTGGCCCCGAGGCCAATACGCTCTACTTCTTCGTCTTCGTCGGCCAGGCGGCGAGTTCCGACGGGCAGAACTGGCTCGGCTTTTCGAACAGTTCGGCGGCCGATTTCGAGGGCACCGCCGTGCGGGTCGATGCGGTTGCCGCCGCCCTTGCGGCGCGTGCCGCGGCGTCGGTTCTGGTGATCAACGCGCCCTTCACGCTCGACACCGGCGGCGTGACTCTCCGGCGAAACTCCTGAATCGAAACGGCTTTCCACCGATTCACGGAATCGCAACGGCTTTAGCCAAGAGTCCGGCACGTCAGTCCAGAACGGGCTGTGGAATTCAGGATGGGGTGGGCACAGGACGATGCCCTTCGATCTATGGCAGATGCTGATCGCCACCTGCGCCGTCACGGCGCTGCAGGGCGTCATCATGCTCACGCTTTGGGCGCGGCACCCGCAGGCAACATGGCTGCCCTGGCGCGCGCTGATCTTCCTGCTTGGCGGCAGCTTCCTCTTCCTCTTCGCCATCGATCATCCGGGGCTGCGCCAGATCAGCATCGGGCTGGGCACGGCGACCTTCATTGGCGCGACCTTCGCGGTGTGGAGTTCGGCGCGCGTGTTCAACGGCAAGCCGGTGGTATGGCCGGCGCTGATCGTGACGATCGGCCTGTGGGCCGGGCTCGGCATCGTCATGGACACGCTGGACTCGCTGCTGCCCGCCGCGATCGTCCAGTCCGTCGCAGGCTTCAGCTGGATCGGCGCCGGGGCCCTCGAACACTGGAATGCCCGCCGGCGCGGCGTGCGCGGCCAGCTGGGCGTCACGGTGCTCTACGGTGCCGTCGCGCTGTTCTTCGCGCTCCGCCTGCCCTTCGTGGTGTCGCTGCCCTTTCCGCTGGGCGGCCTGCCGATGGATGAGACGCTGCTGGCGGTCTTCATCCTCGGGCTCGACGTGGCAGCGCTCCTGCTCACCGTCGCGACCTGGCTCAGCCTGCGGGCGCAGGGCCTAGAGGGAAAACGGCCGGAAGTGCTTCGATAGCTTGAGCGTCTGCGCCTGGTAGTTCGAGCCAAGGCCCGAGCCGTAGAGGCGGTCGGGCTGTTCGGCCAGCCGCTCATAGACCAGCCGCCCGATGGTCTGGCCGTGCCCGAGCAGGAACGGCACTTCGCGCGAGCGGACTTCGAGCACGGCGCGGCTGCCCGTTCCACCGGCGGCCGAATGGCCGAAGCCCGGATCGAAGAAGCCGGCATAGTGGACGCGGAATTCACCCACCAGCGGATCGAACGGCACCATCTCTGCGGCATAGGCCGGCGGCACATGCACGCTCTCGCGACTGACGAGGATGTAGAACTCTTCGGGATCGAGGATGAACTCGTCGCTGCCGCGATTGATCAGCGGCTCCCAATAATCGAGGACGTCGAGCGCGTCCTTCTTGTCCATGTCGATAACCGGCGTGTGCCGCTTGGAGCGGAAGCCGATCAGGCCGTTGCGGCCCTCGCCCTTGAGGTCGATCGACAGCGCTACGCCCTCGGTCACCGCCTCATTGGCGTCGATCACCAGCGTCTCGACCTCGTGCAGCGCCTGATGCTCCTCGATCGAGAGCCGCGTATCGCCGACACGGAAGCGCATCTGGCTCAGCCGAGAGCCCTTGCGGACACGGACGGGGAAGGTACGCGGCGAGATTTCGAGATAGAGCGGACCATGATAGCCCGCCGGCAGCGTATCGAAGCCGCGCGCCCGGTCGCCGATGACGCGGGTGAAGACGTCGAGCCGGCCGGTCGAACTCTTGGGGTTGGCGCCGGCGCTGACATTGGCCGGCAGCACCAGCGTTTCCTGCAGCGGCACGAGATAGACGCAGCCGCGCTCGAGCACGGCGCCATTGGTGAGGTCGAGCCGGTGCAGTTCCAGCGTCGCGATGCGCTCGGCCACCGTCTGCTCGGGGCCGGGCAGGAAGCTCGAGCGGACCCGGTAGGCGATATCGCCCAGCCTGAGGTCGAGGCTCGCCGGCTGCACCTGGTCGGCGTCGAACGGCGGGGCGACAATGCCGCCCTCAAGCCGCAGCCGCTCGATGAAACGGGCCGGAAACACGCCGGGCGGCCAGAGTTTGTTGTCTTGGTTCATGACTTTTCATATCGGGCGGCCCTGCGGATGTCATGCCCGGCAAAGCGGCAATCCACGGAGCCGTCGGTCGATCCTCCCCGCCTGCGGGGGCGGATGTTCCCCGCTGCATCCCGTTGACGGGGCGGCTGGACGGGAATAAGGCAAATCCCAGTGGTGATTTGGCCGGTCTGATTGCAGCCACTTAAAACAAGTCGCTAAAGGGACCCGTGCTCGAACCGGCCGCGTATCGCGTGCCGGTTTTTTGTTTTGGAGCCACTGAATGTCCGACAAGAAGAATCATCCGCTGAGCGACCCCAAGAACTGGGCGCCGGAGACGCAACTCGTGCATGGCGGGGGGCTGCGCACCCCGTTCAACGAGACCAGCGAAGCGATCTTCATGAACTCGGGCTATTCCTATCCGAGCTCCCAGCACGCCGAAGACATCTTCACCCACAAGATCGAGGGCCACAATTACTCGCGCTTCGCCAACCCGACGCTCGACATGTTCCAGGAGCGGATGGCGCTGCTCGAGGGGGCGGAAGCGGCGCGCGCCTTTGCCACCGGCATGGCGGCGGTCACCAATGCGGTGATGAGCCAGGTGCGGGCCGGCGACCATATCGTCGCCTCGCGCGCGCTGTTCGGCGGCTGCCGCTATGTGGTCGAGGATTTCATGCCGCGCTGGGGCGTCAGCTCGACGCTGGTCGATGGCCGCGACCCGGCCAATTTCGAAGCCGCGATGCGCCCCAACACCAAGCTGGTGTTCATCGAGACACCGACCAATCCGACGATCGAGCTGGTCGACATCAGGGCGGTGGCCGACATCGCGCACGCGCATGGCGCCAGGCTCATCGTCGACAATGTGTTCGCCACGGCGCTGCACCAGCACCCGCTGAAACTCGGCGCCGACCTTGTCACCTATTCGGCGACCAAGCATATCGACGGCCAGGGCCGCACGCTGGGCGGCGTCGTGCTCGGCAGCAAGGAGCTGATCGAGGGCGACGTGCATACGCTGTTGCGCCAGACGGGTCCGTCGCTGTCGCCGTTCAATGCGTGGGTGCTGCTCAAGAGCCTCGAAACGATGCCGCTGCGCGTCAGGCAGATGAGCGAGAGCGCGGCCAGGATCGCGGCCTTCCTCGACGGCCATGCGAAGGTGGCTCGGGTCGCCTACCCGTTCCTCAAATCGCATCCGCAATACGAGCTGGCGCAGCGGCAGATGAGCAATGGCTCGACGCTCTTGGCGATCGATGTGAAGGGCGGGCGCGAGGCGGCGTTCAAGCTCTCGGACGCGCTGTCGGTGATCCTCATCTCCAACAATCTGGGCGATGCGAAATCGCTGATCACCCATCCGGGCACCACGACGCATCAGCGCTTCAGCGAGGCCGTCCGCCTCGAAAGCGGCATCACGCCGGGCCTGCTGCGCCTGAGCGTCGGCCTTGAGAACACCGACGACCTCATCGCCGATCTCTCATTCGCACTGGATCAGATCTAGCGGCACGCTGCCGCTGGACCATCACAGGTGAAAGTCACCCGACGCTTCCGGCTGGTAGATGACGCGATCAATCACAATGCGCCGCGGGCGATCTGAGACCATCCAGTCGATGGCACCGCCCTCGCGGTAACCGAGGATCGCAGCGCCGAGGTCGGAGAGGACAGAGAGCTTTCCGGCCCGTTCGTCAGCGGCCTGCGGATAGACGAGAGCCAATTCCATCGCCTCGTCGTCGAGACGCAGCGAAACGCGCGAATTCATGGTAACGACGTCGCGCGCGACGTGCTGAGGATCGACGACGACGGCCCGTTCGAGCTCATGCTCCAGTTCGACTATTGCCGGCCCCTGTTCGAACACCAGCAGCTCCTCGAGCCGGTCCCTGTCCATCTCCGTGATGTAGATTTCGGACGACGCTGCCAGGACGCCCTCACGCAGCAGCCGGCGATACGTACCAGCGGTCATCGACAGGGAGATAAGCGTGTCCGTTTCGCGGTCGACGCGAAAGCCGCAGCGCTCAAACGCCTTCAGCGATCGGATGTTGTCCGGATGAATTTTGGCGACGACACGCGCGGCCCGCATGTCGAGGAACGCCAGCTTCAGGCCCTCGCGGATGGTGCTGGCGCCGAGCTTCTGACCCCAACGGTCATGGTCGCCGATGACCAGCACGATCTCGCATTCGGCGCCCGTCTTGATCAGGCGGACGAAGCCAACCGGAACATCGTTCCGGTCGTGCGCCATGAAGAAGCGGCCGCCCTGGTTGAACAGATGCGTCAGGATGGGCAGCTGGGTTCGATCTATGGCCTGCGCGATGACCCGGGACACATTGCCTGAATCGCTCAGATAGCGCGTGACGCGTTCATCCTGCAGCCAGTCCATCAGGATCAGGGCGTGTGTCCGCGTGATCTCTGGACGCAACGCAACAAAAGGCTTGTTCATCTTCGCCACCTTAGTCGCAAGAATGAAAGCCTGTCACAGCCGCTGGCGTGCTGGTTCTTTCGGGTCAGTGCTGAAATTGGAGCGGCCCTCGCGATGCTGCGAGGGCCGCAAGCTCAGTGCTTGACGTCGTCGAAATCGTGCAGATGGAAGTGGTAGTCGGCCGAGCAGAACTCGCACACCACTTCAATCTCGCCGTCGACCACCATGTCGGCCCGCTCTTCGGCCGTGAAATTGTCGCGCAGCATGCCTTCGATGCGCTCAGCCGAGCACGTGCAGCGCTCCTCGAGCGGGATGGCGTCGAAGACGCGCACGCCGGTTTCGTGGAACAGGCGGAACAACAGCCGCTCGGGGCTGACGGCCGGATCGGCCAGTTCGTCATCGGCCACGGTGCCGATCAGCGAGCGGGTCTCGGTCCATTTGTCGTTCTCGGCGAAGTTCTGATCGGCCGTCTCGGGATTGTCGAAATTCCCGTCGCCCGGCAGATCCGGCATGGTCCGTCCGCCATGCGGCGGCAGATGCTGCACCAGGACGCCACCGGCGCGCCATTTGGGCGAGCGTTCGCCCTTCAGCGACAGCTGCGCTACGGCGAGCCGCACCAGCGTCGGCACCTGTTCCGACTGCTGGAAATAGGTATGCGCCACATCTTCGAGCGTGCCGCCTTCGAGCGCCACGATACCCTGGTAGCGCTCCATGTGCTGGCCCTGGTCGACCGTCATCGCGAGGTGGCCCTTGCCGAGCAGCTGGCCCGGCTTGGTCTCGCCCATTTCGATCGCCCGCTGCACCGCATCGGCATCGAAGCGGGCATAGCCGCGCAGGCCGTCCGGCGCGTCAAGATCAACGACGATGAGGTTCACCGGCCCGTCCGTCTGCGTCTGCAGGATGAACTTGCCCTGGAACTTCAGCGACGAGCCGATCAGCCCCGCCAGCACCACCGCCTCGCCCAGCAGCCGGGCGACCGGCGCGGGGTAGTTGTGGCGCGTCAGGATCTGGTCGAGCGCGTCGCCCAGCCGGACCACGCGGCCACGGCTGTCGAGATTTTCGAGGGTGAAGGGCACCACGACGTCATCGCCGGATTCCGGGCGATCGAGGCCATAGTCAGTAAGCTGCAGTTCTGCCAATTCAGACCGTATCGATCCCGAAGCAGTAGCACAGGATCGCCTTTTGCGCGTGAAGTCGGTTTTCGGCCTCATCGAAGACGACCGATTGCGGCCCGTCTATGACCTCGTCGGTCACTTCGTCGCCGCGATGAGCGGGCAGACAGTGCATGAACAACGCATCCTTGTCCGCCAAGCGCAACAAATTGGTGTCGACGCGGTACGGTTTCAAGGTCTTGCGACGATCGCTCACATCGGTGTCGCCCATCGACACCCAGGTGTCGGTGATGATGAGGTCGGCGTCCTTGACCGCCTCATGCGGATCTTCGCCCAGCGTGACGTTGGCGCCGGCTTCCTTGATGTCCGAGAGGAGGCCCTGGTCCGGGCCGTATTCGTCCGGGCAGGCAATCGCGAATTTGTTGCCGAAGAGCTTGGACGCATGCACCCAGCTCTGCAGCACATTGTTGGCGTCGCCGACCCAGGCGACCTTGGCGCCCTTGATCGGGCCGCGGTGTTCCTCGAAGGTCTGCACGTCGGCCATCACCTGGCAGGGATGGGCGCGGCGCGTCAGGCCGTTGATCACGGGAATGTCAGACGCCCCGGCCAGGTCGAGCAGATCGTCATGGTCGAGGATGCGGATCATGATCGCATCGACATAGCGGCTCATGACGCGGGCCGTGTCGGCCAGCGTCTCCTCGCGGGCGAGCTGCATGCTGTCGCCGGTCATGAACATGGTCTCGCCGCCGAGCTGGCGCATGCCCACGTCGAAGCTGACGCGGGTGCGCGTCGACTGCTTCTCGAAGATCATCGCCAGCATCTTGTGCTTGAGCAGTTCGTCGCGCTCGCCGCGCTTGGTACGCGCCTTGAGCTCGTTGGCCACCCGGAGCATGCCGCGCAGCTGGTCCTCGGTGAAATCCTCGAGGGTCAGGAAATGGCGGGGAGAAGTCATGCGGTCACGTGCTCCTTGGCGGCTTCGGCGTCGAGCGCCGTGAGGGCGGCGGCGATCTTGTCGACCGCCTCCTCGATGTCGGCTTCAGTTACGATCAGCGGCGGCAGCAGGCGCAACACATTGTCGCTCGCGCCCTGCGTCAGCAATTGGTGGTCATCGCGCATACGCGCGACGAAATCGCGGACCACGATGGAGTCATTGAGCTTGAAGCCGGCGAGCAGGCCCTTGCCGCGCAGTTCCAACACCTGGCCGGGGAAGCGCTGCTGCAGTTGCTGCAGATGCCAGGTCAGCCGCTGGCCCATCTTGTCGACATGCTCGATGAAGCCGGGCTCCAGCACCTTGTCGAGCACCGCATTGCCGATGGTGCAGGCCAGCGGATTGCCGCCATAGGTCGAGCCATGCGTGCCCGGCACCATGGATTTCGCCACGTCGCCCTTGGCAAGGCAGGCGCCGAGCGGGAAACCGCCGCCGATGCCCTTGGCCACGGCCATGATATCGGGCTCGATGCCGGCCCATTCATGCGCGAAGAAGCGCCCGGTCCGGCCATAGCCGCACTGGATTTCGTCGAACATCAGCAGCAGGCCGTGCTTGTCGCACAGGGCGCGGAGGCCGCGCAGATAGTCCACCGACATGGCGGTCACGCCGCCCTCGCCCTGCACCGGCTCGATCAGGATGGCGCAGGTCTTGGCGGTGATGGCGGCCTCGACCAGCTTGATGTCGTTGGGCTTCACATGCACGAAGCCCTCGAGCGCCGGCCCGAAGCCCTCGACATAATGCGCGTTGCCGGCGGCCGCGATGGTGCCCAGCGTCCGGCCGTGGAACGAGCCGGTGAAGGCGATGATCTCGTAGCGCTCGGTTTCGCCCTTGGCCCAGAAATAGTGGCGCGCCGTCTTGATGGCGCATTCCACCGCTTCGGCGCCCGAATTGGTGAAGAACACGCTGTCGGCAAACGTCGCGTCGACCAGCCGCTGCGCCAGGCGCTCGGCTTCCGGGATCGTGAAGACGTTGGAGACGTGCCACACCTTGTCGGCGGCATTGCGCATCGTCTCGACCAGATGCGGATGGGCGTGGCCCAGCGCGTTCACGGCGATGCCGGCATGAAAGTCGAGATATCGGGTGCCGTCCTCACTGAACAGGCGCACACCTTCGCCCCGCTCGAAAGCGAGTGGCGATCTGGCGTAAGTGCCGAACAGCGCAGACATGGACATCCCCTTTTGGATTGCGTCTCGAGTTTAGTGTTGCAAATGCCCCACAAAAACCAAAAACGCGCGGTGATAAGCCGCGCGCCGGGGGCAAATTCCCTATGGCTGGCAGCCCTTTCAAAGTCAACTTTTGCGGGCAAGTGGCTGATTTGACTCAATGGTTGGAACGCGCATCACAGGCTGGGGTTTTCCCCGGTGAAAACCGGTGGCGAGTCTTGATCCCGGATTCGCGGGCCGTGTAGTATCAGGACGTTGGGGCACGATATTTCGTGTGGCGGACCCTTCCGACCTACGATGAGTAGTGTTTGTGGCTGTTTGCACCTTGCCGGCAGCGCGTGGATGGATTCGGACTAAAAGGCGGTAAGAAAACATGGAATCTACGGGCTGGACCGAGGAACGCGTCGAGCTTCTCAAGAAACTTTGGCTGGAAGGTTTGTCCGCAAGCCAGATCGCCGGTGTCCTGAGCGAAGGCGTTACCCGCAATGCCGTGATCGGCAAAGTGCACCGGCTCAAGCTGACCGGCCGGGCCAAGCCCGCCAGTTCGTCGACGCCGCGGGCCCGCACCGCGCCACGCGCCAACAGCGTGCGCCGCGTGTCGACCGGTGGTGGTGGTGGTGCGCCCCGCCCCAGCTCGGGCATCGCCAGCATGATGAAGTCGCGGAACATGTCGTCCGCCGGCGCCATCCAGGGCGCCACGGCGCTCAAGATGGAAGAAGAGTTCCAGCGCGAGGTCTACGTGGCCCCGCAGGTGCAGGAACTCTACATCCCGGAAGACCAGCGCCTGAGCCTGCTGCAGCTCAACGAGCACACCTGCAAATGGCCGATCGGCGACCCGCTGACGCCCGATTTCTACTTCTGCGGCCAGCACTCGGAAGAGGCCAAGCCCTATTGCGAGTTCCACTCGCGCCGCGCCTACCACCAGCTTGAGAAGAAGAAGCGCTGAGCTTCCCGCTTCTCCCAGCCGACCCCAAAGGGCGCCCGATGCGGCGCCCTTTCTGTTTGCCGGCTGCAACCTAGTTGGGTGACGGCCCGTTTGACGTCCTAGCGTCAAACACGGGCTTGCACACATGTCGACCCTGGATACCCCCTCCCCGGCTCAGGATAGCCGGCGCGGCGCCTTCGAGGCCGCCGCCACTTTCGGCATCACGGTTGCCCTGCTCTATTTCGGCGCCGGACTTCTGGTCCCGGTGGTCCTCGCGATCCTTCTCGCCTTCGCGCTCACCCCGCTGGTCAACTTCCTCGAGCGGCGGCTGCGTCTCCCCGGCCCGCTTGCGGTGGTGCTGGCGGTCCTGCTGGCCGCCTCGTGCTTTGCCGCCCTCATCTATTTCGTTGCCCTGCAACTGATCCAGCTGGCCGGCGAATTCTCGACCTATCAGGACACGGTGGCCACCAAGCTGCGCGGCCTGCAGCAGCAGGTCGTCGGCGCCGATTTCATCGAGAATCTGGTGCAGGCCATCGAGGCGCTGGGCGCCCAGTTCTCGGCGGCGCTGTCGAATGGCGGGCCGCCGGCCATGCCGGTCACCATCACCAATGATTTCAGCGGGCCGATGAGCCTGCTCGGTGGTCTCGTCGGCTCGCTGCTCGGGCCGCTCGCCACCGTCTTCATCGTCGTCGTCTTCCTGATCTTCGTGTTGATGGGCCGCACCGATATCCAGGAGCGCTTCCTGCGCATCTCGAGCCGCGGCAATTACTCGACCACCACCCTCGCCCTGCGCGATGCCGGCAAGCGGCTCAGCCGCTATCTGCTGATCCAGCTCGGCGTCAACGCCAGCTATGGCGCGATCTTCGGTATTGGCCTGATGATCATCGGCGTCCCCGGCGCGCTGCTGTGGGGCATGCTGATCGGCGTGTTCCGCTACATCCCGTTCGTCGGCGCGCTCCTCGTTGCCATCATCCCGTTCCTTCTCGCCTTCGCCGTCGATCCCGGCTGGTCGATGCTCATGATCACCCTGGTGTTCTTCCTCGTCCTCGACCAGGTCACCGCCAATGTGGTCGAGCCGCGCCTCTATGGGTCGAGCACCGGCGTCTCCGGCATCGCGATCCTCCTCTCGGCGATGTTCTGGGCGGCGCTGTGGGGTCCGGTCGGGCTGATCCTCTCGACGCCGATGACCGTGTGTCTCGTCGTCCTCGGCCGCTACATGCCGTTCTTCAAGGTGTTCGAGACGCTGCTGGGCAGCGAGCCGGTGCTGACGCCGACCGAGCGGCTCTACCAGCGCATGCTGCAGGGCAACACCGCCGAAGCCATCGAGATCGCCGATGAGACGGTCGAGGCCGAGGGCAAGGACGCGCTCTATGACGAACTGATGCTGCCGGTGCTGCGTATGGCGCAGACCGGGCTCAGCAACACGCCGGAGGGCCTGTCGCAGCGGCGCAAGCTCGCGGACACGATCGAAGGCGTCATCGACGAATATGGCGAGGGCATCGCCGCGCCGGCCGGCGATGGCGTGCTGCTCATCGGGGCGCAGTCGGAGATCGACGAAGCCGCGGCGCGCATCATCGCGCAACGTCTTGCCGGCCACGGCATCGGCTCAACCGTTCTGCCGGCAATGGCGGTGAGGCAGGAGAGCATCTCGCGCCTCGACCTCGACGCGGTGAAGCTGGTGGTGCTGGCCTATGTCGGCCCCACGATCCGCGCCAGCGCCCGCTACGTGACGCGCCGCATCAAGCGCATGCGGCCGGACATCGACGTGATCGCCGTTCATCTCCACGAGACCGAAAGCGAGACGGCGTCGGGCCTCCATGTCGATGCGCTCGCCTCGTCCTTCGCCGATATCGTGGGCGAGATCGAAACCCGCGTCGGCGTGCCGCCCGAAGATCCTGCCCACATCGACAATGCCCCGAGCAATGAAGCCGTCGTCGCGGCGCTCGAGGAGATCGCCGACCGCTTCGGCGTGCCGCTGGCGACGCTGAACCTGCTGACCGACGTCCGGCTGCAGGATGAGCCCGACGCCTTCCGCCTGGCCAAGCTCGCCGCCGCTACGCCGCTGGTCATCCATACCGGCGACGAAAAGAACGAGCACGCGCAGAACCCCTATCTGCTTGCCAATGGCATCGAGTTCTATGCGGCGGTGCCGCTGCTGCGGAGCGAAGGCGAAGAGCCGCTCGGTTCGCTGGCGCTCGTCGGCTACGAGGAGCACGCATTCGACGAGGCGGCCCTGCAACGCCTCAACGAGGAAGCAGAGCGCCTCGTCAGCAATTTCGTCGGCAGGCCTGCCGGGGTCGCCTAGATTGCGAGCCCGACCGTGACGTCGGCCGTGTAGCCATCGGTCGGATTGCCGGACACCGCCGGCGTCATCATCGCCACTTCATCGTCGCTGTTGTCGCGGAACACATTGTCCCGCTCAATGCTGATGCGGCTGAGATTGGAGATGCTTGCCTCATAGCCGGGGACCGCGTCGTACACCTGCTTGCACACATCCGCCGGCAGCGCAAACTGCGAGGTCAGAACTGCGTTCTTGTGATCGGTCGCGACGTCGAGGCTCGGATACACCTCGAAATGGATGTGCGGCCAGCGTCCGTCATAGCAACCGGGGAAGATCGTGGTGAAGGTCGCATAGCCCTCGGCATCGGCGACCTGCACGCCGCGCAGATAGTTCTCGTCGGGCGCCGTGTAGAGCGAATAGCGCCCGTCATTGGTGCAGTGCCAGATGTAGATCGCATAGCCCGGCAACGCCGCGCAGTCCTGCCTCGCATCACCGATCTTGATCCGCAGCGTCAACGGCACGCCGTCCGCCGCGTTGGTCGAGGTCCCGAAGCTGGCGCGGATATCGCTGCGCACCACGCCGCTTTCGCTCAAAATATTGCTGGTATTGCCCGAAGACCGGTTCGAGCCGTCGCCGGGATAGGGACCAGCGGTCTCGCCCGGGTCGGCGATGCAAAGCGCATCGGCGGCCAGCGCCAGCGAGGGCTGCGACACGACGAGGGCAGCCGCGCCGACGCCGAACAGTCCGAGCACGCCGCGGCGGCGCAAGCGCTGCGCAGCCAGCGCTTCGAGATCGAATTCAAGGCCGTGCTTGTGGTCGTCGTGCGAATGGTCAGACATCATTGGCTCCTTGCTGCCGATGCCCCCATAGCTATTGGCCACAAGCCTGCGCCCCAATGCACAAACTTGGCAAGGTAGATTAATTCGCGGTCATGTGCGGGGCGTCACGCGTTCGCGGCAAAGCGCTCGTCGAAGGCGTAGCCGGCGCCGCGGACGGTGCGGATCGGGTCGGCTTCGCGGCCGCGGTTGATGGCCTTGCGGAGGCGCCCGACATGTACGTCGACGGTGCGCTCGTCGACATAGACATCATTGCCCCAGACGCCATCGAGCAATTGCTCGCGCGAATAGACGCGGCCCGGATGACGCATCAGATATTCGAGCAGCCGATACTCCGTCGGCCCCAGGTGCAGGTCGCGGCCGGAGCGGCGGACGCGGTGGCTCTGGCGGTCGAGTTCGAGATCGCCGGCCTTGAGCAGGCTGGTGACCAGTTGCGGGCTCGAGCGGCGGAGCAGCGCCTGGATGCGGGCGACCAGCTCGGGCATCGAGAAGGGTTTGACCACATAATCGTCGGCGCCCGTCGCGAGCCCGCGCACGCGCTCTTCTTCCTCGCCGCGCGCCGTGATCATGATGATCGGCGTGCGCGCGGTTTCCTCGCGGCTGCGCCAGCGGCGGCAGAGTTCGATGCCGCTCAGGCCCGGCAGCATCCAGTCGAGGAGGATCAGATCGGGCACGCCGTCGCGGATGCGCTCCACGGCTTCGTCGCCGCTCTCCGCCGTCACGACGCGGAACTCGTCTGCTTCGAGATTGTAGCGGATCAACTCGCGGAGATCGGCTTCGTCTTCGACAATCAGGATTGTCGCCGTCATGGCTTGCTACTCAGTGCTGCTGGCGCTGGGACTCTTCGACACCGAGCTGGCGGCCGGTATCGAGATAATAGGCGGCTTCGGCGATGTTGGTGGCGTGGTCGCCGACGCGCTCGAGGCTCTTGGTGCAGAACAGCAGATGGATGCACTGCGAGATGTTGCGCGGGTCTTCCATCATGTAGGTCAGCAGCTCGCGGAACAGCGAGGTATGCATCGCATCGACTTCGTCGTCATGGGCGCACACATCGACGGCCTTCTTGGCGTCGCGGGTCGAATAGGCGTCGAGCGCCGCTTTCAGCTGCCGTGCCACGAGGTCCGTCATGTGCTTGACGCCGTTGTAGAATTTCGGCGCCAGCGCGAGGCTTTCGATCTGCAGCGTGCGCTTGGCCAGCTGCTTGGCCATGTCGCCGGTGCGCTCGAGATCGGTCGCCACCTGCATCGCCGTCACCACGAACCGGAGGTCCGACGCCATCGGCTGGCGGCGGGCGATGATCGAGATCACCGCCTCGTTGATGCGGGCCTTCATCTCGTCGATCTGCTTGTCGTACTGGCGTACATTCTGCGCCCGCACATGGTCGAGCTTGAGCAGCGCGTTGGCTGCCTCGGTGATGGCCTGCTCCACCATGCCGCCCATCTCGGAGATGGTCTTGTTGAGATTGATGAGCTCGTCCTCGTAGGAGGTGACGATGTGCTCGTTCAGCGCTGCCATATCAAAGATCCTCGTCGATCAGCCGATGCGGCCGGTGATGTAGTCCTGCGTCTGCTTGTGCACAGGGTTGGTGAAGATGTCGGAGGTGTTGCCCTCCTCGATCAGCTTGCCCAGATGGAAGAACGCCGTCTTCTGGCTGACGCGCGCCGCCTGCTGCATCGAGTGGGTGACGATGACGATGGTGAAGTTCTCACGCAGTTCGTCGATCAGTTCCTCGATGATGGCGGTGGCGATCGGGTCAAGCGCCGAGCACGGCTCGTCCATCAGGATCACTTCGGGGCTCACGGCGATCGCGCGCGCAATGCAGAGGCGCTGCTGCTGGCCGCCCGACAGGCCCGTGCCGGGCTCGCTGAGCCGGTCCTTCACTTCTTCCCACAGGCCCGCGCGGCGCAGCGACAGATGGACGATCTCGTCGAGATCGGCCTTCGACTGCGCGAGGCCATGGATGCGCGGCCCATAGGCGACATTGTCGAAGATCGATTTGGGGAACGGGTTGGGCTTCTGGAACACCATGCCGATGCGGGCGCGCAGTTCCACCACGTCGAGCGAGGGATCGTAGATGTCCTCGCCGTCGAGCTTGATCGTGCCGCCGACCTTGGCGCCCTCGATGGTGTCGTTCATGCGGTTGATGCAGCGCAGGAACGTCGACTTGCCGCAGCCCGAGGGGCCGATGAACGAGGTCACGGCGTGGCTCGGGATGTCGATCGAAATGCCATGCAGCGCCTGCTTGGTGCCGTAGTGCACGGTGACATCGCGCGCCGTGAGGCGGATGCGATGGGTATCGAGCATTTCTGATGTCATGGCGTTACCTGCGGCAGGTGAGGCAGTCCGGCGTGCGGTGTCCAGAATATCCATCTTGTCGTTTCCTTTCTATCACGCGCGCTTTTCGAGGCGCGAGCGCAGGTAAATGGCGATGCCGTTGAGCACGATCATGAAGGCCAGCAGCACCATGATGGCGGCGGCCGTGCGTGGCTCGAAGAAATTGCGGTTCTCATTGCCCTGCCAGAGATAGATCTGCACCGGCAGCGCGGTGGCCTGGTCGAGCGGGCTCACCGGCACCGAGGCGACGAAGGCCTTCATGCCGATCAGGAGCAGCGGTGCGGTCTCGCCCAGCGCATGGGCGACGCCGAGAATGGTGGCAGTGAGGATCGAGGGGAAGGTCACCGGCAGCACATGGTGGAACACCATCTGCGTCTTCGATGCACCCATGCCGAGCGCCGCCTGGCGCAGCGCCGGCGACACGCCGAGCAGCGCGCCACGGGTGGCGATGATGATGGTGGGCAGCGTCATCAGTGTCAGCACCAGGCCACCCACGATCGGCGCCGAGATCGGCAGATGCAGATAGTTGATGAACACCGCGGCGCCGAGCAGGCCGAAGACGATCGAGGGCACGGCGGCCAGATTGTTGATGTTGACCTCGATGAAGTCGGTCAGCCGCGATTTCGGCGCGAACTCCTCGAGATAGATGGCGCTCGCAACGCCGATCGGTACCGCCAGCACGATGACGATCAGCATCATCCAGAGCGACCCGAAGAACGCGCCGAGGAGGCCCGCGGCGGCCGGGGCGGCGCGGCTGTCGGTATTGGTCAGCACCGCCCAGGCAAAGCCCGTGGTGATGGTGCCATCGGCGACGAAGCCGTCGATCAGTGCGCGGGCGGCCGGCGACAGCTGCTGCTGCGCATCGCCCAGCGCGCGGTCGATATTGCCCTTGATCCAGTTGTCGGCATTGGCCGAGGCCAGCACGTCGATCTCGACCGAGCGGCCAAGCAGCGACGGGTCGGCGACGAAGGCTTCGCGGATCTGGTGGCGGGCATTGGTCTCGGCGACCGTGAGGAGCTGGCGGGTGTCGATCTCGGTGCCGGCGGGCGCTGCCTCGCGCAGCGCCGTCTCGACGATCTTGTTCCAGTTGAGCAGCGCCACGTCGCGCTGCCATTTGAGGCTGGCGGCGCTGTACTCGGCTTCCGAGGTGAAGGTGTTGCGGGCCGGTGCCGGGCCGACATCGATCACTTCCGGATCGAAGGTCACCGTCAGGTGCAGATTGGACTGCATGAAGGCCGGCACGCCCTTGCGCAGCACGTCGGCGAACAGCAGCGTGACAAAGCCAAGCGCGAGGATGATCGCCGCCAGCCCGAGGGCGCGGAACAGCCCTTCAACCAGATGGCGGCGGCGGAGGCTGGCGCGAATGGCGAGGGTACGGGCGCTGGGCGCCGTGCCGGAGGGGGAAACCGCGTCGGTCATTCATACTGCTCCCGGAAGCGGCGAACGATGTAGAGGGCGAAGATGTTGAGGCCGAGCGTGATGACGAACAGCGTCAGGCCCAGCGCGAAGCCGACCAGCGATTGCGGTCCGGCGAAATCGGTGTCGCCGGTCAGCTGGTTGACGATGGAAACGGTGATGGTCGCTACCGGCTCGAACGGATTGCCGCGCAGCACCGGCGAATTGCCGGCCGCGAGCACCACGATCATGGTCTCGCCGATGGCGCGGCTCACCGCGAGGAGGAAGGCGCCGACAATGCCCGGCAGCGCCGCCGGCAGCAGCACGTTGCGGATCGTCTCGGACTGCGTGGCGCCCAGCCCATAGGCACCGTCGCGCAGGCTGCGCGGCACCTGGTTGAGAATGTCGTCGCTGAGCGAGGAGACGAACGGGATGATCATGATGCCCATCACGACGCCCGCCGTCAGCGCGCTGGTGGCATTGATGGAGAGGCCCACCGCATTGCCGGCATCGCGAAGGAACGGGCCGACCGTCACCAGCGCGAAGAAGCCGAACACGATGGTCGGGATGCCGGCGAGAATTTCGATGGCGGGCTTGGCCACCGCGCGCAGCTGGCGCGGCGCATACTGGCTCAGATAGATCGCCGCCATCAGCCCGACCGGCACGGCGACCAGCATGGCGATCGCGGTGATCATCAGCGTGCCGACCAGCAGCGGGATCAAGCCATACTTGCCCGGATGCTCGATGCCGCCGGCATTGTCGGGCGCCCACACCGTGCCGAAGAAGAAATCGAACGGGTGGATGAAGGTAAAGAAGCGGAAGGCTTCGGTCGCCAGCGACACGACGATACCGAGGGTGGTGAGGATGGCAACGGCGGAGCAGGCGATCAGCACGATGCCGATGACGCGCTCGACGGCGTTGCGGGCCCGCTGGCGGGCGGTGATGCGGCTACGCGCATAAGCCAGCGCGCCGAAGCCGGCGATGGCCGCGAGGCCGACGACGCCGGCGAACGTCATGAACTGGAAGGTGCGCAGCGCCTCGGCTGCGGCCTGCTCGAAGGCCTGCACGGTGCCGGCGGCGCCATAGCCCGAAGCGAGGGCTTCGATGCGGCGCACGGTAAGCAGCAGCGCGGCGGGATCGAGCGTTGAGAGTGTATCGGGGGGGATCTGCGCAAGCAGGTAATTGTAGGTGAGGCCGGTACCGAAAAAGGCCCAGAGGCCGAGGATCAGCAGCGCCGGGACCATGGCCCAGATGGCAACATAGGAGGCGTGGTATTGCGGGCGCGAGTGAACCTTTACGCCACCGCCGGCAAGCGCGCGGCTGCGCGACCAGCCCGATGAATAGGCAACACCCAACAGGACCAGCAGCAGCGCTGCAACGACCAGGCTATTCATCAACGCACGCCCCGTGGGTGAAGGAAGGGGCCGCGCCGTGGCGCGACCCCGATGAGGTTAGAGGCTGGTGGCCGCGTCGTAGGCGGCGATCACTTCAGCGGTCTTGTCGGCCGGCTGCGGGATCAGGCCATTGGCTTCGAGCGTACCGCCCTCGCCAGCCATCGCGTCCGACAGGAAGAACGCCACGAACTCGCTGATGCCCGGCACGACGCCGATGTGCTGGCCCTTCACGTAGAAGAACAGCGGACGCGACACCGGGTACTCACCGGCGGCGATGGTCGCCTTGGTCGGCACGATGCCGTCGACGGTGGCAACCTTCAGCGTGTCGGTGTTCTGCTCGTAGAAGGAGAGGCCGAAGACACCAACGGTGTTCGGGTCCGACTTCAGGCGGGCCAGCGTTTCGGTGTAGTCGCCGGAGATTTCGGTGACGACGTCCTGGCGATAGGCGGTCAGGGCGGCGGTCTTTTCCTCGGCAGTCAGGGTCTCGGGCAGACCGGCTTCTTCAGCACCGGCGGCCACGACCTTCTCCTGGAACACTTCGCGCGTACCATGGTTGGAAGCCGGCACGGCGAGGACGATCGGCTGGTTCGGCAGCGAGGCGTCGACTTCGTTCCAGGTCTTGTAGGGGTTCGGCACCAGCGCGCCGTCGACCACCACATTGGCGGCGATGGCCTTGTAGACCTGCAGCGGCGTCAGGGCGAAGTCCGGGCCCGAAGCGGCCGTGGCGAAGACGATGCCGTCATAGCCGAACTGGATTTCGCGGATGTCCGTCACGCCATTGGCCTTGCAGACTTCGAGCTCGGAGCCCTTGATCTGGCGCGAGGCGTTGGCGATGTCGATGGTGTTGTCACCGACGCCTTCGCAGAACTGCTTGAGGCCGCCGCCCGTGCCGCCGGAACCGACGACCGGCGTCTTGAACTCGGGGAACACGGCGCCGAATTCCTCGGCGACGATGGAGGCGAAGGGCAGCACGGTCGAGGAGCCGGCGATCTGCATGGTATCGCGCGACTGGGCCATGGCGCCACAGGCGGCCAGCGAGGTGATCGTCAGGACGGCTGCGCCGGCGACGAGAGAAATCTTCATGATGGTATCCCTTTCGGAAGCGAGGTGCTTCAGAGCCCGGTGGATGGGCGTAACGGCGGGGAACCTAGGTTTCATGCGCAATGGTCTTATGTCACTTCCAAGAAGGATTTGTGACAACCTAACACTTTGATTATCAAAGCGTATTTCGCGAACAAGCGGGACGATGAGGGCTGTATGACGGTTTGATGTCGGAGACTCGGTGGCTGTGGCACGCCCCACACCGCCTCGCCGGTCTCCCTCCAGGTGGGGAGGGAGTGTCTCCACTCAAGGTGCGCAGTCAGGTCTCCCTCCTCGGCGCGCAGCGCTGGGGAGGGAGACCATGCGAAGCATGGTGGGTGGGGCGGCCACAACCACCGGCCCGCCCCTATCTGTTCAGCAAGACCTCGACCCGGGTGCCCTCGCCCGGTGCCGATTTGATCGTCAGCAGGCCGCGATGGCGGTGGACGATGTGCTTGACGATGGCGAGGCCCAGCCCCGTGCCCTTCTTCTTGCGGCTCGATTCCGCATCGACGCGATAGAAGCGCTCGGTGAGGCGCGGCACATGCTGCGGCTCGATGCCGGCGCCATGGTCGGTGACCGTCACCGCATAATCATGCCCGGCCCGTCCCGGCCCGACCGCCACGTCGACCGTGCCGCCGTCGCCGCCATATTTGATGGCATTGTCCATGAGGTTTTCGAACACCTCATAGAGCTCGTTGCGATCGCCATTGATGCTCACCGGCTCGCTCGGCGCGACGACGATCGTGAGGCCGGCTTCGCGCGCCTGCGTCTCCAGCCCCTCGGCGACCTCGTTGAGCAGATGCGCGATGTCGACCGTGCCGACCGGCTTCATGTGCTGGCGCATCTCGATGCGGCTCAGCGACAGCAGATCATCGATCAGCGCCGACATGCGGCCCGCCTGCTGGCGCATGATGGTGAGGAATCTTTCGCGCGCGCCCTCATCCTTCGCCGCCGGGCCAAGCAGCGTGTCGATGAAGCCGACCAGCGAGGTCAGCGGCGTGCGCAGCTCGTGGCTGGCATTGGCGATGAAATCGGAGCGCAGCTGTTCGAGCCGCTTGTGCTCGCTCAGATTGCGCATGGTGATGACCAGCGCGCCGTCGAAATCGGGCAGCAGCGCCACGTCGGCGCGGTGCCAGGTTTCGTTGGGGACGGTCTGGTGCAGTTCAACCGATCGCCCCTGCCCCGTGCGGCGGACGGCGTCGATGGCCGACAGCAGCGCCGGATGGCGCAGCCCCAGCGTCAGCAGGCTGCCCTCGACCAGCCCGCCGAACTCGCCCGTGGCGGGCCGGTTCGCATGCAGCAGGATCGAGCGCCGGTCGACGATCAGGCAGGGATCGGGCATCGCGTCGGCGAAGCCGGCGAGGATGTCGAGCCGTTGCTGTGGGGTCACCGGAGTGGCCAAATCAGTCTCCGCTTAGCGGCCCGCTAACGATCGTCCGCGCCGCGGACTTGCCACAAAACGTGCCGGGATGCACGTTCGGCGAAAGGAGTTCCCATGTCCCAGGACCACGAAACCTTCGACCTCGAAAATCCGCAGCTGCCCAAATGGATCAAGAAGCGCGCCCTTAGCTCGGGCGGATATCCATATGATGACAAGCTGGACGAGGAGCAATACGAGGCCGAACTCTACAAGGCCTATCTCGAACTGGCCAAGCTCCAGGACGACCAGGCCAAGACCGGGCGCCGCATCGTCATGCTGTTCGAGGGGCGCGACGCCGCCGGCAAGGGCGGCACGATCAACACCTATCTCGAGAACCTCAACCCCCGCTATTCGATGGCCGTGGCGCTGCCCAAGCCGTCCGACCGCGAACGCACGCAATGGTACTTCCAGCGCTATGTGGACTGGATGCCGGCCGCCGGCGAGCAGGTGCTGTTCGACCGCTCCTGGTACAGCCGGGCCGGCGTCGAGCCGGTGATGGGGTTCTGCACGCCCGAGGAGACGAGCAAGTTCCTTGCCGAGGTGCCCAATTTCGAGCGCCTGCTCGTCAATGACGGCATCCATCTGTTCAAGTTCTGGCTGTCGATCGGCCGCGAGATGCAGATGAAGCGCTTCCATGAGCGGCGGCACGATCCGCTGAAGCGCTGGAAGCTGTCGCCGGTCGATTTCGAGGCGCTCGCCCGCTTCGATGCCTATTCGGAAGCGCGCACCCGCATGTTCCACGCGACCCATACGGACCATGCGCCGTGGCACGTCATTCTCAACAATGACAAGAAGCGCGGCCGGCTGACGGCGCTCCGCATCGTGCTGCGCGCCATCGACTATGCAGGCAAGGATCTGGACGCCATCGGGCCGCTCGACGACCGCCTCGCACTCGATCCGGAACGCTTCCTGAAACAGCACCAGGACGCCTGACCGTTTGGTCAAAGATTTCCACAGAAGCCGGGATTCCCGGGCTTCCCGGCGTTTGACACGGCCCGAAAAAGCGAATCCATTGCTGGACTTAGCCGGTTGGCGCCTTGCTTGCGCCGGCCATCGGGGGCGACATGGGCAAGAATGGGATGCCGCTGGACGCGGATCTCCACGCGCCGGTCAGGATCGTCAATGCGGAAGGCCGCGGCCCTTTCGTCATTGTGGTCGATCACGCTTCCAACCGCATTCCACCGCGCTGGGGTGATCTGGGGCTGACGGCCGCCGAGCGGGTCCGCCATATCGCCTGGGATCCGGGCGCTCTGGCCGTGTCGCTGCGGCTCAGCGAACTGCTCGATGCGCCGGTGGTGCAATCGACCGTCTCGCGCCTCGTCATCGACTGCAATCGCGACACCGATGCGCCCGATCTCGTGCCTCTGGTCTCCGAACTCACCGAAATTCCCGGCAATGCGGCGCTCACCGCCGACGACCGCAACTGGCGCATCGCCACCGCCCATGCGCCGTTCCATGCGGCCATCGAGCGCGTACTGAGCGCGCGCGACGCGGCCGGGCAGCCGAGCATCCTCGTCTGCATGCATTCCTTCACGCCGGTCTACAAGGGCGTGCAGCGCCCCTGGCCGATCGGCCTCATCCATGCGCGCGACCAGCGCTATACGGCCGCCCTGCGCGACGCGCTCGCGGCCGACGCCGCCGATCTCAACGTCGGCTGGAACGAACCCTACTCCGCCCTCAACGGCGTCACCTACACGCTCGAGCATCATGGCGACGGCAATGGCCTCGACGCCACGATGATCGAAATCCGCCATGACGAAATTCTCGAACCAAACGGTGTCGCCCGCTGGGCGGACCGGCTGGCACGTTGTCTCACCGAGGCGAGGGTCGCGATCGGGGGAGCAGCGGTTCACTCAGGGGCAGTAGCCACAGGAGGGCCTATATGACTGAAACGAGCGGGACCGGCGGCGGCGTCAAGTACGCCAGCCGCGACAAGAGCTATTTCGAAAAACGCGGTTTGCAGCGCTATGCCGGCATCTGGTCGCTCTGGGCGCTGGGCGTCGGCGCCGTGATCTCCGGCCATTTCTCGGGCTGGAATTTCGGCTTCGCTACCGGCGGCTGGGGCGGCATGATGGTGGCCGCCGGCATCATTGCCATCATGTATCTGGGCCTGACCTTCTCGATTGCCGAAATGAGCCCCGCGCTGCCGCATACCGGCGCCGCCTATTCCTTCGCGCGCACCTCGATGGGACCCTGGGGCGGCTTCATCACGGGGCTGTTCGAAAACGTCGAGTATGTGCTCACCCCGGCGGTGATCTGTACCTTCATCTCGGCCTATTTCGGCTCAATAACAGGGCTCGATACAGCCTATTACCCAATACTGTGGATCGTGTTCTACGCGGTCTTCCTCGGCCTCAACATCTTCGGCGTTGCGCTCAGCTACAAGGTGACGCTCGCCGTGACACTGATCTCGCTGGCCGGCCTCGCCTTCTTCTACATCAGCGCCATTCCGCATATCGATTTCGGCCGCTGGGCGCTGAACATCGCGCCTGATGGGTCCGAACTGCCGGAAGGCAATGGCTCGATGTTCCCCACGGGCTTCGGCGGCGTGCTCGCCACCCTGCCCTTCGCCGTATGGCTGTTCCTCGCCATCGAGCAGGTGCCGCTGGCGGCGGAAGAATCCGTCGATCCCAAGCGTGACATGCCCAAGGGCATCATGCTCGGCTTCGGCACGCTGCTGCTGTCGGCCTTCCTCGTGGTGCTCCTCAACCCCGCGATCGCGGGCGTCGGCGCGCATGCGCTCGGCTCGTCGCTCGAACCCGCCCTCGATGGCATCCGCGCCATCTATGGCGATGCGGCGGCACCGGCCTTCGGCGTCGTGGCGCTGATCGGCCTCGTCGCCTCGTTCCACACCATCCTCTATGCGCAGGGGCGGCAGGTCTATTCGCTGAGCCGTGCCGGCTACTTCCCGTCGGGCCTGTCGGTTACCCATCCCACGCGCAAGACGCCGCATCTCGCCATGATCGCCGGCTCGCTGCTCGGCCTTGGCGTGATGCTGGTGATCTGGTTCGTCAATGGCGGCGGTGGTCCGGGCGAAACGCAGCTCGGCGACGACATCATCGGTTCGGTGCTGCTCAACATGGCCGTGTTCGGCGCGATGCTGAGCTACATCATGCAGGCTGTGTCGTTCATCCTGCTGCGCCGCAACCTGCCCAATATCGACCGGCCGTTCCGCTCGCCGGTGGGCATCCCCGGCGCCGTGCTCACCATCATCATCGCGCTCGTGACCCTGTTCTACCAGGTGCAGGATCCGAACTTCTATCGCGGCGTGATCTGGGTGGTGCTGTGGTGCGCCGTGGGCATCGTCTATTTCGCCCTCGTCGGCCGCAACAAGCTCATCCTCTCGCCCGAGGAAGAGTTCGCGCTCGAACACAAGAGCAAGGCGTAACGCACGCCACAGGGGCCGCGGTTCCGCCGCGGCCCCCTTCATCAAATACAGCGGGTCGGCGATGCAGCCTCTCAGATTGTATGGCTTGAGATATCGAAAGGACTTCGTGTCCTTCGTCAAAGCCTATGCACTCAGCACGCTCGCCGTCCTGCCGATGACCATCTACGTCTTCGGGATCTACGCGCTGTTCGTGTGGCTGTATCTCGGCTTGATCGGGCTCGTGAGCATTCTGCTATTCACCGCTCTCACCGCACTGCTGGGCAGCCGGCTCTACAAGTTCGCCATCTACCTGCTCGCCGTGGCGGTCAGCTTCATCGCCTTGCGCAATACGCTGGTCTACGATCCGGCGGCGGTGTCACCTCAGGCGCGGAACACGAACGCTCTGCTGTTCATGCAGGTCACCTTCGGGCTCGGCCTGTTCTACATCCTTATTGAGCGCCCTAGCCTTTCTGGCTGGATTCGCGGCAGTCTGGATGGCGTCGAAACTCAAGAAACGTAAAAGACTCAGGGAGTACCACCATGGCCGCGGCCTACACGCTCGCGCAGCTTAAAGCGGATGTCGCCAGCGGGGCGATCGACACCGTGCTCGTCGCCTTCCCGGACATGCAGGGCCGGTTGATCGGCAAGCGCTTCCAGGCCGAGTTCTTCCTCGAAGGCGCCATCGACGAGACGCATGCCTGCAACTACCTGATGGCCGACGACATCGACATGGAGCCGGTGCCCGGCTACGAGGCGGCCAGCTGGGACAAGGGCTATGGCGATTTCGTCATGAAGCCCGACCTCAACACGCTGATGAAATGCACCTGGCTCGAGGGCACGGCGCTGATCATCGCCGACCTCGTCGACCACCATCATCACGAGCCCATTCCGCACAGCCCGCGCGCCATCCTCAAGGGACAGCTGGCGCGGCTCGAAAAGCTCGGCCTCACCGCGAACTTCGCTTCTGAACTGGAGTTCTACCTGTTCGACGAGGGCTTCCGCGAGATCCATGAGAAGGGCTTCCGCAACCCCAAGACCGCCGGCTATTACATCGAGGACTACCACATCTTCCAGACCACCAAGGAAGAGCCGGTGATGCGCGCGCTGCGCAAGCAACTGACCGCCTCGGGCATTCCGGTCGAGAACTCGAAGGGCGAATGGGGGCCCGGCCAGGAAGAGATCAACGTCCGCTATGCCGACGCGCTGACCATGGCCGACCGACATGTGGTGATCAAGAACGCCACCAAGGAGATCGCCTATCTCCAGGGCAAGGCCGTCACCTTCATGTCGAAATGGGATTTCGGCCTCGCCGGCTCCTCGAGCCACATCCACATGTCGCTGGCCAAAGCCGGCAAGAACGTCTTCATCGACAGCAAGGACCCGCGCGGCATGGCGCCGATCATGAAGCACTTCATGGCGGGGCTGCTGACCTATGCCGGTGACATCACCTATTTCCTCGCGCCCTACATCAATTCCTACAAGCGCTTCCAGGCCGGCACTTTTGCGCCGACCAAGGCGATCTGGTCGTCCGACAACCGTACGGCCGGGTTCCGCCTGTGCGGCGAGAACACCAAGGGCATCCGCGTCGAATGCCGCATCGGCGGCGCCGACCTCAACCCCTATCTGGCCTTCGCCACCCTGCTGGCCGCCGGCCTCCAGGGCATCGAGGACAAGCTCGAACTCGAAGCCCCCTTCTCCGGCGACGCCTATTCCGGCCAGAAGCTGCGCGAGGTGCACAAGACCCTGCGCGACGCCATTTCGGCGCTCCGCAAGTCTAAAATGCTCAGCAAGGCGCTCGGCCAGGGGGTGATCGATCACTACATTCACACCGCCGAGTGGGAACAGTTCGAATACGACCGCCGGGTCACCGATTGGGAGTTGAAGCGCGGGTTCGAACGGTCGTAAACAGCCCGCCAGACAAGCAAAAGGTAGTGTTATGACCGAGACGGTCAGGATCGTGTCGCCCGTCGACGGGCGGGTTTATGCCGAGCGCCCGGTGGCCTCCAGCGCCGAGATCGAAACGGCGGTGGTGAAGGCCAAAGCTGCCCGCAAGGCGTGGGGTGAAGTCACCGTCCGCGAGCGGGCGAAATTCCTCAATCATTTCGTCGATGCGCTGCTGTCGAAGAATGACGAGATCGTGCCCGAACTCGCCTGGCAGATGGGCCGCCCGATCCGCTTCGGCGGCGAGCGCAAGGGCGTCGAGGAACGCTCGCGCCACATGATCGCCATCGCCGAGGAGTCGCTGGCCCCGTCCATGCGGCCCGACAAGCCGGGCTTCAAGCGCTGGATTGCGCGCGAGCCGCTCGGCACGGTGATGGTCATCGCGCCGTGGAACTATCCGTTCCTCACCGCGGTCAATTCCATCGTGCCGGGCCTCATGGCCGGCAATGCCGTGATCCTCAAGCACGCCTCGCAGACGCTTTTGGTCGGCGAGCGCTTCGCCGAAGCATTCCGCGCCGCCGGCCTGCCGGATGGGTTGTTCCAGAACCTCGTTCTGAACCATGCCGATACCGAAAAGCTGATCGGCTCGGGCGAGATCGACCACATCAACTTCACCGGCTCGGTCGAAGGCGGCCGCCGGATCGAACGCGCCGCCGCCGGCACCTTCGCCACGCTCGGGCTCGAGCTTGGCGGCAAGGACCCGGCCTATGTGCGCGCCGACGCCAATCTCGACAACGCCGTCGAGAACCTTGTCGACGGCTCGTTCTTCAACTCCGGCCAGTCCTGCTGCGGCGTCGAGCGCATCTATGTGCATGCCGACATCTATGACCGCTTCGTCGACGGCTTCGTCGAAAACGCCAAGGGCTGGACGCTGGGCAATCCGCTGGATGAGTCCACCGTTGTCGGCCCGATGGCGGCGCCGAAATTCGCCGATCTCGTGCGCGGCCAGACGCTCGAAGCGCTGCGCAAGGGCGCCAAGGCCCTGCTCAATTCCAAGCACGATCTCGATGAGGATTCCTCGCCCTACCTCGCGCCCGAAGTGCTGGTGAACGTCAACCACCAGATGGCCGTGATGCGCGAAGAGTCTTTCGGTCCGGTCGTCGGCATCATGAAGGTGGCGGACGACGAGGAAGCCATCACGCTGATGAACGACTCGCCCTATGGCCTCACCGCTTCGATCTGGTCGCAGGATCTGGATGAGGTCGCCAAGCTCGGCGCCCGCGTCGAAACCGGCACCGTCTTCGCCAATCGCTGCGACTATCTCGACCCGGCCCTCGTCTGGACCGGCGTCAAGGACACCGGCAAGGGCGGCGCCCTGAGCGAACTCGGCTACGCTAATCTGACGCAGCCGAAGTCTTATCATCTGAAGATCGTTTGAGCGGAGGCTGCGATGGAGCATCAGGACGCCAAGCATCTGCTCCGTGCTGCGTTCGATGCATCAGCTGTCCTCGAGCAACTGATTGTCGATGTCGGCGACAGGCTCGGCGACGCCGAGAGCAAAGCTCTGCGGTTTCAGATCGGCACCGTGCTCAATGAGATGGGT
The DNA here is from genome assembly GCA_004144345.1 of Hyphomicrobiales bacterium. Taxonomy (GTDB): domain Bacteria; phylum Pseudomonadota; class Alphaproteobacteria; order Rhizobiales; family Devosiaceae; genus Devosia_A. The sequence goes on from SEEL01000013.1 coordinate 92,669, forward strand.
GTCTTGTACGAGACCGCCTTCACCTCTGCGCCCGATCTACGGCCGGCAGACAACAACGAAGACTGGACGCGACTGAGGGAACTCGTCGGTGCCGGTCAACTCACACGCAGGACATAACGATGGCCATTCGTTCAAACTGGAACTACCCCACTGCCGTCCGCTTCGGTGCCGGCCGCATTGCCGAGTTGCCCGAAGCGCTGAAGATCACCGGCATCAGGAAGCCGCTGTTCGTCACCGACGCTGGGCTGGTCAATCTGCCGGTGACGCAGAGCGCGCTCAAGCTGTTGCGCGATGCGGGCTTCGAGGTCGGCGTCTATGCCGATGTGAAGCCCAACCCGACCGGTGCCAATGTCGATGCGGGCGTCACCGTGCTGCGCGCCGGCGGACATGATGGCGTCATCGCCTTTGGCGGCGGCTCGGGCCTCGATGTCGGCAAGGCCATCGCCTTCATGGCCGGCCAGACCCGCCCGCTGTGGGATTTTGAAGACATCGGCGACTGGTGGACGCGTGCCGACAGTTCCGCGATCCTGCCGATCGTCGCCGTGCCGACCACCGCCGGCACCGGTTCGGAAGTCGGCCGCGCCAGCGTCATCACCGATGAGAAGACGCACACCAAGAAGATCATCTTCCATCCGCTGATGCAGCCCAAACTGGTCATCGCCGATCCGGAACTGACAATCGGCATGCCGCGCTTCATCACCGTGGGCACCGGCTTTGACGCCCTCGCCCACTGCCTCGAAGCCTATTGCGCCCCGGGCTACCACCCGCTGGCCGACGGCATCGGGGCCGAGGGCGTGCGCCTCGTCTTCGAGAATTTGCCGAAGGTCGTCGATAATCCCAACGACATCGAAGCGCGCGGCAACATGATGAGCGCGGCCCTGATGGGTGCAACGGCGTTCCAGAAGGGTCTCGGCGCCATTCACTCGCTGAGCCACCCGGTCGGCGCGCTCTATGACACGCATCACGGCATGACCAACGGCACCTTCATGCCCTATGTCCTTGTCGCCAACCGCTCCGCCATCGAGGAACGTATCGCGCGCCTCGCCGCCTATTGCGGCCTGACGCCCAGCTTCGACGCGTTCCTCGCCGCCATCCTGGCATTGCGTGAAAAACTCGGCGTGCCGCATTCGCTGGTCGATCTGAAAGTCCCGAACGACCGCCGCGACGAAATCGGCGACATGGCCGTCGCCGACCCCTCCACCGGCAGCAATCCGGTGAAACTCGACAAGGCCCTCGCCGTGCAGATCTTCGACCGGGCGTATGAGGGCCGGGTGTAAGGACACCGCGTCCGCGCGACAACCATTCGGCGACCCCCGTGCCCTGGGAGGGGGCCGCGTAGCGGCGGTGCGGAGCGAGTCCACGACCGGTGCCAGCAGTCAGGTATCCCTCCTCGGCGCGTAGCGCTGGGGAGGGATACCTGAC
>SEEL01000128.1 GCA_004144345.1 Hyphomicrobiales bacterium
GGGCTATACGCACGCGCAGGATGGTGCCACCCTCCCCCCCGACGTCGCCTTCCTGACCAGCGCAGCGGCGCGCGAGCGACTGAAAATCGACCTCGCGCTCCTGCCCTTCTCGACCGGCCTCGACGCCCTGCTCGCCAACCCCGACGTCAAATTCGGGACATACCAAGGCCATGTAAAGCTACAGGGCATCAAGTTCGTCCTCGACGGATCGGTACAAGGCCGCACCGGCTATTTCACCCGCGACTACAAACGCGGCAGCCCCGAGGGCCACCACCCGTGGCACGGCGAACCCATCCTCTCCGAAGAAGAGTTCATCACGCAGGCCAGGAAAGTCCACGACCGCGGTTGGCAGCTGTTCGTCCACGCCAATGGCGACGCCGCGATCGACATGGCGATCCGCGGCTTCGACGCGCTCGGCATCAAGGCCGCCGACAACCGCCGCCCGGTCGTCATCCACTCGCAATTCCAGCGCCGCGACCAGCTTCCCGCCTACGCCCGCATCGGCGTCGGCCCCGCCTATTTCTCGAACCACGCCTGGTATTGGGGCGACGTCCACCGCACCAACTTTCCCGCCGAAGTCGTCGATTTTATCAGCCCCTTCCGCTCGGCGCGCGCCGCGGGGCTCATCCCGTCGAACCACAGCGACTATAGCGTCACCCCGCTCGATACGCGCTTCATGCTCTGGACGTCGATGGCGCGCGTCTCGCCAACCGGCATCGTCAGCGGCGCGGGCGAGCGCCTGAACGCCTATGAATCCCTACAGGCGCTTACCACCGGCCCCGCCTGGCAGATTTTCGAGGAAGACCGCAAGGGCCGCATCAAAGCAGGCCTGCTCGCCGACTTTGTGATTCTTGACAAGAACCCGCTGACGACGCCGGTGGGCGCCATCAAGGACATCAAGATTCTGGAAACCATCAAGGACGGCCGGAGCGCTTGGAAACCCCCGGCAAGCCCCGCCCGGCCCTGATATTTTCGCGGCAAGCGCTCGGCGATACTTTATAAACGGCGCGCACCGTTTTAGGCTGGCGGTCCGGCAAGCAAAGGGAGTCATCGCCATGCGTCGAGTTT
>SEEL01000058.1 GCA_004144345.1 Hyphomicrobiales bacterium
CTGCTCTATCATGGCGGCGTCGAGATGTGCGCCGCAGCCGGCGCCTGCTTGCAATCGGCCGCGGCCCGGATGCGGAAATCGTCGCGCAGCGGACGCTGCGAGCTGAGATAGGGGAAGCCCTTGAGCTTGGGTGGCCGCTTGCGCTCGGTGAGGATCGTCGGCGAATTCCGCCGCGGGATCAGCCCCAGATCGCACACTTCAGTCAGCATCACGCAGTCGCCGGCTGCGGCGCACATCTCGACGCCGCCATGATAGAGCAGCACCGCCGTCTCGCCGCTGCGCGGTTCGATGCTGAAATCGAACGCCGTGCCACGGACGCCAAGCGTCCCCGTCGGAGTGCGGATTTCATAGGCGTCATGCCGGCTCTTGCCGGTCACGAAGCGGAACGTCCCCGACAGCGCATCGACAACGAATTTGCTCGCCGTGCCATTGTTGCGCATCAGATATTCGGAGATCACCAGCGACGAGCCGGGCCCGACCACCAGATGCGTGCTGTCGCTGAAGACGATCTGTACCTGGCCCCTGGTGCCGGTGATCACCTGCTGGCCCATGAACAGTCCATCGCCGACGGCGATGACCGTGGTGCTGCCGTCGAGCTCGCCTTTCGCCTGCTGGATCACCGCCACGGCATTGCCGGCGGGATTTGCCGCCTGCGCCGCGGCGCCCAGTAGTGCGAAAGCTGACGCGAAGAATAACTGGCCGATAAACCGCATCTTGTGCCCCCAAGAACGCGCGTTAACTCGCTGTTAATTATCAGTTGTGCCTGGAACTGCCTATAGATCGTGGGAAATTAGATGAACGGCGGCGCCAACTGGCCTCACCAGCTGACGTCGAGCCGCTCCAGCCCGTGGAAATGATAGACATTGTTGTAGCTCGGCGGGGCCGCCAGTTTCAGGCCGGGCAGGCGGTCGAACAGCGTCTTCAGCGCCACCTGCAGTTCGATCCGCGCCAGCGGGGCGCCGATGCAGAAATGGATGCCGGCGCCGAAGCTGACATTCTGCCCGTCGGTGCGGAACGGGTCAAAACTGTTGGCATCCTTGAACCTCACCGGGTCGCGGTTGGCGGCGCCCAGCATCAACCCGATCACCTCGCCCTGCTTGAAGCTGATCCCCTCATAATCGAGGTCGCTCAGGGCATAGCGGGTGAACATGTGGAGCGGGGCGTCAAAGCGCAGGCATTCCTCCACCGTCGCCGCTGTCTGTGCCTCGTCGGCGAACAGGGCTTTGGGGTCGAGCCCGCTCTCGAGGATCGTCTTCACCGCATTGCCGGTCGTATGCACCGTCGCCTCGTGCCCGGCATTGAGCAGCAGGATGGCGGTCGATACCACTTCCTCGATATCGAGCTTTTCGCCGTCCACTTCGGCGGTGAGCATGTGCGTCAGGAGGTCTTCCTTGGGCGCCTTCTGCCGCTCGGCGATGATGCCGCGCAGATAGGCCATGAAGTCCTCGGACGCCTTGTTGGCGTCGAGTTCGGTCTCCCGCGTCACGCCGAACATGTACATGCGGACCATGCGGTTGGACCAGTCGAGCAACTGCGGCGCCATTTCCGCCGGCAGGCCGATCATTTCGGCGATCACCACCGCCGGGATCGGCGCGGCGAACGCCTTGATCAGCTCGACCCCGCCATCTGCCTCAAAACCGTCGATCATCTCATTGGCCAGCCGCTCGATCCGCGGCCGCAATTGCTCGACATGGCGCGACACGAAAGCCCGGTTCACCAGCAGCCTCAGCCGCGTATGGGCCGGGGGCTCGATCGCCAGCAGCGAATATTTCTCGGTCAGATCGAAGGCTGCGGTGTGCTCCTTGGGCGGGGCCCAGCCCAGCTCTTCGCGGCTCATCACATGCAGGATCTGCCGGCCGAACCGCTTGTCGCGGAGCAGGGCGTTCACCTCCTTGAAGCCGGTGAAGCACCAATGGCCGTAATCCTCCCACTGGAAGGTCGGAGTACCCCCATGCAGCGCCGTGTAGAAGGCGTAGGGGTCCTGGTAGAACGCCGCATCGCGCGGCTTGGCGGTGGCGCGGCGGTCGGCGGGGGAAATCGAAAAGGCGGTCAAGTCCGGGTAAATCCAGCTAGAGGTCGAAAAAATCCCGGGCGTCGCCGATGCGGTTGCGCCAGGTGCGCATGATGGTGGCGAACAATTCCTCGGAAATGCCGTTGCCGGTGCCGATGGTCAGGTTCAGCCAGGGGTCGTTGTTCTCGTCCAGATAGACGAAGCCATGGATGGTGTCGAAATTCCATTTATTGGCCTGTTCGGCGGTGGTCCCGTCCTTGAGGTCCATGCCGTACACCAGCATGAGCGTCTCGCAATTGGTCTTGTCGTCGTCGCAGTTCCAGAAATCGACATAAGAGGGCGAGCCGTCCACCGTCAGGGAGATCGCGCTGGCGCCATTGGAGCCGGTGGTCAGTTCCGGCGCGTAGCCCAGATCGGCGAGCGCCTGGCGGACCCCTTCGGGGTTACGGGCGGTCACGTCGGCGGCAAGAACGGGCGTGGCAAGCGCCGCAACCAGCGCCGCGGCAAAGGCCAACGAGCGAACGGTCATGATTTTCATCCTCTGATGCCCCGCCCAGATTTGCTGCCGGGCGCCGCCCGGCGTCAAGCACTTCGCGGGTGTTAGGCACGTCGGGGTAACTGCATTGAACGCGGCCTTAGTCCCGCCTATCTCTGCCTTTACCGCGCCTTAACGCGGCCTCGTCTCACCTCGGCCGAACGCGCCGGCGATTCGGCTATCAAGCTTCAGGGGCATCAGGAAATGCGAGATCCTATCGACACCTTCACCAACTACCTTGTGCCCACGGTGGTCGAGCAGACCAACCGCGGCGAGCGCGCCTTCGACATCTATTCGCGCCTGCTCAAGGAACGCATCATCTTTGTGACCGGGCAGGTCGAGGACGGCATGGCCTCCCTGATCGTCGCCCAGCTGCTCTTCCTCGAGTCCGAGAACCCGAAGAAAGAGATCAACATGTACATCAACAGCCCGGGTGGCGTGGTCACCTCGGGTCTGGCGATCTACGACACCATGCAGTTCATCCGGCCGCCGATCGCCACGCTCTGCACCGGCCAGGCGGCCTCGATGGGCTCGCTCCTGCTGGCCGGCGGCACGACGGGCCTCCGCGGTTCGCTGCCGAACTCCTCGATCATGGTCCACCAGCCGTCCGGCGGCTATCAGGGCCAGGCCACCGATATCCTGATCCACGCCCAGTTCACGGAAAAGCTGAAGCGCCGGCTCAACGAAATCTACGTCAAGCACACCGGCCAGGACTACGACGCCATCCACAATGCACTGGAGCGCGACCGCTTCCTGAGCCCCGAAGAAGCCAAGGATTTCGGTATCATCGACCAGATTTTCGAGAAGCGTGCGGTTCCCGAAGGTCAAAACTAATCGGCATTGCGCGCGTTAAGGTTGCCGCGATGCTGCGCGGGAGTGTGACACTCCCGTCATTGTGACCCGCCGGACCGCTCGCTAAGGTCGGTCCGGCAACATATTCTTTAAGTCTCGCGCGCTAGCCTGATAAGTGGCGCGGTAGGCGAGGGCGGTGCCCTCAGGAGTGACGGATGTCCAAAGAAACTTCCACCGGCGAATCCAAGAACACGCTGTATTGTTCGTTCTGCGGCAAGTCGCAGCACGAAGTGCGTAAGTTGATCGCTGGCCCGACTGTATTCATCTGCGATGAATGCGTCGAACTCTGCATGGACATCATTCGCGAGGAAAACAAAACCTCGCTGGTGAAGTCGAATGAAGGCGTTCCGACGCCGCAGGAGATCTTCAAGGTTCTCGACGATTACGTAATTGGCCAGAAGCGCGCCAAGCGGAATCTGTCGGTGGCCGTGCACAACCACTACAAGCGCCTGCAGCACGCGACCAAGAATCAGGACGTCGAGCTGTCGAAGTCCAACATCCTGCTGGTTGGCCCGACGGGTACCGGCAAGACGCTGCTCGCCCAGACGCTGGCCCGCATCCTCGACGTGCCGTTCACGATGGCTGACGCCACCACGCTGACCGAAGCCGGTTATGTGGGCGAAGACGTCGAGAACATCATCCTCAAGCTGCTCCAGGCCGCCGACTACAATGTCGAAAAGGCCCAGCGCGGCATCGTCTATATCGACGAAGTCGACAAGATTTCCCGCAAGTCGGACAACCCGTCCATCACCCGCGACGTGTCGGGTGAGGGCGTGCAGCAGGCCCTGCTCAAGATCATGGAAGGCACCGTTGCCTCCGTGCCTCCGCAGGGCGGCCGCAAGCATCCGCAGCAGGAATTCCTGCAGGTGGACACGACCAACATCCTGTTCATTTGCGGCGGCGCCTTCGCCGGCCTCGAAAAGATCATCGCTGCCCGTTCCGAAGGCTCCGGCATCGGCTTTGCCGCCACGGTCAAGGACCCGCAGGACCGCCGCGTCGGCGACCTGCTCAAGGACGTGGCGCCGGAAGATCTGGTGCGGTTCGGTCTCATCCCCGAATTCATCGGCCGTCTGCCGGTCATCGCGACGCTGGAAGATCTCGACGAGCCCGCGCTCATCCAGATCCTGACCGAACCCAAGAACGCCCTGGTGCGCCAGTACCAGCGTCTGTTCGCCATGGAAGAGACCGAGCTCACCTTCCACGAGGATGCGCTCAAGGCCATTGCCAAGCACGCCATCGAGCGCAAGACCGGCGCCCGTGGCCTCCGCTCGATCATGGAAGGCATCCTGCTCGACACGATGTTCGACCTCCCGTCGCTGGAAGGCGTCGAGGAAGTCGTGATCTCGGAAGAGGTCGTGAACAACAAGGAAGCCCGTCCGCTCTACATCTATTCCGAGCGGAAAAAGGAAGAAGTCCCGGCCGCCAGCGCCTGAGGGATTTCGACGAATTGAGTTTGAGACGCCGGGGCAAGTCCTCGGCGTTTTGCTTTCTAGGTGGTCCTACGAACCTGCGGTTCTGGGCGTCCGCCTGTACGTTGCCATGACCAATCCTTGGGGGAGTTGCGACAATGGCCAGGAAGCAGTTTTTCGTCAGCCCAGACGGCGGCAATTGGAAGGTGCAGTCGGAGGGCGTTGTGCTCAGCCGGCACAGCCTGAAGTCGGCCGCCATCCGCGCTGCCGTTGATGCCGCGCATGCGTGGAAGGGCGATGCGCAAGTCATGGTGCAGCGAGAAGACGGCACCTTCCAGATCGAATGGACTTACGGGCACGATCCCTATCCGCCCAAGGGTTGAGGTTTGGGCGAGGCGGTTCCGATCACAACCCCGCTATCCGCGCCGCCAAACTCCCGTCCTTAACGCGTCCTTAATCCGCATCCGTAAAATCGAGGCATGGCAGTCTTGGTGGGCTGGCTGCCGCTCGTTTTTTTGTTTTGCGTATCGAGGCCGTCATGTCCCGCATCATTCCGTCGCGTCGTTCCTTCCTCATCGGCGCCACCGCGCTCGCCGCATCGGCTGCGATCGGCCCGGCGTTCGGCGCCAGCGTTGCCGGCTTCGTCGACCAGACCTGGGCGACGGCCCGGGCGCGTGGGGTGTCGAAGAAGACGTTCGATGCCGCAATGGGCGGCTTCCAGCCGCTCAACTCGGTGCTGAAGCTCACCGGCGCGCAGCCCGAATTCGTCAGCACGGCCGCCGACTATGTCGGCAAGCGCGTCACCGACAGGCAGGCCGGCACTGGCCAATCCATGCGCGGCGAGTGGAAGCAGACGCTGGCGGCGGTCGCCGACCGCTTTGGCGTGCAGCCGGAAATCCTCCTCGCGATCTGGGGCATCGAAACCAATTTCGGCGGCTATATGGGCGGCACGAACACGGTCCACGCGCTGGCGACGCTGGCGCATGGCGGCTACCGCACCTCGTTCTTCGGCGCCGAGCTCATCACTTCGCTCGAAATTCTCGAGGCCGGGCACGTGCGGCCCAAGAACATGGTCGGCTCATGGGCCGGCGCCATGGGGCATCCGCAATTCATGCCCTCGAGCTTCATGAAATATGCCGTCGACTTCAAGGGCGATGGCAGCAAGGACATTTGGGGATCGGTGCCCGACGCGCTGGCCTCGACGGCCAATTACCTCCGCTCCTTCGGCTGGCGGCCGGGCGAGACCTGGGGCTATGAAGTGTCGCTGCCGCGCGGCTTCAACTACCTCAATGTGTGGAACGGCGCTTCAGCGCCGCTCAAGGAATGGTCCGATCTCGGTGTCACGCGCGCCAATGGCCGGGCCTTCCCGCGCGGCACTGACGTTGCGAGCCTTTACATGCCCATGGGCGGCAACGGCCCGGTGTTTGCCGTCCTGCCCAATTTCGGTGTCATCAAGCGCTACAACAATTCGGACAGCTACGCGCTCGCCGTCGGCCATCTCGCCGACCGCATTCTCGGCAGTACCGGCTTCGTCCAGTCCTGGCCGAAGGACACCGGCATCAGCAAGTCGCAGCGCGTCGATATCCAGGCGCAACTGGCCCGCAAGGGTTACCCCGTCGGCACGCCGGACGGCATCATCGGACCCAAGACCCGCGCCGCGGTGATCGACTTCCAGACCCGCAACGGCCTGCTGCCCGACGGCCACGTTTCCGGCAATCTGCTGCGCGCTTTGAGCTGATAGCGGCTTGGCTTGCGGACCGCCGCTTGCCAATCTGGCGGGCGGAGTAGGGGGCGAGTATGGTGCCGAGCCTGGGCATAGCATTGGGAAGCGGGGGCGCGCGCGGCATCGCGCATGTCCCCTATATCGAGGCCATCGAGGAGCTGGGGCTCGTCCCCTCGCGCATCGCCGGCACCTCGATGGGCGCACTCATCGGGGCCGGCTGGGCCAGCGGCATGGGCGGCCGCGAGCTGCGCGAGTACATCACCGGCGTCACCACGCTGCGCGAAATCGCCACCCGTTTCTGGGGGCGCGGCAAGTCGTCCGCGCGTTCCTTCGGCATCCAGGTGCAGATCGATCCGCTCAACGTCGTGACCGCCTATCTGCCGCCCAGCGTGCCCAAGACCTTCGAGGACCTGGCCGTGCCCTTCACGGCGGTCTCGACCGACTATTTCCACGGCGAGCAGATTGCCATGTCGTCGGGCGAGCTGGCGCCGGCCGTCGCCGCCTCGATGGCCATCCCCGGCATGTTCCATCCGCTCCGGATCGGCGATCGCCTCTTCATCGATGGCGGCACGGTCAATCCGCTGCCCGTCGATCATGTGCGCGGTCTGGCCGACATCGTCGTTGCCATCGACGTCAACGGCCATATCAACGAGCCGCCCGAGGGGGCGGGCGAGCCCACCTTCTTCGACATCAGCTTCGGTGCCACGCAGATCATGAGCCGGGCGCTCGCCCGCCACGTCATTGCGCAGCATCCCCCCGACATCTTCATCGAGGCGCCGGTCAGCGCCTTCCGCGCCCTCGAATTCTGGCGCGCCCCCGAAATCCTTGCGGCGGCGGACGCCGGCAAGGATGAGTTCAAGCGTCAACTCGCGGCTGCGATCGAGCAATTCGAGCGCCGCCGCTGAGCGGCAGCAACACTTCGCCGAACAGATCCTTGGGATCGCCCGCAGCCGGGATCAGGTCGATGTCCCGCTCTTCGGCCGCAATCAGCCCGCGCACATAGCGCAGCGCCGAAAAATCCTCGATGGCGAAGCCGACACTGTCGAACACGGTGATCGCGTCCGCCGAAGCGCGCCCCGGCGCCATGCCGGCCAGCACCTGCCACAGCTCGGTCACCGGGAAATCCGGTGGCATCTGCTGGATGTCGCCCTCGATGCGGGTCTGCGGCGGGTATTCGACGAACACCGTTCCAAGCCGCAACACGTCGGGGTGGAGTTCCGTTTTACCCGGGCAGTCGCCGCCGATGGCGTTGATATGCATGCCCGGCTCGAGCATGTCGGGGGTGATCACCGCGGCGCGCCCCTTCACCGCCGTCGCCACCGTCACGATATCGGCGCCGCGCACCGCCTCGCGCACGCTTGCCGCCCGCACGAGCCGCAGCCCGCTGCCGGCAAGATTGCGCTCGACCTTGTCCATCGCCGCCGCATCGGGGTCGAACAGCTGCACCGTCTCGATGCCCAGCATCGCCTGCATCGCCAGCGCCTGGAACTCGCTCTGCGCCCCGGCGCCCACCAGCGCCAGCACCGATGAATCGGGCCGGGCCAAGGCCCTCGCCGCCATCGCCGAGGTCGCCGCGGTACGCAGCGCCGTCAGCAGCGTCATCTCGCTGATCAGCAGGGGCATGCCGCTCGTCACATCCGACAGCACGCCGAACGCCATTACAGTGGCATAGCCGTGCTTGGGATTGTTCGGGTGGCCGTTGACATATTTGAAGCCGTAGAGCGAAGCGTCGCTGGCCGGCATCAGCTCGATCACGCCGTCGCGCGAATGGCTGGCAATGCGGGCCATCTTGTCGAATTCGGGCCAGCGCAGGAAATCCTCGCGAATGCAGCCGGCGAGGTCGGTCAGAAACGTCTCGATACCGATGTTCCGGACCAGTTTCGCCATCTCAGCGACGCCGATGAACTGGGTCATTTTCGGTCTCCTGTTGTGCGGCCCCTAGGGTCGCGGGTGCAGCGCCGCCTCGGCGCGAACTTTCTGGTTGAGGTCGGCCTGGCGGGCCATGATCTTGCGGCCGAACAGCGAGGAGATGAGCGCCACGGCCAGCCGTGCCGTCTCGCCGCCGCGGTCGAGATAGGGGTTCACCTCGACGATATCGAGCGAGCCCACGAGATCGCTGTCGTGCAGCATCTCCATGATCAGATGGCCCTCGCGGAAGGTCAGCCCGCCCGGCACCGGGGTGCCCGTGCCCGGCGCGATGGAGGGGTCCATCGAATCCACGTCGAAGCTCACATGCAGATGGCCGCCCTCGGCGCGCTTGAGCACTTCGCGCATATGGGCCACCACGCCGAGTTCATCGATCTCGCGCATGTCGACCACTTCGATGCCGCGGTCGGCGAGCAATCGCCGTTCCTCGCGGTCGATCGAGCGCGCCCCGAAGATCGTCACATTGCGTGGATCGACGAGGCCGCGCCAGCTGCCGCCGAAGGCGTCGCCGAATTCCGGCTCGCCGCAGAGCAGGGCCAGCGGCATGCCGTGGAGATTGCCCGAGGGCGAAATGCCCGGCGTGTTGAAATCGGCATGGGCGTCGATCCACACCACATGGATGTCCTTGCCCGTCGCCGCGCAGTGGCGCGCCGCGCCCGACACCGTGCCCATCGACAGGCTGTGGTCGCCGCCGAGGAACACCGGCATGCCGCCGCTCGAGAGGCTCTGCAGCGCCTTGCCGCTGGTCTCGGCCGCCAGCGCCAGCACTTCCGCCTGCCGGCCCTTGCCGCGCGGGGCCCGCAGATCGCCATGGTCGACGATCTCGCGGCCCAGTTCGCCCAGCATCTCGCCGAAGCCGGCAATGCGCAGGGCCTCCGGCCCCATGCCGGCGCCGCGGGTCGAGGCCCCGGCATCGGTCGCCACGCCATAGAGATCAACGCGCAGTGCAGAATTCATCTTGTTCCTCGCTTCTGATCAGGATCGCCGCGCCACGCGTCGACGAATAGTCGGAATAGTGCTAGAAATGCGCAGTGAACTGAGCAGTTTGCTCGGTCGAATTGATGGAAACGCACAATGGCCATCGACGATACCGACCAGAAGCTCATTCAGCTCCTCCGCAGCGACGCGCGCCTGCCGATGGCCAAGCTCGCCGCCCATGCCGGGATTTCGCGGGCCACGGCCACGGCCCGCATTGAACGCCTGCAACGTGACGGTGTCATCGCCGGTTTCACCATTGTCCTGCAGTCGAACGTCGAAACGGCCGGCGTGCGGGCCATCACCATGATCGAAATCGAGGGCAAGCAGGAGGAAGCGGTCACCCGCCGCCTGATGGGCATGCCCGAAGTGCGCCAGCTCCACGCCACCAATGGCCGCTGGGACGTCGTCGCCGAAATCGAGGCGCAGAGCATTTCGGCGCTCGACGACCTGCTGCGCTCGATCCGCCAGATCGACGGCATCGCCAGCACCGACACCTCGATCCTCCTCAAGGCCCGCAAGACCGTGCGCTGACCGGGGCATCAGCGGAATATGCGCCAACTCATCCGATCGGATGACGCGGCCCGGCGGGGCGCCGGATAAGTCCCCGTCCGACCCAAGCGAGACGGCCCGCGTTTGCCCATCGGGCAGCGACAGGCTAGTTTCGCGTCCCTCATCACCGCGGCGGAGACCAGCGATGAAGTACGATTCAATCCTCGGCACGGTGGGCAACACGCCCGTCGTCAAGATCAACAAGCTCGCGCCCAAGGGCGTGAACCTCTACGTCAAGATGGAGGCCTTCAATCCGCTCGGTTCGGTCAAGGACCGGCTGGCGCTCGGCGTCATCGAAGCCGCCGAGGCCTCTGGCGAATTGAAGCCCGGCCAGACCGTCATCGAGGCCACCTCCGGCAATACCGGCATCGGCCTCGCCATGGTGTGCGCCGCCAAGGGCTATCCGCTCGTCCTCGTGATGGCGGAATCCTTCTCGGTCGAACGCCGCAAACTGATGCGCTTCCTTGGCGCCAAGGTGATCCTCACCCCGGCGCCGCTCGGCGCCACCGGCATGATCGCCAAATGCGACGAGCTTGCTGCCGCCAATGGCTGGTTCCGTACCCGCCAGTTCGAGAACGACGCCAATCCGGCCTATCACGCCAAGACCACGGCGCAGGAAATCCTCAAGGACTTTTCGGACACCAAGCTCGACTATTGGGTCACGGGCTTTGGCACTGGCGGTACGCTGAAGGGCGTCGCCGGCGTGCTGAAGGACAAGATGCCGGGCACCAAGATCGTCGTCGCCGAGCCCGAAACCGCGCCCATGCTCACCTCGCATGAAGCGCAGGCCCGCCGCGACGATGGTTCGCCCGCCTCGCGCCACCCGGCCTGGAAGCCGCATCCGTACCAGGGCTGGAGCCCCGACTTCATCCCCAAGATCACGGGCGATGCGGTGGCGGCCAAGCTGATCGACGAAATCGTCGTCATTGCGGGCCCCGACGGCATCAAGGCGAGCCAGCAACTGGCTCAGAAGGAAGGCATTTTCGTCGGCATCACGGCCGGCGGCACCTTCGCGGCGGCGGTGAAGATCGCCGAAAGGGCCGCGCCGGGCTCGACCATCCTCTGCATGCTGCCCGATACCGGCGAGCGCTACCTCTCGACCCCGCTTTTCGCCGATGTTCCGGCCGATATGACCGAGGACGAGACCGCCATTTCGCTCTCCACCCCCGGCCAGCAACTGCCGCCCAAGGCGCCGGCCGCCTGAGCGGCCGGTTCGTCACAAAACTGTAACCGTTGCGCGCCGCGCACATTTCCCCTGCTCAGGCGAAAGCCTGGGCAGGTTGACTTGTCTCTGGGACGTGAGACCCTATTTAATAAGCAGAATCAGGCCGACGGCCGCTGCAGGCGTCAAACTGGTTGCTGTTTGGGCACGTATCTCCTCCACCCTCCACGTGCCCCGGAAAGGACAAGACATGTCGGACGTCACCTCCCACGGCGCCGAATTCGATCGTGACCGGGTCTATCCGGTCCTGCCGCTCAGAGACATCGTGGTATTTCCAGGGATGATCGTGCCCCTCTTCGTGGGCCGCGAGAAATCCGTGAAGGCGCTTGAAGAGGTCATGCGCGACGACAAGCACATTCTTGTCGTCACCCAGAAGAATGCCCAGGACGACGATCCTGCCCCCGGCGACATCTTCGCCACCGGCACCATCGCCTCCGTGCTGCAATTGCTGAAGCTGCCCGACGGCACCGTGAAGGTGCTGGTGGAGGGCCTGCATCGCGCGACCATCGACCACTACCTCCAGACCGAGGATTATTTCGAGGCCGAGGCCACCGCTCTGGCCGAGCCCGAAGGCGACGTGGTCGAAGTCGAGGCGCTGGCCCGTTCGGCGCAGACGGAGTTCGAAAACTACGTCAAGCTCAACAAGAAGATCTCGGCTGAGGTCGTGAACGCGGTCAACCAGATCGAGAACGCGTCCAAGCTCGCCGACACCATCGCCAGCCACCTCGTCATCAAGATCACCGAGAAAGAAGATCTGCTCTCGACCGTTTCGGTCGCCGAGCGGCTGCAGAAGATTCTCGGCCTGATGGAAGGCGAGATCGGCGTGCTGCAGGTCGAAAAGCGTATCCGCTCGCGCGTCAAGCGCCAGATGGAGAAGACGCAGCGCGAGTACTATCTCAACGAGCAGATGAAGGCGATCCAGCGCGAGCTGGGCGACGGCGAGGAGGGTTCGAACGAACTCACCGAGCTCGAAGATCGCATCAAGAAGACCAAGCTGACCAAGGAAGCGCGGCTGAAGGCGGATGCCGAGCTCAAGAAGCTCAAGACCATGAGCCCGATGTCGGCTGAAGCGACGGTCGTGCGCAACTATCTCGACTGGCTGCTGTCGCTGCCGTGGGGCAAGAAGTCCAAGGTCAAGCGCGACCTGAACTACGCCCAGGAAGTGCTCGACGCCGATCATTACGGCCTCGAAAAGGTCAAGGAACGCATCGTCGAATATCTCGCGGTGCAGTCCCGTACCGGCAAGCTCAAGGGCCCGATCCTCTGCCTCGTCGGCCCTCCGGGTGTCGGCAAGACCTCGCTCGGCAAATCGATCGCCAAGGCCACCGGCCGCGAGTTCATCCGCATGGCGCTGGGCGGCGTGCGCGACGAGGCCGAGATCCGTGGCCATCGCCGCACCTATATCGGCTCGATGCCCGGCAAGGTCATCCAGTCGCTGAAGAAGGCTGGCAAGTCCAACCCGCTCTTCCTGCTCGATGAAATCGACAAGATGGGCCAGGACTTCCGGGGCGATCCGTCGTCGGCTTTGCTTGAGGTCCTCGACCCCGAGCAGAACCACACCTTCGCCGACCACTATCTCGAAGTGGACTACGACCTCAGCGACGTGATGTTCGTCACGACGTCGAACACGCTCAACATTCCCGGCCCGCTCATGGACCGCATGGAGATCATCCGCCTCTCGGGTTACACCGAAGAGGAAAAGTTCGAGATCGCCAAGCGTCACCTGATCCCGGAAACCCTCAAGGAGAACGGGCTCGAGGCGAAGGAATTCATCATCTCTGACGAGATGCTGATGAAGGTCGTCCGCGACTACACGCGGGAAGCCGGCGTCCGTAACCTCAAGCGCGAAGTGTCAAAGCTGATGCGCAAGGCCGTTCGCGCCATCCTGCAGACCAAGGGCAAGAAGGTCGAGATCACGCCCGAACTGCTCGAGGAATATCTCGGCCCGCCGTACTACCGGAACGAGAAGGTCGATGCCGAGCCACAGGTCGGCCTCGTCACGGGTCTCGCCTGGACCTCGGTGGGTGGCGAAACGCTGACCATCGAAGCCATCATGACCCATGGCAAGGGCCGCATGACGGTGACCGGCAATCTGAAGGAAGTGATGAAGGAATCCATCTCGGCGGCGAACGGCTATGTCCGCTCGCGGGCGACCGATTTCGGCATCAAGCCGCCGCTGTTCGACAGCCGCGACATCCATGTGCACGTGCCGGAAGGCGCGACGCCCAAGGATGGTCCGAGCGCCGGCATCGGCATGGCCACCGCCATCGTCTCGGTGATGACCGGCATTCCGGTCCGCCACGACATCGCGATGACCGGCGAAGTGACGCTGCGGGGCAGGGTGCTGCCCATCGGCGGCCTCAAGGAGAAGCTGCTTGCAGCCCTCCGCTTCGGCATCAAAACCGTGCTGATCCCGGCCGACAATGTCCGCGACCTCAAGGAGATCCCGGAGAACGTTACCAAGGGCATGGAGATCATCCCGGTCAGCCGGATGGACGAGGTGCTGAGCCGCGCGCTGGTCCGCCAGCCCGAGCCGATCGAATGGAACTATGACGAGGCCACCAAGGTGGCGCCCGCCATCGCCGACCTCAATATCGACGGCGACGAAGCCGGCACCGTCGCCCACTAAGGCGACAGCCCGTCCCGAACATTGAAACGGCGCCCCAAGGGGCGCCGTTTTTGTATTGCGAATAGTCCATCCTGATCATGTGGCGCGCCGGACGATCTGCTGAGATCGCCGCCTCGGGAGGGGCCGTGGAGGTCGCGGCCAGCATCGGTGGCACCGTTGGCCGTCCTGCCCGGGATTAACCAGTGGTGGAGGTTCGAGATGAAACCCTTGTTGTTGGCGCTGGCCTTTGTCGGTCTGCTCGGTGCACAGGCGCACGCCCAGGGTACAATCGGTGGCACCCGCCAGTGGACCCTTGAGAGCTACAAGGGGAAAGTCGCGGCGGCTGTTTCGGCCGGCGGCTCGTCCATGGTCCTCTATTGCGAGGACAATGAACCGTGGGCCGACCTCATCATTGCCACCGGCACCCTGACCCGCAATGTCTGGCCCGCAGACAAGTTCAACTTCCTGTTCTCGATCGATGAGCATGGCGAAGGCTTCGCCAGTTTCGGAGTCCCCTATGAGGGCTCCGGCGACTACGCCACGATGAAGCTCTATGCCGGTGGTCCGGTGAGCGTTGCGGGTCTGGTCGGCCGGGCGCGTGGCAAGGTGGAGCTTTCGCTCGTATCCGCAGACTTCGACACCGGCGATCCCAATGGCGATCCGCGCGAGTACGACATCATCAACTTCACGGCCCGTGGCTCGACCGCGACCGCCAAGTAGGCGCTGGCCGGCTGCGTCTAGACTCCCGTTCCCCACTACGGCGCCCCAGGGCGCCGTCTTCTTTCTAGCTTTCTGCCTGCCCTGAGGAGGTGAAATGGTGGCCGGTCAATATGTTCAGTCGCGCCTGCGCGCGCTTGGTCTTGCCGCTGCGATCGCCATGGCCGCCCAGCCGGTGCAGGCGCTCGAATGGTTTACCGAGGACGATGGGGGCATCGTCACCACCTCGGCCTTCGAGGCGGGGCGCAGCGTAGCGATCCGCTGCGAGGCCGGTGAGCTGACGCTGGCGGTGGGCGTGCGCGAGGCCGATGTCGCGGCGCCCCTGCGCAATGCCGATCCGGTCTTTGTCGTTACCACCGCCGATCCTGCCGCCGATGGCTCGACGCCCGCCTTCACGGCCCGCGCCACTGCCGGCGCCAGCGGCACGAACCGCTCCTTTGCGCTCAGCCCCAAGACAGCGCGTCGCGCCTCGCGGTGCTGACGGGCGGCGGCAGCGAGATCGAATTCGCCCTCACGACCGAACCGGGCGGCGAGCGCCACAACAGTTTTCGTCTCAAGACCGAGGGCGCCGCCGAAGCGCTGGCGGAGGTGATCGGTGCCTGCGCCGCGCCGACGGCCCCGGAACCCGCACCGGAACCTGCAGCCCAGCCAGCTCCCGCGCCAGCTCCGGCGGCAGAATCTCCTCCCGCTGTTGCGCCGCGCAGCGGACAGCCCATCGGTCCGGGAACGATCAAGGACAATAGCTGGCAGTTCCTGTCGGCCGCCGACCGGACAATCTTCTATCGCACCGACTGGACCGGCAAATCGCTCACCTTCGAATGCGCCCACACCTATGTGTCGGTGACGCTGGGCGTGCCGGTGGCCGACCTGTTCTCGGCCGGGCGCTCGGCGACGCGCGCCGACCTCGCCCTCGGCCAGGACGGTGACCTCACGATCGAAGAAGTCAGCAAGATCGAGCGCGATGGTATCGCCTTCTTCCGCATTCGCGGTGCCGGGGCCCTCGATTTCGTCAAATCGATTGCCGCCCGGAATGTCTCGGCACTCGTCGCCATCTCCGACGATCCGCTCCTGCTGCATGACAGCCGCTTCGACTCCTCGTCCGTGGCGGGCGGGCTGACGAGGCTGCTGAGCGCCTGCGGCGAGGAACCAGCGGCTCCCCCGTCCTCGGGCTCTGCTGCGCCGCCGTCCGCCGCCGCGGCCTCGCCCCATTCGATCTTCGATATCGATCTGGGCAATGTGACGGTCGAGGGCCAGTGGGTGTTCGAACCCGCCACGGCCAGCGAGCACGCCTATGCGGCGGTGGTGAGCAAGCAGGACCGGCTGGCGTTCTTCTGCGAGGAGGGCACGCCGCTCGTTTCCTTCTCGCAGCCCAAGAGCAAGATTCGCAGCGATGGTCCCACCACGCTGTCGTTCAATCCCGACTACACCAACGGCGGCTTCGTTGAGGGCCTCAGCCCCTACGATCTGGGTGAGCGCTCGGTCTTCTACGTGATGGCGCAGGGGCTCGAGGAATGGGTCGAGTACGGCGCCCGCTCCAGCCGGGAGATTACCATCGGCATCACCCCGGACGGTCAGCGGCCGATCTTCTATACCCTCCCGGCGCGCGGCTCGACGGCGGCCCTGAGGGCCTTCGCCGAGGCCTGCAGATAGCGCATTGAAACGGCGCGCTGGAGCGCCGTTTCGATCCTGCGTGCGCTCAGGCCGGCGCGCCGGCGTCGGTCGAGAACAGATAGTCGAACTCGCCATAGAGGCTGGTCAGCAGCGGGTCGTCGCGATTGATGACGACGCTGCTGTCGAGCACGCTCGCCACGGCCACGCCGCGCGGATCGCTGTAGCGGGAATAATCGTCATACGAGTTGATGAGGCCCGGCAGGTTCGGGCCGTCGCCATCGTAATAGGCGTAATAGTCGGTGGCCGACGGGCCGCCGGCCAGCGCCGGGGTCGATACCGTGAAGCCATGCAGCGTCGGGCTCTGGGCGAGGATCGACGGGGTCGGCTGGAACGGGCCGACCGCCGCATAGGCCGCGGTACCGGCGGCAAGCAGCGCGCCGGCGATGATCAGGGCAGTGATCTTGGTATTCATGTGCGTCTCTCTCGATTGGCCCGTCGCGCGCAGCGACCGGGCGGGTGTGCCCACCGTGAGAGGGGGTTTACGCACCGGCCGAACCCCCCGCGTCCTCCGATCGGAGGAGGCGAGGGGCCGCGCGAACTATTTCGCCAGCGGCCCCGCAAAGCCCGCGACCAGCTTCACCAGTTCCGCCTGGCGCGACGTGCCGGTCTTGGCGAACACCCGGTGCAGATGCGTCTTCACCGTCGTTTCCGCCACGCCCAGCGCTTCGGCCGTTTCCGGCACGCCGCCGACATGGACGATCGACATCAGCACGCGCAGTTCCGACAGCGTCAGGCCAAAGGCCTTGGCCATCGCCTCGGGCGGTTCGGTGACTTCGAAGCTGGCGCGGCGGAGGAACAGTGCCGCGACCGCCGCCGCATGGGTGCCGTGGCGGCGGCCGCCGGTCAGCGGCAGCACATGCGCCACGTAATGCTCGCCGTCGCGATCCTCGAGCGGCACGGCAATGCCGCCCGTCCCGAGTGCGGCGTCGCCCGCCGCCGCAGCAGCAAACAGCGCCGCCAGCTCGTCCGTCGCCCTGGCGGAGGCCGCCACCAGCCGGCCGCGCCGCGACGACAGCACATCGGCGCCCTCGAGCATCCGGCGGCCCGCCGCATTGGCATGGATCAGCAGCCCCTCGGCATCGACGAGGAACATCCCCGCCGCGAGGCCGTCGAAGGCTTCCTTGAGGCCCGTCGCCTCGATGCTGCGCTGCTCGACCACTTTGCCGATCAGCGCGGCGCGCCGGATATGCGGGATCAGCAGCGCCGCGCGCTGCTTGCAGATCTCGACCGGGGCCGAGCTCTTGTGCAGCAGGAGCGCGAACATCGCCGCCCAATTGGCCGAGCGCTCGAGCGGCACCATGATCGAATCCACCAGCCCCTGCGGCGCCGCCCATTCCCGGTAGAACCGCGTTTCATAGAATTCGTCGAGGTCGAGAATGTCGGCGGTCGAGATCGGTGTATCGATCGGCGCCATCAGGTGCCCGCCGGTCGAGGGGTCGAGCGGCGCATATCTGGTGAAATAGGCGGCGACGAAGTCGGGCGCCATGGCGTTGTCGTGGTAGAACATGGCGCTCTGCGAGCCGCCGCGGCCCTTGCCGATCAGCGAGGCCGACCAGGCGCCGATGAAGCTGGCGCAGTCGCGCAGCACTCCCGGCCAGCGCTCCGGCGCCAGCGCGCAATCATAGATCGCGCCCACCAGTTCCGAAAATTCACCCGGCTCGACCGCCAGCGGGTCTGCCTCAGTCAGGTCCGCCAGCCGCAAGGCCAGCCCGTTCGACGCGCCCATACGAGATCCTTCCCCTCCAGAGCGGGCGGCGGGTTACGCCCGGTGCGCTGAAGCCGGAATGAACAAATCTGCGTGCTGGCACGCATTGCGCCGGTGCCGCCGGACCGGTTTTTGGCGCGGCGCATAGTCAAGTTGAACCATGTGCGGCGCCCGCCGCGTCCCTAAGCTATTGGCGACACACAGCTGGGGGCTGCCATGGCGTCGTTGATTCCGTTCTTCCGGGCCGGGCTGGTCGCCGCGCTGGGTCTCGCCGCGCCGCCCGCCCTAGCGCTCGAATGGTTCACCGAAACCGGTGATGCCGCCATCACCACCTCCGCCTTCGAGGGCGGCCGCAGCATCGCGCTGCGCTGCGCGGCGGGCGAACTGACGCTGTCGGTCGGTCTGCGCAAGGCCGATCTGGCCGAACCCCTGAGTGCGGCCGATCCGGTGTTTGTCGTCACCACGGTAGATCCGTCGGCAGACGGCGCCCCGTCCTTCACGGCCCGGGCCACGCCGGAAGCCGCCGGGTCGAGCACGCTGTTCCGGCTCACCGCCAAGGACAGCGCCGCCCGCCTTCCGGCGCTGCTGGGCGGCAAGGAGATGGCGTTCGCGCTGACGGCCGAGCCGGGCGGCGAGCGCTTAAACGAGTTTCGCTTCGTCACTCCCAGTGCCGCCGAGGCCCTGGCGGAGGTGCTCGCCGCCTGCAACGCCACGGCGTCCGCGGCGGCGGATACGCCCGCGCCGGCACCCGCGCCCGCCCCGTCGGCGGCGGTGATCGGCCCGGACGCGGGGGATGTGGCCATCGACCGGTGGCACCTCAGCGGCAAGAACGGCCGCACGGCGCTCTACCTGATCCGCTCATCGGGCACGTCGATCACCTTTGCCTGCGCGGCCAACCAGCTCTCGGTCGATTTCGGCATCGCCGACAGCGAGCTGAAGCCCGCCATCCGGGCGCAGGGCGTCACTACCCTGATGCTGCGCAATGGCCGGCTGACGCAGCGCGCGGACGTGGCGCCCGTCCGGCTCGGCGACAGCCATTTCTTCCACGGCGGCGACAGCATGGCGCGCCCGGTCATCGAGGCGCTGGTTGCCGATCGCGACACGCTCGATATCGGCATCCTCGCCAAGGGCATGTTCTCCCATCGCGAGCAGCAGGGCGTCTATGGCGATCTGGCGGCGGTCCTCGCGGCGTGCACTGACACTCCGGCCGCCGCTCCTGCTGCGGGCCAGAATGCCGCTCCAGCCGCGCCGGCGCCGCCGGCCCCGCCAAAGAGCTTTGCGGTCGGGCCGGGCGAACTGGCGGATGGCCGCTGGCACTTCGTCGAGGACGACAAGCGCGCGGCGCTCTACAACCAGCAGGCCTCGCTGCAGTCGCTGACGCTGGAGTGCTCGACCGGGCAGCTGTCGATTGTCGTTGGCATGCCGGCGCCGCTGCTCGACCCGTCGCTGACGGTCGACCGGCGCGCCAATATCGTGCTGGTCGACGGCGCGGACTTCCAGTCCGTCGCGGCGTCCCGCGTGACCGACAATGGCGTGGCGTTCTACCGGCTGCGCGGACCGAACGCGACGGAGTATCTGCGCACCCTCGCGAGCCGCGAGGCGCCCAGCGTCGCGCTCGCGCCGTTCACCAGTGTCAGCGGCACGCGCCCCGACCAGCTGCGCCATCCCTTTGCCATCGATCCCCAGCGGATCGAGGGGGGACTGCAGCGTGTCCTGTCGGCCTGCAATCTCACGCCAGCCGTCGCCGCCGCGCCGGCGGTCGAGGAGCCCCCGGCGGTCGAGGAAGCGCCGGTGCCAGAGCTTCCGGCTGCGCCGCTGCCGCAGGCCGGCGTGTGGCGCAGCGAAGACATCGCCGGGGTCCGGTATGCGCGGGTGACCTTCGACAATGGAGCGGTCGGCGTCGACCTCACCTGCGCCGACGGCCACGCCTTCTGGTTCACGATTTTCCGCGAGCGCCTCGACCCGGCCGCCGCGTCGGGGCCTGTGCGCCTCATTGTCCGCCAGGGAGGCACTACCAACTCCGTCATGGGCATGCGCACGAATGAGAGCCAGCAGCCCGGCTTCTTCCTCGCTGCGGGCACCGATGCGCAGTTCCTTATCGACGCCCTCATGGGCGCCACGGGGACCGTCACCTTCGCCCTCGAGCCCGAGGACAGCGAACGGCTGGTCAATCTGTTCGAGGTCACGACGCAGGGCCTGCGCCCCGCCCTAGAGGCAACCGGGTGCAAGGTGGCGACGCCGCCCGAGGACGAGCTTGTCGAAGGCGAGTGGCGGTTCTTCCGCACCTCCGACGGCATGGCGGTAGCCGGTGTGCGCAAGGGCGATGCAACGCTGCTGCTGCAGTGCTTCGGCCCCGAGATCGGCATCGCCACGAGCTATTCGTTCCCGATCGGCGATCTGCATGAGCGGATGGCCAGTCGTGATGTTGCCGACTATGTGCAGGTGGTCGATGGCCGCGACGAGCACCTCTATTTCGACGATCACGAGCTGCAGCGCGTGGGCGGCAACGTCTCGCTCAACGGCATCATGAACATCGACGCCGAATGGCTGCAGCGGCTGCGGCGCGCCAACCGCTCCATCGACCTTGGCCTCAGCCTCGATGCCTACAACCGCGGCCGCATCTACAACCGCACCTCCTTCAGCGCCCGCGGCTCCACCGCCGCCCTAAACGAAATCCTCGACGCCTGCCGCCCATAGGCCATGACGGCCGATGGATTGCGCGCGTTGCACCCCACCCACCGGCTTCGCCGGTCCCCCTTCCCCACAAGGGGGAGGGATAGCCTCCACTCAAGCAGTCAGGACTCCCTCCCCCTTGTGGGGAAGGGGGACCATGCGAAGCATGGTGGGTGGGAGTGCCACAGCTACGACGATGCAGTCTGGATATCCTCCCCCGCGTGGCGGGGGAGGATAAGAGGCGACTGCGAATGCCGGGGCTCTGGATATCCTCCCCCGCCACGCGGGGGAGGATATCCAGACTGCATCGTCGTAGCTGTGGCACTCCCACCCACCAT
>SEEL01000094.1 GCA_004144345.1 Hyphomicrobiales bacterium
CAAACGGCGCGCGATGGTGGAGCGGAGACGCGTCATGCGCACGCGCTCCTCGCGCACTTCGTCGGCCTGCGCCGTCGGGGCACGCGGTGCGACGACAGGCGCCGGAGCAGCGTCCGGCCCCGGCCGCTGCTCCGGCGCCTGTCGTCGCACCGCGTGCCCCGACGGCGCAGGCCGACGAAGTGCGCGAGGAGCGCGTGCGCATGACGCGTCTCCGCTCCACCATCGCGCGCCGTTTGAAGGATGCGCAGAACACTGCCGCCATGCTCACCACCTTCAACGAGGTGGACATGCAGCCGATCATGCAGATGCGGGCGCAGTACAAGGACATCTTCGAGAAGAAGCACGGCGTGAAGCTGGGCTTCATGGGCTTTTTCACCAAGGCCGTGGTGCATGCCCTCAAGGAGATCCCGAACGTCAACGCCGAGATCGACGGCGACGAGATCATCTACAAGAACTACGCCCATATCGGCATCGCCGTGGGCACCGATCGTGGCCTCGTGGTTCCCGTCGTGCGTGATGCGGACAAGCTCAGCATCGCGGGCGTCGAAAAGGATATCGGCCGCCTCGGCAAGCTCGCCCGCGATGGCGCGCTGTCGATGGCCGACATGCAGGGTGGCACCTTCACCATCACCAATGGTGGCGTCTACGGCTCGCTGATGTCGACGCCGATCCTCAACGCGCCGCAGTCGGGTATCCTGGGCATGCACAAGATCCAGGAACGGCCGGTGGTCGTCGATGGCGCCGTGGTGGTCCGCCCGATGATGTATCTGGCGCTGAGCTATGATCACCGCATCGTCGACGGCAAGGAAGCGGTGACCTTCCTCGTGCGCGTCAAGGAAAGCCTCGAGGCGCCGGAGCGTCTGGTCCTCGACCTCTAGCGGAGGGCCGGGCATGCCTCAGCAAAACGGCGTTCTGGTCGTTACCGGCGGTGGCCGCGGCATCGGTGCCGCCACCGCCCTGTTGGGGGCTGAGCGCGGCTACGCCATCGTCGTCAACTACACCTCGAACGTCGCGGCAGCGGAACAGATCTGCGCCTCGATCCACGCCAAGGGCGGCGAGGCCGTCGCGGTGCGCGGCGATGTCGCGAGCCCCGAGGATGTCGAGCACATCTTCGCGGCGGCCGACCGGCTCGGCACGCTCACCGGCCTCGTCAACAATGCCGGCATGATCTTTCCCGGCGCCCGCCTCGACGAGATGGACGCGGCGCGCATCAACCGCAGCCTCGCCGTCAATGTCACCGGTTCGTTCCTGTGCGCCGCCGCGGCGGTCCGGCGCATGTCCACCAAACATGGCGGCAAGGGCGGCGGCATCGTCAATGTCGGCTCGGCCGCCAGCAAGCTTGGCGGCAGCGGCGTCAATCTCGATTACGCCGCGGCCAAGGGCGCCATCGACACTTTCACCGTCGGCCTCGCGCTCGAAGTGGCGCTTGAGGGCATCCGGGTCAATTCCGTCCGCCCCGGCGTCATCGACACCGAGATCCACGCCTCGGCCGGCGATCCGGACCGGGTGGCGCGCATGGTGCCATCGGTGCCCGTGCAGCGCGCCGGCACCGCCGATGACGTGGCCCGCGCTATCCTCTGGCTCTTGTCCGACGAGGCGTCCTACACCACCGGCACCACGGTGACGGTCAGTGGAGGCCGCGCGATCCTCCCATGACCGTTGAACTTACACTGCTCCTGTGGAGCCTTGCGCTCTACGCCTTCTATCTGGGTGCGCAGACGCTGATCCTCCGCCGCGAGCGCGGGTTGGTCTTTGCCGCCACGGCGCGCGACAACGCGCCGGACAAGAGCGATCTCGAATTGCGGGCCGACCGGGCGCTGAAGAATTTCCAGGAAACCTGGTGGGTCTTCATCATCCTCGCCCTCGTGGCCCATCTGAGCGGCCCGGGCGATGGCTTCGTGTTCTGGGGCGCCCTCGTCTGGTTCGCGGCCCGCCTTGCCTATCTGCCGCTTTATCTGGGCGGCACCTTTCTCTATCGCAGCCTTGTCTGGAACGTCTCGCTCATTGGCCTCGTCCTCATGGCCTGGGGCGTCTTGTTCTAGTTTTCGGGCGCGTCAGCGACTACATTTAGCGAACAGCAAGCGGGAATATCGTCATGGCGGACCAATTCGACCTCACGGTGATCGGCTCAGGCCCAGGGGGCTATGTCGGCGCCATCCGTGCCGCGCAGCTCGGCATGAAGGTGGCCGTGGTCGAAAAGAACCCGACCTTCGGCGGCACCTGCCTCAATATCGGCTGCATCCCCTCGAAGGCCCTGCTGCATGCGACGGAGCTGTTCGAGGAAGCCGGGCACAATTTTTCGCATCTCGGCATCGACATCCCGCCGCCCTCGCTCAACCTCGCGCAGATGATGGCGCACAAGGACGAGACGGTCGCCGCCAACGTCAATGGCGTCTCGTTCCTGTTTAAGAAGAACAAGATCACCTCGTTCCAGGGCATCGGCTCGGTCGCCGGCAAGGGCCGCGTCAAGGTGGTCGGCGAAAAGGGCGAGCAGATCATTGAGTCAAAGCACATCGTCATCGCCACCGGTTCCGTGCCGGCGACGCTGCCGGGCATCGACATCGATGAAGAAAAGATCGTCACCTCAACCGGCGCCCTGAGCCTCGGCGCGGTGCCCAACCGTCTCCTCGTCATCGGCGCCGGCGTCATCGGCCTCGAGCTCGGCTCGGTCTGGGCGCGCCTCGGCGCGAAGGTCACCGTCGTCGAATTCCTCGACCGGATCCTCCCCGGCATGGACTCGGAAGTGGCACGCCAGTTCCAGCGCATCCTCCAGAAGCAGGGCATCGAGTTCAAGCTCTCGACCAAGGTCAAGGCCATCGACAAGCAGGATGATGGCTCGCTCGTCGCGCGGCTCGAACCCGCCGCCGGCGGCGACGTGACGCTCATCGATGCCGACGTGGCGCTGGTCGCCATCGGTCGCAAGCCCTTCACGCAGGGTCTCGGCCTCGCGGAAGCCGGCGTCGCGCTCGACGAGCGCGGCCGTATCGTCACCGACGCGCATTACCGCACCAATGTCGACGGCATCTACGCCATCGGCGACGTCATCACCGGTCCGATGCTCGCGCACAAGGCCGAGGACGAAGGCATCGCCGTCGCCGAACTGATCGCCGGCCAGGCTGGCCATGTGAACTATGGCGCCATGCCCGCCGTGGTCTACACCAGCCCCGAGATCGCCTCGGTCGGCAAGACCGAGGACGAGCTCAAGGCCGAAGGCATCGACTACAAGATCGGCAAGTTCCCGTTCACCGCCAATGGCCGCGCCAAGGCGCAGCTGTCGACCCAGGGCTTCGTGAAGGTGCTCGCCGATGTCGCCACCGACCGCGTGCTCGGCGCCCACATCATCGGCCGCAACGCGTCCGAAATGATCGAGGCGCTCACCGTGCTGATGGAGTTCAACGGCTCCGCCGAAGACCTCGCCCGCACCACCGCCGCCCACCCGACCCTCAGCGAAGCCATCCGCGAAGCCGCCCTGATGTGCGGCGACGGCGCAATTCACATCTAGCAGTCGGGGATCCTCCCCCGTAGAACGGGGGAGGGGGACCGGCGAAGGCGGTGGTGGGGGCGGTCGTCCGCTCAGGAGCTAAGGCTCGACCTCGGTCGCCTCGACCTCCGCCCGCTTCGGCTTTTGCTTGCGGCCGAACAGCCAGACGCCGAGCAGCACCAGTGCCGTGCCCGCCGCGTGCCAGAGGGTGAAGATCTCGCCCAGCACGCCGATCGCGAGGCTCACCGTCACCACCGGCGACACATTGCCGATGATCGCCGTGCGCTCCGGCCCGACCAGGCCGATCGCCGCCGAGATGCAGTAGGCCGGCAGCACCGTCGAGATCAGCCCCACCGCCAGCATCAGCTGCAGGCCCTGCCCATCGATGGCGAGATCGCTCACCGGATGGGTCAGCAGGAAATGCAGGATGATCGCCGGTCCCGCCGCGCTCATCGCAATCGAGGTGAAGAGCTGCGACCCCAGTCTGTCGATCAGCGGCTTGGCGAGGATCTGGTAAGCCGCATAGACAATGGCCGAGCCGAAGACGAGCAGCGAGCCGAGCACCACATTGTCGCCCTCGAGCGCAAAGTCGGTCGCAAAGATCAGGGCGATGCCGAGATAGCTCACCAGCAGCGAGGCGAGCATCAGCGGCGTCACCTTGCGCTTGAAGAACGCCGCTCCAAACAGCACGACGAAGAACGGATAGGTCAACAGGATCAGCCGGTCGAGCTGCGCCGTGATATAGGTCAGCGCGCTGAAATCGAGATAGCTCGCCACATAATAGCCGAGCAGGCCGACGCCCGCCGCCTGCAGCACGCTGGTGCGGTCGAGCACCGGCGTGTCCGCCGGCTGCGTGGCGCGGCGCCTGACATAGCCGAGCACGCCCACCGCCACGAACACCGGCACCGAGACGATCATGCGCCAGGTCAGCGTCGTCAGCGTGTCGATGCCGACGCCCAGCGCCAGCTTGATGAAGATGCCCTTGGTGGCAAAGAACGCCGCGCCCAGCAGCGCGAGCGCAATGCCCAGCATCTGGCGGCTGTCGAAGGATGAGTTAGGCAAGGCGGTCATCAGGCGTCTTTCTTGCCCCGCCTCAGATCACCGGAAATCCGCCGCCTGAAGCGGGGCCGGTTGCGTGGGGTCAGCCGCGCGCGCCGGTCCCTGAGGAGCCGGTAATAATGAGTTTGGCAAGGCTCGCGCGCACGATCATGGCGTTGCACTACGCCCGGCGCGCAAACGTGTAAAGTACATCGCAAGAGCCCCAAACACCGCGCCAGCCCAACCCCACCCACCGGCTCCGCCGGTCCCCCCTCCCCAGCGCTGCGCGCCGAGGAGGGATAACCCGACTGTTGGCACCTTGAGTGGAGCCCATCCCTCCCCACCGGGGAGGGGGGACCATGCGAAGCATGGTGGGTGGGGCGAGCCGCACCCTCAGCGCCCGAATACACCAGAATCTACGTGTTAGTCCGGACCCCCAAAACGGCTTAACTCAACTAGCGGATTCCTCAGGCGGCTCTAGGCTCACACCCCGATTTTGGGCCAACTTATCCACGTCGAGTCCAGCGGGCGTATGATCCCCCTGCTGCCGCCGTATAGCCCGGCGTACCGACGAAGTGCGGGTGGCAGCGGCGGGGGCGGGGC
>SEEL01000129.1 GCA_004144345.1 Hyphomicrobiales bacterium
GCCATTCCACGCGGGCGAAACGCTCGGCTGGCGGCTGGTCTAATTCCTTTCGTCACCCCGGACTTGATCCGGGGTCCATGACTTCGGCGCCGCGATGGATGCCGGATCAAGTCCGGCATGACGAGAAAGACTAAGCCGCCGGCATCATCCGGTCGGCGCGCATCTTGCGCCACATGTCAAAACTGAACACCGCGATGCTGACCCAGATCAGCAGGAAGCAGGCGAGCTGCGCGGGCTTTAACGGTTCGTGGAAGACGAAGAGGCTGAGCAGGAAGGCGATGCTCGGCGCAAGATATTGGACAAAGCCGAGCGCCGCATAGCTCATCCGCCGCGCCGCGGTCGCGAACAGCAACAGCGGCACCGCCGTGACGACGCCGCCCGCCGCGAGCAGCCAGCTGATCCCTGTTTCGGAGCCGAAACCGCGGCCGTCGCCGAGCCAGATGTAATAGGCGGCGCCAGCGACGGAGAGCGGCAATAACAATGTCGTCTCGATCGCGAGGCCGGGAAGCGAGCCGACCGGCACGATCTTGCGGATGAGGCCGTAAGTGCCGAAACTGAACGCGAGCGTCAGGCTGATCCACAACGTGTCGAGCGCCCCCGCGAGCAGGATCGCGACGCCGATCCCGGCGATGACGACCGCGAGCGCCTGAAGCCGCGAGAGCCGTTCGCCGAGGAAGATCATCCCGAGCATCACATTCACCAGCGGATTGAGATAATAGCCAAGGCTTGCCGCGAGCACATGGTCGGTGAAGATCGAATAGATATAGACGAGCCAGTTGAGCGCGATCAGCACCGAACTGATAAGCAACAGCCGCAACACGCGCCAATCGCGGAGTGCCGTGACATATTCCCCGATCTGGCGGCGGAAGGCCATGATCAGGAAACAGAGCGGCAACGACCAGACGATCCGCTGCGCCAGCACCTCGGCCGGCGGCACACTCGACAGCAATTTGAAGAACAGCGGGACGAAGCCCCAGATCAGATAGGCACCGATTGCGAAGGGCAAGCCGCCCTGATCGCTCCCCGCGGGGGCCGCTGG
>SEEL01000130.1 GCA_004144345.1 Hyphomicrobiales bacterium
GTCATCGGTGCGATCGTGCTGATCCTTGTGGGGCGCCTGCTCGGCGTCGGCGGCTGACGCCTATTCGATCATCGCCTCGACCGTCTCGTGCGGGTAAAGCATGAATTCGCGATAGAGCCGGTAATGTGCCGTGGCTTCGAGCTGCACCGGCTCGATGCCGAGCGAGCTGATCTGCCACAGATCGGCGTCGGGCAGCGCCATCAGGATCGGCGAGTGCGTCGCCATGATCACCTGGCTGTTGTTCGCGCGCTGGATGCGGCGAAGCAGTTTCAGGAATTCGAACTGGCGTGACGGCGACAGCGCCGATTCGGGTTCGTCGAAAATGTAAATGCCCTGCTGATCGGCGCGTTCTTCGAAAAACCCCAGAAACCCCTCACCATGCGACCAGGACAGATAGTCGGGCCGGGCGGCGCCGACGTCATAGGCCGCCTGATCGACATAGCGCGCCAGCGAAAAGAAGGTCTCGGCGCGGAAGAAAAAGCCTTGGCCGATCTTGGGCAGCCAGGCTGCCCGAAACGCGTCCGCCAGCACGCCGCCGTCGCTGCCCGAAATGTCCGACCGATCGACCGCGCGATGGCCATAGCCGCCCCCGCCCTCGCTGAACCCCGCCAGCACCGCGATGGCTTCGAGCAGGGTCGATTTGCCCGACCCGTTTTCGCCCACCAAAATCGTCACGGGTTTCTCGAACCGGACTTCGAAGGCCGGATCGCCGAACAACGGGATGTTGAAGGGATAGGTTTCGCGGTCGAGCGCGGGCTTGTCGGTATCTGCGACGGATTCCGGCATCCACACCCGCCGCAGATAGGGCGGCGGAAGCTTGATCCGGGAGGTCTTCCTAGCCACCGATCATGGCACCAGCACCGTATCGACCGCCTCCGCCAGCAGGTCGGGATAATCGAGCGTATAATGCAGCCCGCGGCTTTCTTTGCGATGGAGCGCGCTGCGCACGATCAACTCGGCGCATTGCAGCAGGTTGCGCAGTTCAATGAGGTCGGTGGTGACGCGGAAATGGCCGTAATAATCCTCGACCT
>SEEL01000095.1 GCA_004144345.1 Hyphomicrobiales bacterium
AGCCCGTCGCATAACCCATGGGGCCCAGGCAGAGGACGCCTCTGCCCGCCCGCCTGCTGGAGCGCGTCCTTCGTCGCGAACTCCGTCCGTGCGACCCAGCTGAGGGGAGTTTACACCCGGGTTTGGGGGACGTGGATAAGTTCGCCCAAAATCGGGCTGTGAGCCTAGAGCCGCCTGGGGAATCCGCTAGTTGAGTTAAGCCGTTTCGGGGGTGCGGATGAATACGTAGATTCGTGCGAATCCGATGCGACGGCTCCTGCCGAACGTCATCCCCGCGAAGGCGGGGATCCAGAGCCACGACCATTGTGCTGACTGCCCTGGATTCCCGCCTGCGCGGGAATGACGTCGTGGGTGGGTTCGATGCGCGGTGCTCGTGGTCGCCCCCACCACCGGCTTCGCCGGTCCCCCTCCCCCGCCACGCGGGGGAGGATATCCAGACTTCGGGGTTTGCGTTTGGGACTCGCCCCACCCACCGGCTTCGCCGGTCCCCCCTCCCCGGTGGGGAGGGAGTCTCCAGAGCACCGGGCTTTCAGTCAGGTCTCCCTCCTCGGCGCGCAGCGCTGGGGAGGGGGGACCACGCGAAGCGTGGTGGGTGGGGTGACGGCAGCGTCCACCTGCGTCTTGGGTGGACAGGACGCGTCGTGCTTGTTGCTCGCCCCCACCACCGGCTTCGCCGGTCCCCCTCCCCCGTTTGCACGGGGAGGATATTCCCGACTGCACAGTCAGTAACCGTGCCGCAGGTGCTGGATGACATCCGCAGCCAGTTCGCCAAATGGGCTGCCTGATCCCGGCGCCCTGAAATGCGAATGGCCGGGTCGATGCCCGGCCATTTTGTTTTTTGGACCTGATGCCGGCGCCTAATTGCCCATCGTCACGTCGCGGCCAGCGCCGGTGATCGAGATGGTGAAGCCGGCGACCACATCGACCAGCGTCATCATCATCAGGATGAAGAAGGTGGAGCTGGCGGCCGGGGCGAACAGCAGGAATTCGATCAGGAACACCACGAACAGCGCCGTCGAGGCCATGTGCTCGAAGACCGAGGTGCGGCCGGTGTTGGTCGATTTGACCACTTCGAAGAACAGGCAGATCAGGCCGACCACCAGCATCACATCGCCCCAGGTGAGCGACCAGGCGGCGCCCGAGACCATCGGGATGGTGAACAGCTGGGTCGACCAGCCCTGCGGCTGCCAGCCGAACAGGGTCAGCGCCAGGACGTTGTAGAGGATGAACGGGATGACCAGCAGCGGCGGGATGAAGCGTCCGCCTCCGCCATAGCGGCGGCCATCGGGCGGCAGGATCACGGTGTCGGTCATGGGCAACTCCTCTGGGCGGCTGGGCGCGACAATGGCAAAGCCTCGGGTGCGCCGCTAGTCCCGTCTTGCGCAGGACCGGCGGACATACGATATCGAAATGACCTTGCTTGGGGGAAAGCCAAATGTCCGATCCGACCGAACCTTCCCATTACGGCGACAGCCGCCGCGCGCACCGCGAGGGACGCGGCAGCTTTGCCGGCATGCCGATTGTCGGCCTCGCCATCATTGTGGTCGGGCTGATCTTCCTCGCCCGCAATTTCGGGCTCGTTCTGCCCCTGCCCGACCGCTGGTGGGCCTTCTTCGTCCTGATCCCGGCGGCGGCGGGACTGGTCTCGGCGGCGCGCTTCTACCGGCTGGACCAGCGGCTCTCGAACCGCGTCGCGGGCGCGGCGACCAGCGGCGTGCTGCTGCTCGCCGTGGCGCTGATCCTGTTCCTTGATCTCAGCTGGAGCGCCTTCTGGCCGGTCCTCGTGATCATCGTCGGCGTCGGCATCGTGCTACGCGGCATGGTGCGCGGCGACCGCTGACCTGGTGGGCGTGGCCCGCCCCACACACCGGCTTCGCCGGTCCCCCCTCCCCGATGGGGAGGGAGTCGCCAGATTACTGAGTTCGCAGTCAGCTCTCCCTCCTCGGCGCGTAGCGCTGGGGAGGGAGGACCACGCGTAGCGTGGTGGGTGGGGCTGCGCGCCCTAGATTTTCAGCGGCCCGACCATCTGTTCGGGCTTCACCTCGGCGTCGAATTCCTCGCCGGTGAGGAGTCCGAGTTCGATCGCCGACTCGCGCAGCGTCGTGCCCTTCTTGTGGGCGTTCTTGGCGAGCTTGGCGGCGTTGTCGTAGCCGATCTTGCGGTTGAGCGCGGTGACCAGCATCAGCGACTGGTCGACCAGCTGCTTGATGCGGGCGCGGTCGGGCTCGATGCCGACGGCGCAATGATCGTTGAAGCTCTTGGACGTATCGGCGAGCAGGCGCACCGATTGCAGGAAATTGTAGGCGATGACGGGCTTGAACACATTGAGCTCGAAATTGCCCTGCGACGCAGCAAAGCCGATGGCCGCGTCATTGCCCATCACCTGCACGGCAACCATGGTGGTCGCTTCCGACTGCGTCGGGTTGACCTTGCCCGGCATGATCGACGAGCCCGGCTCGTTCTCGGGGATTGTCAGTTCGCCCAGCCCCGAACGCGGACCCGAGGCGAGCCAGCGCACGTCATTGGCAATCTTCATCAGCGCGGCGGCGAGTTGCTTCAGCGCGCCATGCGTACCGACGAAGGCGTCATGCCCGGCCATCACGGCATATTTGTTGGGCGCGGTGACGAAGGGCTGGCCGGTGAGCGCAGCGATTTCCGCGGCGACCGTCTCGGCATATTTCGGATGCGCATTGAGGCCCGTGCCGACGGCGGTGCCGCCCAGCGCCAGCTCGTAGAGTTGCGGCAGCGTGGCGCGAACAGCCTTCAGCGCCAGATCGAGCTGCGCCACCCAGCCGCTCATCTCCTGGCCCAGCGTCAGCGGCGTCGCATCCTGCAGATGCGTACGGCCGATCTTCACCACATCCATGAACTGCTTCGACTTGTCGTCGAGCGTGTTGCGCAGCAGCATGACGCGATCGACGAGATAATTCTCGATCGCCTCGACCGCGGCGATGTGCATCGCGGTGGGATAGGTGTCGTTGGACGACTGGCTCATATTGACGTGGTCATTGGGGTGGACCGGCTTCTTCGACCCCATCGTGCCGCCGGCGAGTTCGATCGCGCGGTTCGAGATGACCTCGTTGACGTTCATGTTGGACTGCGTGCCCGAACCGGTCTGCCAGACGACCAGCGGGAAGTGCGCCGCGAGCTTGCCGGCGATGACTTCATCGGCCGCCTTGACCACGAGGTCGCGGGTCGCCTCGTCCATCAGGCCGAGCTTGAAATTGGCCAGCGCCGCCGCCTTCTTGAGGATGCCGAAGGCGCGGATGATCTCGACCGGCATCTTTTCGCCGCCGATGTCGAAATTGGCCAGCGAGCGGGCCGTCTGGGCGCCGTAATATTTGTCGGACGGCACGTTGATGGTGCCCATCGAGTCGGATTCGACGCGGATTGAAGTCATAGAAATATCCCCAAAACGAAACGGCCAGCCCTTTTGGGACTGGCCGTTGAAAAGTTCAATAGAGCCTAAAGCCGATCAGGACTTCTTGGGCTCGAGGATCTGGCGGCCGCGATACATGCCGGTCTTCAGATCGACATGGTGCGGACGACGCAGTTCGCCCGAATCCTTGTCCTCGACATAGGCGCCTGCAGTCAGGCCATCGGCGGAACGGCGGAAACCGCGCTTCATCGGCGAGGTTTTGCGCTTCGGAACTGCCATCGTCGTCTCCGTAATTTCTAGCGTGTCGCCGAGCGATCGGCGTCGACAGATCAGGCTCTGCCGGGAAAGTTGGCGGCTCTATAGAGAAGAAAACGGCCCTTGGCTAGGGGGCGAGACCGAGGATTCTCCCAGCGGCTCAACGCTACCTCGCCTTTACCACCTCCCCGCTCAATCATTGAAGCCCCCCGGCCGCCATGGCACTGCCGGAGGAAGGCGGTACATATGTCGGAAACTTCCCTCTCGGATCTGGTGATCATCGGCGCGGGCCTTGCGGGCCTGACCGCGGCGACGGCCGCCCACAGGGCCGGGCACGCCGTCACGCTGATCAGCGCGCATGACCGCCATCCCCCTGATTTCCGGGGCGAAAAGATGGGCGAAGCGCAGCTTGCAGTGTTCGACCGGGCCGGGCTCGGCCCCGCCGCGCGGGCGCAACTGACCGCGAGCGACGGCGTCAGCCTCTACCGCTTCGGCCGGCTGGCCGAGCGCCGCCCCGACCGCGAATATATGGGCGATTATGCCGCGCTGGTGAACGCGCTGGGCGCGGCCCTGCCGCCGGGCGTTGAGCGCATCACCGGCCGCGTCGCCGCCATCGCGACCGGCGCCGATACGCAGCTCGTGACGCTGGCCGACGGCCGCCATTTTGCCGGGCGGCTGCTGGTGGTCGCCACCGGACTCAGCGACGCCATCCGCCGCATGCTGGGCATCGAGCGCCAGCTGCTCTCGGCACAGAACTCGGTATCGCTCGGCTTCGATCTTGAGCAGAAGCCGGAGGATTTCGCCTTTTCCTCGATGGTCTGGGGGCATGAGCCGGCCGACCGGTTCCTCTCCTATCTGACGCTGTTCCCGATCGGCGGGACGATGCGCGGCAATCTCTTCACCTACCGGCCGATCACCGACCCATGGGTCAAATCCTTCCGCCAGACCCCGACGCTGGCGCTGCGCCGCGCCCTGCCGGCGCTGGAGCGCGAAATCGGCCCGGTGACGGTGCGCCCCGACGTGGCGATGCGGCCGATCGATGTGACGGTGAGCGCCAATATGGCCCGCGACGGCGTGGTGCTGCTCGGCGACGCCTTTTCCACCTGCGACCCGATCACCGGCCTCGGCATGGCCAAGGCGCTGAACGACGCGGATCTGCTGGTCCACCGGCATCTGCCGGCATGGCTGGCCAGTCCCGGCATGGCGGCGGCCAAGCTCGCAAGCTTTTATGCCGACCCGCAGAAGACGGCGCTCGACGCCCGCGCCACCGGCGACTCGCTGGCCGGCCGTCAGACCGTCATGGGCACGACGCCCTATTGGCAGGCGCGGCGCGTGGCAGGAACCAGTTGGCGCTGGCTCAGGGACCGGATCTTCTCCAACCCGCCGCTCCGCACCCCCGATAT
>SEEL01000131.1 GCA_004144345.1 Hyphomicrobiales bacterium
CTCTTGGCAAATGCGCAAGCTTTATTACAGGGCCCTTGATGCTATTCTGGTCGGCGAGATTGCCAAGAGGCTGACCAGCCAGTCGACCAACGACATTTTGCAGTCGGTCGCCGACGCCTAGCGCATTGCACGGCGGCTTCGCGTTTCCTGCCCTCATGATCTGGCGGACTTGGCAAAGCGGGTGCGGCCGCAAGCCGCGGACTTGCGACTCTAGATGATCGGTTGCGAAGTCGGTCTCCGTAGTCGCGCCTTTCGATGGGCGCGCCTTGGGGAGGTGCTGCTCGGTCGAAACCGCACACCGAGATAAGGATTATTTCACGGTCGGCGCGCGGTTCGGCGAAGCAGGGCGAAGGGCCATAGCTAGGGGGCGGAATAGTCGCGGCGGCTATGCGGCGTCAGCTATGATAGAGGGGAAAGTGGCGCATCGGCGAGGGGCCGTCTGATGGCGTCAGGACCGATATCGCACGGGGCAGCACCTGGAAGTGCGCCGGGGTCGCCGTCACGATCTCTCCGTCTGTATTGATCGGCATGGGGCGGCGCGTCTCGATGTCGAACTCCACGCACTTTGCGGTGCGGACCTCTTCCCAAGCGCCATGGGTTCCTGACCGGAATGCGCGCAACATCAGCGCCAGTTTCCAGAGGTTGCGCATTTCGAGGCTGTAAAGATCTAGGTTGCCATCGTCGATTGTGGCCTTTTCCTCGACGACATTTCCTCCGCCATAGAGACGGCCGTTCCCGATCGCGATCTGATAGGTTCCGACATGCGTACTACAGCCTTTCTCGGTGATCTTTGCCCGGAAGCGTTTGGCCCCCGCCAGGATGCGAAGCGCGGCCACGGCATAGCCGAGGCGGCCGAACTTCTTCTTGATCTCCGGGTCGAGCTTCTGCGCCAGTTCGCTGCTGAGGCCGATGCTCGCCACATTGAAGAAGGCATGGCCATTGACCGTGCCAACGTCGATCTGTCGCCTGTGACCCTCAACAATCACATCGGCGGCGGCGGCAAAATCCATAGGTATCGCAAG
>SEEL01000132.1 GCA_004144345.1 Hyphomicrobiales bacterium
GTGACGGTCTCGAATCCGCGATGCGGGTGGCTGGGGAAACCGGCGATGTAGTCCTCGGCGCGGTCGGTGCCGAACTCGTCCAGCAGCAGGAACGGATCCAGCTCCGGCAGGTCCGCCCCGCCGATCACGCGGGTCAGCTTTACCCCGGCACCATCGGAGGTGGCGCTTCCGCGGATCTTGCGGGCGATGCGGGCGGGCGTGGTGGATGTGGCGGGAGTATTCATGGCATCTCCTTTTCGATAGCCGGAAGATGGCACCAGCAAGGCACTATCGGAACACTGCCCCACGCAACCGTCCGTTCCATCGACGGCGGTCCCGTAGGAGCCTGTAGGAGCTGCGTGAGCTGCGACCTGAACCTGTCGGCCTGCGCGAAAAATGATCCTTGCGCTTCCCGTCGCCGATCGCAGCTTGCGCAGCTCGTACAACCGATGAGTCAGGCCACGTAGACGGACTTGATGTTCATGAACTCATGGATGCCGTGCGCGGCCAGCTCGCGGCCGAAGCCCGAACGCTTGCTGCCGCCGAACGGCAATCGCACATCGCTCTTGACCACCGCATTGACGAAGGCCGCGCCGCATTGCAGCTGGCGCGCGACGCGATCGCCACGCTCGCGGTCGCCGGTCCACACGCTGCCACCGAGGCCGAAGCTGGTGTCGTTGGCGACCCGCACTGCTTCGGCCTCGTCGCCCACCCGCAGGATGCTGGCGACCGGTCCGAACAGTTCCTCGTCGTAGGCCGGCATGCCGGGCGCCACCGCATCGAGGATGGAAGCCGGATAACCCGCATGCGAAACATCCGGCGCGCATCCGAGCAAGGCCCGGGCGCCCTTCCCCAGGCTGGCCTGGACCTGCTTGTGCAACTCGTCGCGCAGGTCGGCGCGGGCCATTGGCGCCAGGGTGGTGGCCTCGTCCTGCGGATCGCCCAGCTGCAGCTTCGAGGCGGCTTCGACGAACCGCTGGACGAAGGCATCGGCGATCGCATCGACCACGATGAAGCGCTTGGCCGCGATGCAGGT
>SEEL01000014.1 GCA_004144345.1 Hyphomicrobiales bacterium
GCCCTGCCGCCTAGGGACTAGCCCGAGCTAGGCCCACCCGCCCCGGGGACTAGTCTCGCACCACCACGATCGGGCAGACAGCTTGGGGGGCATCTGTGGTTCACCTGCGCACGCAAGGGCCCCGGCCCCATCTCATCGCCGCCGCCCTCACCCTCGCCATCCTCACCCTCGCCGCCTGCAGCCAGCTGTTCAAGGAACCGCCGGGCATCGTCTATGCCGAGAGCGTCCGCCAGCTCGGCATCTATCCCGTCTATCCGCCGCGCGAGGATTTGCAGGTCGGCGACATCTATGGCGTGGAGGTCAATGCCGGCGCCGATAAATCGCGCCTGCGCAACGTCTATGTCGACAGCATCGACCTCACCGCGCAGATCCGCGACTATCTGCGCGGCCGCTACACCTTCGGCACCACGGCCGCCGTCGCGACCCCCAACACCATCATCAATGGCGTCAGCGGCCAGGTTACCTCGCAGGCCGACGCGCCCGCCAGCGGCCAGCTCTTCGACAGCCCCGCCATGCAGAATCTGCCGATCACCGGCTTCCCCGCCATCGAGGTCAATAGCGGGCTGAGCCTCTCACTTGCCGCCGGTTCCGGCAGCATCGGGGCCGCCTTCGGCTTTGGCTCGACGCAAACCCTCAAGATGCGTCTCAACTACGGCATGGTCACCAGCTACACGGTTCCCATTCCCGTCGCCGACGCGGCCTTCAAGCGTTATTGCGACATCGAGGAGTTCAGCGCCGAAGATCGCTGCAACGGGCAGCGCCTCACGCGCTACATGAACCTGAAATACCAGCTCGGCGAAGCCAGCCGCGATCGCGTGCGCGGCGCCAATGTACTGATGGTGTCAAAGGTCTATCTGGCGCGCGCCATCAGCTACACCTTCAACGACCGCTCGCTCGCCGCGGCCGCCGCCTCGGTTGCCAATCGCGAGGAGAACAAGCAGGCCGTCGCGCCCACCATCAATGGCTCACTGCTCACCAGCGCCATGGCCGACAAGGATGTCGACATGGTCAATGCGCTCGCCGCCTTCCAGACGGCGCTCAACAATTCGGTGACTGCCGCTGCCAACAATCCCAATACCGAAGGCGCCACGGTGAGCCTCGCGACCTTCACCGAGAACTCCGTCACCTTCGAACAGATTTTCCAGCGCCCCGTCGTCATCGGCTACGAGGCGGTGCTGCGCAAGGCGCATTGACGCTGCCATCAGCCCCGAGGGGAAAGCATGTCGCCCAAGCTCAAGATCACGCAGAAGAGCCCGAAATGGAAGTTCATCGTCCAGCCCATCCAGGCGCAGAACGGTGTCTTCGTTGCTGTCACGGTGGCGGACGGCTTCCCCGTCGCCGGGCTGACCGCCGAGCGGGCCCGTCGCATCGGCCGGCAGCTCATTGAAGCGGCACAGGCGGTCGACGATGGCGACGAACTGGTCGAGGGCGGCTTCACCCTCTGATCCGTCGTTCTAGCGGCTTTCCGACGACCACGGGAAGTTGAGATACTGGTCCCGGCTGTCATAGCAGATATTGCCATACATCCGCAGATAGGCCGACCGCTTCGCCGCATCGGCATAGACGGCCGCCGGGTTCGCCTGGTCCGCCTCATACTCGTCGATATTCTCGCGCGTCAGCGCGAAGGGCAAAATGTCCATCGCCTGCGGCACGCTCTTGCCCTCGAGCCAGTCTGCCGCCAGCACGCCCAGCGCATAGCCGAACACCGGCGAGCTCAGCGCGATGCTCGCCTTGTACGGCCCATTGCCCGCTTCGATCTCGGCCACCGCCGCCGGCTCGCCATCGATGCCGCCGAGGAACTGCTCCGGCCGCGCCCTGCCCGCCTCACGCAACGCCCGCAGCGCCCCCAGCACCACCGTATCGGCGCCCAGCACCACATCCACATCGGCATGCGCCTCGAGGATCAGTTGCATCGTCGCGTAGCCGCCCGCCTCGTTCACGGTGGCCGGCGAGATATCGGCGACGATCTCGACCTCGGGCATGTCCTTGAGCGCGTCGCGCATCGCGACAAAGCGCGGCGTCAGGAATTGCAGGCTGTCATGCGTCAGCAGCACCACCTTCGCCTTGCCGCCGAGCACGTTGCGGATATGTGCCGCGGCCGCGTCGCCCAGCGTCCGGCCGGTGAGATATTGCGGCGCATTGAGGATGGTCGTTGCCGGCGGCGGCACCACCCCGCCCACATAGGCGCCGCTCCACATCAGCTCCTGCAGATGCGGCGCCAGCGACGGCGCATCCACCGGCGCGCTGATTACCGCGCCCAGCTTCTGCGTGCGGAACAATTCGACATCTTCCGCCTGCCGCGACGCATCATTGTCCGACACTCGCGCCACATAGCTCAGGCCCCGGTCGCGCGCCGCCTGCTCCAGCCCATGGCTGACGCCGTCCATGAAGTCGCGATTGTTGTCCTGCGCAAAGCCGATCGAGCGGCTGAGCCCCGGCGGCACGCTGCAGACCGGTGCCGTCGGATCGAACGGCGCCAGCGTCACCGGCGTCGTGATGCCCTCGGGCCGCTCCTCTGCCACCACAGGCAGCCCGGCAAGGCACGCCGCCAGCAGCGTCGCCGCTAAGGAAACTGTACTCGCCCGTCGCACGCCAAAACCCCTCGCCGCCGCAGCGGCCATCCCGATAGTCCACATTTTCGGCTGTGCCGTCTACGGCGTCGGCGCTTCCGCAAAAGTCAGCGTCGCCTGCGTCCCCGGCTGGCGCTGCTGATAGTCGATGCTGGCCTTCATGCTCGACGCCATTGCCGTCACGATGCGCGTGCCGAGCCCCGTGCCCCGCGCCGGCTCGCCATCCGCCCGTCCGACGCCGTCATCCTCGACCGTCAGCCGGATCTGCGCATCATCGAGCCGTTGCAACCGCACGCGGATTTCGCCGCTCCCCGCCGGATAGGCGTATTTGAACGCATTGGTCACCCATTCGGTCACCACCACGCCCAGATTGACGCTCGCATCCGTCGCCAGCACGACCGGCTCCAGCTCATAGGTCAGCCGCACCCCCTGCGCTTCGCTGCGCAGCGACGATTGCAGATGGTCCAGCAGCCCCGCCAGATATTCGTCCAGCGTCACCACGCGCACATCATTGCTGCCATAGAGCCGCTTGTGCACCAGCGAGATCGCGAAGATCCGGTCCTGCGTTTCCGCCAGCGCCTTCTTGGCCGTCTCGTCGCCGATCGACTTGCCCTGCAAATTCACCAGTGAAGATACCAGCGCGAGGCTGTTGGCCACACGATGGTTCACTTCCGACAGCAGCACCTGTGCCCGGTCACGCGCCAGGACGAGGTCGCGCGTCCGGTCCGACACGCGCTGTTCCAGTTCCTCGTTGAGCGCCGTCACCTCGTCGCGCGTGGCGCGCAATTCGCGCGTGTAGCGCCACAGCCCATAGGCCGCGCCGCCCACCACCACGATGATGATCACCGCGCCCAGCGCCGACACCACCCGCAGCCAGCCGGCGTTCTCGCGCTGCTCGGCCACGCCCTCGGTCAATCTGGTATCGGCCTGCCGGATAATCCCGAGGAAGAAGAGATTGGCTTCGTCCATCAGGGCCTTGCCCCGGTTGGACTGGAACATCGCCAGCGCATCCGCATCATGGCGTGCCCGCTTCAGCGTGATGATCTCGTCCATTTCGGTGAACTTGTCGCCGATGATCGTCGTCAGCCGTTC
This sequence comes from Hyphomicrobiales bacterium, assembly GCA_004144345.1. Taxonomy (GTDB): domain Bacteria; phylum Pseudomonadota; class Alphaproteobacteria; order Rhizobiales; family Devosiaceae; genus Devosia_A. Next base: position 3,663 of record SEEL01000014.1, read on the forward strand.
CACCGCCGCGCTGGAGTCGGGATAGGGCAGCAGCAGCCGCTTCAGCTCCGCCAATTGCCGCCGCGCCTGCGTCTTCGACACATCATAGGGCGCCAGATAGATCTCGTTGCCCGCCACCATGAAGCCGCGCTGCCCGGATTCCGCCGCCTGCACCGCATTGCGCAGTTCCGATGCCGCGCCGCGCGTATCGCGCGCCTCGATCGCCTGGGCGAAATAAGTCTGCGCCCGTTCATTGAGCCACAGCGTCATCCCCACGATCCCCAGCAGCGCCAGGAAACCCACGAACAAGAACGCAAAAGTGGACTGGACGACCGAGCGGGACGAAATCGACATGGCCGGATGCTGCCCGACTTTCCGATCGGGCGCTATGTCATTTAAGGGGTGAAGCGGCGGTCTCCGGCCCGGCCATGCGCGGCGGCAACAACAGCCAGACCGCCACCGCGGCGCCCGCCACCGGGATCGCCAGCATGCACAGCCGGTTGATCCCCCACGCATCGAGCAGCAGCCCGCCGAACCCGGCCGCAATCGCCATGCCGATGCTCAGCCCCGTCAATTCCAGCGACATCGCCACCGGCACCGAGCTCGGCGCGAGGCGCGCCATCTCGCTGCAATGGGCGATCCAGAACGCCCAGCCGATATAGCCCTGGAGGGCGAATGCCACGAGCGTCGCCGGCAGCCGCCACGTCTCCGGCAGGTGCGGCAGCGCCACCATCAGCCCGAGCGAGCCGATCAGCATCAGGGCGCTCAGCGTCACCGCCCGCCGGGCGCCCAGCCGGTCGGCGAACCGTCCAGCCGTGACGCTCGCGCCCATCGCGCCCAGCCCGTTCAGCAGCAGCACGATCGGCAGCAGCTTGAGGTCGATCTCCAGTTCGGTCAGCAGCGCGCCCACGAAGATCAGCGGCGGATAGGTCGCAAGAAAGAACAGCACCATCGTCAGCAGGGCCGCGCCGACGCCGGGATTGCCCAGCACCCTGATACGGTCGGCCATGCTCTGCGTGTCGCCATGCATCCCCGTCGGCAGCCTGCGGTACAGCGCCACCGAGGCCACCAGCGCCATCGCCGCGATCGCCCAATAGTCGATGCGCCAGCTGAATTGGGTGGCAATGAACGCGCCCAGCGGCACGCCCACCAGCGTCGCCAGCGACTGGCCCATCGTCACCACCTGCAACGCCCGGCCGCGCTGCCCCGGTGGCGCGAGCTGCGCCGCCACCGACAGCGCCGTCGCCGTGTACGTCCCGGCGCCCAGCGCCAGCAGCGTCCGCGCCCCGACGGCCCAGTGGAAATACGGCGCCACCGCCATCAGCACCGCGCACAGGCTCAGCATCAGCATGCCGCCCGCCAGGATCCGCCGCCGCCCGACACCGCCCAGCAGCACCGACACCACCGGCGTGCCGATCGCATAGCCGAGCGAATAGCCCAGCACCACCTGGCCCGTCTGCCCGGTGCTCACCCCCATGTCGGCGCCGATTCCGGGCAATAGCCCGTTGATCAACCCGCCCTCCGTGCTTCCCACGAAAGCCGCGAGCGCCAGCCAAACCAACCGCGAATCCATGAAACCCTCTCGCCTCACACTAGCGGGGACGACGCCGGAAGCGAATGAAATCGCCCCGCCATCGGCGTTCATTTCGAATACAAGTATTATTGTCTTGTCGGCTGCCACGACTTGCCCGGAACGACAAGACTGAACTATAGTCAAAATATTGGTTGCCGCGCTGGGCCACCTTGCTTCAGGCTCCCCAGCTGTCCGAATGAAGATCGCATCGCCTCGTTTAGGGCCCTGCCCGTCTCGTATTCCGACTTGATCGCTCCGCCATAGACCGACTTCGTCTCGCTCGTCTGCACTGCCGTTCTAATCGCGTCAGGAGATCGACTTGCTCGAAGATGACCCATCGCCGGTGAGCCGGCGCGTGGCTAGGGATGGCAAGGCCGAACTCTTGAGCTGGATTTCCAGCCGGCAGGAGCCGCGTTCGGCTGCCCGCCGCGCCCGGCGTCGCGTCGCGCGCTACCGCGAACTGCTAAGCGTGGCCGGGCTGATCGGCCTCGGCTTCGGCGCCAAGGTGACGGACGGCCGCGCCACCGGCGATCTCGCCATTCGCGCCTATGTCCGGCGCAAGGTGCCGATGGACCAGTTGCCCGACGCTCACCGGCTGCCCGCCGCACTCGCCGGCATCCCCACCGATGTGGTCGTCATCGGCCGCCCGAAATTCCAGGCCGGCGACGCCTTCCCCGGCGCCGCGATCCAGCATGTCGCCGCCGCCGGACCGGGGTCCATCGGCACCTTTGTGCGCCGTACGGGCTCCGACCGTCTCCACATTCTGTCGGCCTGCCACGTGCTGGCGCCGCATGGCGTGGCGCAGCCGGGCGATGTCATCCTGCGCGCCGCAAACGGCGCGACCGCCGCCACGCCCATCGCCACGCTCACCGATTTCGAGGCCCTCAATGACAGCCTCGAGAACCGCTTCGATGCCGCCATCGCCGCCCTCGATGACGGCGTCGAGGCAGCCCTGCGCGTGCCAACCATGGGCGTGCCCGTGCTCCCCGCCATGCAGCCGCGCAAATATCAAAGCGTGCGCAAGCAGGGCGCCACGACGCTGCACACTTTCGGCGTCGTCATGGACACCGACGCCGACATTCCGATCGGGCTCGATCAGGAGTTCTTCTTCACCGACATGATGATCGTCGACGGCACCCGCCCGGATTTTTCGAGGGGCGGCGATTCCGGCGCGCTGGTTCTCGATGCGGTCTCGTCTCGCCCGGTGGGTCTCATCACCGGTGGCGGTGGTGACAAGACCTTCGTCTCGCCCCTCGTCCGAATTCTCAACCGGTTTGATGCCCATCTCGCAACCTAGCGGCGGAGTGCTGCCATGCTGACAAATGCAAAACGCTGGTTCTGTGTCGCCATCTTCGGGCTGGCAGCCTTTGCCACCTCCAGTGCCATGGCCGAGGACCTCCCTGAAGGCCACCCGCGTCTCGTCGATCATGGCGGCGCCTTCTCGCCGCGCGCCTTTCAGATCGACATCGGCGCCGAGCAGACCGCCAAGACCTATTATGCCGACGTGCTCTCGGCGCAGACCGGGCTCGCCACCCCCGCGACGATCCTCACCATCACCGTCGCCGATCTGCTCGCCTATCTGGGCTATGCCGACATCACCGCTGTCGACCTTCACGCGCAGAGTTCGACCGACCTGATGGCCCGCGGCACCGGTGACGAGATCCTCGCCATCCGCTTCTTTGCCCCAAAGATCACCTCGGTCTCGGAAAAGCCCGTAGCAATCCCCGATGGCGGCTTCGGCTGGCGCAAGGTCGTGCGGCTCATCTCCCGGCCCGGCTCGCCCGCCCGCACCAATGGTATCGAGGCCGGCTACATCCTCCAGAACATCTTCTCGAAATCGGCCACCGACGATCCCTTCGATGGCGACCATGTGTCGGTCTTCAACCAGGCCATGCTGACGCGTCTGCCGGGGAGCGGCCCCTACAGTCCGGCGAAGCGCGCCGCCTATTTCATCACCTTCGAGCCCTTCGTCGTCATCGACCCCGCCACCAAGCTGCCGGTCAAGGTCGATGGCGCCTATCAGGGCGATGGCCGGCTGAGCTTCAAGCTCGGCGCCACCTTCGATGAATTCGACCGCGATCCCGAAACCAATCTCGGCGCCTCGGACTATTTTGTCCCCGATGCCTGCGAGAACTGCCATGGCGGCAGGACCGCGATAAAGATCAACTTCCTCGACACCGACCATTGGTTCGATCGCGTGTTTCCGAATTACGGACTGGCCGCGCCCAAGTTCAGCGAGGAAGACTTCACCGGCATGGCGTCATCGCCCTTCGGCCTGCTCTACGATGGCGGTACCGACCTCACCACGCCGCAGTTCAAGGCGGCCTTCGATGTGATCCGCAAGTTCAACACCGGCGCCGTCGCGCAGAACACCGATGCCGGCAGCCAGCCCTTCCAGAAGCTGGCCGCCGAAAGATGGCTCCAGCTCCATCAGCCCACGGCGTCCGCCGAGGCCCACGTCCCGCCCATCGACCGCGGCTTTGGCACCGGCACCTGGAGTGCCGCGACGGCTGGCGACAAGGAACTCGTCTACTACCTCAACCGCTATTGCTACCGCTGCCACAGCTCGGTCCGCTACAACGTCTTCGATCGCGACGCCGTGCTCGGCCGCGCCGGCGGCATTCCGTTCCGCGTGCTCGACATCAACGATGCCGCCTTCTGGATGCCGCAGGACCGCATCTTCCCCGGCCTCGGCACCAAGCAGGGCGAACCCGAATCCAGCGGCTCGCTGCTCGAGTTCCTGACCCTGCTCGACGCGATGCAGTGACGCCGGGGTAAGGGCTTAGTCCTTGCCCTTGCGGAAAGTGGCGTAGATGTAGTCCATCAGGCTCTGCATCTGCGCCTCGTCATAGGCGCCGATGACTCGTGTCCCCTCGGGCACCTCGCCCGGCTCGTCGCCGAAGCAGCCGCGTTCGGTGTAGGCGCCCTTGGCCCAGGCCGGCATCAGCGTGCCCGGCAGGCCGCAGGCGGTCACCTCATATATCGTCGCCCGGTCCAGCGCCGATTGGCGAAGGCTCGGCCCATGCGGAAAATCCTTGCTGCTGCCACCCTGCCCGTTCGTGCCGTGGCAGTTGAAGCATGCCGCATCCGTCCAGATGCGCTTGCCCGCCAGGATCTGTTCCGGCGTCGGCTCGGCCGGTGCCGCCTCCTGCGCCATCGCCACGCCGCCACCGAGCGCCAGCATCAGGCTCAGCGCCAGCGGGATAAATCGAAATGCCATGTCCACCCTCGAATTGTTGGCCGGCGGACGCTACGCCCGCCGGCCGTGACTATTACACGCTGTCGTCGGCAGGCTGCGCCACGGCATGCGTCGCCGCCATGTAGCCCTGCACCGCCGCACGGCCGATGCCGTGCTGCCGGCCGCCGCCGCTCGCCTCACCACCGGCATAGAGGCCGGGGATCGCGTTGCCCTCGAGGTCGACCACCTGGGCATTGCCGTCGATGCGCAGGCCACCATAGGAGTCGTTGACGCCGATCGGCATGATCGCGGCATAGAACGGGCCGGTCTCGATCTTGTGCAGCGCCGTCTTTTCGAACTCCTCGTCCTTCCCGGCTTCGACCGCGGCATTGTACTTGGCCACGGTGTCGACCAGATGCTTGAGGTGCAGGTGCTGCCACTTGTTGGCCGTCACCATGCGGGCCAGTTCTTCAAGCGTATCGGCCTTGAAGAAATTGCCGTCCGGCGGATCGGCTACGTAGGGATGCCGCAGCTCCCAGCCATTCTCGTCCACGGCTGCCTGGTCGAAGATCGCCCACACGGGCCCCGGATTGTAGTGCGGCGCCACCGAGCCTTCGTTGATCGCCATCGCCGCCGCGTGGATGCCGTTGTAATTGTAGCTCCCACGCACATGCTCGACACTGGCATTGCGCCAGTCGAGCGCCTTGAATGGATTGCGCGTGCCCGACGAGCCGGGCGGATAGTTCGCATCCCAGATCGCTTCGGTCTTGAGCACGCTCTCATTGTAGAAGCGCTGGCCCACCTGGTTCACGGCGATGATCCAGTCCGGATCGATCGGCACGCCGGCCGAGCGGGTGAACAGGAACGCCGGATGGCCCGGGAACGTCGCGTCCCACACCGAATCCGTGCCCACCTTGGTCTGCAAGCGCGGCGAGCCGAGACCATGCGAATAGCCCTGGTACAGGCCCGCCAGCGCCGCACCAACCTTCATGCCCGCAATGATGCCGCTGGCATCGGCGTGGCGCGGGCCCATCAGCGCCGTGCTGTACTGGAACGACGGTTCATGCAGGCGCGGGTTGAACATCGTGCGGAACTGCACATTGCCCATATAGCCGCCCGTGCCGATGATCACGCCCTTGCGTGCACGCACCCGCACCACCGGCTTGTCGGTGTCGACATTGCCGTTCTTCCACCACGGCTCAAGGCGCTCATTGGTCTCGGGGTTGAAGCGCGGCGTGTAGCTGGCGGTGACACCGATCACGCGACCGCTGTCGCCGTCGCGGATCACGCTGTCCATGTGCCGGTTGAACATGAACTGCACGCCCTTCTTGCGGCCGCTATATTCGAGGCAGCGCGCCACGACGAAGCCACCGAACACATAGCCCGGGGCGCCGAAGCCGGTCGCCGACGGTGCCGGCGGCCAATACATCGAGTTGAACGGCGAGCTCCGCTCCTCGACGCCATCGCCGGCGTCCTGCTGCGTGATCGTCCCCGCTTCGATATCGGTCGCCTCACCCAGCTTCAGGATCGCCCAGGGCGCACGCGCCTTGGAGACGCCGCTACCAAGATTCGAGCCGGTGATGCGCGACCAACGGATGTAATTGTCCGACATGAACTGGCGCACCTTGGGCGCATTGTCCGCCCAGCTACGGATCATCTCGGGATCATTGTAGCGATAGGCAGGCTCTGCCGTATCATCGAGCACCGACCAGTCGGTCATGTCGGTGAACAGCGTATCCGGATCGTCCGTCAAATCCTCGACCGGCAGCAGCGGCGCGCCGAGGCCGAGATTGTCGGGGTCGAGCCCCAGCCGGTCGCGCTCCTGGATATGGTCGCCGCCACCCAGCGACACCCAGCCGCCCGAATGGCCCATCTTGCCGCCGGCATCGTAGTTCTGCTCCAGCACCAGCACCGATGCACCGAGGTCGCGCGCCCGCACCGCAGCCGGCAGGCCCGTACCGCCGCTGCCGATGACGATGACGTCGACTTCATAGTCCCAGTCCTCGCCGCCTTCGTGTGCCGCGGCGGCCGTGGCGCCCAGCGCCGCAAAGCCGACGCTGGCGGCAGCGCCCTGCTTGAAGAATTCGCGGCGGCTCAGTGCCGCGCGTTCCGCTTCTGCCTCGTTCTCAGGCCGCTTCTTTCTAGACATAGGCATTCCCCTCTCCCGGCGGGTGTTCCCCGCCGATCGTTGCAAGTCCGATTGATAGTGTGACTTCTCCTCTCGCCCCCCGTCCGTTGGCCGGCTCTGTGGGGTGCGACATCTTGTACGTTACCATACAATCCGCGTCTGGCAAGATTGTATACACACATACAGACGGGCCCCGGCGGCCGCCGCTTTACCCACCCTACTTTAGTCGGTAGTGCTGCCGTCGAGGCACGGGCGCGATGGGGACAATTTGGCAAAGCGCGGCGACGACACGACAGCATCGGCTCGCGACATCATCGCGGCCACCTTCGACCAATCCTATCGCGAGCATTCCGATCTGCTCTATTCCATGCACGAGCTGTCGCGGCTGATCTCGACTCACGCCGACAAGCACATGGCGGCCGTGGGCGTCACCCACATGCAATGGTGGGCGCTCATGCACATCTTCGAGCATGAGGGACTGACCCAGACCGAGCTTGCCGAAATCATGCAGATGGGCCGCGCCTCGCTCGGCACTCTGGTCGAGCGCCTCGAGGCCAAGCGCTGGATCGAGCGCCGCCCCGACCCCAGGGACAGCCGCCTTCGCCGCGTCTATCTCCGCCACGAAGCCATCCCGATCTTTGGCCACATGACCGACGAAGCACTCGCTCTGTTCAAATCCTTCCTCGCCGGCATCTCCCGCCCCGAGGCCCGGCGTCTCCTCGCCGGCGTCCGCAAGATCCGCCAGAACGCCGACGCCGCTGCGGCCCTGCAGCCCGCCCCAAAGCCCGCGCGCTGATTTGCCTGCGCCAAATCGGCGCACGGGATTGAACTCTTCCCCGCCTCTGTGCATTTTGCTCGGGCAGCGCCGGGCCCCTCTGACGGATTCCCATCCGTGATGTCGGAGCTGCTCCGATTACACATGGAGATGGTCCCGGCGATGGATGCGCTGCTTGCCGCCCTTATGGGCGATTTTCTCGGTACACCTGCCTATTTGTGGGTGGCGTTTCTCGCCATCGTCATCGCGCTCCTGGTCTTCGACCTCGGCGTGCTCAACAAGGGCGACGAGGTGATCACCGCCCGCCGCAGCCTCAGCCTCTACGCCTTCTACGTGACCATCGCCGCCTTGTTCGGCGCCTGGGTCTGGGTCACGCGCGGCGCCCAATCGGGCCTCGAATTCTACACCGGCTATCTGATCGAGCAGACCCTCGCGATGGACAACATGTTCGTCATCGCGACCATCTTCGGCTTCCTCGCCATCCCCCCCAAATATCAGCATCGCGTGCTGTTCTGGGGCATCCTCGGCGTCATCGCCTTCCGCGCCATCCTCATCGGCCTCGGCGCTGCGCTCGTCTATTCCTTCAGCTGGATCCTCGTCCTCTTCGGCGCTTTCCTGATCTTCACCGGCTTCCGCATGTTCTTCAAACATGAGGAAGAACCGGACATGGAAAAGAACCCCATTTTCCAGTTCCTGCGCCGGCATTTCCCCATCAGCGACAAGCTGGACGGCCACCGCTTCATCACCGACGCGCCCAACAAGACGGGCAAGATCGTCCGCGCCCTCACCCCGCTCGGCGTCGCGCTGATCATGGTGGAAATCGTCGATCTCATCTTCGCCGTCGACAGCGTCCCGGCGGTCTTCGCCGTCACCCAGGACACCTTCATCGTCTACACGTCGAACATCTTCGCCATCCTCGGCCTGCGCGCGCTTTACTTCGCCCTCGCCGCCGCGATGAACCGCTTCTCCTATCTGCAGATCTCGCTGGCCATCGTGCTGGTCCTGATCGGCATGAAGGTTGCGCTCGTCCCCTTCGGCGTCAAGATCGACACCTTCCTGTCGCTCGCGGTCACCGTGACCATCCTCGCCGGCGGCGTCTTCTACTCGCTGTGGAAGACCCGCAACGACCCCGACAGGAGCGCCCTCGACGACCCCAAGCAGGGCCAGCTCGAACCCTGACGCATGTCGCTCCGGCGGCCGGGCCACCAGCGCCCGGCCGCCTCAGCGGCCCAGCGTCCATTTCGTGACAATCAGCGTCCTGTCGATCGCCACGCCTTCGGTGGTGATCGTCTCGCCCACCAGATCCTCGAGCGGGTTGGGCCCGAAGGCCGGGGCATCGCCGAGGCGCAACGCATAGCACTCGCCATCGTCGGCACGCAGCACGATGCCCCGCCGCGCGCTCTTCGATCCGCTGTCCAGTGCCGCGCGCGCCACCACGCCGCTGACCACGAGGGGTCTCTCGTCCATTACCGGCTTTCGCACTCTTCGATCATGTAGACGCCGTTCCCCAGCATATGCCCCACCATCACCTTTGTTGAGGTGAAAAGCGGCGTGCCGTCCTTGGCCACGCACGGCACCTGCCGCGACACGATGGCGAGCTGCCGTCCCTGGTCGAACACCTTGGCCGTCGTCTTGAACATGTCGCCGCCGCCCACCGTGAACACTTGTGCCCGGCCCGCATAGCCATGCTGCCGCGCCGTCGCCATGAACTGCTTCACCCCCGGCGAGGCCTTGGCCGCCTTGCGCACCACGCGCGACGCCGACGACGCCACCGCCTTGCCCTCGCTGTCGAGCCAGAAGCGCCGCATCCGCCGCGCCGTCACGGGGTCGAGCGGCTTCGCCAATCCTTTCGGCGCCACATCGCCCGCCGGGATCGCGGCGCCCTGCGTCGCCTTCGGCGCCATCACCGGATGCAGCGACGGGTCACCCAGGAGCAGGAACTGCGCCAGCGTCTTGAGATTGACCGGCGTCGACATCGTCTGGCTGCCGACAAAGCTCTGCCGCGCCTGCAACAGCGCCCGCCCCGTCGAGGCCCCGGCCAGCACTTCCTTGAGAAAGAACTGGGTCAAATAGTCAGCCTGCCCGTTCCCCGCCGCCGGGCCATAGGCAATGTTGGTCGAACCCAGCACCGCCGCCGCACCCTTCCACAGATAGGTCAGGCAGAGCGGCGGATGCGTCGCCAGCCACAAATAATTGTAGAGCTCCGCGCCATAGCAGCATTCGGCCGCCACCACGGCGCCGCTGCCCACCTTGGCCGCCGTCACGCCCGGCGCATCCATCGCCACCGGAAACGCCCCCGCCTTCTCGCCATAGAAGCGCCAGTCGCCCTGCGCGCCGTGGCAATTGATGAAATGCGCGCCCTGCGCCAGCCGCTTGTCGATCGCCGTGTGGCCGTCCTTGGGCGAAACGAACAGCGCCGCCGCGCTGCCGAACACGCTGGTGAGGCTCATCTGCGTCGACACCGTCCAGGCGTCGGTACTGATGGCAAAGTGACCGCCGCCGGGCGCCGCCGTCTGCTTGCCATGCGCGATGCTGGCATCGATCAGCCCGATGAGCGTTGCCGGATCGGTCTCGCCGCGCGCCGCCGGCAGCCGCCCCACCACCCGCGTCACCGCCAGATAGGCGGCCGCCTGCCAGTCGAACGGCGCCGCCGAGGCATAGGGCAAATCACTGTCCGTTGTGCTGTCCGCGTCGGTGATGCCGGCAATATGGTGCAGCCCGATATGCGGCACCACATCCGGCCCATCGAGCAGCATGATGTAATCGGGCAGATGCGCCTCATGGATCGCATCCACCGCCGCCTTCGCCCCCGCCTGGTCCTTGGGCCCGGCCACCGCTACGCCCTTCACCGCCTTCATCTGCGCCTTGTCGGCAATGTCGAACACCCGGCTCTTGATGCCACGCTTGGCATCCGCCGCGATCATCCGGCCCAGCGCCTTGTGGATCGCCGCTCTACCCGCGGCGCCGTACTTGGCCGTGAGAGCAGCATCGTTCAGCACGATCGCCTTCATCGAAACAGCCGCCATCTGTTCCTCCCAATGTCAGCGCAGTTTTTGCAGCGTCGAATCCCAGGCGTAGCCGGCGAGGATCGCCGCCCGCGGATCGACCAGATTGTCTCCGAGAACCGCCAGCAGCAGCAGCGCCGTCAGCGCCGACGCCGCCCCCAGCGCCAGATAGGGTTTCGTGAGGTACCAGATATCCGCCGCCAGCCCCTTGGGTGTCGCACCATTGGCCGGGAAGCGCTGCTGCACCACCGCCCAGAGCGGCGGCAGCACAACGCTGATCACGATGCCCAGCACGCACCAGCCATAGATGCCGAAGTCGAGCCAGTTCATGGCCTGCCCTCAGGGCACGCCGGCGAGTTGCCGGTCGAGTCCGAGCTTGATGATGCCCTTGAGCGTGTACTCGCCGGTTGCGAGGTCGGCGTCGCTCGGCGGCTTGTCGATCACGCTGTCCGTTGCGAACTTCGCCATGTTCCACAACGTCTCCGCGATGATCCGCGTGCCGATCTCGCCAAGGCTCTGCCCGTCCGGTCCGTTCGGCCGCGAGTCACCGGCTTCAGCGAGGATATAGAACCACAGCGGCGTGCGCGTCAGCAGACCGGCAGCCTCGATCGACTGCCCAAGCCCCGATGGCGTCGCCGCCCGCAGCACCTCCACCGGCAGCGGCGCGATGCCCAGCTGCTTGGCCACCGCCTGGCCGGTCGGCAGCCCCAGCAGATAACCGCGCAGCAGATTGCGCGCCGCCAGATGCGCCATGATCCCGGCATTCGGCACGCCCTCGAAATCGCGCAGCAGCCCGAGCGCCGGCGTCAGATTCGCATCGATCCGCCGCGCCGGATTGAACGAGGCCGGGCTCGCCGCCGAACCGAAGAAGCGCTGCCACTCGATCACCCAATTGTCGGGCAGCGTCGGCGATTGCGTATTGTGCCCCTGCCCCGGCAGCAGATCGCCCGACAGCGCCGTGAAGGTGAAGAAGAAATTGAACCCGGCAGGGTCGAAGGTCTGGTTGTGCGAATAGCTGCCGCGGATCATCGAATGCCCGAAGCGATAGGCCGCCGCCGCGAATTCGATCGGCATGAACAGATCGGCTGCCTTGCCGACCTGCCACACCTTCGGCCCGTTCGCGAGCACATCGTTGACCACGCGGTTGAGCCCGATACGCGGCAGGAAATCGTGCATCACCGCCCATTGGTAGCGCCGCCGCAGCGCCGTCTGCGGGTTCGGCTCGCCGCGCCGCACCAGCGCGTTGAAGGCCCCGATGAACCCCACATGCAGCTGCGCCACCAGCAGATTCTCGTCATTGCGCGGATCGCCGATCAGCGCCTGCCGGTCCGCCTCCTCCTCTTCGGGCGTCGTCGGATTGAGGATCATCGGCTTGCGCGGCAGATCGTGTTTCTTGTCCGCCGTCGGAATGGTGCCGAACGGCGCCGGCGACACATCGCCCAGCGCCATCGTCCCGTCCTTGCCCACCGTCCCCGCCGCCAGCCCGCCGAACAGACTGTCGAGGTCGAGCGGCGCGGTCCGTGCATTCTGGATCAGCCCCGTCACCTGCGCCGCCGCCACCGGCTGGAAACTCGCCGCCTCGATCGGGTCGGGCCCGGCCGGCGGCTGCAGGCTCGCATCGAACACGGTCTTGGTGATGTCGTGGTCGATGAACTGCCCGAAATAGGTGTAGGCGGCCGGGATGCCGCTCTCGGCATTGCTCGGGTCTTCCGCCATGGCGATGCCGAGGTCGCGCAGCGCGTCGATCGTCGCCTGCCCCTCCGGCAGCCGGTTGGCCGCGTTCTCCGACAGCTTGCCGAACATGAAGCCAAAGCTCGGCACCGTCCCCGGCCCCGCCTTCTTGAACGGCAGTGCCTTCTTCTCCGCCAGTGTCAGTGGTTCGCCGTGATAGCGCGCACGCATGCTGTCCCCCCGTCCGGTTGGCAAAAATCCCTGATGTCGATGATCGGCTGCAAATCGGCGCGGTCCCAACCGCCCCGGAATCCCACAGTGCGGCCATCCTGAGCCCGCCGGCCCACGGGCCGCTAGTTGGTACTGTACCGTACCCGCGCCCGTTCCCTCTCCGTTCTTCCTATGTTAGAAGACTCGCATGTCCTCGACCCACTGACATTTCCTGGCAGGACACCTATCTAGGGTGTCTGCACGAAATCCCCGTCCGCGAGCGCTCTCATGGCCAAAGAACCTGCGTCCTTTTCCATCGACGACTTCATCGGCGAGATCGAGAAGGCGGAAGCCGAGACGGCCAACAAGCGCCTGCCGCAGGAGCGCCTGAAGAACAAGCGCCAGCTCGACAACGCCGCGCGCCGTGCCGCCGAAGCCGCCGGCCTCGGTGACGGCAAGCTCAAGCCGCAGCCCCTCCGCGGCTGGACGAACGAGTCGTCTTCCGACTCGTCCGGACAGAGCGACAAGAAAGCCAAGGGCGGTGGGGCAAGCGAGTCGCCTTCCGACTCGCTTGAACAGAGCGACAAGAAAGCAACCAAGCCGCCGAAGGAAAAGAAGGCCACGCGCTCGGCCGCCACCGGCATGAGCCTCAAGGCGCCGAAGTCGAAGGCCAACTCCGTCGACCGCATCGATTTCGACGGCATGGGCGAACCGGCGCAGGCCGGCTTCGGTCACGTCCCGTCGTCCGGCCGCATCACCGCCCGCGACATCTCCCGCGCCGCCGCCAAGGACCCGGCGGTGATGGAGCAGATGCGCGCCGCGCTCAACACCGCCACCGAAACCGCCACCACGGGCAAGGTGAAAACCCCCGGCTCCCGCACCCCCGGCAAGAAGGTCAAGCTGCCGGGCCAGGACCTCGCCGGCGCGCAGACCGTCGGCATCTCGGCCACCGTCAAGGCCCTCGAGGAGATCATCCTCCACGGCCGCAAGGAGGTCGAGGGCAACGCCGCCTGGATGCCGCATCGTCCGGCGCCACGCGAGAAATCCGAGGGTGGAATTCCGTTCCAGCTGGTGACCTCCTACCAGCCCGCCGGCGACCAGCCCACCGCCATCGCCGATCTCGTCGAGGGCGTCGGCAATGGCGAGACCGACCAGGTGCTGCTCGGCGTCACCGGCTCGGGCAAGACTTTTACCGCCGCGCAGACCATTATGCGCACGCAACGTCCTGCCTTGATCCTCGCGCCGAACAAGACCCTCGCCGCCCAGCTCTATGGCGAGTTCAAATCCTTCTTCCCCGAAAACGCCGTCGAGTATTTCGTCTCCTATTACGACTACTACCAGCCGGAGGCCTATGTCCCCCGCACCGACACCTATATCGAGAAGGAATCGACCATCAACGAGCAGATCGACCGCATGCGCCACTCGGCGACGCGCGCGCTGCTCGAACGCGACGACGTCATCATCGTCGCCTCCGTCTCCTGCATCTATGGCATCGGCTCGGTGGAAGACTACACCGCCATGACCTTCGACCTGCGCAAGGGCCAGACCATCGACCAGCGCGAGCTCCTCCGCTCCCTGACGCAGCTCCAGTACAAGCGCGGCGACACCGGCTTCGTCCGCGGCACCTTCCGCGTCCGCGGCGACACCGTCGAACTCTTCCCCGCCCACTATGAGGATGCCGCCTGGCGCATCACCCTGTTCGGCAACACCATCGAATCCATCGCCGAATTCGATCCGCTCACCGGCAAGAAATCGTCCGACCTCATCTTCGTGCGCATCTTCGCCAACAGCCACTACGTCACGCCCCGCGCCACCCTCACCGGCGCCATCAAGCTGATCCGCGCCGAACTCGCCGCGCGCCTCCAGGAGCTCAACGGCGCCGGCCGCTTCCTCGAAGCCCAGCGCCTCGAACAGCGCACTTTGTTCGATCTCGAAATGATGGAAGCCACCGGCTCCTGCGCCGGCATCGAGAATTACTCGCGCTACTTCTCCGGCCGCAAACCCGGCGAGCCGCCGCCGACCCTGTTCGAATATCTCCCCGACAACGCCCTCGTCTTCATCGACGAAAGCCACGTCACCATCGGTCAGCTCGGCGCCATGTATCGCGGCGACCTTCGCCGCAAGGCCACCCTCGCCGAGTATGGCTTCCGCCTGCCCTCGGCCATGGACAACCGCCCGCTCCGCTTCGAGGAGTGGAACGCCATGCGCCCGCAGACCATCTATGTCTCGGCCACCCCCGGCGCCTGGGAACTCGAACAGGCCGGCGGCGTCTTCGCCGAACAGGTCATCCGCCCCACCGGCCTCACCGATCCCCCGGTCGAAATCCGCCCGGCCAAGACCCAGGTCGATGACGTCGTCGACGAGATCCGCCAGACGACGAAAGCCGGCTACCGCACCCTCGTCACCGTCCTCACCAAGAAGATGGCGGAAGATCTCACCGAATACATGCATGAGCAGGGCATCAAGGTCCGCTACATGCACTCCGACATCGACACCATCGAGCGCATCGAGATCATCCGCGATCTGCGCTTAGGCGCCTTCGATGTGCTGGTGGGCATCAACCTCCTGCGCGAAGGCCTCGACATCCCCGAATGCGCCCTCGTCGCCATCCTCGACGCCGACAAGGAAGGCTTCCTGCGTTCAGAGACGTCCCTGATCCAGACCATCGGCCGCGCCGCGCGTAACGTCGACGGCAAGGTGATCCTCTATGCCGACCGCGAAACCGGCAGCATGGAACGCGCCCTCGCCGAAACCAACCGGCGTAGAGAGAAGCAGATCGCCTACAACGAGGCGAACGGCATTACACCGCAGAGCGTCAAGTCCAACATCAAGGAGATCGTCGACAGCGTCTACGAAAAGGACCACGTCACGGTCTCGATCGGCAAGGACAAGGCTGGCAAAGAGCAAATCCAGGTCGGCGCCAACCTCCAGGCCGTCATCAAGGACATGGAAAAGCAGATGCGTGAAGCGGCCACGAACCTCGAATTCGAACGCGCGGCAAGGCTACGCGACGAAATCAAGCGCCTGCGCGAAGCGGAATTGGATGTGCTGGAGGGGAGTGGGGATTAGCTGGTCGAATTACCGAACTCATGCTGCCGCGCGTCTCGGTCGTCGATGCTCAGCGTTCGTCGAAAGTCGTCCCTATTGCAATTGTAGCGATGACAAAAATTGGTAGTCTGATCGACACCGAAGCCATCGTCGTAAGTCACCAATCCCCAGACAAAGCAGTATGATTCGCCAGTGGCACCAATTGGCGGCGTGCCTCGTGCCATTGTTCCCCGCGCGCCGACAATCTGGCTTCCTCGACGGATCGATGGGATTGCGAAATCTTGTTTGTCGCCATCGTTCGACATCTCAATGCAGAGGACCCATCTCAAGTTTCTAGCAGGGAGGACCCCAGAGTTCACAATCGCTACGTGGCCAAGGAAGCGATTGGCCTCGCCACGCCAAGGAGACAAACCTCTTGGCTCCACACTAACGTAGGCCCGATTCATGAAACGCGAATCTACAAATTGCTGGCGCGCCACAAGGACCAGCATGAACGTCGCCACGGCCAAGAGCGCCGTGGAAAGGGTCAACCACAGCGTATAGTACGTGAGTTGATCATTTTGTCCTGAAGGAACGTTCTTCCAGGCCACAATTACAATTGCGACGAAAGCCAAGGCCCCAACTGCCAGTGCACTACGGACCAGCTTTTCATTTGTGCCATTCTATCCACGATCAGGTACGGCGTTCCGATAAGCTCTAGCGGGCCAGCCAAGCCCTGAATGAGGCGTCTAGGATTTCGGCGCGCTGATTATGCGACCAGTCATCGTTTACGCTCCGAGACGCTTGTCGATAAGCCGCGTAGTCTGTGTCCTCGCGGTTCAACTCTTTGTCCAAGTTCAGTTCCGACTGAAACTCCTCTAGAAACTGACGGAAAATTCCAAGGCGCTTTGCCGATTGGTCGCGGCAAACCCAATAGTAGACTGGTATCTGACCCTGCGACGAAAGAAGCGGATCTCGATTGCCAAAAACGCTGCGCATCTTGTCCAGTCCGGAAAGCGTCTTCTGGAATGCCACTTTAATCTGGCCCTCGTCGGCTTCGCGCACCATGTCGTCTAGCGAGACCTTTTTGGTATCTACAGGCCCTTCTGAAAGCTCAAATATTAGCAGCTTGGCTGCCGCGTTAAGGTTCTGACCGCGCTTCGTTTGATAGCGAACGCACTCTGCGAAGAATTCGTGTTCGGCAATCCGGCGAAGCATCTTTGGCACAGGACCAATCATCGCATTTCGCTTCTCAGCGCCAGTTAGATTCGCGCCCTTGTTCAGCCGCACAAAGAGTTCGTTGATCTTCTCTAACTCGTCGGTAACGACATGCATGATCGGCATCGGATACTCTTCAATGACAGCCGCGACAGCCTCGTGCGATCTCTGCAGGTCCTTATAGTACAATCCCCTAAGAGCCAGATTTTCATTCTTTTGATACTGGAATTTTCTGCTCAGAGGATAATCGTTACTCAAGAATCCAAATATCGCTTCAATTCTCTGCTTTCCGTCAATAACAGCAAACTGTAGGTTATCTTCGTTTATGACGCTCTTTATCGTCGTGAAATCCGCCAAGTATAGTTTTGGGATATCGTACTCGTTAAGTATTGAGTCGATGAGGTACTGCTTATCCTCAAGCGACCAAATACCGCCAGAGCGCTGATACTCAGGCTCCATGTCGATACGGTTTCTTATGCTAAACCAGTATCTTGCGGATTTTAGGTTTCTAGCCTGTACCTCAAACATGCTAATATCCGTACTTTCCGCGTATCTCGGTCGCAAGGCCATCCAAGTCGGGGAATACGCTTGAGTATGTTACTCCATAGTGCTGCAAGTCGGCATACACCCCAAGGGCCGCGGTTGGTTTAATCTCAATCTTTGTCAGCGGCACATCAGTATTCCATGCTTTATGACCTTCACAAAATTGCTCCAGAGATTTCTTCTGCGGGCCAAATATAACGAACTTTCCGCGCTGGGCGTTTATCCTAGGGTTGTTGATGACACCCTCGATCCCGAGTGGCTCGGACCGACGACTCCCCGTGGCGAGAGGATGATACTGGGCAACAGTGGTGTCGTCTGTTGGGTAAACCAGTTGAGGCCCACTTATGTCGTGCAGCATTCCCTCGTTCCATCGAGCGGGGTCGAGAACCCAGAGGACTGGCGGCTTAGCCTTGGGTCCGTTCTTGAAACTACTGAGAGCGAAAAAAAGCCCAACAAGGGGACTGGCGGTCCAGTCCAGCAGCCTCGTAGGAAGTCGATAGTGCTGCATCAGGAACAACTGATCCCACAAATCCACCCTAACCAAGCTATCGTACATGGGAGAGCGGAAGTGAAAGTCCTTGTACAGCCGCGCCTCCTTGGCGGAGATGTCTGCTATGGGCGCATCTAGGCGATGCAGTCCTGGTGCGAGCACGTAGGAATTGCTGCTGTGTCCCCGGTACCACAGCTCTCTATCAGGCCTAAGCGCTCTAACCGCCTCGATTGAGTCGATCACTGATCGGAATGAGTCTGCAGTAAGGGTTTTAATATTGCTGTTCTTGGACAATTCGGCCCCGAAACATCTAGAATTCCAGACATTACTATCGTCCCAAGGGGATTCTAGATGGAAGAGACCGGTTCCACTGGATTTTGGTGATTGTCGCGGCTCCTACACGAAGAGCAATCTGCCTGATCCCAACTCCACTATCGTCCGCGCCCCTTATCGAGTCACGGAATCCGCAGAACGTGAACTGCTCGCCCGTCGAGGCTGAAATCCCGCTACACTTCACAACAAGATTCCGGCAGAACCCACTGCCCCCATTCAGCAATCCAAGAAATATCCGAAAACTTATCCACGTCCCCCTGGACCGCCCGCATAATGCCCTCGCTGCCGCCGTATAGCCCGGCGTACCGACGAAGTGCGGGTGGCAGCGGCGGGGGCGGTGTGGTCGCACATCGTATGGTCCAGCCTTGGGGTACCCGTTGGTGAGCGACTGGGCGGTGTCAGAGACCGCGCCAGACCCGCAATAAGCCCTCGCGCGCCCCACTGGTTCCTCACATCCCGTCAGCGGCATCCCCCAGCGGGGGACCGGTCGAGCCGAGGCTCGGTTGGTCACAGCGCAGGGGTAAGCGCGGAGCGTCTCGAACGCTTCGCCAAAGCATCGGAGGCGCTCCGCGCTTCCGTCCGGGGACGCTTGTCCCCGGCAAGGGAACAACCGGGGTCGCAAGACTGCCGGAAACCTCCGCACGCCCCTACGCAGGCGAGCTACATCGGATCACCCGCAGCGCACAAACAATTCCCGCAACCCCTGCCCGGCCCTCGCGTTTGCCAAGCACACTTCAAACTATAGGAGCGGCAACAATGCCCCATGAAAAGCAGCAGGAAACCGACATGAGCCCGGCCGAGATTGCCGACCGCGTCTGGGAGCTGGCCAAGAGAATCGACTTCTGCATGTTCGACACCTGGGACGGCAGCAAGCAGCAATCGCGCCCGCTCAGCTCGCGCGTCTTCCGCGACGAGCACGCCATCTATTTCCTCACCTCCGCCACGAGCCACAAGCTCGAGCAGATCGAACAATATCCGCGGGTGAATCTCGCTTATGCCGATACCGGCTCGATGAAGTTCGTCTCCATCTCGGGCGACGCGACCGCCAGCAATGACCGCGCCAAGATCAAGGAATTGTGGTCGCCCTTCGACAAGGCCTGGTGGGACGATGAGAACGATCCCGACATCCGCCTGATCACCGTGCGGCCCGATAGTGCCGAGCTGTGGGACTCGCCCAACAAGGCCATCGCGTTTTCGGCCATGCTGGTCTCGGCCGTCACCGGCGCCAAGCCCAAATTTGGCGACAACGCCACGGTGCAGCTCTAGAAATGGATGCGTTCGGGCGTCAGCTGTCCCGCAGCCGGCGCCTGAGCGCGTTCACCGAGGCCTCGACCCCGTCGAGCGCCTTCTCCACATCGCTGACCCGCGAATGGCCGGCGACCATGCGGGGCGCATCCATCAGCCCCATCACCAGCGCCACCCGCGCCTCCTGCACTTCGCGCATGATGACTTCGCAGCGATCCAGCATGCGCTGCCGCTCGGCCGTACTGAAACGGCGTTCTGCAATCACGGCATATTGGGCGAGGTCGCTGCGCCAGGCCGGAAAGCGGGACACCGTATCGGCGATCGCCTGCCGGGCCTCGGCATTGCTGGTATCGGTCTTGCGGCGCGGCCGCTCGACCTCCTGTTCCTGCATATCCATCAGCGGAACCTGCCGGTGCGGACCGGCAGCAGCAGGCGTGCGGCGCTCAGCGCCATGAAGGGGAGACAAAGAGCAAAAGCAATATCGGCCGTCAGCAAGATTTCCTCCGCAATAGATGTCCGCCACGCAGGATGCATGCCGGCCGAATCCCATTCATTGCGCAGGAGAACGCCCGGAACACGAATCCCATCACCGAACGCAAATCGGCGGCCGTCCCGGTCTAGGCATCACCAGATCACCCTATGGTCCGGCATGACAGTAACTTGTGTGAATCGCGATGGTTCCATCCGGCCGCCGCGCCAAACTCCCCTTGCCCGCCAGCGGCTTGCCGCCCGTACACAATTTCATGAGCGGCCGGCAGCGCGCCTATTCGAGCGAGCGCAGATAAGCCACGATCGCCGCCGCCTGCTCCGGCTCGAACGCGAATTCCGGCATGTCCGGATGGCCGCTCACCAGCCCTTCGACCAGCCCTTCCTCGAGATCGCCCACATCATAGCGCTCATCCAGCGTACGGAACGGCGGCGCCGCCTCATGCGCGCTGGCATCGTCGCGGCCGATGGCGTGGCAGGCCCCGCAATAGGTCTCGACGAGCGTCTGGCCGAGCTGCAGTTCGACCTGCGCCGGTGTCTGGAAGGTCATGATGTACGCCACCACATCGGCGATATCGGCCTCGCCCTTCAGCCCGGAAAAGATCATCCCCGTGCCCGGCTCGAAATGGCGCGGCTTGGCGATGAAGTCCGACACCGTTTCGGCCGTCCACACCAGCCCGCCATCGCCTGCCTCACGCAGCGCCGGGCTATACGGAAAATCCGCCACGCTCGCGGCGCGCCGGCCGAACAGGCCGGTCAGCACGGGCCCCTGCCGGTTGCGCGCCCCCTCGCCGATGTCGTGGCACAGCGCACAGCGCTCAAACACTTCGGCGCCCATGCCCACATCCTGCGCGGCCGCCGGGGCTGCCGCCAGCCCTGCCACCACCGCCATCATCGCCGCAAATCTGTACATCCGACACTCCTCGTCCGGCCGCAGCCTACCCGCCCGCCGCCGCCATGCCATTGATCCAGCGCAAATGCCAGCCGGCGGCATCGGGAGCCCAAGCTGCCGTCACCGCGTTAAAACCCCGTAACAAGGAGCCCTCCATGTCCCGCCCCGAATCCGCCCATGTCACCGCGCTGAAGTCGTTCCGCGACCGCCTCGTCGACGCGCGCCGCGCCGCCGTGCTCGAGACCAATCTCGATACGGCCCGCCAGCGCTTCGCCGAGATCCAGTCCGCTCTTGCGCTGGTCGAGCGCGCCATCGAAAATGAACTCGACCTCACGCCCCTGCCCACGGTCGATGATCCCACCGCGCCCGAGCCGCAAGTCTAGCTGTCCCAGGAGATCGCCCATGCGTCACCCCACTCTCGCCCTTCTCGCCGCCGGTGCAGTGCTGCTCGCCGGCCTCGCCGCCGCCTCCCCGGCGCTCGCCGATCGTCCCACCGCCCGTTCCTCCGGTGTGCAGGCCGTCCACCTCTTCCCGCGCAGCGGCTCCGCCGTCATCGACAAGCTCCGGAACAATGAGCGGGTCTATCTCGACCGCTGCACCCGCAAGGCACGCTGGTGCCTTGTCCGCCAGCTCGACGGCGGCCCCTCCGGCTGGGTTCCCGGCAGCTGGCTCATCGGCTCCCCGGCCAAGGTCCAGGTCACGCCGTTCGAATTCTCCTTCGATCCGCTGGACCCGATTCCTAACAATTTTCCGAAAATCTGGAACTAAACGGCCGCGTCAGCTTCGGTTCAGCCAGACCGGAATAGCGTTCGGGTCAAGGCAAGCGATTGCCCGCTCAACGCGAAAGGAATCTGAAATGGCTCTTTCCCTGCTGAAGACCGGCGCCCTTGCCGCCACCGTGCTCGTCCTGTCCGTCAGCGGCGCCTTCGCCGCCACCTACGGCTATGTGAACTACGACACCAAGGTCAAAAAGACCTGGTCGTCCAACTCCCCCACCGTCGAGTGGGTCGAGGAAGGCGACTACGTCAAGGTGATCAACTACACCAACAAGAATGGCGGCTGGTTCCGCATCGACCCGCCCGGCCCGAACAATGCCGGCTGGGTGAAGAAGTCGGCCATCGATATCGATGACGACTATGATTACGATCCGAAGCCCGGCGTGCAGTTCTGCTTCACCGGCCCGCTCGGTTACGTCTGCATCAACCAGTAAGCCGACCGGTTCCCCTTACGCGCGCCGGCCTCCCGCGAGGCCGGCGTTGCCGTTTGCCGGTCAAGCTCCTATCTTTTCGGGCAACGGAGACACGCCATGGCCGAACAGGGCACCAAACCCTACCTCAAGCTCGCTTCCACTCTGGTGCTTTTGGGCATCGGCCTGTTCAGCCTCGAACAGTTCGGCCTCAGCCGCCTTGCCGGCCCGAACGGCAGCACGCATCTCGACGGCACCTTGCTGTCCATCCTCGTGCTGGCCCCCCTCGCCCTCGTGCTGGCCGGGGTGCTCACCTTCATCGTCGGCAAGATAAGGCGGCTCTAGCCGCTATTCGACGCGGAGACGCTCGACGTCGATACCCTTGGCCTCGAGCGGGCCGATCATCTGCCGGCCGAGGAACTCGTTGATGCCGTAGAGCACCAGCGCCGCCACCACCAGCGCGATACCGAAGCCGCGCGTCCCCTCTTCGGTCGCGACCAGGATCGCGCCGATCAGGCCCACCAGCACGCCACCGAACAGCAGATAGAGCCGGCGGTCGCGCTGCACCTTGAGATTGTGTGCGCTCGACATCAGCAAATCCCGCAGCTCATTGTCGCTCATCGCCACCAGCTCCTTGTTGGAGCCCTCGCGTCGGATCGTCTCGATGTAGGCGTCGACCCGGCGGTCGATCATGGCGCCGCGCGCCGCCTGCTGCCGGCCGCGCGTCATGTAGCTGACCACGCCGCCCACCAGGATCAGAGCCAGAGCAACTTCTATGATGATGAGCATCGCGTGCACCCTTTCGTGTCGGCGTTCCCGGTAAACCTCGGCTAAAGTGCCCATGGCACCTTACGGATTCAAGACCTTGGGAGACAAATGGAACGCCCGCTGACCATCTGGGCCAAGCTGCTGCTGCGGCTGGGCGTCGTCCTCCTCGCCATCGGCACGTTGCCGGCCCTCGCCGTGCACTATGTCTTCACCGATGTCGACGCGCTGATCCCGGCCCTGCTGCTGTTCTCGGCCGCCCCGCTCGGGGCGCTTGTCCTCGCCGGGTCCGCTATTCTTTTCCTGGCAGCGTGGCTTCGCCGCTGAGCTGCGGCACCTTGCGGAACCGCTCCCGCGCCATCACCACAAGGCCGGCGCCCACGATGATCGCCGCGCCCAGCAGCGAGATCCCGTCGATCGTCTCGTGAAAGATCACGATCGAGAACAAGATGCTCCAGGGCAATGATGTGTAGTTGAATGGCTGCAGCACGCTCGCCGGCGCCTGCGACAGGGCAAAGATCATCATGCCATGCGCCGTTACGCCGGTGACCATGATGTAGCCGATGAGCAGGAACGACTGCAGGTCCAGCATCTGCCAGTGGAATATCCCGACGCCCGTACTGAGCAGCAGGCCGACCACGCCCGTATAGGCCATGCTCGTCGTCGGCGAGTCATCCGCCGAAACCTTGCGCGTCAGCACTAGATAGAGCGCATAGGTCGCGCCCGAACCAATGGCGAGCCACACGCCCCAGTCGAGCGGCACGCCGCCCGGGCGCACGATCACCAGGGCGCCAAGAAAGCCGACGATGACCGCGCTGATGCGGAACACACCCACCTTCTCGCCAAGGAACGGGATCGCGAACACCGTCACCAGCAGCGGATAGACCAGCACGATCGATTGCGCTGCCGCCAGCGGCACCGTCGCCAGTGCCATGATGAACAGCCAGATATCGACGACCAGCAGCAACCCGCGCGCTACCTGCAGTTTCGGGTGCTTCGAGCGGAACGCGGCCCGCAGCCCCATCCGCCGCCAGGCAAACACCAGCGCAAAGGCGGCGAACGCCCAGAAGCGCATCATGGTCATCTGGAAGGGCGACACGTCCGACTGGACGAGGAATTTTGACGCCGCGTCCTGCGTCGAAAAGATCAGGACCGCTCCGAGGGCCAGAGCAATCCCGCGCCCCACATTGTCGCGCCTGGGGCCTGTCATATCTGTCATCGTTCAGTCCAGTTTGCCGGGCCGTCTGCCCTCGGCCCGGCATATGTGTGTCGGCGCTACTTCGCGGTCGCGTTCTTGATGGCGCCGACAATCGCTGTGAGAATGCCGCCGCCCACCACGCCGGTAACGGCCTGGCCGGCATAGGCCGCGCCACCACCCGAGATCAGGGGCAGCAGGGCAGGGATGAGCCCGGCAATCCATGTCCCGCCGAAACCACCGATCAGGCCGACAATGGCGTCAACGGTGGGGTTGATGCTGACATTTTTTGCCACTCGACCGGTGCCATAACCACCGGCGGCGCCACCTACGAGTTGAAGAATGAGTCCTACGAAGTCCATGAGCAAAGCTCCTTCCCAATAGCGGGTGCGTGCCCCCGCTCGCCAACAAAGTCTATGCCGGTCATTTGGCCCCTGAAAGACGCTTCTGGCCCGCTTCCCCCGCGAACTTGCCCCTGCCCTTTCAGCCGCCGCCGCGAAATCCTATCTTGGACAGCCCATGATCAAACCCTCGAATCAGCCCGTCGCTCTCGTCACCGGCGCCGCCAACCGGCTTGGCGCTGCCATGGCCCGTGCCCTCTCGGGCGCCGGCTATGCATTGGTCATCCACCATCGCGGCGGGGAGGATGACGCCAAAGCTCTGGCCGTGGAGATCAGGGCAACCGGCGGGCAGGCCGCCACGCTCAAGGCCGATCTTGCCAACCGCCGCCAGCGTGCCGCCCTCATCGAGAAGGCCATGAAGCCCTTCGGCGCGCTGACCCTCCTCGTCAACAACGCCTCGTCCTTCGAGCCGGATTCGGTCATGGATCTCGAGGAGGCGCTGTGGGACCGCCATTTCGCTATCCATCTCGAAGCGCCGGCCTTCCTCGCCCGCGATTTTGCCGCCCAACTGCCCGACGGCACGCAGGGGAACATCGTCAACATTATCGACGAGCGTATCCTGCATCTGACCCCAAACTACTTCAGCTACACGCTGAGCAAGGCCGCGCTCTGGACCATGACCCAGACCATGGC
Organism: Hyphomicrobiales bacterium; assembly: GCA_004144345.1. Classification (GTDB taxonomy): domain Bacteria; phylum Pseudomonadota; class Alphaproteobacteria; order Rhizobiales; family Devosiaceae; genus Devosia_A. The sequence goes on from SEEL01000014.1 coordinate 28,596, forward strand.
GCAGTCACTCGCCCCACGCATCCGCGTCAACGCCATCGGCCCCGGCCCGACCCTTCGGGACAAGGGACAATCCGAAGCAGCGTTTCAACGCAACCAGGCTGCCACGCCGCTGGGTTATGCCGCCAATGCGGGCGATATCTGCGAGGCCCTGCTCTACCTGCTCAACGCCCGCGCCGTGACGGGCACCATGATCCCGGTCGACGGTGGCCGCCATCTCGATTTCCCCGCCACGCGCGGGCCCAGTCCGAGGCGCGCCGAATGAACGACGTGCCCTACGAAGTCGGTGCGGAGATCATCCGCGCCTTCGTCAAGACGCTGCCCTCCGCCCCCGGCGTCTACCGCATGATCGATGAGGCCGGCGAGGTCATGTATGTGGGCAAGGCGCGCAGCCTCAAGGCGCGCGTCACCAACTACACCCGCCCCGAAGCCCTAGAAGTCCGGCTCCAGCGCATGATCGCGGCAACGCGCACCATGGAGTTCGTACGCACCGAGACCGAAGCCGAAGCCCTTCTCCTCGAAGCCAATCTCATCAAGCGCCTGAAGCCGCGCTTCAACGTGCTGCTGCGTGACGACAAGAGCTTCCCCTACATCCTCATCGCCACCGAGCACGAAGCGCCCGAGCTCACCAAGCATCGCGGCACCAAGCGCCGGAAGGGCCATTATTTCGGCCCCTTCGCCTCGGCCATCGCGGTCAAGCGGACCATCACCTCACTGCAGAAGGCGTTCCTGCTGCGCACCTGCACCGACAGCTTCTACAAGGCTCGCACCCGCCCCTGCATGCTGCACCAGATCAAGCGCTGCTCTGGCCCCTGCACCGGCGAGATCTCGATCGACGCCTATGGCGAACTTGTCGAGGAAGCTCGCCAGTTCCTCTCCGGCCGCTCCAAATCCGTGCAGGACCATCTCCAGTCCGACATGAACCAGGCCGCCGAGTCTCTCGACTTCGAACGCGCCGCCCTGCTGCGCGATCGTCTCTCCGCCCTCGCGCTGGTGCAGAGCCAGAGCGATGTCGCCGCCCGCAACGTCGAAGAGGCCGACGTCTTCGCCATCGCCCACGAAGCCGGCCAGTTCTGCGTCCAGGTGTTCTTTTTCCGCGCCCACCAGAACTGGGGCAATCACGCCTTCCGTCCCAAGGCGGATGCCACGCTCAGCGATACCGAAGTGCTCGAAGCCTTCATCGGCCAGTTCTACGAGGACCGTACGCCGCCCAAGCTGATCCTCCTGAGCCACGAGCCCAGCGAGAACGCATTGCTCGAGGAAGCGCTGACCTCGCGGCTCGGCTCGCGCGTCTATATCGAAACACCGCGCCGCGGCGAGAAGCGCGACCTCGTCAACCACGCCCTCAACAATGCTCGCGAAGCCCTCGGCCGCCAGCTCGCCGAAGGCGCCACGCAGCGGCAATTGCTGGAAGGGGTCGCCGAACTCTTCGCCCTCGACGAAGCGCCGCGTCGCATCGAAGTTTACGACAACTCGCACATCTCCGGCACAAACGCCGTCGGCGCCATGATCGTCTCGGGTGAGGAAGGCTTCTCCAAGAAGCACTACCGCACCTTCAACATCCGCTCGACCGACATCACCCCGGGCGACGATTTCGGCATGATGCGCGAAGTGCTCACCCGCCGCTTCTCGCGCCTCGCCAACGAAAGCGAACTCGACGCCGAGGATGAAAACACCGGCATGCCCGATTGGCCCGATGTCGTCTTCATCGATGGCGGTCTCGGCCAGCTCAATGCCGTCAAGGAAGTCATCGCCGGCCTCGACCTGCCGCGCGAAGTCACCTTCATCGGCATCGCCAAGGGCGAGGAACGCGACGCCGGGCGCGAGAAATTCTTCATGGAGGGCCAGGAGCCCTTCATGCTGCCGCATCGCGACCCGGTACTCTATTTCGTGCAGCGCCTGCGCGACGAAGCCCACCGCTTCGCCATCGGCACCCATCGCGCCCGCCGCAAGAAGGACATCATCAAGAACCCGCTCGACGAGATCGACGGCATCGGCCCGACGCGCAAGCGCGCGCTGCTGCAGCATTTCGGCTCCGCCAAGGCCGTCAGCCGCGCTTCCCTCGCCGACCTCGCCGCCATTCCCGGCATTTCCAGCGCCATGGCGCAGTTGGTCTACGACCATTTCAACCGCACCGGCTGAGTTCAGCGCCTGTTCAGTCCGGCCCTGCTAGCGCACCGGCAAACGGGAGCTCGTCCATGAATCGCATCGCCACCGCCCTTGTCCTGACCCTGCTCGCGAGCCCGGCCCTCGCCGACGCTGTCACCTACAAGGGCACCATTGGCGATCTGCCCATTGTGCTGGAGCTGTCGGAAGAGCCGCATGCCGGCAATGCCGATCTCTTCGGCCGTTACTTCTACGTCAACAAGGGCGTCGATATCCCGTTCCACGCCGCGCCTGCCGCCCGCTCGCGCTTCGGCCTCGCCGAGGAAGTCGCCTGCTCGGCGGACACCAACAACTGCCCCGGCGCGCAGGACGACCCGCCCGGCCCCGCCCCGCTGGGCGCCAGATGGGCGCTCGAGATCTCCCGCGACGGCCAATCGCTCGAAGGCCATTTCGCCATCAACGGCCGCAACCGTCCGGTGAGGCTCGAACGTGTCGGCACCCGCTTGTTCGATCCCGCCGGCGGCACGATCGCCCTGCCCGAATTCGCCAACAGCCTATATTGGGACGGCACGCTGACGCCGGAGACGTCGCCCTACGACTATCTCAAGGTCACCGCGGTCAAGCTTGCCGCCAGCGACCCCGTCGAGATGAACGGCGCGAGCTTCCACTACGTTACCGATCCCAGAACGAAGTTCCGGTATCCGCGTCTGCTCGATATGTCCGGCTACGACATCGCGCCCGCCAATGCATGGCTCGAACGGCGCCACTGGATCATGACACTCGATGCCCTCTCATGCATGGCGCAGCAGTATCAGGGCTTCGGCTGGAACGGTTACAACTACGACGCCGGTACCTTGGGCTGGTACGACGAGGAGCAGGTCACAGTCGACTACGCCTCGTCCACCGTCCTGAGCTGGACCCAGTCGGGCAGCCTGTCCTGCGGCGGCGCCCATCCCTACAACCACATCGACATCTACAATCTCGATCTGGTGGACGGCGTGCCGCTCGATCTGAGCCGCATCTTCCGCGGCTGGCGGCCGCTCAACTATGACGGTACGCCCGCCGATCTCGAAACCGCCCGCGCCAACCCGCGCGACTATCAGTGGCTCCCCGACGCCGAGCTCGCGACCTTCGTCAAGGAACACCGCCGCACCGACGCGGAGATGGACGTCCCGAGCGGCGAGGATGGCTGCCCCATCGACGAGTTGATCGACACCAACCTCGCCATCGGCTTCAAGGACGGTGACCGCGTGGTCTTCACGCTCGGCGGCCTGCCGCATGTCATCTTCGCCTGCACCGCCGTGCTCTACGAAACGCCGATCCTCGATATCGCGTGGCTGCTCACCAACGAGGCCGAGAACTACTTCCCCAGCCTCGCCGATTGAGGTCTGCCCGGGCCGCCGCTCTGCAGCCCTGCGGGGCGCCGTGTTGATCGGCACCATCCATTCGTGTTCATCATAGCGGATTGGTTGGGAGGCTATTTCATTGGCAACGCCGGACGACGCCCATCTGCTGCGCGATCTGACGCGCAATCTGCTGCTGGCCGGTCGCCAGTGGCGCAAGATCGGCCGCCAGGTCGCGGCGCGGCACGGCGTTTCCGAGGCGGCTTCCGCCCCGCTGCTGTGGATCGAGCGGCTCGGCGAGAATGTCCGTCAGAACGCCCTGGCCGATGCCATCGGCATCGAGGGCGCCTCGCTGGTCCGCCTGCTCGACGAGCTTCAGACCCATGGTTTCATCACCCGCGTCCCCGACCCCGCCGACCGCCGCGCCAACGCCGTGAACCTCACCGACGCCGGCTGGACCGTGGTGCATGAGGTGAACGATGCCCTCAACGAACTCCGCCTCGAGGTCTTCGCGGGCGTCAGCCGCAAGGACATCGAGGCGACGCTGAGGGTTTTCGACGCCATCGACGATGCAGCGGGCGCCGTTGACGAGACCCCGTGACAAGCGTTTCGCGCTGGTATACAGACTCCGCCCATGAACCTCGTCCGCGCCAGCTTTACGTATTGGTATTTTAGCAACGGAAGCCGCTGGCAGCCGGAGGGGCGCGTTTGATCTGACACCATCAAACAGACAAGTTTCCCGAAGCCGCCAGCGACTGGCGGCTTTTTTTGTCGCCGGTCCCCTAAAAATCCAGAGGACCAAGACCATGCTCAAGACCACCGACGACCTGCGCATCAAGGACATCCGCGAGCTCCGAACGCCCGCCGAGGTGATGCACGAATTCCCGCGCACCGATGCCGCCACCCGCACCGTGCTCGCCTCGCGTCACGCCATCCACAACGTCCTGCATGGCGCCGATGACCGGCTTGTCGTCGTGGTCGGCCCCTGCTCCATCCACGACCCCGTCGCTGCCATCGACTACGCCAAACGCCTCGCGCCGCTCCGCGAAAAACTCGGCGACCGGCTCGAAATCGTCATGCGCGTCTATTTCGAAAAGCCCCGCACCACGGTCGGCTGGAAGGGCCTCATCAACGACCCCGATCTCGATGGCAGCTTCAAGATCGACAATGGCCTGCGCGTCGCGCGCAGCCTGCTGCTCGAGATCGCCAATCTCGGCCTCCCCGCCGGCTGCGAATTCCTCGACATGACGACGCCGCAATATTTCGCCGACCTTGTCGCCTGGGGCGCCATCGGCGCGCGCACCACCGAGAGCCAGGTGCATCGCGAGCTCGCCTCCGGCCTTTCCTGCCCGGTCGGCTTCAAGAATGGCACCGACGGCAATGTCCGGATCGCCCTCGACGCGGTGAAATCCGCCAGCCAGCCGCACCATTTCCTCGCCGTCACCAAGGACGGGCGCTCCGCCATCGCCTCCACCTCAGGCAATGACGATTGCCACATCATCCTGCGCGGCGGCAAAACCACGAACTACGACGCGCCCAGTGTCGAGGCCGCGGCAGCCGAATCGGCCAAGGCGGGCATCGCGCCCGCCATCATGATCGATGCGAGCCATGCCAATTCGTCCAAGAAGCCCGAGAACCAGCCGCTCGTCCTCGCCGATGTCGGCGCCCAGATCGCGGCCGGTGATCGTCGCATCGTCGGCGTCATGATCGAGAGCAACATCGTCGCCGGACGCCAGGATCTCGAACCCGGCAAGGGACTGGTCTACGGCCAGTCCATCACCGATGGCTGCATCGGCTGGGACACGACGGTTGAAACCCTCGAACTGCTCGCCAACGCCGTCGCCGCCCGCCGCGAATCCGCCCAGCAGGTCGCGTAACGGCAGCCAGCCCTCAGGTTCCTCCCCCGCGTGGCGGGGGAGGACGCGAGCCACAGCCACGGAGCCGAACCGCGCGCGCCGCGTTTCACTTGACCCTTGCTCTCCCCCGGCCCACATTCCCACCATGTACATACCCGCCTCGCTCCGCTCGCTGCCCAATCAGCTCACCCTCGCGCGCATCGCCGCCATCCCGGTGATCTGCCTTCTTCTGGTCGCGCAGGCGGACTGGCTGGGTTGGATCGCCCTCGTCCTCTACGTCGTCGCAGCGGTGACCGACTGGCTCGATGGCTTCCTCGCCCGCCGCATGAATCTCTACTCCGATCTCGGCAAGATGCTCGATCCGATCGCCGACAAGCTGCTCGTCAGTGCCCTGCTGGTCACTTTCGCGTGGACCCGCGATTTCTCCGGCTGGGAACTGATCCCGGCCATCGCCATCCTGATGCGCGAGATTTTCGTTTCCGGTTTGCGCGAATTCCTCGGCAACAAATCCGTCTCCGTGCCCGTTACCTTCCTAGCCAAATGGAAAACAACGGTACAACTCGTGGCCCTCTTCTTCGTCATCGTCGACGGCCTCTTGCCGAGCTTCGGCTTTATATCCGGCGCCCTGATGTGGCTCGCCGCCGCTTTGACCGTCTGGACGGGGTGGCAGTACCTGTCGTCAGCCTGGCTGCATTTCGACAGCCCGCCGACCCCGTCGGAATGAAGATTCTCTATTTCGCCTGGCTGCGCGAACGGCTCGATCGCGGCGAGGAAGAAGTGTCGCCACCCCCGGAGGTCGCCACCATCGCCGATCTCATCGCCTGGCTCCGGGCCCGGGACGAAGCGGCCGATCTCGCTTTGCAGCGCCCCGAAATCATCCGCGCCGCCATCGATGCCAGGATCGTCGCTCACGATGCCCCCATCGCCGGTGCCCGGATCATCGCCCTCTTCCCGCCCATGACGGGCGGCTAGAATGGGTGTCCGCATCCAGGAAGCCCTGTTCGATCCCGGCGCCGAGCTCAACGCCTTCGCTGAGCTGACCGATGGCGCTGGCGCCGTCGTCACCTTCACCGGCCTTGTCCGCTCGCTGCCCGACGATCCGATCCAGAGCCTGACGCTCGAATGCTACCCCGAGCTCGCCCTCAACCAGATCGGCGCCATCGTCGCCGAGGCCCGTCGCCGCTTCGGCCTGCTCGATGAGACCATCATCCACCGCTATGGCGTGCTGAAGCCGGGCGAACCCATCGTCCAGGTAATGACCCTCGCCCCGCACCGCGAAGCGGCATTCGAGGGCGCGCAATTCCTGATGGACTACCTCAAGACCGACGCGCCCTTCTGGAAGAAGGAAGCCACCGCGTCAGGCGAACGCTGGGTCGAACATCGTCACGAGGACGACAAGGCCAAAGCCCGCTGGAGCTAACCGCTACGGCACCAGTTCGTCCGTTTGCGTCCCATCCAGCAGGAACGTCATCCAGCCGGCGTCGCCGCTGCCATTGGCCTGCCCGTAGCGGATCTCGACCATCAGCCGATTATCGCTCGGGTCCATGATCAGTGCATGCCGCGAGAAGGTGAAACGGAACACCGCGCCCCGGGGCATCTTGAGCCGCTCTTCCGTCCGCCGCACCATGTCGGCCAGTTGCTCGACGCTAAGCCCCGCCAGATCGCCCGGCGTGAACACATTGCCCGGCTCGAGGCTGGCGAAATACGACGCCGACCCGAACCGCGTGATCTCGCGCGCATCGACTAGGAACTGCGCCAACTGACCCGGCCGCTGCGGGTCCTCGATATCCATCGACCCTTGAGTGTCGCTTATCAGCAGTTCCGACAGTTTTGCGTCCGGCCCGAATGTCTCGCTGATCCGGCTGATCGTATCGATCACCGTCTCCGGCGCCAGCCAGGGTCCCACTGGCGGCAGCCGGCTCTCCGGCAGCTTCACCTCAACCACCAGGCCCGTAGTGTCGAGCCACACCTCGCCCTCATCGCCATTGGCCTGCCGGAACTCGACCTCCCACAACACGCGCAGCTCGCCCGATGCGCGGTCGAGCGGCTTGCTGGCCCCGATAGCGAGAAGCGTCGCGTCGGCTGCGCCGAACGCCTCGCGCGCCGCTGCCCTGATGACCGGCAACGCGGTCAGATCGACATCGCTCCACTGGAACGCTGCCCTATTACCCATGCCCAGCGTCAGGAGGTTGGGCGTGTCGATGAGCCCGTGCCTAACCCCTTCGAGGTTCCACGAATAGTCTCGCGCCAGGCCACTATCCGTCGGGTGGTTCGCCGTCACGAACACATAGCCCTCATAGATCCGCACTTCATGCACGCCCGCGCCGCCGATCGCCGCGCCAAGCGCCGCCTGCGCCTCCGCCATCGGCCACTCATCGCCCGTGAGGAAACTCGTCGCTTCGGCGCGCTTGGTGTCCGACAGATCGCCACCGAACACCACGCCAGCCAGCGTCACATAGGCCATGGCGCGCTCGTCAGCCGTTTCCAGCATCACGGTCCAGCGCGGCCCGCCATAGGCAGGCTCGGGCAGGATCGACACCGGCCGCGACAGTTCCACAGAACTCACTACCGGCTCGCTCTCGAGCTTGGCGTAGTCGATGGCCGCCCTCACCACGCGCTCGAAGCTCGCGAGGTCCGCTTCCGACAACCTGAAATACGCCCCTGACACATCGCCGACGAGGTCGAAGGCCGAAACTCGCCGCGGTCCCGTCACGCTATGGATATTGGCCACCAGCAGATCCGTGCGATGCGCCGTCCATTCGGCGAAATCGCGCCCGCTGTCGGCCTGCATCGTGGCGATGATCTTGTCTGGCGTGAACAGCAGCCGCGCCACCGGTCGCGTCTCGCCCATCCGCGCCACCAGCGCCGCCATCCCCTTGTAGCGGACGTCCGCATTGTTGGTGTAAGTCCGGTCGGCCGCCATCGCCGGCAGCGCCGCGAACATCAGAGCAAGGGCAAGCAGCATCGCGCGCATCATCATGCTCCCATCTTGCCCGCCGCGCCTGTATCCGCGATGAACGCCGCCGCCTCAATTGTTACAGTCGGGTGGCGCAGTCAGCACGGATACCCTCTCCCGCCTGCGGGAGAGGGGGGACCAGCGAAGCTGGTGGGAGAGGGGTGCACCGTGAGTGGAGCCGCCCTGCCCTACCCGCAAAACAAAAGGCCCGCATCGCTGCGGGCCTCTCCAATTCCGTATCGATCGCACCTTACTCGGCAGCGACCTTCTTGGGCGTCACGGCTTCGGTGTAGGCATTGATCAGCGTCTCGCAGCCCTTGCCCGGCGTGAATTTGTACTCGCCCACCAACGACACCGGCGTCACTTCGGCCGCCGTGCCGGTCAGGAAGCACTCGTCGTAATTGGCGAGTTCTTCCGGCAGGATGTGCCGCTCGACAACCTTGAAGCCCTTCTCCTTGGCCAGTGCGATCACCGTCTGACGGGTCAGGCCGTTGAGGAAGCAATCGGGCTCCGGCGTATGCATCTCGTCGCCCTTGATGAAGAACACATTGGCGCCCGTCGCTTCCGCGACATAGCCGCGATAGTCGAGCATCAGCGCATCGGCATAGCCATTGGCCATCGCCGCGTCCTTCGACAGTGTGCAGATCATGTAGAGGCCGGCGGCCTTCGCCGTGCACGGGATCGTCTCCGGGCTCGGGCGCTTCCACTTGCTCCATTCGAGGCGGATGCCCTTGAGCTTTTCCTCAACCGAGAAATAGCTCGGCCACACCCAGGCCGCGATCGCCAGATGCACCGTGTTCTTGCGCGCCGGCACGCTGAGCTCTTCCGAACCGCGCCAGGCGACAGGACGCACATACGCATCGACCAGCCCGTTCTTCTCGAGCACCAGGCGCTTGGCCGCCTCGATCTCGTCGACGCTATAGGGAATGGTGAAGTCCAGCGTCTTGCCCGAGCGGATCAGCCGCTCCGTGTGCAGACGCGACTTGAAAATTTCGCCGCCATAGGCGCGCTCGCCCTCGAACACGCTGCTCGCGTAATGCAGCCCATGGGTCAGGACGTGTATCTTCGCGTCCTTCCACGGTTTCATCTCGCCGTCGAACCAGATCCAGCCCTCGCGCTGGTCCATCGGAATAGCCATACTAGCCTCCACTTCCCACCAGGCCTCGCAGGCCCTTCTCCCCATCGTTCAATCTTGTCCCGAAGCGCCAGCCTTGGCAAACCGGAATGGCTAGGGGATAAGTTTTCGACGGGCTCGCAATGGAGAAACAATGGCACCGGCCAAAATAAATGTCAACAGTACTGACATAAATGCCGGAGCACCCGCGGCGGACAAGCTTCCGCTGGACGTTATGGGGCTGTTTTTCTTCGCTTATCGCGACTTCGTCGGCGACGCCGACGCCCTGCTCGAGCGCCAGGGCTTTGGCCGCGCCCACCACCGCGTGCTGTATTTCGTGAACCTGAAGCCCGGCATGCCGGTCGCCGACCTTCTCGATATCCTCAAGATCACCAAGCAGAGCCTCGCCCGCGTCCTGCGCCAGCTCATCGACAATGGCTATATCGAGCAGCGCACCGGCGATGCTGATCGCCGCCAGCGCCTGCTGCACGCGACCGAGAAGGGCCGGCGCCTGTTCGACGTCCTGTCCGCCACCCAGACCAGCCGCATCGAAGCCGCCATCGCCGCCCTCCCCCCTGAAGGCAAGCGCACCGTGCTCCGCTTCTTCGTCGGCATGGTCGAACCGGGCGACCGCGCCACGCTCGATCGCCTGAAGTTGACAGACGACCTCTAGTCGACCTCTAGTCGTCCCCTAATCAACTCATAGTCGTGCGGCGGCTTCGCCTCGCACTCATGGATTGCTCACTGTCTATTGCTCCGCGCCTCTTAGGAGGCTCACGGCACTACAGCGTCACGCCTCTCTACTGCCGACCATTGTCAGAATAAGCACCATCCAGTTTGAGGAGTCTGAGCCATGGCCTTGGCCCGCCTCTACTCGATCGAGGGACGTCAGAAGACCCACGAGATGGAATACTCGACGCCCGGCGACTTCGTGCTGGGCGCCCCGGCCATCGCGCCGGCAGCTATCATCCTCAACGAACCCGGCTGGTCCCCCTATTGCATCGACCACACCAACCACGAGCTGGTGTGCGTCCACCTGGCCGATAGTATCGACCTCGCCAAATCAGCGTTCTACTATCTGACTCAGTATCAGCGTGCCGACCGCATGCTGACACTGCCGCTCACCGCGCTCGCCGATCTCGCCGGCGATTTGCCCGACCCCAATGTGGTCATCATCTACTCCATGGGCCGGTGCGGCACGACGCTCGCGAGCCTCGCGCTCAACGAATCCCCGCAGGCCTGGAGCCTGAGTGAGCCCGAGGTATTCAATGACCGCTCGCTCAGGCTCCCTCCTGACGCTCCGGTCGCCGGCGGCGATCTCGTCCGCCTGCTGATCCGCATCATCTTCGCCCAGCGCGCGCGGCGCGAGGCGACAACCCTCGCGCTGAAGCTGCGGAGCCAGGCGACGTTCCACATGCAGCAGTTCATCGACGCGCGGCCCGATGCGCGCGCCGTCTTCATGTATCGCGACGCCCTTGGCTGGGGGCAGTCGATGTATCAATTCCTCGGCGAGTTTGACTGGCAGGACGACATCCCGGCCGACCAGCGCCTGCCCTACTGGGATTTCTTCTCGGGCGGCGGACCGCTCTCACAGCTGGAGCGCTACGTCGAGACGCCTTCAGCCGCCACGCTCACCACCATGATCGGCGCGGGCTGGCTGCACTGCCTCGAGACCTATCTCGACCGCCTTGCCGGTGGCGTGCAGTTTCTTGCCCTGCGCTACAACGACCTCACCTTGGGGCGGCGGCATGAGATCGAAAAGCTGTTCCGCCACGCCGGCCTCGACACGTCAGGTCTCGATGGGCTCGACGCCGTCTTCGACGAGGACTCGCAGAAAGGTCTGAGCATCGGCCAGCGCGAAGGCAAGCGGCGTTTGAGCGAAGCGCAGATCAGCGAACTGCGCGCCGTACTGGACGCGCATCCGCGCCTGCGCGACCCGAACCTTGTTCTGCCCGACATCTATTCGCGCTAGAGCAGCTTCTCGCCATTCGGCACGGGCTTGTCGCTCGCCGCCAGAACGATCGCGCCATTGGCGTCGGCAAAGCCCAGCGTCAGCACTTCCGAGCGCACCGGCCCGATCTGCCGCGGCGGGAAGTTCACCACGCCCAGCACCTGCCGCCCGACCAATTGCTCGGGCGTATAATGCACCGTGATCTGCGCCGAGCTCTTCTTGACGCCGATCTCGGGTCCGAAATCGATGAGCAGGATGATCGCGGGCTTGCGGGCTTCGGGAAAGGGCTTCGCCTCGATCACCGTGCCGACGCGGATGTCGACCTTGGTGAAATCGTCATAGCTGATCTCAGCCACGACCGAGTTCCTCCGAGCGGTGCCGCGCCGCGCGCACCGCCCGCTCCATCAGCGGCTCGAGGCCATCGGCCGCCATCAGCACGCTCAGCGCCGCCGCCGTCGTGCCCTTGGGCGATGTCACGTTCTCGCGCAGCACCGACGCGGGCGCCTCGTCGGCTTCGAGCAGCGCCGCCGCGCCGATGATCGTCTGTCGCGCAAAGCGCATCGCCTGCTGCGGATCGAACCCCTGCCGCATCGCCGCCACCGCCAGCGCCTCGACCATGTAGAACACATAGGCCGGCCCCGACCCCGAGATCGCCGTCACCGCGTCGATCATGTTCTCGGCATCGAACCACGCCACATCACCCGCCGCCTTGAGCAACAAATCGGTTACCTCGCGGTCGGCTTCCGACACCTCAAGCCCTACCGCACCGGTGATTCCCTTGCCCAGTTGCGCCGGCGTATTGGGCATCGCCCGCACCACGCGCTCCGTATCGAGCCCCGCCGCCAGGGTGTGCAGCGATATCCCCGCGGCAATCGAAATCACCAGCGTGTGCTTGCCGACGACAGGCAGCACCTGCTGCAGCACGGGGATCATGTTCTGCGGCTTCACTGCCAGCACCAGCACATGCGTCAGCACGCCCTCGGCGCTCTTGAGCAGCCGCACGCCGGTTTCGCTGGCAAAAGCCTGTGCCGGTTCACCGGCCATCGGATCGACCAGCACCAGCCGGTCGGCGGGCAAGCCACCATTGATCCAGCCCCGCGCCAGCGCGAGGCCCATCTTGCCGGCCCCGATCAGGACGACGGGACCGATATCTTTGAGAGTCTGTGCAGCCAACGCCTAATCCCCGCGTCTGGCGGGGAGGCGTTCAGGCTTCCCCGACGGTCTCGAACAGCACGCTTTCGAGTGCTTCGGTAGCCGACTTACCGGCCCAGACGACGAACTGGAAGGCCTGATAGTAAAGATCGCAGCTTTCCGTCGCCGAACGCAGCAGCGCCTCGCATTGCTGCGGGCTCACTTCCGCCCCGCCGGTCAAGAGGTGCGAATTGCGGAACAGGATCACGCCTTCGTGGTGCCAGACGTCGAAATGCCCGATCCACAGCTGCTCGTTGACCAGCGCGATCAGCGCCTTCACCTCGGCCCGGCGCGGCTCCGGCACCTTGAGGTCGAACGCCGAAGCGATATGGAGCGACTCGAGGTCTTCCATCCAGTTGAACGACACGTGGTAATCGCTCCACGACCCACGCACCGAGATCGAGATCTCGTCGGTGTCCTGGCGTTCGAAATTCCAGTCGTTGATCGCTGCGATATGTTCGATGATGTCCACCGGATGAACGGTGGTTTCGGGCTCGAGTTCGAGTAGGGCCATGGTGGTTCCCGCCGGTGAGCGTGAAGGAAAAAACGCTTTACTCAAAGGAACTTGCCGCACGCAGGAAGCCTACGAATCGTGCCTTGGGGTCAACCTAGGCAGTGTGCTGATTCAGGGGAATCCCCCCGAAGCGCCATCGCGGCTTTCTCCTGTGGATGATCCCGCTCAGACTGTTAAGAACGTCTTAACCATACGCCCCCAGCCCCATGAATTTGGTGTCACATTCGGACATGTGACGCATGCGCTGCCCGCCCGGATCACAATCGAGTCATCTGCCGTTCAGTCACCTCCTGCTAGCCGCCCGCCTTCCTTCGAAGGACCACGACTGTGCAGCCGATCCGTCTCCTTGCCGCCCTCCTGCCATTCCTTATTCTCCCCACCGCGGCGGAGGCCGCCGGCCGCTATTTCGCCCCGGCACAGGAATCGGCCAGCGCCGCCATCGCGGCGGATAGCGCGGGAGGCCTCCATGCCGCCCATACCGGTTATGACGGCGAGACCGGCGATTTCGTCTATTATTCGGCGTGCACCGCATCCTGCGAGAATGCTGGCAACTGGCGCAGCGTCACCCTGCCCCTCGCCGATCCGCAGATTCTACAGGTTGCCGTCACCCCGGACGGGCGCCCCCGCCTGATGATCGGCAGCTCGACCTATGTCTCCGGCGCCTCGACGCTGTTCACCTATGCCGAATGCGACACCGCCTGCACCGAGGCGGCCAACTGGACCCTCGTGCCCGTCGCCAACAAGGCCGACGGCACCTTTGGCAACATCTTCCTCTACCGGATCCCGCAGCACAGCTTCGCCGTCGATGGAGAGGGCCGCCCCTGGTTCGCCTACACCGACGCCAATTACGGTGCCGAGCCAGATCATTACGGCACGTTCGTGACCACCTGCGCCGCCGATTGCACCGATCCCGAGAACTGGACCGAAACCAACGTCGCGGTGCGCCTCCCCGAGCGCTACACCACCGAATATTGGGATCAGGTGGCGCTAGCCGTCACGCCCGACGGCCGCCCACGCCTTCTCGGCAAGGTCTATCCGCTCGACGAAGAGGGCAACCAGATCGAGAACGGCGAAGGCCTCTTCTACTATGAGTGCGACGCCGGCTGTGACACGCGCACCAATTGGCGCCGCACCCGCATCATCGACACCGGTTCGGGCTCCTACCCCAATCCAGGCTGGGATCTCGAAGTCCTGCCCGACGGCCGGCCGCGGGCCGCCTTCTTCACCGGCTCGAGCATGCTGCAGCCCAGCCTCGACAATTCGCTGCTTTATCTCTGGTGCGACAGCGCCTGCGATAAGGATGCCAATTGGTACGGCCACGGCCTCACTGCCAAGGGCGACGGCGAATCTCCTGATCTCGCCCTCACCGCATCCGGCGCACCGCGCCTCGTCTTCCTCGGCGGCTATGGCGACCTCGGCTATCTCGCCTGCGACATCGATTGCGAATCCGACAAGGGCCAGTGGTCGCTCGCCCTGCAGGACTCGACCGATGCCGCTGCTGCCGACCGTCCCACCGCCCTACCCTACACCTGTGACGCCGAACTTTGGCACGGCCTCATCCCGCGCCTCGCCGTCGCCGGCGACAAGCCCTGGTTCGCCTATGACCTCGTCGTCGAAGCCCGCTGCCTCTACAAGGAATTCGGCGAACCCGAGATCACCTACCAGTTCCACGAACTCTGGCGCGGCGCCCGCCTGAGCTGGGGCGACGGCACGCTCGTGCCACCACCATCAGGCGCCTCTGCTACCTCACTCCGCCGCTAGCAGTCAGGACTCCCTCCCCACCGGGGAGGGGGGACCGGCGAAGCCGGTGGGTGGGGCGAGCCCCAAACACCAAACCTCAGAACAACCCCTTCGCCCCGACCCAGCCGGCGATCAGCGCGTCCCGCCACTGCGGAAAACCGTTGGCTTCCGCCTGCCGCGCCGCCGCGAAATGATCGTACGGCACCGTGTGGAACGCCGCGTAATATTTGCCGCCGCGCAGCTCGACCGTCGCATAGCGCGCATCAGGCGAGCCATGGTTCAGTTGCAGCCCAACCGCCCCCGGATTGACGATCAGCCGCCCGTCCCTCAGCCGCACCGCCCGCGGAATATGCGTGTGCCCGCAGAGCAGCACCGGATAGTCGAAGCCCTCGGCCTTGGCCGCCACCGTCGCATGGTCGGGTATCGTCGTCGTCCGCCCGTCCCACCAGCCATCGAGCCAGGGCTCTTCGTCCGAAGTCGGCGTGCCGTGGCAAAGAAATATGTCATCGACGATCGACAGCGTCGGCGGCAGCGCATTGATCCAGCCCCGATGCCGCGCTTCCATCTGGATTTGCGCGAAGCGGTCCACCGGCCCGAGCTTTTCGGGCGGATTGTCGATCAGCGCCCGCTCGTGATTGCCGCGCACCGTCGGAATGTCGATATCCATCAGGATATCGAGCACCCAGTTGGGCTCCATCGGCCCGGCCACCAGGTCGCCGAGGTTGAACGTGCCGTCCACCCCCTGCCGCGCAATATCGTCCAGCACCGCCTCGAGCGCGAGGCGGTTGCCGTGAATGTCGGAGATGACGGCGATCTTCACGCGGCGGGCGGCGTGTCCGTGCCTTTCAGCGCGGCCACTTCCGCCTTCAACGCCTTGAGTTCGGCGCTCTGCGCCTGCACCAGTTCGCGCAGGGCATCATAGTCCTCGCGCTTGACGAGGTTCATATCCATCACGAAGCGCTCGGCCTGCGCCCGCACCATGGTCTCGACTTCACGCCGCACGCCATCCGCGACGCCCGCCGCATCGTTCATCATTCGACCGACATTGTCGAAAATCCGGCTGCTCTGGGCCATGTTGCACTCCGAAACGCGAATTGAGGCCCCTATTTAGGGGGAACCGCCCGGCTTGACCAGAGCGACGGGCCGCCTACAAGGACCCCAGCCACCTTAAAACAGAGCGCCCCGCTTGCCCTTTCCCGATATCAGCCCGATCGCCTTCGAACTCGGCCCCTTCGTCGTCCGCTGGTATGCCCTGGGCTATCTCGCCGGCGTCTTCGGCGGCGCCTGGTATGCGACGAGCTTGCTGAGCCGCCCGCAATTGTGGGCCAACAACCGGCCGCCCTTCCCCACGCCCGCTATCTGGGATTTCGCCTTCTGGGCCGTCATCGGCATCGTCGCCGGCGGGCGGCTGGGCTATGTGCTCTTCTACAATCTGCCCTATTACGCCGCGAACCCGGGCGAGATCATCGCTCTGTGGGACGGCGGCATGTCCTATCATGGCGGCATGCTGGGCCTGATGCTGGCCATGGCGCTGTTCACCCGGCGCCATAAGGGCGCGATCCTGTCGAGTTTCGATCTCCTCGGCGCCATTGCCACCATCGGCATCTTCCTCGTCCGCATCACCAATTTCATCAATGCCGAACTCTATGGCGCGCCGACCGACATGCCCTGGGGCGTCGTCTTCCCGACCGACCCCGAGCAGTTGCCGCGCCACCCCACCCAGCTCTACGAAGCCGCTCTCGAAGGCCTGCTGCTGTTCGTCCTGATCATGGCCGGCACCCGGCTCTGGGGCTGGCTCCGCCGCCCCGGCCTAACCGCCGGCATTTTCGGGGTCGGCTATGCGCTCGGCCGCATCCTTGTCGAATTCTGGCGCCTGCCCGATATCCAGCTCGGTTACCTCCTCGGCACCGGCTGGCTCACCATGGGCATGGTGCTGAGCCTCCCCATCCTCGCGGCCGGCATCGCGCTCGTCGCCTACGCATTGGCAAGACCCCGTGGCTGAAGAAAAAACTCTCACTCTCGCTGAACAGATCGACACCCAGATCCGCACCACGGGTCCGATGTCCCTCGCCACCTATATGGGCCTCTGCCTCAGCCATCCGCGCCACGGCTATTACACGCAGGGCCGCCCCATCGGCGCCGCGGGCGATTTCATCACCGCCCCCGAGATCAGCCAGATGTTTGGCGAGCTGGTCGGCTTCTTCATCGTCAATCTCTGGCAGCAGATGGGCGAGCCCAAGAGCTTTACCTTGCTCGAACTTGGCCCCGGCCGCGGCACCCTGATGCAGGATGCGCTGCGCGCCGCCAGCAAGGCCGACGGATTCGAAAATGCCTTGCATCTCCAGCTCTTCGAGTCGAACGCTCTTCTAAAGGGCGAACAGGAAAAACGCCTCGGCAACTACTCGCCCTATTGGGCCAGCGAGCTCGACGCCGTCAGCGAAGACCCCATCTTCGTCATCGCCAACGAATTCTTCGACGCGCTGCCCATCCGCCAGTTCGTCAAGACCGATGATGGCTGGCACGAGCGCCTTGTCGGCCTCACCGAAGGCCAGCGCGCCTTCGGCCTGTCGCCCACCCCCATCGCCGATTCCGCCGCGCCACCCGAAGTGCACGGCGCCTATGCCGGCGAAGTCCTTGAAATCGGCACGGCCGGCGTCGATGCCATGCAGTCGCTTGCCCGCAAGGTCGCGCTGCAGGGCGGCGCCATCCTCGCCATCGACTATGGGTACCCGGTCACCCAGACCGGCGAGACCCTGCAGGCCGTCAAATCCCACGCCTTCGCCGAGCCGCTCGAGGCGCCCGGCGAGGCCGACATCTCGGCCCATGTCAATTTCGGCGTCCTCGGCGAAGCCGCGAAGGCCTCTGGCCTTGCCGTCGCCCCCCTCGCCAACCAGGGCGAATGGCTGCTCCGCATCGGCCTCGGCCAGCGCGCCAAGGCGCTGGCGACCGCCAATCCCGCCGAAGCCGCCAACATTGTCCGCGCTATCGAGCGACTGACCTCGCCCGAGCAGATGGGCACCTTGTTCAAGGTGCTCTGCGCCCATTCCCCCGGTCTCCGTCCCGCAGGTTTCTGATGGCCGCCCCCTACACCGTCTCCAAGGCGCTGAACGTCCCCGGTATCAGCCACGGCTTCTTCGGCCGCGAGGGTGGCCGCTCGAAGGGCGATCTTGCCGCCAACAACATGTCGATCACGCAGGGCGACAACCCCGATCTGGTCGTTTCCAACCGCTCCAGCGCCGCCTTCGCCATGGGCGGCTACGACATCAAGGATCTGGTCGTCTTCCGCCAGACCCACTCGACCACCGTCGTCACCCTCACCGAGCGCCCCGACCGCACCGTCGCCATCGAGGCCGACGCCATGGTCACCAACCGCCCGGATCTGCTGCTCGGCATCCTCACGGCCGATTGCGCCCCGGTGCTGCTGGCCGACCCTGAGGCGGGAATCATCGGCGCCGCCCATGCCGGCTGGAAGGGCGCCGCCGGCGGCATCCTCCAGGCCACCGTCATGGCCATGGTGACCCTCGGCGCCGACCCGAAAGACATCCGTGCCGCCATCGGCCCGACCATTTCGGCAGCCAATTACGAGGTCGGCCCCGACACGGCCGCCCAGATCGCCGCCCTCGACAGCACGGCAGCCCACCACGTCACTACCCCCGAGGGTAAGACCCGGGAACATTTCGACATTCCGGGTCTCCTTGCCGAACAGCTGTTCGGCGCCGGCGTCGGCACCGTGGGCGATCTCGGCCTTTGCACCTATGCCGACCCTGCCCGCTTCTTCTCCCACCGCTATGCCACCCACCAGGGCATCACCACCGGCCGCCAGATCAGCTGCATCGGCCTTCGCTGATGCCGGCTAATACAAGACATTCATCACTCCGTCATAAGGTGCATTGCGCCTGACAGAGTCGCGGGATAAACACCCGCCACCTTTCCGATACTGAGGCGCGCACCATGAAACTGGTCACCGGCAATTCCAACCGGGCCCTCGCGCTGGCGGTATCAGATTACCTGGAATTGCCCCTGACGGACTGTACGGTGAAGCGCTTCGCCGACAAGGAAGTCTATGTCGAGGTGCATGAGAACGTCCGCGGCGAAGACGTTTTTGTCCTCCAGTCGACCTCCTTCCCGGCCAATGACAATCTGATGGAGCTGCTGATCGTCATCGACGCGCTCCGCCGCTCCTCGGCCCGCCGCATCACCGCCGTGCTCCCCTATTTCGGCTATGCCCGCCAGGACCGCAAGTCCGCCCCGCGCACCCCGATCTCGGCCAAGCTCGTGGCCAACCTCATCACCACCGCCGGCGCCAATCGCGTTCTCACCCTCGATCTCCACGCCGCGCAGATCCAGGGTTTCTTCGATATCCCGACCGACAATCTGAGCTCGGCCCCAGTGATCGTGCGCGACATCCGCGCCAATTACGACACCTCCAACACCATCATCGTATCGCCCGACGTCGGCGGCGTGATCCGCGCCCGCAACGTCGCGCAGCGGCTGGGCACCAATCTCGCCATCGTCGACAAGCGCCGCCCCAAGGCCGGCGTCTCGGAAGTCATGAACATCATCGGCGATGTGTCCGGCCATGACTGCATCCTCATCGACGACATCGTCGATTCCGGCGGCACGCTGGTCAACGCCGCCGAGGCGCTGATGAAAGCCGGCGCGCGGAACGTCTCGGCCTACATCACCCACGGTGTGCTGTCGGACCAGGCTCCGGTAAAGGTCTCGGGCAGCAAGCTCAAGGAACTCGTCGTCTCCGACTCCATCGAGGCCCGCCCCGAAGTCGCCGCCGTCGCCAACATCCGCCGCATGAGCATCGCCCCCCTGATCGGCGAAGCCATCGCCCGCACGGCCAGCGAACAGAGCGTCAGCTCCCTCTTCGACTGACGGCTCAAGCCGATCGCCAGCCTCCACGTCAGGCGGAAAGCGGACGCACGATCATGCGCCCGCCCGAAGCGCATTGATGATCACCTGAAACGCCAGGGAGTTCTGGCGCCGGCTCGGGTAGTACAGATAGTAGCCCGCGAACAGGGGCGACCAATCGTCCAGCACCTGCACGAGCGCGCCCGATGCAATCCGCTCCTGCACCAGATCCTCCGGCAAATAGGCAATGCCATAGCCCGCCACTGCAGCTTCGATCTGCGCGTAGGAGGTGTTGAAGGTGAATTGCCCATCGACGCGAACCCGCAGCTCCCGCCCGCGCTTCTCGAACTCCCATACATACAGTCCGCCCGACCTGACCTGCCGTTGGTTGATGCAGCTGTGGTGGACCAGATCTTCGGGATGGCGGGGTACCGGACGCGCGGCGAAATACGACGGCGACGCCACCGCAACGAGCCGCCAGTCCGGGCCAATCCTGACGGCGATCATGTCCCGGTCGACGCTCTCCCCTAGCCGGACACCTGCATCGAAGCGCTCCTGGACGATGTCGCGGAATCCGTTGTCGCTGTTCAGCTCGACCTTGATGTCGGGATAGTCGCGCATGATGGGCCTCAGCTTTGGCCAGACGACACTTTCGAGGGCATGGTCCGACAGCGTGATCCTGACCGTCCCGGAGGGCTTGTCGCGTATCGCCATTAAGGCGTCGATGTCGGTCTCAAGTCCCTGAATGCGAGGCCTGAGGGCCGCTAGAAGACGCTCGCCGGCTTCGGTCGGCGCAACGCTCCGCGTTGTCCGGGTCAGAAGCCGGAACCCCAGCCGTTCCTCCAGCGCCTTGATCGTCTGGCTGAGCGTCGGCTGGGAGGTGCCCAGCTTGGCTGCCGCCTTGGTAAAGCTCCCCTCCTCCGCGACGGCGAGGAACCAGAGCATGTCGGTCAGTTCGCGACGGTCCATCTCTCACCTCCAATCGCCACTTATATCACAAGCCGATAAGTGCATGTGGATTACCATGGCTAATCGCCATGACAGGCGAACGCTATCTTCGCCTCATGCCAAGAACGGAAGATCGAAAGCCTGGTCATGAACCGATGACGCCCCGGCGCTACTGGGAGCGGGCATTGACGGGTGGTCTTGGCGCTCAACTGGACTGGCTGGCCATCTCGATGACCGCGCCGTCCCCCTCGCCCGACCGCCAAGGTCCGCAATCGACTAACGACACGGCAAACCCGTCGCGCCCCGCTGACCAGCCAGCCACCGCCACATCGTGGGGCGCCGTATGCATGGCGCTCCTCCGCAATATAACATCGCTATAGACAGCATGCGCCTCTATCGATCAGCGCAGCCCACATCTGCCCAACACTAGAAGACCGATTGTCCGTTCAAGTAGCGTTAGCTTGTCCGCCCTTCACTCGAAATAGGTGTTTGACCATTCGAGAATGTGAGCGCGCATCGCCGCGGAAGCTTCGGCGGGGCGCCGGGCTTTCACCAGCTCGAATATGGAACGGTGATCGTCGATCTCCTTGCGGCGGGCATTGGGGATCGCATCGATGCGTCGACCGCGTTCCTGCATGATATGCAGGATCGATGACATGAACGACGCTGCCACGCGATTGTGCGACGCTTCCGCCAGTAATATATGGAATCGCGCTCCATATTCTGAAACTGGCCGATCCTGCTCGTGCCGCTCCTCATGCTCATCGAGCAGGCGCTCGATACGTTCGAGGTCCTCCTCGGTAGCGCGCTGGGCAGCAAAGCCGACGCAGTCGGGTTCGATCATGACCCGCGCCTCCAGCATCTCCTCGGCCAACGTATCGTTGATCAAAAGACCAATCACGTCGGTGCGGAAGAGTTCGGCCGGCGTCGGCGCTTTGACAATGGTGCGATGACCGGCCGAGGACTCGACGACGTTGAGCGCGACCAAATTCTGCAATGCTTCGCGCACCGTCGAGCGGCCCACGTCCAGGCTCTCGGCAAGCTCCTTCTCCGATGGCAGCACATCGCCGACGCGCCAGGTGCCAGAACGGATCATGCCAAGCAGTTGGTTCGCCGCTGTCTGAGCGCTGGTCCGCCTCACCACGGGTTTGAGCGTCATGAGGTATCCTCTCAGGTTGTCTGATAGCTAGTTCGCAACCGCTGCATTTGCAATCTGCTCAGACGAAGTTTCGGGGTGGCAGCAGGCGCGCGACGCGTTGCATGGCTTCCGCCACATGCGACTTTGCACCGGAAAGCACGGCACTGCCGTGCCCCGCCAGAAACGCATCGAAGCTTAGCGAGGCCAGGCGCCTGATCGACTCGCAGCTTTGGGCGACCGAACTGTCCCAGATGTCCTGGAGGATAATGGTCCCCCCGGCAAAGATGGCGTCGCCGGCGATCAGGGTCGCCTCCCCATCGATGGTCACGAGGTAACTGAGGTGATCGGCGCTGTGCCCCGGCGTCGCCACCGGCCGGATTTCAGCATCACCGATGGCAATCGCCGCCGCATCGTCAACAATCTGGTCAATCACCAGCGGCTGCCACTTATACTGGTCGGGATAGACGCCGGCGCGGCGGGCAGCCGGTAGGCTGATCCTCTCCTCGTCGCCGGCAGCTAGCCACTCCGCCGTAAGCGGACCGGCATAGACCACCGAGCCATACTGCCGTGCGATGTGGGCTGCCCCACCGGAATGGTCGGCGTGCCCATGCGTCAGGAACAGATGTCGCGGACCATTCGCAAAGCCGGCGGCCGCGACGGCAGTATGCAACTCCACCGGATCGATGCCCGCCCCCGCATCAAACATCACGAGTCCGGCGCTCGTTTCGAGACCGAATGCGTTGCAGTCGACGGCATTCGACAGGGGCACGCCGTTGGAACTTCCAAGAATCTGGTGCCAGCGATGGTTGATGCGCATGAGCCTATCTTGCCAGCAATTCCGGCAACGTCGCCAGCGTCGCCGTTTCCATCGTGAGCGGCGCGGCATCCAGCAAGACGCTCGTTTCACGGAAGCCCGAGCCACAGGCTAGCGCGACGACAGTCTGGCCCGGCGAAATCACGCCGTCCCGCTGCATCTGGCGCAAGGCCGGCAGCGCGATGGCGCTTGAGGGCTCGAGGTAGATCCCGTCGCTCCGCCCGATCTCGGCCACGGCCAGGATGGCATCACTGTCCTCGAAGGCGTAGACGGCGCCCTTGCTCTCGCGCAGCGCGCGCAGCGCTTCGATGCCATCGGGGGCGTGGTCGTGCGCGATCTTGTTGAGCACCGTTGGACCTCCCACCGGCGCAGGAAGATCGAAGAACGCCTTGGCGTCGGCGATACCCGCTTCGTGAGCCGTCTTCAGCGCGTCATACCGGGACGGCACCACGCCGATGAGCCGTGGCAGCCGGGCGATCCTGCCCGCCTGAAGCAACTGCGTGAAACCGCGATGGATCGCCCCAAGCGTGCCGCCCCCACCGACCGGCACGACGAGAACATCGGGGGCGTCGCCCAGATCGTCGACCAGTTCGAAGGCGATGGTGCGGGCGGCTTCCGCCTGAACCGCGTTGGCAGATTGGGTGGTCGAGGCGACGTAAATGCCGTCCTTGCCGGCCAGCCCGGTTACGGTCGCAATGAGCTCGTCGATACCGCCGTCAACGGCCACCAATCGCGAACCCAGGGCATGCAGTGGATAGACGCGCTCGCGCGGCGCGCCGGCCGACATCACGGCAATGCTGCGTAACCCGGCGCGCGCCGCATAGGCAGCGTTGGAGAGGCCAGTAGACCCCGCCGACACGACAACCATCGTCCGCGCGCCGATAGCCCGTGCATGCGTCGCGGCCAGGGAAAGAGCCCGGTCCTTGTGGGAACCGGTCGGGTTGCGAGTCTCGTCTTTCCACTTGAGATCGATGCCCGGCAACAGGTGGCTCGCGACCAGCGGCGTCAGCCCCTCCCCCAGCGATACCGGCCGCTCGCCCATCTCGGGGAGCATGGCACGATAGCGCCACATCGACTTATCCAGCCTGCTGTCTTCCATCTGCATTCTAGTTCGCACCACCCGCTTGACGTATGGCGGCTTTCTACACATATTCTGATTGTCTGACAATCGGGCAGGAGGGCAGTTGGGATGCTCTTCCGATCGAAAGGGCAGGGAGCCTCATGATAATCCGCACGACTAAAGCCTCGACCTTGGCTACCTCGGTAGCCGCCACCGTACTTGGCCTCGCGCTGGCGAATGGCGCTGTTGCAGCCGAGCTCAATTTCTCCGTGATGGAATCGGGAACGTACGACAAAGCCGCCAACCAGATCGCGGCCGAGTTCGCGTCGACTGGCACCGACGTGAAGGTCTTCGCCTTCCCGTGGGCCGTGCTGCGCCAGAACAACACGACCGACCTGATTTCGGGCACCAACCAGTACGACGTGATGAGCGGCGGCTACTATCTCGCCGACGTCTATTCCTATTTCTCTACTGTCGACGACCTCATCGCCAAGGACAACTATGCCGAGGGCATGATCCCCGGCCTGCTGTCGCCGGGCCGCTCGGAATTCGTCGACGGCAGGTCGATCGGCATTCCATATGGCATCGACGCCTACGGCCTGATCTTCAACAAGGAGATGCTCGAAAAGGCCGGCGTGTCGCCCGAGTTCGCCAGTTGGGCAGACCTCGCTGCGGCTTGCGAAAAGATCGTCGCGGCCAACCCGGGCGTTGCCTGCCTCAGCCACGCGACCGGTAGCCCCGAGCAGATCGGCGGCTTCTTCTTCTCGGGCTATGCGGGCACCTACGTCTCGAGCGACGGCAAATATGCCCTCGACGTTCCGGCCGCCACGGCTGCCGCCGAAGAGATCGCCGCGCTCTGGAAGTATCTGCCCGAAAAGGGCACGGCGCTCACCTTTGACGAGGCGCACCAGCTGTTCAAGGATCAGCAGGCCGCCATCACCGTCACCTATCCGAGCTTCATCACCAACAGCCTCGATGTTGAGGGCTCGCCGGTGGCCGGCAATTGGGGCATGAGCAAGTTCCCCGGGCAGGGCTTCCCCTGGCTGTCGCTGTGGCAGCTCTTCATCCCCTCGGCGACCGAGGACAAGGATGCCGCCTGGGCTTGGATCAAGGCCTATGCCGGTCCGGAAAACGCCAAGCGCAACCTCGTTGAGCACAACATCGGTTCGGTCTGGCTCGCTACCTATGAAGATGCCGAGCTCAAGGCAAAGAACGCGCACTTCTGGCCGGCTCTGATCGCGGGCTTCTCGGCCGCCAAGAACCCGCCGCTCTCGGGTGAAGCGCAGGATCTGCTCACCAACACCCTGCAGGACATCGCCAACGGCCGCGTCTCGGCCGCCGATGGCATTGCCTCAGTGGCCGCGCAGTGGGCCAACATTCCGGTGCCGTCGGCCATGTTGGAAGCCGCCGCTGGATCGGACCTGCAGGCAAAGTAAGCTGCCGCACAATTCGGGGCGCGCAAGTCGCGCCCCGATCCCACGACGCATGGACCACACAATGACTGTGCCTGAGACAATCACGGAGAAGCGACGGCCCGCCGGTCTGGTGGCTCGTCTGGAGGGGCGGCTCGGCGAGAGTGGCGTGCTCCTGCTGTTTCTGGCACCGGCGCTGTTGGTGGTTGCAGTGGCGCAGTTCTACCCGCTGGCGTCGTCGGCCGTCCTGTCGTTCTTCGACTGGAGCCTGTCGCGATCACCCCGGGTCGGTCCCTTTATCGGCTTCGACAACTATGCTCGAACCTTCAACGATCCGATCTTCTCGGGCGCCGTAACCTACACCATCATTTTCGCCATCTCCTCGACGCTGCTGCAGCTCGTGTGCGGGTTGGGCATTGCGCTTCTGACCGTTGGCGAGAGCTATACGCTGCGACTGGTCCGCACGCTGTTGATGCTGCCCATGGTCATTGCCCCGATCGCCGTGGGCACGATCTGGCGCATGATCCTCGCAGCGCGCGTCGGCCCGCTCAACCAGGGCCTCGCCAGTATCGGCATCGACGGTCCCAATTGGCTGGGCGACCCGATGTGGGCGTCCTTCTCGCTGATCATGATCGACGCCTGGGAATGGACGCCCTTCGTCGCGATAACGCTCACCGCTGCTCTCACATCGATCCCCAACGACCTGACGCTCGCCGCGTCGGTCGATGGCGCTGGCCGGTGGAAGACCTTCCGCTATGTCGTGTTCCCGATGATCTTGCCGGTACTTGTCCTCGTGGCGATGTTCCGCATGATCGAGGCCTTCCTGACCCTCGATATCGTGTTTACCACCACGGCCGGCGGTCCCGGCTACGCCACGCACACGCTCAGCTTCTGGATCTACCAGCAGGGTCTGCGCTACTTCAACATCTCCTACGCTGCGGCCACGTCCTGGATCATGCTCCTTGCATGCCTGGCCATGGCGCTCGGCTTCCTTGCCTGGCGCCGGCATGTCAGCAAGTGGCAGGTGTCGTGATGATGACGACCCTTGCCCTCCGCCTCGGCCGTGTGGTGCTGATCAGCATTGCGCTGATCATTGCGCTGGCGCCTTTCGTGGTGCTGTTCCTCAACAGTCTGCGGCCCGCCGACGAATTCCTTTCCGCTGGCTCGGGCCTCATCCCCTCGCATGTGACGTTCGAGCACTATGCCGAGATCTTCGATCCGAGCGGCGACACCTTCCGTTACCTGCTCAATTCGCTGATCATCACTACGGCGAGCACGATCATTGCTGTGCTGTTGGGTGCCATGGCGGCCTATGCGCTGGCGCGCCTCAAGCTGCCGTTCCGGCTGTCGATCGTCATCGGCATCATGTTCCTCGTGATCCGCTTCTATCCCAAGATCACGGTTGCCCTGCCCTACTTCCTGCTCATGCGGCAGTTCAACCTGCTCGACACGCACCTGGCAGTGATCATTGCCCATGTCAGCATGACCGTGCCCTTCGTCGTCTGGATGCTGCTGGCCTTCTTCGAGGACTTCCCGAAGGAACTGGAGCAGGCGGCGATGGTCGATGGTGCCGGTGCCCTGACGCGCTTCACCCTGATTATCGTGCCGCTGATGGCCCCTGCCCTCGCCGCCTCTGCCGTGCTCACCGCCTTCATGTCGTGGAATGAGTTTCTGATGGCGTCGACGGTTGCCCCCAATTTTGCCAAGACGCTGCCGGTTCGCATCTCGGGCTTCATCACCGACAAGGGCATCCTGTGGGGTTCGATGTCGGCGATGAGTTCGGTGATCGTCATTCCCGTCGCGCTGTTCGCCCTGTTTACACAACGCTGGCTGGCCCGTGGCCTGACGGCCGGCGCGGTGAAGGGCTAGCCCATGGCACGCCTTCCATCGCCATCGATCGGCGGCTCACCACTACCGGCAGCAGGTTTCCTTGCCGCCTCCCCAACGCACACCCGGAGAACCTAGAAATGACGACCAAGCACCTCTACGCCGACATGACGTGGCCCGAGGTCAATGAAGCCGTGAAGCAGGAACGCGTCGTGCTCATTCCTGTCGGCGCTATCGAGCAACACGGCTACCATCTGCCGGTCGACGTGGACAACGTCATTGCCGTCCACATTTGCGACGAAGTGGCCAAGCGGTCCAACGAGACCATCGTGACGATGCCGCCGATCCATTATGGCTACAATGACCACAACATGGATTTTCCCGGCACCATCTCGATCAAGATGCAGCACTTCATCGACTATTGCGTCGATGTCGGTCTGAGCCTCGCCTCACAGGGCTTCAAGCACATCCTCTACGTCAACGCCCACGGCTCGAACGCCCCCTTGTGCGACCTTATCTCTCGCCGGGTGACGGTAGAGAACGAGAACTGCCTGTGCGGCTCGGTCAATCACTGGCAGGTTGGCTGGGACGTGATCAGTTCGGTGCTCGAAGGCGGTCCCTATGCCGCCGACCACGCCTGCGAATGGGAGACGTCGGAATATCTCTACATCGACCCCAACAAGGTGCAGATGGACAAGGCCGTCGACGAAATCCCGGCCCACCGCGGCGGTCCGCGCTGGCTCTATCCGGATCTGAGCGATAGCCGCAAAGTGTTCTTCATGAACTACTGGAGCCGGATGAACGTGTCGGGTGTCGCCGGCACCGCAACTCTCGCAACGCCGGAAAAGGGCAAGGCCATGGTCGAAGGGACGATCGAACGCCTGATCACCATCGCCAATGAGTTCCGTGACCTCGAAATCGTCCCGCGCATCGATTACCGCGTGAAGGTGTGATGACGACCGTAACTATAGCTGCATCCTCTGGCGCTGCCGTTACTGCGGCAGCGCCAGGGAGCCGGGTAGATCGCCTGGTCACCTTCGCGGTCGCGCCCGATGGCACCGAGCAGAGCTTTCCGCTGATCGTCATTCGGGGCAGCCACGAAGGACCCACCATGGTCTTCACGGCGGGTATCCATGGCGACGAATTTGAGGGGCCCGCCGCGCTTTGGCGGTTGGCCGAGGCCCTCGACCCATCGCAGCTGCGCGGTACCCTGCTGCTCGTGCCGATTGCCAATGCCAGCGCCTTTGCGGCCGGGATGCGCACCAGCCCGGTCGACAATGAGAACCTGGCCCGCATCTTTCCCGGCAACGCCGAGGGCACGCTGTCGCATCGGCTCGCCGACGCGCTGATGCGCACCGTCGTCGAGAAGGCGGACATTCTCATCGACAGCCATTCCGGAGGCGTCCGTCTTGCCTTCGTTCCCGTTGCCGGCTTTTACGAAGGCGGCGATGTGTCGGCCGCAGTGACGGCGCGCTCGCTCCAGATCGCCAAGCAGATGGGCATCGAGTATTTGTGGCAATTGCCGCCGGTCAACGGTGTACTCTCCTATGAGGCGGCGCGGCGCGGTATCGCCGTCTGCGGCGCCGAGATCGGCGGTCGCGGCAACTGTTTGCCCGAGGATGCCGAGAATTATCTCGGCGCCTATCTCTCGGTTCTCGCCCACCAAGGCATGATCGATCCGGCTCACAAGCGCGCCGAGACCACCGCCTGCCTTGAGGGCGATTGGCAGACGACGCCCGATGCGGGCTATCTTGAAACCGTGGTCAGCCTTGGGTCGCGCGTCGGCAAGGGTGAAACGGTCGCCGTACTGCACGACGCACTGGGCCAGACAATTCGCGAATTCCCCGCCGGGTTTGATGGCCGCGTGATGGCGGTACGTCACCTCAACAGTGTTCAGAGCGGCGACCTCGCGATCTGCGTGGTCAAGGAGACAATACGATGAGCATGCGCTTTGCGGGTAAGGTCGTCCTAGTCACCGGAGCCGCCGGGGGCATCGGCGCCGCGACGGTCCGTGCCCTCGTGGCGGAGGGCGCGCTCGCCATCGCCTCCGACCTCAAGCGTCCAGCGCGAGACCTTGGCATCGAAGACGTCCGCTTCATCGAAGCCGAGGTCAGCGACCGGTCCAGCGTGGACAACCTCGTCGCCGCAGCAGAAGCTGTCGCCGGGCACATTGATGCGCTGGTGCACACCGCGGCGATCCTCGGGGCCAGTGGCCCCTTCGAGCAACTCAGCAGTGATGACTGGTCGCGCTACCTCGACATCAATCTCACCGGCACCTTCAATACGTGTCAGTCGGTCGCCCGCTCGATGATCCGCACCGGCACCAGGGGACGGATCGTTACGATGGGTTCCGTCAACGCCTTCGCCGCCGAACCTGAGGCTGCCCCCTACGTCGCCAGCAAGGGCGGCATTCGCCTGCTGACCAAGGCAATGGCCGTCGATCTGGCCCGCCACGGTATCGCCGCCAACATGGTCGCCCCCGGTCCTATCCATGTGCCGCGCAACACCGAGCTGTTCGCCCAGCCTGAACTCGTCGCCTTGTTTGCTCAGTCCGTCCCCTACGGGAGCGCCGGCAGCGCCGAAGACGTCGCGCGCGCCGCCGTGTTCCTAGCCGATCCCAACCTCGCCTTCGTCACCGGCGCCGAGCTCGCCGTCGACGGCGGCACCATGGCGCAGGTGCTGGCCCTCCCAAAAGCTGCCGGATAACCGGCCCCGCCGCGACTGGCGGCCATCTTTTGTCCTTGCACACGAAGTGCTTGGCGGCCGCGGATCGGTACGCCACCGCTCCGAGTTGCCCGGGTCATACCGTTCCGGCCGCCATGACGGGATCATTTCTTCCGCTCTGTGGTCCGCGCGCATGACAGGGCGGCTTCCTGCCCGGTGCGAGGGTGCAGGCGATGCAACCGCCAGCACCGGAGGAACTCATGGACGTCTACAGCCTCGCCGCAACCCAACTGCATTCGGGTAACCGTTCCGCGCCAAAGGACGGCAAGTCCGAAGACCGCTACTATGCCGAGGGGATTACCCTGCCCCGGTTGGCGCCGGGACTGGTCGGGCCAATCATCGTCTGTGCCCTGCTCATTTTCATCGGCCTGCCCGTCAGCTGACGCCGCTGACCACGAGGGCACCGCCGTGATAGGCTGCCCGGTGCCGGAGTGCGCATCATGGACGATAGCGAGACCGAGAAGGCTGCAGTGGTGGCGGTGATCCGCGCCGAGACGGAAGCCTGGCTGCTGCGGGACTTCGATCTCTTGTCGAACTACTGGCTGCAATCGCCCCAGACCCGGCGCATGGAGGCCTTTGCCTCGCTCGGCGTCCGGGTCGATGAAGGTTGGGACGCCATCGCCGCCCGGCTCAGGAAGATCGTCGAGCGCTTCCCCGACCAGCATGCCTTCGAGGAGCGGGTGCGCTGGGAGAAGGTCAACATCGTCATCGAGGGCAATGTCGCCTGGATGACATTCGACCAGATCGGCAGTGACACGGGCGAAGACCGCAAGCGCCAGCTTCGCATTCTCCAGCGCATCGACGGCAACTGGAAGATCGCCTGCATGGTGATGATGGAGAGCAGCGTCGAGGAAACGAACAGCCCGCTGATCGAAATCGACGCGGAGGGGCGCATCCTGTGGACGAACCAGTTGGCGCGCGAGCGGATCGCTGGTCACCCCGGCTTGATCAACGCCGCCGGTCGCCTGCGGGCCCGGCGCCGCGAGCGTGACGCCGGACTGCAGGACGCAGTGCGCCTGGCGTTTCGCGAGCTGCAGAGCCAGCGGCCCCTGAACGTATCGCCGAAACAGGCCTGGGCCGTAGCGCTCGGCGAGGACGAGGCCGGGCTGCCGATGCATTGCTGGGTTCTGCTCGAGGATGGCAAGGCGCTGGTGTCGTTCGACGATGCCGCGACCATCGCCAGGCGGATCACCGCGGCACAGGAAGTCTACGGGCTCTCGCCGGCCCAAGTGAGGCTTGCCCGCCTCATCGTCGATGGGCACGATCTGGCGGCCGCCGCCGATCTCCTCGCCGTCAGCATCAACACGCTGAGGACGCAATTGCAGCGGATCTTCGACAAGACCGGCGTGCGAAGCCAGGCCGCCCTCGTGCGCTCACTGCTCAGCACCGAAGCGCCGAACAAGACCTGATGCCCGTCAGAGCGCCGTTCTATAGATGGTCTCAATATCTGCGAGGGTGAACTCGCGGGGGTTGTTGAGGATCAGGCGCTTGATGGCGAAGGCGTCCTCGGCGAAGAGGCCGATATCCTCGGCCCGGGCGCCATGGTGCGCGAGGCTCATGTCGATCCCCAGCCTTGCACAGAAGGTGAGGCTTTCCGCTCGCGCTGCAGCCTCGTCAGTTGCGCTGGCGAGGCCGAGCGCCGCCATGATGGTCGCGGTCTTGTCGCGCTGGACCGGCGCGTTGAAGGCGAGCACATGCGGAAAGATGATGGCGTTGGCGAGCCCGTGCGGCAGCTTCAGCCTGGTGCCAAGCGGATAGGCGAGCGCATGGCCGCCAGCGGTATTCACCGGCCCGAGGCAGACGCCGCCATAATAGGAAGCGAGCATCATGCCAGCCCGCGCTTCGGTGTCGCTGCCGTCGGCAACGGTGCGGCGCAGATAGCGGCCCACCAGCTCGATGCCGAGTGTGGCATAGCCATCGATCAGCGGATGCGCCTTGATGTTGGTGAAGGCCTCGACGCAATGCGCCAGCGCGTCGACGCCCGTGGCGGCCGTCACTGCCGGCGGCACGGAATAGGTAAGCTCGGGGTCGAGGACCGCGATATCGGCCAGCATGAAGCGGCTCTCGATCGCCAGCTTGGCCTGCGTCGCCGGGTTTGTCACCAGCGAGCGGATGCCTGCTTCCGATCCCGTGCCGGACGTCGTCGGGACCTGCGCGAGCGCCGTACGGCGGCCACCGACCCTGTCGACGCCAACGACATCGAGCACGCTTTGCTCGCTGTCCCACAGCACGGCGACGAGCTTGGCAACATCCATCACCGAGCCGCCGCCGAGCCCGATGACGAGATCCGGCTTGAAGGCGCGCGCGCTGGCCAGCACGGCCTCGACGGCGGGCAGGTCAGGCTCGGGCGGGATATCGGTATAGGTGAC
The DNA here is from genome assembly GCA_004144345.1 of Hyphomicrobiales bacterium. Lineage (GTDB taxonomy): Bacteria > Pseudomonadota > Alphaproteobacteria > Rhizobiales > Devosiaceae > Devosia_A. The sequence goes on from SEEL01000014.1 coordinate 60,516, forward strand.
GATTTCACCGGCAAGGCCGATGCTTGCGGCAAAGCCAACCGTCGGCGCCATGGCGACAATGAAGATGCGCTTGTAGGCCGACGCCCAGAGGCCGAGCCGCCCAATCGCCCCTGCCCCGATCTCCAGACGTGCCGGCTGCAGCAGCGTGATCGGCCGCGCCATCGATAGGGTGGCGCTAGACATTCTCCTCGGCCTCCAGCGCGTCCATCCTGGCCCACACATTGGCGATCTCGTCTGCCGTCAGTTCGACCAGCGGCGGGCGCACCCGGGTCCAGCCGGCATGGCCGCGACGCTTCGCCAGCATCGCCTTGACGGTGGGCAATTGCACATAGGCATTGGAGAGGTCGCGCCAGGCATTGATGCGAGCCTGCGCGGCATCGACTTCGGCGCTCCTATTGGCGTCGAACCAATTGTCGAACACGACGCGCAAATGCCTGGCGATGAGGTTCGAGCTCGAGGTGATGCAGCCGGCGCCGCGCGAGCGGAGCAGCGGCAGCATGAAAGGATCAGCCCCGGCGAGAACGGAGAAATTCTCGAAGGACGAGGCGAACGCCTGCATGCTGTCGAGCTTGCCCGAGCTATCCTTGATACCGACAACGATGCCGGGGAAGGCTTCAAGCAACCGGCCGGTCAGTTCGAGCGACAGGCCGACCTGCGCGATCGGCGGGATGTGGTAGAGCACTACCCGCAGCCTGTCACTGCCGACCCCCTCGATCACCTCCGCATAGAAGCGGAACAGTCCCTCATCGCTCACGCCCTTGTAATAGAAGGGCGGCAACAGGACGCTGGCCTGCACACCGGCGTCGAGCGCGTGCCGCGTCAGCGCAACGGTATCGCCGACATTGGTCTGCGACGTGCCGGGCAACAGGCGCTTGGCGTCGACGCCGGCCGCGATGACGTTTTCCACCAATTGCATGCGCTGCGCGAGGCTGAACGAGTTTGCCTCGCCCGTGGTCCCGAGCAGCGCGATACCGTCGCAGCCTTCAGTCAGCAGCGCCTTGGCATGAGTGGCGAAGGCGTCGTGGTCCGGCGTGCCGTCGGCGAGCACCGGCGTCGCCGAGGCGCTGAACACGCCGTGGATGGGGAGGCTGCTGGCGGGATTCATCACTTCTTCCCCGAGACGAGCCGGCGCGCATAGGCGATGGCCGAATTCATGTTGACGTGGTTGGCCCGGCCCGTGCCGGCGATATCAAACGCCGTGCCGTGATCGACCGAGGTGCGGTCGATGGGCAGGCCCAGCGACACGTTCACCGCCGTATCGAAGGCAACGAGCTTTATCGGGATGTGGCCCTGGTCGTGGTACTGCGCCACCACCAGGTCGAACGCCCCATTGTAAGCGCGGTGATAGACCGTATCGGCGGAGATCGGCCCCGACACGTCGATGCCTTCAGCCCGCGCCATGGCGACGGCGGGCACCACCTGCTGATCGTCCTCGGTACCGAACAGCCCACTCTCGCCGCAATGCGGATTGATGCCAGCCACCGCAATGCGCGGACTGGCATAGCCGATGCGCTTCAGATGCTCATTGCCGGCGCGGATGGTCGCCAGAATGCGTTGGGGCGTCGCGCGGTCGATCGCCGTCTTCAGCGACACATGCGTCGAGACGTGGATGACCTTGAGCCGTTCCGAGCCGAGCAGCATGAAGGCCGACTTCTGTCCGGTCAGCGCGGCGAGCATGCCGGTGTGGCCATCATAGTGGTGACCGGCGAGGTTGAGCGCTTCCTTGTTGATCGGCGCCGTGACGATGCAGCCGATGGCGCCGGCCTGCGCGTCGCGCACCGCCTTCTCGATGAAGCGGAACGCCGCGTCGCCGGCCCGCGGATCGAGCTTGCCCCAGGGCAGCACGCCGCCCTCGATCGGCAGGTCGACAACCAGCGTCTCGAGGTCGAGCGCGAGGCCCGTCGCCTGCAACGCTTTATCCAGCGTCGCGCGGTTGCCATATATGCGGGTACGCGCCCGATCCCCGGCGCTCATCTCGGCTACCGCCTTGACCGCGATTTCGGGCCCGACGCCGGCCGGGTCACCCATGGTGATGCCAATGATGTCGCTCACTCGGTCACTCCGTCGATCCATCCCCGCGGGAGACGGACATATTTTATGGCGCGGCGGAAGTAGGTGTAGGCGACATGCAGCGCGCCGTCCGGACCTTCCAGCAGATAGGGGTAGGACAGTTCCCTGTTCTTGCCGTCGACCGAATTGTTGGTGAGGCAGGTGCCGGGGCTGTCATCGACGATGCGGCGCAGCGGCCAGCTCTTGCCGCCATCGCTCGAGACGCACAGCGTCAGCGGCGCGCGCGGCACGCCCCACACCGGGGCACAGCCGCCGGTGGCATCGGGTCGGTCGTCGCCCGCTTCGATCTCGTCATAGAGCGACACGCGCCGGTCCGGCGAGATTGCCGCCGACATCGGGTTGCACACCATGGCGAGTCGGCCGTCGGCGAGGCGCACGACGTTGATCGAAGAATTGTTGTTGGGCACATCGGTCGGCTCAGGCGCCGACCAGGTGAAGCCGCCATCGAGGCTTTCGGAGCGGTGGACGAAATCCGACTGGCGGCGGCGATAGAAGGCCACCATGTGGTCGCCATCGAGCGGCACGATCGTCATGTGCACCGAGCCGATGGAGCCCGGCACTTCGCTCAGCGTCCAGCTCTGCCCTTCGTCGAGACTCACTGCAACGCCGGCCGTGTCATGGCTGCCGTTCCAGCGCTGGCCGGGCCGCGAAATGCAGCGGAACACCGGCATCATCCACGCCCCGTCCTTGCGGCGCGGGAAGCGGGCACGCACAAATGTCCCGAGCGGCAGATCGAGATCGCGCGGCGCACCGCCAACCAGCCGGTCGCCCTCAAGCGACACCGGGCGCGAACGCAGCAGGCATTCGTCCTGGTTGCCGGCGGGCTGCGCCGTATGGATCAGCTGCCACTGGCCGTTGCCGTCGCGGGCAAGCACCGGGTTCTGCTCCGAGCGGTCGGGGTCGTGACTGAGCGCCACCGTCGGTCCCCAGCTCCTGGAACCGGGCGCGAGGACCGTGCCATGGATCGAGATATCGGACTTGCCCTCCAGCGTGCCGCCGAACCACAGGCAGGCGAGCGTGCCGTCGTCGAGCAGCTCGATGAACGCCGCATGGTTCTGCACCATCGGTGAAGCGAGGAAGGCTTCCTGCCTGCCATCAGCGCCATCGATGAGCCGCCCGTCCATGCGGGCGGCGATCTCGTCGGGAGTCATCTCGTCCTCTTGCTGTTTGGCGGCAAACTCTAGGTCACCACACATGTTGTCAAGTTATAATCTCGCCGCAACACCTTGCATGTGCCGTTTTGTCTCATATTTTATATAGCTATTTCAATACGTTATACGACTACGCGACGTGACAAGCATTTGCCAAAGTAGTTTTAATTTGACAACTCGACCGCGTCTCCGGTTAGGTGCTGTCCGTTGGGCACCGCAACAGCGGCGCCCGTGGAAATATTCGCGTGGGCTGTTCGCAGCTCTGCCCATGCCTTCCGCAAAGCTGCGAAGGGAGGATGACTTGATCATCAAACACGTTCTGGTGGGCGCCCTGATGGCGTCGGGGCTGGTTGCCCCGGCGATGGCGCAATCCAACACCGATATCACCGTGGTGCTCAGCGAAGAACTCGACCTGGTTGAGCCCTGCATGGCGACGCGATCCAACATTGGCCGCGTCATCATGGGCAATATCAGCGAGACGCTGACCGAGCTCGACGTGCGCGGCGACAAGGGCCTGATGCCCCGCCTCGCCGACAGCTGGGAAGACAAGGGCAATGGCACCTGGCAGTTCAAGCTGCATCCGGGCGTCAAGTTCTCCGACGGCACCGATTTCGATGCCGCCGACGTCAAGCACTCGTTCGATCGCGTCTTCAGCGACCAGATCACCTGCGAGAGCAAGCGCTACTTCGCCGACACCGCCCTGACCTTCAACATTGTCGACGCCACCACCATCGACATCACCGCGACGCCGGCCCAGCCGATCCTGCCGTTGCTGATGTCGCTCGTCACCATCGTGCCGTCGGAAACGCCGGTCGAGTTCGTGCGTGATCCGGTCGGCACCGGCCCCTACAAGATGACCGAGTGGACCGCCGGCCAGCAGATCGTGCTCGAACGCCGCGACGATTATTGGGGCGCCGCCCCGGCCGTGACCAAGGCCACCTATGTGTTCCGCTCCGAGCCGACCGTTCGCGCGGCGATGGTCGAAGCCGGCGAGGCCGACATCGCGCCGCAGATCACCGAGGTGGAAGCCACCAACCCCAAGACCGACTTTACCTACCCGAACTCGGAAACCGTCTATCTGCGCATCGACCAGACCGTCGAGCCGATGGGTGACCTGCGCGTCCGCAAGGCGCTCAACGCGGCGATCGATCGCGATGCCTTCATCGGCACCGTGCTTGCCGCCGGCACCGAGCTTGCTGTCGCCATGGTGCCCCCGACGACCCTGGGCTGGAACGGCGACCTCACCCCGCCGGCCTATGATCTTGAGCAGGCCAAGAAGTGGCTCGCCGAAGCCGAGGCCGATGGCGTCAACGTCAAGGCGCCGGTCGAAGTGATCGCCCGCACCGAGAACTTCCCGCACGTCACCGAAGTCGGTGAAGCGCTGGTCGACATGCTCAACGAAGCCGGCTTCAACGCCAGCCTCCGCATGGTCGAAGTGGCCGAGCACGAGCAGTACTACTCCAAGCCCTACCCCGAAGGCCGCAATGCCCAGCTCGTCGTCGCCCAGCACGACAATGCGCGCGGCGACCCGGTGTTCTCGATGTACTTCAAGTACCACAGCCAGGGCACGCAGTCGGGCGTCAACGACCCCAAGGTCGACGAGCTGATCGAAAAGGCCAGCGCTGCGACCGGTGCGGATCGTGCCGCCCTGTGGTCCGAACTGTTCGCCTATGTGCAGAAGGACATCGTCGCCGACGCCCTGCTGTTCCACATGGTTGCCCATAGCCGGGTGAGCGAGCGTCTCGACTTCACCCCGACCATCGCCACCAACCAGCAGCTCCAGCTGAGCGAGATCGGCTTCAAGTAAGCCTCTCTCCGGCCTACACTCAGGCGGTGCCGGACCTCACTTCGGCACCGCTGCCCCGAACCAAACGGACGATCGCGATGACCAAACTGATCGGACAACGCGCGATTGCCAGTCTTCTGTCCCTGTTCGGGCTGATGATCCTGGTCTTCTTCCTGTCGCGCCTCACCGGTGACCCGGCGGTGCTGTTCCTGCCCATCGATGCCACCGAGCAGATGAAGCAGGAATTCCGTGCCCTGCACGGCCTCGACCTTCCCGTCATCGAGCAGTTCTGGCGCTACATCGTCGACCTCGCCCAGCTCGATTTCGGCGACAGCCTGCGCAAGGCCCGCCCTGCCCTCGACATCGTGCTCGAAGCCTATGCCTGGACGCTGCCGCTGGCCCTCATCACCATGGGCCTCGTCATCGTCGCCGCCATCGTGCTCGGCTCGCTCGCCGCCTTCAACGTCGGCGGCTTCTTCGACCGGCTCGTCTCCATCATCTCGCTGATCGGCGCCTCGGCCCCGGATTTCTGGATCGCCATCGTGGCGATCGTCATCTTTTCGATCGGGCTGGGCTGGGTGCCCACCTCCGGCGTCGGCACGCCGCTGCACTGGGTGTTGCCCATCGCCGTGCTGTTCATCCGCCCCTTCGGCCTCGTCGTGCAGGTGGTGCGCGGCTCGATGCTCTCAGCCCTCTCGGCGCCCTATGTGAAGACGGCGCGCGCCAAGGGCGTGAAAAACCTGCCGCTGATCTTCGTCCATACCCTGCGCAACGGCATGCTGCCGGTCGTCACCGTCATTGGCGACCAGGCCGCCGCCATGCTCAACGGCGCCGTGATCGTCGAGACCATTTTCGGCTTCCCTGGCATCGGCAAGCTGATGATCGACTCGATCCTGCAGCGCGATTTCAACGTCGTGCTCGCCGCCATCATGATCACCGCCATCGCCATCTTCCTCATGAACATCCTGATCGACATCGCCTATTCGGTGCTCGATCCGCGTATCCGTCACTAGGAGGCGTCGCGCTTGTCCGACCTGTCGCTCGCCAAGACCCCTGCTCCCCGCCTCGCGCCGCCTTTGCTCGGCATGCTGTGGCGCGACAAGCTCGCCTTCACCTCGGCACTGGTGCTGCTGCTGATCGTCGCCGCGGCGCTGTTCGGCCCCATGCTGCTCGGCGAAATGGCGAGCGACCAGAATCTGCGTGGCCGCAATTTCCCGCCCTTCAGCCTCGACCGGGGCTGGGCCTTCTTCCTCGGCGGTGACTCTCTGGGCCGGCCGATGCTCGCCCGCCTCATCGTCGCGGCGCATTCGACCATGCTGATTGCCGCCGGCACTGTGGCCGCTGCCATGCTGATCGGCGCCACCCTCGGCCTCGTCGCGGGCTATCTGGGCCGCAACGTCTCGCAGGTCATCATGCGCCTTGCCGACGTCATCATGTCCTTCCCCTCGCTGCTGCTCGCCGTGGTGGTGCTCTATGTGCTCGGCGCGTCGATCCCCAACATGATCCTCGTGCTCGCGCTCACCCGCATCCCGATCTATCTGCGCACGACCCGGGCCGAAGTGCTGGAAGTGCGCGAGCGCATGTTCGTACAGGCCGCCGTCGTGATGGGGGCGTCGCATGCCCGCATCATCTTCCGCCACATCCTCCCCGTCGTGGCGCCGACGCTGGTGACCATTGCAACGCTCGACTTCGCTTTCGTCATGCTGGCGGAAAGCTCGCTGAGCTTCCTCGGCATCGGCGTGCAGCCGCCCGATATCACCTGGGGCCTGATGGTGGCACAGGGCCGCCCCTACCTCACTACCGCCTGGTGGCTCGCCTTCTGGCCGGGCCTGCTGATCGTCATCACCGCCCTGTCGCTCAACCTGTTGTCGAACTGGATGCGGATCGCGCTCGACCCCAATCTGCGCTGGCGCCTCGAAGCGCGGAGTACCGCCAATGGCTGACGCCCTGCTCACCGTCCGCAATCTGTCGGTCGATTTCCACACCGCCCGCGGCACCGTTCATGCCGTCAAGAACATCAGCTGGTCGGTCGGCCGCGGCGAGACCCTTGCCGTGCTCGGCGAAAGCGGTTCGGGCAAGTCGGTCTCCGCCAATGCGGTGATGAACCTGCTCGACACTCCGCCGGCCCAGATCGTCTCGGGCGAGATCATCTATGACGGCAAGGATCTGTTGAAGGTCAGCTACGAGGAGCACCGGGCGCTCAACGGCAAGAAGATCGCCATGATCTTCCAGGACCCGCTCGGTCACCTCAATCCGGTCTACACCGTGGGCTGGCAGATCATCGAGATGATGACCGCGCATGGCCGCCCCGCCGGCCTCGCGCGCAGCCGCGCGCTCGAACTCATCGCCCGCGTCGGCATTGCCGACCCCCAGGCGGCGATGCGCAAATATCCGCATCAATTCTCCGGCGGCCAGCGCCAGCGCCTGATGATCGCCATGGCGCTGATGCTGAAGCCCGACATCCTGATTGCCGACGAGCCGACGACGGCACTCGACGTCACCATCCAGGCGGAAGTGCTCGCGCTCCTCAAGGAACTGCAGGCCGAGACCGGCATGAGCCTCGTGCTCATCACCCATGACCTCGGCGTTGTCGCCGAGATCGCCGACCGCGTGGTGGTGATGAACCAGGGCGAGATCGTCGAACAGGGTTCGGTGCGCGACGTCTACCACAACCCCCAGCACCCCTATACGAAGAAGCTCATTGGTGCCGCCCCCGGCAAGGGTGAGATCAAGCAGCTCGAAGCGGATTTGCCGCTCCTGCTCGACGTGAAAAACCTGAGCAAGACCTACGGCGATTTTACCGCGCTCAATAGTGTCTCGCTGACTCTCGCGCGCGGCCAGAGCCTCGCGGTCGTGGGTGAGAGCGGCTCGGGCAAATCGACCCTCGCCCGCACCCTGCTCCGGCTTGAAACCGCCGATGGCGGCGAAGCCCTGTGGAAGGGTCGCGACCTGATCCGTATGAAGGCGCGCGACCTGCTCGGTGTCCGCCGCGAAATCCAGATGGTGTTCCAGGACCCGACGCAATCGCTCAATCCGCGCATGTCGGTCTACCAGCTCATCGCCGAAGGCTGGGACATCCACCGGCTGATGCCGGACAAATCGCAGCGCCGGGCCCGGGTGCTTGAGCTGCTCGATCAGGTCGGCCTCGCACCCGAGCATGCCGAACGCTATCCGCATCAATTCTCGGGCGGCCAGCGCCAGCGCATTGCGATCGCAAGGGCGCTGGCGCTCGAGCCCGAGCTGATCATCTGCGACGAAGCGGTCTCGGCCCTCGACGTGTCCATCCAGGCGCAGGTCATCGCCCTCCTCGACGGCCTGCGCCAGCGGCTGAACATCTCGTTCCTCTTCATCGCCCATGATCTCGGCGTCGTGCGCGATTTCGCCGATACGGTGATCGTCATGAAAGCCGGTGAGATCGTCGAACGCGGCCCGACCGCACAGATCTTCGACGCCCCGCCGCACCCCTATACGCAGCGCCTCCTCGCCGCCAATCTCGACCCCGATCCCGACGTGCAGGCCCAACGTCGCGCGGCCAAGGCGCCCGCCGATGCCTGAGCTGACGATTGTCGCCGATGATTTGACCGGCGCACTCGATACGGCCGCGCCCTTCGCCATGCGCGGCATCCGGACGGTGGTCGCGCTGAACCCCGAGGCGCTCCCCGAGGCCATCGCCAGCGGCGCCCGGATCGTCTCCGTCTCCACCGACAGCCGCGAGTTGAGCCCGGCAGGTGCCAGCAGCACTGTCGAACGGGCGATCGCCGCGCTGCCGGCGGGCACACGGCTGTTCAAGAAGATCGACTCGCGGCTCAAGGGCAATATCGAGGCCGAGCTCGATCCCCTCCCCCATACACGGAGCCTCGTCATCCCCGCCATTCCCGCCTTCGGCCGGTTGGTGCAGGGCGGCAGTCTCCACGGCGCCGGCGTCAGCGAGCCCATCGGCATCGCCGCCCGCCTCGGCCGCCACGCGGGCGCCGCGACCATCCCCGACATCCGCACCCAGGCCGATATCGAGGCCGCCCTCGCTGGCGATTTTGACCTGCTCGTCGGCGCGCGGGGCCTCGCCGAGGCGATGGCCGTCGCAATGGCGCCTGAACCGCGCGTGCCCGGCATCGAGCTGCCGTCCGGCCCCGCTTATTGCGTGATCGGCTCCACCGATCCCATCACTGTCGAACAACTCAGGCGCCTGCGCCGCCGCCTGCCGGAGCTCGCTTGCATCGCCGCGCCCAATGGCGAAGCGCCCATCGGCTTGGCCGCCGCCGGGCCGCTGACCATCATCGAAGCGACGCAGGGAACCGCACCCGCCGACGCGAGGACCGTTGCCGCGGCTCTCGCCCGCTCCCTCGTCCGCCTGTCGCCGCCGCCGGGCGCGCTGCTTGTCCTCTCAGGCGGGGCTACCGCTCAGGCCATTCTCGAGCAGATGCATGTGCATATCCTCGATCTGGTCGGCGAAGCGTTGCCCGGCCTGCCCTTGGCGACAGCAGGTGACTTGACTGTCGTGACCAAATCGGGCGGCTTTGGCGACGAGAACACCCTGCTTCGCCTGCTCGCTGGGTTTCTCGAACCCCGGGAGCGTGTTGCCCTATCATGAACGAAGGTCTCAACGTCCGGCGCAGCCTCTCCGATGCGGTGTTCGATCGCATCCAGCGGGCCATCAAGTCCGGGGCCTATGCCATTGATGAGCGCCTGCCCACCGAGCACACGCTTGCCTCCGAATTCCAGGTGTCGCGACCGGTGGTCCGCGATGCCCTGCAGCGGCTGCGCGATCAGGGCCTCATCTACTCGCGTCGCGGCGCCGGCAGCTTTGTGCGCGAACAGGGCATCCGCGAGCCGCTCGGCTTCGGCCAGATGGAGAACCTCTCCGATCTGCAGCATTGCTACGATTTTCGCCTGACCATCGAGCCAGAGGCGGCGGCGATGGCGGCCCTCAGGCGCACACCCGAGGGGCTGCAGAAGATCAAGACGGCGCTGGCCCTGCTGCGCGACGCGACCAACCGGCAGGCGCACCGCGCCGATGCCGATTTTCTGTTCCACCTCAGCATCGCCCAGGCCTCGGGGAACCCCTATTTCTCCACTGCCATGCAGGCGCTCGAAGAGCACATCGCCGTGGGTATGCGCTTTCACGGCATGACGCTGCGTAGCACCACCGATGGCCTCCAGCATGTGTTCGTCGAACACTCCGCGGTGTGCGAGGCGATCGAGCGCGGCGACGCATCTGCGGCCCGCAGCCTGATGCGCACCCACCTCACCGGCTCCCGCGACCGCCTGTTCGCGCCCAAGCCCCCGGCCTGAGGCTCCCTAGCCGTCAACCGATGCGGCCGTCGCCCACACATTGGCCTCGAACGGGCCAAGCGACAGCGTCGCCGGAAGCACATCAGCGGGCGCCGCAGCGCCAATGACCGTGACCCATTTGCGGCGCAGCGCCTGCGGCACATCCACGGTTACGCTTCGTGCCGTGAAGTTGGCGACCACCATTATCGACTGGTCCGCGACGCTGCGCGTATAGGCCATGACATCCGGGTGCTCATCGAGCCATGACCTGTACCGGCCATCGACGATGATGCGCATCTCCTTGCGCAGCGCGATCAGCCGCCGGTAGTGCGCCAAGATGGACAGCGGATCGTGCTCGGCCGCCTCGACATTGATCTGCGTATGGTTGGGATTGACGTCGATCCACGGCGTGCCGCTCGTGAACCCGGCATTCGGGCCGGCGCTCCATTGCATCGGCGTGCGGGAATTGTCGCGACCATTTTCATTCGCGCCGGCAATGAAATCGGCCTCGGGCAGGCCCGCCTCGAGATGCAGCCGATGCATGTTGAGCGTTTCGATGTCGCGATACTGCGCAATCGAGGTGAACGGCACATTGGTCATGCCGATCTCCTCGCCCTGATACACATAGGGCGTGCCCTTGAGGAAATGCAGTACCGTCGCCAGCATCTTCGCCGACTCGACGCGATAGCCCTTGTCATCGCCATATTTCGACACGGCGCGCGGCAGATCGTGATTGCCCCAGAACAGCGAGTTCCAGCCATCGTCGGCCAGCGCCTCCTGCCAGCGGCTGATGATGCGCTTGAGCCCGACGAGGTCGAACGGCTTGGGCTGCCACTTGCCCCATGTCTCGTGCCACTGCGCCATCACATGCTCGAACTGGAACACCATCGACAGCTCGCGCCGGTCGCGGCCGGAATAGAGCAGCGCACTCTCCGGCGTCGCGCTCCATGACTCGCCAACCGTCAGCACGTCGCGCCCGGCCAGCGTCTCGCGGTGCATCTCCTGCAGATACTCATGCAGCTTCGGCCCGTCGGCGGTGATGCCGCGATCGGGTTCCTTGGCAATGAGGTTGATCACATCCATGCGAAAGCCCGCGATGCCGCGATCGAGCCAGCGATTCATCATCGCATAGATCTCGGCCCGCACTTCCGGGTTCTCCCAGTTGAGATCCGGCTGCTCCTTGGCGAACTGGTGGAAGTAATATTGCCCGCTCGCCTCATCCAGCGTCCATGCCGGGCCGCCAAAGGTCGATTGGATATCATTGGGCAGGCCGCCATCGGACCCGGCATCGCGCCACACATAGAAGTCGCGATAGCGGCTGGTCCGCGCCGATCGCGCGTCGATGAACCAGCGATGGTGGTCCGAGGTGTGGTTGACCACCAGATCCATCAGGATGCCGATGCCCCGCGCCTTCGCTTCCGCGATCAGCCGGTCGAAATCCTCGAGCGTGCCGAAGATCGGCGCGATCGCCTCATAGTCGGCAATGTCATAGCCATTGTCCGCCATCGGCGACTGGAAGATCGGCGACAGCCAGATCACCCCGATGCCGAGCTGCTGCAGATAGTCGAGCTTCGACACGATGCCCGGCAAGTCGCCCATGCCGTCGCCATTGCTGTCGGCAAAGCTGCGCGGATAGATCTGGTACACGGTGGCGCTCTGCCACCAATGCGTCGGCTGCTTGGTCATGCTGTCTCGATGTCAGTGCTGATCGGTACGGTGCCCGAGAACGAAGGTCTGGATGGCGACGACGGCGGCGCCACGGCACCACTCGACATTGTCGCCGGAACGAATGGTCAGCGGCAACGGCCTCGTGCGCGGATCGCGGTCGGCCCGCAGCCCCATCTCGACCGCCTCCGACGCCACCGACGCGAGCCGCACCCCCTCGCCGCCGATCACCACCGTCTCGGGCATGGTAAGATTGGCGATCGCCGCGAGCAGCCGGCCGAGCCCCCGGCCCGCATCGTCGACAATGCGTCGCGCCGCCGGCTCACCCGAGGCGGCAAGGTTGAGCGCCGCCTTGTAGGTGACGGGCTTGCCCAGCGCCTGCGATACCGATTGCGCGATGGCGCTGTCGGTGAGGATAGCCTTGGCGCAGCCGCGATGGCCTTCCGAACACACCGGCCCGAACGGATCGAGCGGCCAGTGGCCGATCAGCCCGATGCCGAATTCGTCGTTGCTCACGATCTCGTCATGGATGACGAGGCCATAGCCGATACCGGCGCCCAGCGTCACCACCGCAAAGCGGTCGAGACCGCGCCCCGCCCCGAACCAGTGCTCATACTCGGTGAAGGCAACGAGATCGTTCTCGATGATGACAGGCAGGCCAGTGGCAGCCTCGACGAGACTGCCGAGCGAAACGTCGTTCCATTTGAGGAACGGCGCGCTGCGCACCAGCCCATGCTCCTCGATCAACCCGCCTACGCCGATGCCGATTGCCGTGACTTCCGGCTGCCCGCGCATCAGCGATTTCGCCAGTTCGGCGATGACCTCGACCACCGCTGCCGGATCGGTGCCCTTGAGCTTCCGGCTCTCGGTCGCCAGCACATTGGCGCGCAGATCTGCGGTGACGCCGAGCACTTCTTCCGATGTCAGCTTCATGCCGACGAAGCGGCGCGAGCCGGGCACGATATCGAGCAATTGCTGCGGCCGGCCCACCTTGCCGTCGGCCTGCTCGCCAGCCTCGACCAACAGGCCCGACTCCAGCAGCGGGTTGGCAAGCCGCGTCAGCGAGCCCGGCGACAGCTCGAGCCGGCGCGCCACTTCGCTGCGCGACAGCGGCCCGTGAATGAGCACTTCAAGCGCCACGGCGCGCATAGCCCCATCTCCGGGCGTCCAGCGTGGCGTGGTTATTCTCATGGGTCAGGGCTCCTCATTTCGAGGCATTAGCGCATCACAATAGTTTTGCCAAGGAACATAATCGGCCGGAATCCAGCCCTTGTTCCGCCAGTTGACAGCCTAATTACTTCCGTCATAAAACAATTAGGACGGGTCCCCCGAAGGTCCCGCATCAGGAGGATTTCACATGTCATTCGTACCGACGCGCCGCGGCGCGTTGCTTTCCGTGGCGGCTGTTTCCGCCCTCATGCTCGCCTCTCCCGTGTTGGCCCAGGACGTCACCATCGAGTTCTGGGGCTCCTATGGCAATGGCGGCAACTCCACCCAGCAGGACGCGCTCAACGACACCCTCATTCCCGCCTTCGAGGCCGCCCATCCCGGCATCAAGGTGAAGTATGTCGACGTGCCCTATGACTCGCTGCTGCAGAAGCTGACGACGTCCGCCGCCGGTGGCGAACTGCCCGATCTCGTCCGCGCCGACCTCGGCTGGGTGCCGCAATTCGCCGATCTGGGCGTCCTCGATCCGCTCTCGGACACCATGCCCGACTTCCAGGCGCTCGCCGACGCGACCTATCCGGGCGTGCTCGCCACCAATCTCTACAAGGGCAAATATTACGGCCTGCCGCTCGACACCAACACCCGCGTGCTGGTCACCAGCCAGGCCGCGCTCGACGCCGCCGGCCTCAGCGCCCCGCCCGCCACCTTCGACGAGCTGAAGGCCGCCGCGCCCAAGCTCAAGGAAGCCGGCTTCTCGGTCTTTGCCGATGGCGGCCTTGGCGGCTGGAACATCCTGCCCTGGATCTGGTCGGGTGGCGGCAACATCACCAACCCGGAGATCACCAAGTCCTCGGGCTATCTCGATAGCGCCGAGAACATCGCCACCGTGCGGATGCTGGTCGACCTCTACAATGCCGGCAGCATCCCGAACCTGATCATCGGCAACCAGGGCGCGACCGGCACCTCCGACGGCCTGCCCTCGGGCGAATATGCCAACATCTTCGATGGCCCGTGGATGGCCGGCATCTGGCGCGACCAGTATCCAGACTTCACGCCCATCTATGCGCCGATCCCCGCCGGTCCCGGCGGCTCGGTCAGCGTCGTCGGCGGCGAGGATATCGTCGTGACCGCCTCCTCGCCCCACAAGGAAGCCGCTTACGAGTTCGTGCGCTTCACCCAGTCCGAACTGTTCCAGGTCGAAATGGTCAAGACCGGCCAGATGACGGTGCTGCCGGCCTATGCCGACCAGCAGGCCAGCATCGCGCCCTTCTACTCGACCTTCTCCGAGCAGTTGAAGACCGCCAAGTCCCGCCTCGCCATCGCGCAGGGCGGCAAGGTCGATGGCATCCTCAGTGCCGAGTTGACCAAGGCCTTCACCGGCGAGGCCAGCGTCAAGGATGCCCTCACCGCTGCGGCAACGCAGATCGACGCGATCCTCGCGGCCGAATAGTAGCAGCGATGACGGACTTGGTTCGCACGCCATCCTCCGTCACACTCGCGCGGCGCTCCTCCTCCGGAGCGTCGCGCAGAGCGGGGGGAAGCATGCACAGTCTGCGGCCATGGCTGACGCCGGCGCTGTTCGTGGCGCCGGGCTTCCTCGTCTACACCGCCTTCATCCTCTACCCGATGCTGCAGGCCGTGATCATCAGCCTCTACGACTGGAAGATCGTCGCGGGCGCCACCAGCACCTTTCTCGGCCTTGCCAATTATGTGCGCGCCTTCAACGACGCGCATCTGTGGCTGAGCCTCTCCAACAGCGCCATCTACATGCTGTTCACCGTGCCGCCGCAGATCGCCCTCGGCCTCGGCATCGCGCTGCTCCTGCAGCACAAGAGCCCCGCGCAGCCCCTCTTCCGCGTGCTCTATTACCTGCCTGTCGTGACCAGCTGGGTCGTGGTCTCGCTGCTGTTCAAATATCTCTTCGCCGATCGTGGCCTCATCAACTTCCTGCTCGGCCTCCAGGTCTCGTGGCTCTCCGAGCGCGGCACCGCGCTGGTCGCCATCTGCGCGCTCGGCGTGTGGAAAGGCATCGGCTGGTCGATGATGATCTTCATCGCAGCGCTCCAGGGCGTGCCGGGCTCGCTGATCGAGGCCGCCAAGATCGATGGCGCCGGCCCGTGGCAGCGCTTTGTCAGCGTCACCCTCCCCGCCATCTGGCCCACCATGGGCTTCATCAGCATCATGCTGGTCATTGGCGGGCTCAATGTCTTCACCTCGGTGCAGGCCATCACCGATGGCGCGCCGGGCGGCTCGACCGATGTGGTGCTCACCCACATGTACCGCACCACCTTCGCCTTCCTCGATTTCGGTTATGGCTCGGCCATCGCCGTGCTGCTCACCGTCCTCGTGTTTGCGCTCTCGGCTTTCCAGCTCCGCTTCTTCCGCAACGGAGCAACGTCATGAGCGCGCAGGCCCGGGCCCTGTCGAGCCTCCGCATCGTCACCCTCACCATCGGCGCCATGGTGATGATCACGCCCTTCCTCTACATGGTCTCGACCAGCTTCAAGGCGCAGCAATACGTGCTGAAGGTGCCGCCGCAATTCATCCCCGATCCGGCGACGCTGTCGAACTATCAGCGCATCCTGTTCAAGGACGATTTCGGCCTCTACTTCCTCAATTCGCTGATCGTCTCGGTCACCTCGACCACCCTCTCGGTGCTGCTCAGCGCCATGATGGCCTATGGCTTCGCGCGCTACCGCTTCCCCGGCCGCGAATGGCTGTTCCGCATCCTGCTGCTCGGCCTGATGATCCCGGCCATGATGCTCATCGTGCCGCAATTCGTGCTGGCCAAATGGCTCGGCCTCATCGACTCGCTGCCCGGCCTCATCGTCTTCTACGTCGCCGGCACGCTGGCGCTGAACACCTTCCTCATGCGCGGCTTCTTCGAGGCCCTGCCGCAGGAGCTCGACGACGCCATGCAGATCGATGGCGCCAATGCCTGGCGCCGCTTCATCACCCTCGCGCTGCCGCTGGCCCGCCCGGCGCTCGCCACCGCCACCATCTTCACCTTCCTCGCCACCTGGGACGAATATGCCTGGGCCCTCACCAGCATCGTCAGCCCCGAGAACAAGACGCTGCCCATCGCCGTGGCCCTGCTGCAGGGGCCGCGCGGCACGCAATGGGGTCTCGTCTTCGCGGCGTCGATCATCGCCATCCTCCCGGTGATAACCGTCTTCCTCATCTTCCAGCGTCACTTCGTGCAGGGCCTGACGGCCGGCGCGGTCAAAGGATAATCATGCCCGAATTGCTGCCGGCGAAAGCCTCGTTCCGCCCGGACGAGCCCATCGAGATCGAGATCCGCGGCAATGTGCCGGCCGGCACGCTGCGCGTCTGGCATCTGGGCCAGCTCGTCAGCGAGACACCTTATCCCGGCGGCCCGTCGCTCACCCTCCCCGGCTTGCCCGAAGGCGGCTACGGCATTGAGCTCGGCGACCTCCGCACCGCCATCGAGATCGCCGCCGATCCCCGCCAGCGCCTCCGCTACGGCTTTGTCGCGAGCTATGCCCCCGACAAGGATGTCACCGGACTCACCGACACGGCCCGGCGCCTGCATCTCACCGGAATCCAGTTCTATGACTGGGCCTACCGCCATGCCGATTTGATGGGCGGTGGTGACAGCTACAACGACGCCCTCGATCAGCCCATCGCGCTCGCCACGGTGCAACGGCTCGTCACGGCCGTGCAGGCCGCCGGCTCGCGCGCCCTCGGCTATGCGGCGGTCTATGCCGTCGGCCCGAAGGAATGGCCGCTCTGGCAGCATCAGGCCCTGCTCAAGGCCGGCGGCGAGCCCTATGCGCTGGGCGATTTCCTCTTCGTCCTCGATCCCGCCGCGCCCGACTGGCTGGCGCATTTCACCGCCGACCTCACATCGGCGACGGCGACGCTCGGCTTCGATGGCTATCATCTCGACCAATACGGCTACCCCAAGCGCGCCATCCGCGCCGACGGTGCCGATGTCGATGTGGCCGCCTCCTTCGTCACGCTGATCGAAGGCGTCCGCGCCGCCCTGCCCGACGCTCACCTGGTCTTCAACAACGTCAACGACTTCCCCACCGGCCTCACCGCCCGCGCCGATCAGGACGCGGTCTATATCGAGCCCTGGGCGCCGCAACTGACGCTGCAGGCGCTCGCCGACACCGCCAGCCGCGCCCGTGCTGCTGGCAATGGCAAGCCGGTGGTCTTCGCGGCCTACCAGCATGTCTATGACAAGGCATCGGCCGTCGAATCCGACCGCGCCACGGCGCTGACCATGGCGACCCTCTTCTCGCATGGCGCCACGCAGCTGCTGGCCGGCGAGACCGACCGCATCCTCGTCGATCCCTACTACGTGCGGAACCATGTCGCCGAGCCGGGCACCGCGGCGCTGCTCAAGCGCTGGTACGATTTCCTCGTCGCCCATGACGAACTGCTGATGCCGCCCGCGCTGGTCGAGGTGACCCACTCCTATGCCGGCGACTACAATGGCGATCTGGATGTGACCTTCGCGAACGCGGAAACCAGCGTCACCGCCGAACCCGGCAAGATCTGGCGCCGGATCGTCCGGGCAGGCGACCGGCTGGTCATCCATTTGATCAATCTGTGCGGCCAGACCGACACGCTCTGGGACGCCGCGCGGCAGCCCCTTTCCTCCCCCGGTGACGCGACCCTCCGGATCAGGGCCCTCCGGGGCCGGCAACCGCAGGTCTCCATTGCCGACCCGGACGGCTCCGGCCGGCTTGAGCCCGTGGCCACGACCAGCCATGGCGACCACGCGACAGCGTCGCTGCCGACCCTTGGAACCTGGCAGCTCATCGTCGTCGATCTGTGATTGCGGACGCGCCGCAGCGCCTCACCCGCGCTCAAACCGGCAGCCCGGCTTTCCGGGCGCCATCGAGGACCATCGCGATCTGCTTGGGTTGCACCGCGGTGCGGTTGAGCCGTTCCTCCATCGCGTAGTTCGGATTGACCGCCATCAGCTCGGCCCACACCTGCCGCGCCTCCTCGAACCTGCCGAGATGGCCGAGGGCGGCGGCGAGATAGCCGCGCGACGAATCCGTATCTGGCATCAGCAGGATGCGCTCGCGGAACAGCGCCACGGCCGTCTCGTAGCGGCCGCCATAGAAATACGCCCTGCCGAGCAGTTGCAAATAGAGCAGCGTCGCGCTCAGCGACGGGTCGAGCCGCATGCAGCGCTCGAAATGCGCGATGGCCTCGAGCGGCGCCTCGTTGACGAGGCAGAGATGGCCCTGCATGTCGCTGGCAATCCCGGCATCCGGGTTGAGCGCGATGACGATCGCGGCCTCGCGGCGAAACCGCTCGAAATTGCGGGCGACCATCGATGTAAGCGCGACGGCGAAATGCCCGCCGGCGTGGTTCGGCGCCAGCTCGACGATCCTCTCGCCCAGGCTCTGCGCCTCCCTCAGCGAGCGGTCGGGGTCGTCGCTCCAGCGGTTCAGATAGTCCGCCTGGAGGGCAATCGCCAGCTCGCGCAGGGCATCCACATAGTTGGGATCGCGTTCTATGGCGCGCCGGATGAGGTCGGTCGCATGCTTGTGCAAGGCAAGGTTCTGGGTCGGTCCGCCAAACAGCGCGCGACCCCGCATCAGCAGATCCAGCGCCTCGATATCACTGGTGCCGCCGTCGCTCAGCGCCTGCGACGGCGACAGTTTGAGCCTGAGGGCATCGACGATCCGCCGGGTCACTTCGTCCTGGAGCGCGAACACATCGGCCAGTTCGCGATCGAAAGTCTCCGCCCAGAGCTGCGCCCCGCTCCCGGCGTCGGCGAGCTGGGCGCTCATGCGCAGCCGCGATCCGCCGCGCCGCACGCTACCCGACAGCACATAGCGCACATCGAGCTCACTGCCGACCTTGCGCACATCGACATCATTGCCGCGATAGGCAAAGCTCGAGTTGCGCGCCATCACCAGCAGCCCGGGGAGTTTCCCCAACGCGACGATGATCTCCTCCGCCAGACCATCGGCGAAGAACGCCTGCTCGAGATCGCTGCTGAGATTGACGAACGGCAACACCGCGATCGATTTTTGCTCGCGTCCATCCGACGACGCAGTGGACGCCGATGGCGAAGCAAAGCGGTAGCCGACGCGCGGCACGGTCACGATCCACTCGCCGCCATTGGGCGATGGCCCGAGCACCTTGCGCAACGCCGCGATTTGCACCGACAGATTGCTTTCCTCGATCGCGGCGCCACCCCAGGCGGCATCCATCAGTTCGGTCTTGGTGAGAACTTCGCCCGGGCGGCTGAACAGGATCGCGAGCAAGGCGACGCCGCGGTGGCCGAGCGGCAAAGGCGCGCCGTCCCTCGTCACCAGCTTGGCGGCGACGTCGATCGCAAACGGCCCACAGATGATCCGCTGGTCGGACATTTGCCCCGCTTCGGAATGGTCTTGGAACTATTCGGCGAGATTTCGGCGAGGTTTCAATACCCCGGCCAGCGTTCCGGCAACACTCCCCCCCGTCGATCCACAAGGGGAGAACGGCCCATGTACTTCTGCCACGAGTTTTATCGCGACGCCTGCTCCGCCGGCGCCTTGGAAGATCTCGGCGCCCGGGAGCCGCGCGACGACGACCGCCACTGCGCGCCCGCGCCGATCCCCTTCCCTGCCATGCTGATCTGGCTGCTTGTGGTAAGCGTCGCCCTTTGCGCGCTCACCATTGCCATCCAGCTCCTGAGCTCAGGGGCCGCAACATGACGCAACGCCATCGGCAGATGCGCCTGACGGCGGCGCATGTCGCGCTCCTGCCCACCCGGATCGACGACCCCGGTCCCATGCCCCTCGAGAGCCGGCGGGCCCGGCCCGACGGCTATTACGCCGCAACCACCGAGGCCCTGATCAACGCGGTGCCTCCCGGCGGCGACATGTGGCTCTTCGCCTGCGGCTCGCTCATCTGGAACAAGCGCTTCACGTCAATCGAAGAGCGCCCCGCTTTGGTCCGCGGCTGGCATCGCGACTTCTGTCTCGGTCCCGACACCCGCTTCCGCGGCAACCCGGCGGCGCCCGGCTATACGCTGTCGCTCGATCGCGGCGGCCAGTGCAAGGGCATGGTCTATCGCTTCCCGCGCGACGGTCTCGCCGCCAATGTCGAGGGCCTGCTGCGCAAGGAACCGCCGTTCCCGCCCCGCTGGGTAACCGCCGTCACGCCCCTCGGCACGGTGCGCGCCATCGCCTTCACCCATCCGGGCAAGCGCATCGAATACACCGGCCATCTCACCGACGAGGCCATCGCCGACGCACTCGCCCAATCGGTCGGCATGGTCGGCTCCATGGCCGAGTATGTCTATCTGACGGCCCTGCATCTGGAACAACTGGGCCTCTGCGACGATCGCCTGTGGCACATGCAGGACATGATCGCCGAGCGCATCGAACGCGCCCATCCCGGCCGCCTCCCCACGCCGGCGCGCGCGTGACCAACCGCACGCGCGCCGCCACACCAAAAACCTCCCTTCGCCTGTCGAAATGCGCCATGCTCGCGCGACATCATCATGAGGCGGCTGTGCCGCTCCCAACTGAGGATGACGCGATGAAATTCATGTTCCTGCTTTACGCCAACGAACAGGGCGGCGTGTCGCTGCCGCCCGAGGAAATGGCCGCCTGGATGGAGAAGATGGGCGCTTACGCCGCCGCCCTCGAAAAGGCCGGCGCCCTCGTCTCGACCGGCGGCCTCGGCCTCACCCGGGACGCAGCCGTCGTCCACATCGAGGCTGGCGAGCTGCAGGTCCATAACGGCCCCTATGCCGAAACCCAGGAACAGCTCGGCGGCTATTTCCTGATCGAGGCGGCGGACATGAACGCCGCCCGCGACTGGGCCGCCAAATGCCCGGCCGCGCTCTGGGGCCACATCGAAATCCGCGCCATCATGCACGGCTGAGGCGCAGGCCTTCCCTTTTCTTCCGGGGAGGAGTCGAAATCCGTCTGGCCGCCGCGTCATAACTGCATCCGGACCCGATGCTCCGGCTCAAAGGAGAAACCGAATGCGCTACATGATGCTGATCCACCACGACGATGCCGCCATGGCCGCCGCCGACCAGAAGCAGCTCTGGGGCGATTACGCCGCCTTCAACGAAGCCCTCGGCAAGGCCAATGGCGCCAGTTCCGGCGAACGCCTCGAGCCGGCAAAGGGCGGCACCATCGTGCGCAACAATGATGTGCTCGATGGTCCCTATGCCGACACCAAGGAACAGTTCGCCGGCTATTTCTTCGTCGAAGCCGCCGATCTCGACGAAGCCGTCGCCTGGGCCCGCCGCTGCCCGTCGAGCCGCTTCGGCTCGATCGAGATCCGTCCGGTGCACGTCCCCAAGGGCGACTGGAAGTGAGCGATCGCGACGGGGCCGCCACCCGAACCGCTGGCCCGGCGCCCGCTGGCGCTGCCGCCCGTGCTGCCGAGCGCGTCGCGCGCGAAACCTATGGCCGCCTCGTCGCCTTCCTCGCCGCCCGCACCCGTGACGTCGCGGGCGCCGAGGACGCCTTGTCCGAAGCCTTCGCCGCCGCGCTCCGCCTCTGGCCGGTGGACGGCGTGCCCGACAATCCCGACGCCTGGTTGCTGACCGTGGCGCGCCGCCGCCAGACCGATGCCCTGCGCCGTCGCCAGACCCGCACGGCCGGAGAGGAGCATCTCATGCTGATATCGGATGAGCTCGAAGCCGCCGCAGGTGAGCCCGGCGACCTCCCCGACCGCCGCCTCGCCCTGATGTTCGCCTGCGCCCACCCGGCCATCGAGCGCGGCATGCGCGCCCCGCTGATCCTGCAGACCATCCTCGGCATGACCGCCGAGGACATTTCCGACGCCTTCCTCATTCCGCCCGCCACCATGGGCCAGCGCCTCGTGCGCGCCAAGACGAGGCTCAACGACGCCGGCATCCCCTTCGCCATCCCCGAGCCCGAGGAACTGCCCGAGCGGCTCGAAGCGGTGCTCGACGCCATCTATGCCGCCTACACCAAGGGCTGGAGCGAGGTCGGCGACAGGGGCGTGCCCGAAATGGCCGGCGAAGCCATCTGGCTCGGCCGCCTCCTCGTCGCCCAATTGCCCGCCGAGCCCGAGGCCAAGGGCATGCTGGCGCTGATGTTCTATGCCGAGGCCCGCCGCAATGCCCGCCGCGACCTGTCAGGCGCTTACGTGCCGCTCGAACAGCAGGACACAAGCCTCTGGGATGACTCGCAGATCGCCGTCGCCGAAACCCTGTTGCGCGACGCCAACAAGGGCGGCCCCACCGGCCGGTACCAGCTCGAGGCGGCCATCCAGTCGGCCCACACCGCCCGGCGCCTGGGCGGCATCGGAAACTGGCCGGCGATCGTCGCGCTCTACGACCACCTCCTCGCCCGCACCCATTCGCCCGTCGTGGCGCTGAACCGCGCTATCGCCCTTGCCGAACTCGAAGGCCCCGCCGCCGCCCTCGCCACCTTGGCGCCGCTGGCGGACGACCGGCGCCTCCAGTCCTACCAGCCCTATTGGGCCGCCCTCGGCCATCTGCGCGGCGCCGCCGGCGACAAGCAGGGCGCCATCGAAGCCCTGACCATCGCCATCGGCCTCACCACCGATCCGGCCGTGCGGACGTATCTCCACGGCCGGATCGAGGCGCTGCGCGACGGCTAATTGACCGACGACGGGCTGCCCGTATCGAGCTTGACCCCCGGCTTGACGGGGGTCGGCGTCATCGACTTGGGCGTCGGCCCGAGCATGTCCTTGATCGAGGGCTGCATGCGCGAGATGTCGCACAGGGCCGGCGAGGTGGAAAAATCGCAGGCCACCTGCGCACCGCCCGGCAGTTTGCAGATCTTGATCTGCGCCGTGCCGCCGGTATCGAGCGTGCCGCCCATCGACGTGCAGCGGCTCTCGAAGGTGGATTGCGAGATCGTCGTCTCGCGGATTTCGGCCAGGGCCGCTCCAGCGGAGAAAACCAGCCCGCCGGCAGCAATCGTCAGGACCAGCGTGGCTTTGGCAGAGGAAGCGAAATCGGCTAGGCGCATCTGAACCTCCTGTGGTTGGATGCCCCGATGCTGCGCCGCCCGGCATGAACGCCGGAAATCGCCGTGTTTAGGCGATATTCAGCCACCTCCCGGCCCCCGCCCCACTTGCCCAAAATCGGGCTTTCCCCTATAGACCCGCGCCATGAAGCGCCTGTCACCCCTGGAGGACGGGCGCGTTGCTATTCCAACACCGGATAGCGACACCAACCC
The DNA here is from genome assembly GCA_004144345.1 of Hyphomicrobiales bacterium. GTDB lineage: Bacteria > Pseudomonadota > Alphaproteobacteria > Rhizobiales > Devosiaceae > Devosia_A. Next base: position 83,795 of record SEEL01000014.1, read on the forward strand.
AAGGATATGTTCCATGGCAAAAGACCTGGTTGCCAAGGCGCGGAGTGGGGTGGGCAAGGGGGCCGCTCGTGCACTGCGTCGTGAAGGCTGGATTCCGGCCGTCATCTACGGCGATAAGAAAGACCCCCTGCCGATCTCGATCTCGTACAACGAGGCGATGAAGTCCATTTATGCCGGCGGCTTCCTCAGCCACGTCATCAATGTTGAAGTCGACGGCACCGCACACCGCGTTATTCCGCGCGACTACCAGCTCGACGTCGTCAAGGATAAGGCGCTCCACGTCGATTTCCTGCGCGTCGGCCCGAACACCAAGCTCAACGTGTCGGTCGCGGTTCACTTCGTGAACCAGGAAGAAAGCCCCGGCATCAAGAAGGGTGGCGTGCTCAACATCGTGCACCACACCCTCGATCTGGTGTGCCCGGCCAGCTCCATTCCGGAAGCGATCACCATCGATCTCACCGGCAAGGAAGTCGGCGATTCGATCCATCTCTCGTCCATCGACCTGCCCAAGGGCACGACGGTGCGTACACATGAGAAGGACATGACGATCGCCACGATCGCTGCCCCGTCGGCCCTCCGTTCGGAAGAAGCCGCCGCGCCGGCCGCCGAAGCCGCGCCCGCCGCTGCTACTGCCAAGGCTGCCCCGGCTGCCGCTCCGGCCGCCAAGAAGTAAGTTCGACCTCGAGGGTGGCCAACCGGCCGCCCTCCTTCCACCGGGAGACAGGCGATGCATCTGATCGTCGGCCTCGGCAATCCCGGGGACAAATACAGCCGCAACCGCCACAATATCGGCTTCCTCGCCGTCGAGGAAATTGCGCGCCGCCACAGCTTCCCGCCCTTTCGCGAAAAGTTCAAAGGCCTGATCGCCGAAGGCACGATCGGTGGCGACAAGGTGCTGATCCTCAAGCCGCAGACCTTCATGAACGCCTCCGGCGAGAGCGTCGAAGCAGCCGCGCAATTCTACAAGCTCACCCCCGCCGACGTGACCGTCATCTATGACGAGCTCGACCTCGTGCCCGGCAAGGCCCGCATCAAGCGCGGCGGCGGCAATGGCGGCCATAACGGCCTCCGCTCCATCGACCCGCGCCTCGGCCCCGACTACCGCCGCATCCGCCTCGGCATCGGCCACCCCGGCCACAAGGACCGCGTCATGCCCTGGGTGCTGGGCGATTTTTCCAAGGCCGACCGCGAGTGGCTCGAACCGCTGCTCGGCGCCCTCGCCGACAATGCCGGCCTCATCGTCAAGGCCGACGACAACACGCTGATGAACCGCCTCGCCATCGCGGTGAACGGCGACGCCGCCGCCCGCGAGCAGCGCCCCGAGACCGCCGATCCGGCCCGCAAGAAGGCCCCCGCCGGCCAGTCCCATATCCGCGCCGCCCGCCCCAAGGCGCCCGACGCCAAGCTCCCGGCGACCGGCCCGATGGCCGCGATCCTCGCCAAGATGTTCAAGAAGGATGGCGACGGTACCAGCTGACCATTCCTTTCCAGGAGGCAGACCATGTCGCGTTACGTCATCATTTCCGGCTGCTCCGGCGGCGGCAAATCCACCCTCATTGACGAGCTCGCCCGTCGCGGCCACGCCACTGTCCCCGAACCCGGCCGCCGCGTCGTGCGCGAACAACAGGCATCGGGCGGCAACGCCCTCCCCTGGGCCGACACGCGCGCCTTCGTCGACCGCATCCTCGCCATGGCCCGCGCCGACTATGCCGCTGCGGCCGCCAATCCCGGCTGGACCTTCTTCGACCGCGGCCTGTTCGACGCCGTCTCCGCCCTCGGCGACCTCAACGGCACGCCGCTCCCGGCCGAACTGCTCGCCAACTACCCCTACCATCGGCAGGTGTTCCTCACCCCACCCTGGCCGGCCCTCTACGCCACCGACGGCGAACGCCGCCACGGCCTCGCGCAAGCTGAAGCCGAATACCACCGCCTCCTCCGCGACTATCCCGCCCAGGGCTACGCCGTCATCGAAATCCCCCAACTCCCCGTCCCCGCCCGCGCCGCCTTCATCGAGGAGACCCTTGCCGCTACCTGACAGTCAGCACAGATATCCTCCCCTGTTCACGGGGGAGGGGGACCGCGTAGCGGTGGTGGGGGCGGCCCAGGCACAGCGCCTACTCGGCATACCCCCTCCGCCATTGACTTCCGCCACCCCTTCCCCGATGTGAGGCGCCACCACCAGCGCGACCCATGAACCGCGCGCCAGCCAGAATTTCCGGAGATCCCCGATGGGTTTCAAAATGGGCATCGTCGGCCTGCCCAATGTCGGCAAGTCGACCCTCTTCAACGCCCTCACCCGCACCGCCAATGCGCAGGCGGCGAACTTCCCCTTCTGCACCATCGAGCCCAACACCGGCGAAGTGGCCGTGCCTGATGGCCGCCTCGACAAGCTCGCCGAGATCGGCAAGAGCCAGCAGATCATTCCGGCCCGCATGTCCTTCGTCGACATCGCCGGCCTCGTGAAGGGTGCCAGCAAGGGCGAAGGCCTCGGCAACCAGTTCCTCGCCAACATCCGCGAATGCGACGCCATCGCCTATGTGCTGCGCTGCTTCGAGGACGGCAACATCATTCACGTCGCCAACAAGATCGATCCGCTCGCCGACGCCGAAGTGGTCGAGACCGAGCTGATGCTCGCCGATCTCGAAAGCCTCGAGAAGCGCCGCGCTGGCGTCGAGAAGAAAGCCAAGGGCGGCGACAAGGAAGCCAAGGCGACGCTCGAGCTGATCGACCGCTCGCTCATCCTGTTGCGCGACGGCAAGTCGGCTCGCCTCGTCGAGCGCTCGGCCGAGGAAGAGAAGGCCTTCCGCGAACTGCAGCTGCTCACCTCTAAACCGGCGCTCTACGTCTGCAATGTCGATGAAGGTTCTGCCGCCACGGGCAATGCCATGACCAAGCAGGTCGAGGACTATGCCAAACAGCACAACGCCGCCGTCATCGTCATCTCGGCCGAAATCGAATCCCAGCTCGCCCAGCTGCCCGATGCCGAGCAGGCCGAATATCTCGACTCCCTCGGCCTCCACGAGCCGGGCCTCAACCGCCTGATCCGCGAGGCCTACCAGCTGCTGGGCCTGCAGACCTACTTCACCGTCGGTCCCAAGGAGGCCCGCGCCTGGACCATCCACAAGGGCGATCGCGCCCCGCAGGCGGCCGGTGTCATCCACACCGATTTCGAACGCGGTTTTATTCGCGCCCAGACCATCGCCTTCGACGATTACGTCGCGCTCGGTGGTGAAGTCGCCGCCAAGGAAGCCGGCAAGGCGCGCGATGAAGGCAAGGAATATGTCGTCAAGGATGGCGACGTCATGCTGTTCAAGTTCAACACCTGATCAGGCGGTGGGGCGCAGCCGTTCCGGTTGCGCCGCCGCGACCTCCCACAGAAGCGCCGGCTCGAACGGCTCCGGCCGGCCGATGGCATAGCCCTGCGCATAATCGACGCCGATCGTTGCAAGCGCCGCGAGGATCTCGGGCGACTCCACGAATTCGGCGATCGTCCTGATCCCCATCATGTGGCCGATATGGTTGATCATCTCGACCATCGCCCGGTCCTGCCGGTCGCTCAGCATGTCGCGCACGAAGCTGCCATCGATCTTGAGATAATCGACCGCCAGCTTCTTGAGATAGCCGAACGATGCCATGCCCGCGCCGAAATCGTCGAGCGCAAAGCTCGCGCCCATCTCGCGTAGCGCCGTCATGAACCGGCCGGCCGCATCGAGATTGGCGATCGCGCTGGTCTCGGTGATCTCGAAGCAGATCGCTGCCGGCGCAATGCCGCTCTGCGCGAACTGTTCGCGCACGAAGGGCAGGAAGCTCGCATCGTTGATCGTGGTGCCCGACAGATTGATCGCGCACATCGCCGGCAGCGCCCGCCCTTCCTGGCGCTGCTGCCGGGCCAGCAGCGCGAAAGCCCGCCGCACCACCCAGCGGTCGAGCTGCGGCATCAGGCCAAAGCGCTCCGCCGCCGGAATGAAACTGCCCGGCGGCACCAGCGCGCCGGTGTCGTCGACCAGCCGCAGCAGGATCTCGACATGCGCCCCGCCGCCCCCGGCGCGCACCGGCATGATGGTCTGCGCATAAAGCGCGAAGCGGTCCTGCTCCAGCGCCCGGTGCAGCCGCTGCACCCAGCCCATCTCCCCGGCCCGCTCCACCATGTCGCTGTCGTCGCGCGCATAGAGATGGACGCGGTTGCGCCCCTTCTCCTTGGCCATGTAGCAGGCCATGTCCGCAGCCTGCATCGCCTGCGTGAAATTGGTGTCGCTGGCCGAAAAATGCACCAGCCCGATACTGGCCGTGGTCGAGAAGGCCTGGCCCTGCCAGAAGAAGCCGAGATCCTGCGTCGCCTGCCGCAGCCGTTCGGCGATCCCCTCCGCAACCTCGAGCGAACAATCGCTCAGCAGCACCGCGAACTCGTCGCCGCCGAGCCGTGCCAGCAGGTCTGCCTCGCGCAATTGCGCCTGCAGCACCTCGGCCACGCGGCACAGCAGCGCGTCGCCGGCCGCATGCCCATTGGTGTCGTTGACCACCTTGAACTGGTCGAGATCGACAAAGATCAGCGCGTGCTCGCCGGCCCGCAATTGCGTCGCCGCGCGCTGCTCCAGCGCCGCACGGTTCGGCAGCCCCGTCAGCGCATCATGCGTCGCCCGCCAGTTGAGTTCGGCCTCGATTGTCCGCCGTTGCGTGAGGAAGCGGTTGAGCCGCCACAGCGTCAGCGCCACGAACAATCCGGCCAGCGCCACATTGGCGATCGCCAGCGCGTCCTGCACCACCTGCGTGCCGTCGCCCAACGCCTCGGAGAACTCCTTGGTCAGCGGCGTGATCCGCTCACTGATCTCGGCGATCTCAAGCTTGTAGGCGGCCTGCACCGAGGGGTACGCCAGTTGCTCTCCACTATCGAAGATGCGCTGCGCCAGCTGGTCGAGCTTCAGCACCATCTGCTCGGCCGTGCGCCACCGCGTCACCGCCACGTTGAGATAGCTGAACCAGCTGAAATTCTGGAACATCCAGATCAGGCCCGGAATATCCTCCGGCCGGTTGCCGGCGGCTGCGAAGCCCACCTGCGCGGCCTCGATATCGGGCGGTGTCCCCTCCAGCGCCAGCCGCGCCGCGCGATTGCCCATCGGGCTCGCCAGCGCGCTCTCGTAGCGCTCGATATAGACCGGGTCGCGCGTATCGACGAAGCGGCCCAGGTAGAACACCGCCTGGTGCTGCCCCTTCGACCACAGGCTCTCGCCCGCCACATAGCCGCGCAGCGTCGACACCATGTCGAGCGTGAATGCGCCCAGCATCGCCTGCGCCACGATGATCACGATAAACGGCGCCGCCACCACGGCCAGTCGGAGGCGGGCCGGAGCTTTCGGGTTGGCGGCAGGTAAGTCGGTAGGCTTGGGCAATTTGTTCCCGCGCGGGCGTCGCCCTAGCCTGCCGCCACAAGGGTTAACCGCTCTTTAGCGCCCTGCCCCGTGGTTTCCCCGAATGCCCGCAATCGCCGCTGCAAACCGCCTCGCTTCCGCGTCCTGGCAGGCGTAATCTCCCTCCAGACCACCACGAGGGAGACGCCTATGACTGCCTATAATGTGGTTCGTTTCCGGGTGAAGCCCGGCAAGGAAGCAGCCTTCATCGCCAGCCAGCAGCAATCGTTCGAATCCGGCGACATGCCCGGCGCGCTCGACGCCGCTTTGATCAAGACCGGCGATCGCACCTACTGTTTCATCGGCAAATGGGACCGCTTCGAATCCATCGTCGCCGCCCGCCCCCAGATGATCGGTTTCCTCGACGACGTCCGCCCCTATCTCGAAGATCTGGGCGACGGCCTCGGCGTCACCGACCCCGTCTCCGGCGAAGTCGTCGCCGAACGCGTGACCTGACCGAACCTCAAGGCCAGCAGTCCGGAATATCCTCCCCCGCGTGGCGGGGAGGGGGACCGCGTAGCGGTGGTGGGGGCGACCCCACCCACTGCGTCATTCCCGCAAAAAGCAGGAACCTCCGTTCAACGCAGCCCCACCCTACCCACCAGCCTACGGCTGGTCCCC
>SEEL01000015.1 GCA_004144345.1 Hyphomicrobiales bacterium
CCTCCACCACCCTGCGGGTGGTCCCCCTCCCCCGCAAGCGGGAGAGGAGTCCTGACTGTGGGAGAGGTGTCCCGGACTCAAAACAAAAAAGCCGGGCCACTTGGACCCGGCAGTTCGTCAGGAAAAGCCGGAGCGAACGGGCAGGTCCGCTCCGGCATTTGGGACAATCCTTTAGGGATTGAGCCAATCGGCGGCATTGCGGGCGCGGCGCTCGGTCAGGACGCGGGCGCGGCCGGCGGGGCGGACCTGCATGGCCTCGAAGAGGTCGGTGCGGTTGATGCCCAGATCGTCGAGGCGATGGCCATCGAGCGACAGGAGATTGTGAAAGGCCTGCCGGCGTGCGTTCGCTGCGCGCAGTTTACCGACAAAGGTGACGGCAAGGCGGAACGGGTTCAGCGTGACGGCGGCGGTCGTCGGCCGCTCGCCCGAAAGCAAGAGCGCCATTTTCAGTCTCCAGAACTGTGGTTGTGCGGGCGGGAGAGCACCGCTGGGCAAGGCAATCTCGATTGCCTGTGTCGTCTATCTACGGACTCGACTTCCATTCGTCTAACAAATAGATTTCATCCCAATCATCAAAATCCGTGATGGAGACGCCGGTGTCCGTTCCCCTCGATCTCGACCAGTTGCAGAGCTTCTGTGCGATTGCCGATTGCGGCAGTTTTACCGAGGCGGCGCGGCGGGTGAACAAGACCCAGTCGGCGGTGTCGATGCAGATCAAGCGGCTCGAGGAACGGCTGGGACATGCCCTGCTGAGCCGCGACGGCCGCACGGTGAAGCTGACTCAGCATGGCGAAGCGCTCTACTCGCGGGCGCGCAAGATGCTGAAGATCAATGCCGAGATCATGGATCTGTTCGACGATCAGGAAATGGCGGGCGCGATCCGTTTCGGCGTGCCGGATGATTACGCAGTGAAGCTGCTGCCGGTGATCCTGTCGCATTTCCAGAGGACGCACCCCAAGATCATCATCGATGTGCGCTGCGCCTCATCGGAAGAGCTCCTGGCCGGCATGAAGCAGGGCCGCTACGACCTCATCTGCTTCACCCAGGGCACCAACCGCGAATATGGCGAGCTGTTCCGCACCGAAAAGATGTTCTGGGTGGCGGCGCAGGGCGGCCAGGCGCTGAAGATGGACCCGATGCCGATTGCCGGCGGCCAGCCCTGCTGCTGGAAGGACAATGCCATCGAGGCACTGGACCGGATCGGCCGCGACTATCGCGTGGCCTATACGTCCTCGAACGCGCTGGCGATTGCTTCGGCGGTGCTGACGGATCTGGCGGTGGGCTTCCTGCCCGAAAGCGCGCTGCAGCCGGGGATGCTGGCCATCTCCGAGGATCGCAATCTGCCGCGTCTCCGCGATGCCGAAATCGCGCTGCTGCGCGCCAGCCACGCCTATGGCGGCATCTATGATGCCCTCGCCCGCCACATCACGACCAGCATGGGCAATCTCGACACGAAGGACCCGCTGGCGATCGCGGCGGAATAGTCACACGCAGCTTTTCGGGGAGGCAGGACAAGCGCCATCAAGCGCCGCCTGACGTTCCCGCCTATTGAGTTTCCATGTTTGCGACGATTTCGGCGCGGCGTTCCCGCCGCTCCGGGCGTGCGGTTGCGACTCCGAGAGGATGAGATGGCAGGCGAGACGATGATCGAGGCCAAAGGCCTCAAGCGCACCTACAAGGCGCGCGGCAAGCAGATCGAGGCGGTGCGCGGCATCGACCTCAGCGTGCGGCAGGGCGAGATCGTAGGCTTTCTCGGGCCGAATGGCGCGGGCAAGACGACGACGCTCAAAATGCTCTGCACGCTGCTGGAGCCGACGGGCGGCAGCGCGAGCGTGGCGGGCAGCGATCTGCGCAAGGACCCGATCGGGGTGCGGCGCAAGATCGGCTATGTGAGCCAGGCGGGCTCGACCTCGCCCGAGGCGATCGTGGGCGAGGAGATCGTCAGCCACGCGCGGTTCTACGGGATCGACAAGGCGACGGCGACAAAGCGCGGGCAGGAATTGCTCGAGGCGCTCGACCTTGGCGATGTGTGGAAGCGCAATTGCGGCTCGCTGTCGGGCGGGCAAAGGCGGCGGCTCGACATCGTGATGGGGCTGATCCACGAGCCGGCGCTGGTGTTCCTCGACGAACCGACGACGGGGCTCGATCCGCAGAGCCGGGCCAATTTGTGGAGCCACATCCGCTCGCTGCGCGACAAGCGCGGCACGACCGTGTTCCTCACCACGCACTATATGGACGAGGCGGATTCGCTGAGCGACCGCATCCTCATCATCGACAATGGCACGATTGTCGCCGAGGGGACGCCGGCCGAGCTGAAGAAGCGCGTCTCGGGCGACGCGATCACGCTGACGCTGCGCCACGAGGACGATGCGAAGCGGGCCGCCGAAATCGCGAGCCGGCTCGAGGGCTCCGACACGCCAGGCATCGAGGCGCATGTGGTGCGGCTGCATGTGCCGGATGGCGGACGGGCCCTGCCCGTGCTGCTGGCGGCGCTGACCAAGGACGGCATCGACGCGATCGGCGTGGATGTCAACCGGCCGACGCTGGACGATGTGTTCCTGACGCTGACGGGGCGGAGCTTGAGGGATTGATGCGAGGGGCACCACCCTCATCCGGGCTTCGCCCACCCTCTCCCATGAAGGGAGAAGGCCGACACACAAACATTGCGGTTCCATCGCCTGCTCCCTCGATGGGAGAAGGTGCCCGAAGGGCGGACGAGGATGGTGCCATGATCGAGGAGCTACAAGAATGACGTTCTTTCGCGATACCTGGATCGTCTTCACCCGCGCCATGCGGCTGGCGCTCAGGCAGCCGCTGTGGGTGGTGATCGGGCTGATGCAGCCGATCCTCTATCTGACCCTGTTCGGGCCGCTGCTGCAGACGATGGCGCAGGCGCCGGGCTTTCCGCCGGGCGATGCGTGGCAAATCTTCGTGCCGGGCCTGTTGGTGCAGATGGGCATTTTCGGCGGGCTGTTCGTCGGCTTCGGCATCATCGCCGAATGGCGTTCTGGCGTGATCGACCGGATGCTGGTGACGCCGGCGAGCCGCGCCTCGATCGTCGCCGGGCGGGCGCTGCGCGACGTGGTGGTGATCATCGTGCAGGGCGCGGTGCTGCTCGGCTGCGCGTTCCTGATGGGGCTGCGGGTGCCGATCGAATCGGTGCTGGTTGGCCTCGGGCTGATCGGCATTCTGGGCGCGGCGTTCTCGTGCATCTCGAACGCCATCGGACTCGCGACCAAGAGCGAGGACGCGCTGGCGCCGCTGGTCAACTCGCTGGCGCTGCCGATCCTGCTGCTGTCGGGCATTCTGCTGCCGATGACGCTGGCGCCGCGCTGGCTGCAGATCCTCAGCGACTTCAACCCGTTCAAGCACATTGTCGATGCGCTGCGCGCCGTGTTCCGGGGCGAGCTCAATTCGACGACGGTGTGGATCGGCATCGGACTCGCGGTGCTGCTGGTGATCATCGGCGGCTGGATCGGCGGCCGGACGGTAGCGCGGCAGACGAAGTAGCGGCAGTGCGTTGCGCGGGAGCGGCCTACTCGCCGATGTTGCGCAGCGCGGGCCGGTTGGCGATGGCGGTCGACGGGTTTTTGACCATCGTGGCGCGCCAGACTTCGAACTGATCGTAGAAGTCGTAGTAGTCAACGGCGAACGCTATCTGGAAGGCCTGCGGCACCGAGTTGGTTCGCACTAGCTCCTCTTCGAAAATGCGGAGCGACATCTTTCCGTTAGGCGATTCCGCAACCAGCCAGTCCATGGCGAGGTAGCCGATGTGGCCGGGCCATTCGGGGGTTCGGGAAATGCCGAAGACGTGCAACGGATATTTGACTTCCTTCATCTTATCGAGGGCGGAACGCAGTTCGAAGCGGTCGACATCGCGCTTCTTCATCAACCCGCGCTCGATGATCGCGCCGAAGGCAATGCGCTCCGCCAAGCCCTCGCCGATCCAATTGCCGGTCGGTTGCTGATACATCGAGGTGTGGCCGTACCAGAGATCCCAGCCATGAACATATTCATGGATGACCATTTTGAGTTGCTCGGCTCGCCGGGTCCAACCCCGCCCCTCCGTCTTCTGGAACCAGTCATCATGGGCGACATCGAAATAGGGACGCGGCAACCGGTCATTGATCACTGACAACCCTGTCGCGTTGCCACCGCCGGCGCCGGGCTCGTGATTGCCGTCGCCTGTGGCCCCGATCTTGACGGTAATCCTGGACCGCACGTCCGCAGGAATGTCGCCACCATAGTCGCGTTCCAAAACCTCATGGGCGATGGCAAGCCCTTCGCGGATAATGGCCTCCTGCGATTTCGGCACACCGGGCCCGATGTCGAATATGAAGCCGCTCTCGTCGGCAACGGCTCCGAAGCCGCGCAGCTCGTCCATGCCGGTCTGGACGTAATGGTCGAACGGACTCGCGCCGCGTCCCACTATGTCGGGGTTGGCCTCGATATAGGCAGATGTGTCGAACCAGGGCGACGGATCGAGCCCGAGCTTCCAGCCTTTCAGGCGATAATGCATGAAGGGATCGGCACCGGACTCCCTCAGGCCGGGCACCTGCGCCGTGTAATATTCCGGGTCCCACAGAAAATAACGGCGACTGGCGCGAACGTCGTAGCTCGGCGGATAAGCGGGCCAGTCGAGCCGGTTGGCGATGCTGTAGGCGGCGGTCAACTCAGTGTTCCAGACGGCCAACTGCCGGCACCATTCCGGCGCTGTCTCTTCGGTGAGTGGCGGGAGCCGCGACGGCTTGGCGGCGCGATACGCCTCGGACGCGGCGATTGTTGCGGGGCCCAGGTCGCCGTCAGGGAACCCCGGCTCATGGCCAAACCAGTCCAGCTCTTGCTGAACACAGATCACCGCGTTCGATGCGAAGACCGGGCCGCCGCAAAGTGCCGCCCAGACCACAAGCATCGCACGCATCAGCCAGCGCATGGCGCCCCTCCTCAACTGAAGAGAAGCAGTTTGCAGAAATAACTACAAGTCGATCCCGACTAAATCTCGGCTTCGTCGAAGATCTTGGTGAGGTCGCCGGACCAGTCGTTGTTGTATTTGTCGAGCCAGCGTTCGGCGGGGGTCTTGCCGAGGTCGAGGGTTTCGATCAGGGGGGCGAGGAAGGCTTCTTCGCCACGGCCGCGGCCGTAGAGGCCGCTGGCGGCGAGGTCGACGATGCGGCGGGCGATGTCGGCGACGGTGCCGTCGCGGAAGGGTGTGTGGATCGCCGTTTCAGGGATTTTGTCGCGGAGCATCTGGCGCTCGTCATCGGTCCAGTCCCTGACCAGCTGCCAGGCTTCCTCGAGCACGTCCTCGTCATAGAGGAGACCGACCCACAGGGCCGGCAGCGCGTTGACGTGGGCTTCATCGCCCATGTCGGCGCCGCGCATTTCGAGGAACTGCTTCAGGCGCACTTCGGGGAAGAGCGTCGAGAGGTGATCTTCCCAATCCTTGATGGTGGGTTTTTCGCCCGGGAGCTGCGGGAGTTCGCCGCGCATGAAGGCGCGGAAGCTTTCGCCGGCGGCGTTGACGTACTGGCCGTTGCGGATGACGAAATACATCGGCACGTCGAGCGCGTGCTCGGCATAGCGGTCGAAGCCGAAGCCGTCCTCGAAGACGAAGGGCAGCATGCCGGTACGGGCGCGATCGGTGTTGAGCCAGATATGCGAGCGGAAGCTCAGATAGCCCGAGGGCTTGCCGTCGACGAAGGGCGAATTGGCAAAGAGCGCAGTGACGATGGGCTGGAGCGCGAGCGAGACGCGCATCTTCTTGACCATGTCGGCTTCGTCGGAGAAGTCGAGATTGGCCTGGACGGTGGCCGAGCGGTACATCATCGACGTGCCGAGCGTGCCGACCTTGTCCATGTAGGGCGTCATGATGCCGTAGCGCGATTTGGGCATGCGCTTGAGATCGGCGACAGACCAGAGCGGGGTCACGCCGAGGCCGAGGAAATGGATGTTCAGCGCCTCGCCGACGGCGCGGCAATCCTCGAGATGGGCGCGCAGTTCTTCGGCCGAGCCCTGGATGGTTTCGTGCGGGGCACCGGACAGTTCGAACTGGCCGCCGGGTTCGAGCGAGATGCCGCCAACCGGGCCGTCATTGCGCAGGCCGATGGGGTTGGCGTGATCGTGGAAGAAATGCCAGCCGGTGCGGTGGCGGATGCCTTCGAGCAGCGCCGCGATGCCGTCGGCGCCCTCATACTGGACCGGACGCAGCGGGTTTTTGCGGTAGACGTGCTTTTCATGCTCGGTGCCGACGCGCCATTCGGCGCGGGGCTTGCCGCCCCGGGACATGGCCTCGATCAGATCGGCGCGCGACGTAATAAGCGGCGAGGATTCGGCGCCGGCCATGCAGTTAGTCCCTGTTCGCGCCGGGCTGATGCCGGCTTGCGGCGGGACAATAGTGCGAGGCGTTCCGAATGCAATTCTTTTATCGCCAATCGCCGATGATCGCCTGAATCAGGGCCAGGGCGGCCACGGCGGCGGTATCGGCGCGCAAAATCCGGGGCCCAAGGCTGATCGGAACGACGAAATCCTGGGCCAGGAGCAGTTCGCGCTCCTCGTCGGAAAAACCGCCCTCGGGGCCGATAAGCAGGCCTACGGACTGGGCTTTCAGGCTGGCGATGGTGTCGATTGGGGTGGCCGAAGCGGCGGATTCGTCGGCAAAGACCAGACGGCGGGCGCCGTGGCGTGCGGGCCAGTTGGCGATGAGTTCGGCGAGCGGGATTTCGGGGGCAATGGCGGGGAGCGTCAAAACTTCGCACTGCTCGGCGGCTTCGAGCGCATAGGCTTCGAGCTTGTCGCGGCGGGTGCGGGCCTGGGTGAATCTGGTGATGATGGGCTGGATGGTGCCGGCGCCCATCTCGGTGGCCTTCTGCACCAGATAATCGAGGCGCCCGACCTTGAGCGGGGCAAAGCCGAACCACAGATCGGCGGGCGGGGTCTGCGGCGCCGCCTCGGCAACGGCCTCGAGGCTGACCGATTTCTTGCCGGCATGGGTGATTTTGGCGAGCCAGGCGCCGTCGCGGCCGTTGAACAGCACAAGCTCGCCGCCTTCGCGCATGCGCAGCACATTGCCGATGTAGTTCGACTGGTCCTTGCCCAGTTCGATGGCGGCGCCAGCAGACAGGGCCGGCTCGACGAACAGGCGCGGGAGAGATTTGTGGGTGCGGGGCATCTTGCGTTGGGCGGAGGGGAGCGGGATAAGCGCCGCATTAGCACACAGGAACCCGCCTGATGCAAAGTTCCGAGCCGCAAAACGGTGGCGTCGCCGATGCCCAGCGGGGCAATTGGGTCGACCGGTATTTTCCCGAACTCGCCAAGCCCTTTGCACGGCTGGCGCGGTGGGACCGGCCGATCGGTTTCTGGCTGCTGTTCTGGCCCTGCGCGTTTTCGCTGGCGATGGCCGCGATGGTGGAGCCGGCGCGCGGCTTCAATATGTGGACGCTGATCCTGATGTTCATCGGCGCGGTAGCGATGCGCGGCGCGGGCTGCACGCTGAACGATATCGTCGATGCCGAACTCGATGCGCAGGTGGAGCGGACGCGGTCGCGGCCGATCCCTTCGGGCGATGTGTCGAAGCAGCAGGCGGCGCTGTTCCTCAGCGCGCAATTGCTGGTGGGGTTCATGATCATCTGCCAGTTCAACTGGCTGACGATCGGGCTGGGCGTGCTGTCGCTGGGGCTGGTGGCGATCTATCCGTTCATGAAGCGGGTGACGTGGTGGCCGCAGCTGTTCCTCGGCCTCGCCTTTTCATGGGGCGCGCTGCTGGGCTGGACGTCGGAGACCGACAGCCTGAGCATGGCGCCGCTGCTGCTCTATGTGGGCTCGGTCCTGTGGGTGATCGGCTATGACACGATCTATGCGCTGCAGGATGTCGAGGACGACGTGATGGTGGGAATCAAATCCACCGCGCGGCTGTTCGGCGAGCGGGCAAAACTGTGGGTCGGGCTGTTCTATGCGGGCGCCCTCGCCTGCTGGCTGATTGCCGGGGTGATGGCGGGAGGCGGCACGCTGTTCGTGCCGCTGCTCCTGATCCCGGGGCTGATGCTGGCCTGGCAGGTGGCGACGCTGGATCTGAAAAGCCCGCAGAACGCGCTGGTACGGTTCAAGGCCAACCACTGGGTGGGACTGGCGCTGATGCTGGCGTTCCTCGTCGAACATCTGTTCTGAGGCCCAAAAGCAGCGACCCGCCACTGGGGGAGTGACGGGCCGTGCAGCGGCTTTGGAGGTCGCTATTGGGGCAACCGGGCGCCGTTTGGTGCAAACAACGAGCCGGCGATAGTATTAACGGCGGTTAAGCCGAAAGGTTGCAGCGGTAATTTATGCGGTTTCGCCGGGCTGGCGACGGTTGAGGAAGCGCGGACGGCGCTCCACTTCATGGCCGACGCGGCGGCGGGCAACGTTGGCCCCGAGGGCAACGCCGGAAACCTGCTGGCTGTAGGGCAGCATCGAGCCGTCACCGGCCTTGATGTAGAGCGGCAGGCGGAGCTTCTTGCCCCAGTTCTGCCATTCGGCGACGACGCTGCCGTTGCCGGATTCCTCGAACACCTTGTAGTTGAGTTCCGGGTCACCGTGGACCAGCTCAATACTGCTGCTCAGCACGCCTTCTTCGGTAATCGACGTGCCGACGGCGACGCCGATATACTCTGTCACCGGCACCTTGATCTTGATGGCGACGCCCGATTTTTCGAGCTGCCGGCGCACCGTCACAGTCTTAACCGGTTCCTTTGGGCCATTGTCGTTAGCCGGACCGAACTGCTTGGCCGTGAAGGGAGCGCCAGCAAGCTGTGCAGCGCTCCGCATTCCGAACATTACGACGACGGACGATCCTTCGATCCCCACGTGCTGACCCATTTGTAGTGGCCTTCCTGTCAACCCCGAGAGCTTTTGTTTTTGTGCCCTCTTCTTATGCCCCCAATCTACCCGCTCGCCTTTCCGGTCGGCTTAAGAGATTGGGTTAAGTTTAGGTAGTTTTCGGCAGGGTTTACGGCATCTGACCAGCTGTAATAAGCGGTTAAGCACGCAGCTTCAGCTTTCGTTCAACCGATTGAAACTTCATGGTTTTCAGGCCTCACAACGGATCATCGCGCAGGTCGGCGCCTGTTATAGAACGATGGTCTATAAGGTTCGGCAAAGAAGTTCGCCGAAGTGCCGTCCGGCGCTCATAATTCGTTCACCGTGCGGCGAGCGGCAGGCATGAAAGCGGTTGCGCTGGTCAAGCGCCGCAGTTGCGCCTAGAAGGCACGCGAAATCCGCGAAAGACATGGCCGACACACTTCCCAGCTACCAAGAAGATCTCGAACTGCTCCGCACCGCAGCGGTGACGGCGGGGATCATCGCGTCGAGTTATTTCCGCCGGGACCTCAAGACCTGGACGAAGGAAAACGCCTCGCCGGTGAGCGAGGCCGATATCGTGCTCGACAAGTTCCTGCATTCGGCGCTGACGACGGCGCGGCCGGACTATGGCTGGCTGAGCGAAGAGAGCCCCGACGATCTCTCGCGGCTCAACTACCCCCGGACCTTTGTGGTGGACCCGATCGACGGCACGCGCGGCTTTATCCGCGGCGAAGACAGCTGGACGGTGTCGCTGGCCGTGGTCGAAAACGGCCGGTCGATCGCCGGCGTGGTGTTCGCGCCGGCGCGGGACGAAATGTATGACGGCTACCTGGGCGGCGGGGCGCGGCTCAATGGCCAGCCGATCGCCCGGCGGGTGCCGCCGGACCGGCATGCGCCGCTTATCCCGGCGCCGGGGGCGGTGCATCAGGAATTGCAGGCGGCTGGGCTCGATTACTCGCGTGGGCCGTTCTACCCCTCGCTGGCCTACCGGCTGGTGCAGATCACGACCGGCAAGCTCGACGCGACCGTGGTGCGGCGGGGCTCGCAGGACTGGGATCTGGCCGGTGCGGCGGCGATCCTTGCCGAATGCGGTATCGGCTTCGAGGATGCCTGTTTCGGCGCCCTCACCTTCAACAAGGCAGATGTGCGCCACGGGGCGCTTGCCGCCTTTGCCCAGGGTTCGCTAAGAGAGGCGCTGCGCGGCGCCCTACTAAAGGTGTATGGCTGCCCCGAGCCGCAACAGGATCTGGAACGGAAAACGACGTGAAAACGCCGAAGCAAGCCCCGAAACAATTGCTCCACCTGGTGATTGGTGGCGAACTCGAGAGCATCGAGGGACTGACCTTCAAGGATCTGAGCAAGGTCGATCTCGTCGGCGTCTACCCGAACTATGCCGAGGCCGCCGCGGTTTGGAAGTCCAAGGCGCAGCAGACCGTCGACAGCGCGCAGACGCGCTATTTCGTGGTGCATCTGCACCGCCTGCTCGACCCTGAAACCGACACCGAGTGACGGACACTACGCCGGTTCCCCCGACGAAGTGGATCGACCGGCCCGGCGTGCGCCGGTTCATCGGTACATGGCTGATCGGCAGCTACATCAAATTCGTGCGCGCCACGTCGCGCGTCGTCGCCGACCCGCCGGATTTCTGGGAGGCGGTGCAGAAGGACCATTGGCCCGCCATCGCGGTGAGCTGGCATGGCCAATCGAACCTCGCCTATGTGGTGATGCCCGACCCGAGCCAGGTGGCGCTGCTGATCTCGATGCATCCTGACGGGATGATGATGGGCGCGATGGCGAGATCGCTCGGCTACCAGGTGGTCGAGGGTTCAGGCGCCAGCGAGCGGCAGTCGCACGGGACCGGTGGCCTGACAGCGTTCCGCAACATGCTGAAGGTCCTCAAGAGCGGCTCGACGCTGTTCGCGACGGCCGACATTCCGCCCGAGCCCGGCCGCAATGTGTCGCTGGGGATGATCGCGCTGGCGCGGCGCACCGGCCGGCCGGTCTATGCGATCGCCACCGCCACCTCGCGGCGAAAAATCCTCGACCGGGTGTGGGACAAGATGCAGCTCAACTTCCCATTCTCGACCATCGCCTTTGCCTGCGAAGGGCCGTTCTACATGAACGATGCCGCGGTGACGGATGAGGCCTATGCGGCAAACCTCGCCGCGAGCCTCGATCGGGTGCTGGCGAAGGCGTTCGATATGGCGGATGGGAAGGCTGTGCCGGGGCAGCCCGCATAGCCGATTTCGGTGGTTGCTGCCCGCCCCACCCACCAGCTTCGCTGGTCCCCCCTCCCCGATGGGGAGGGATGAGCTCCACTCAAGGTGCTGCACGTCCGGACTGCAGGCTTAGCGCGACAGATCTTCGATGATTGCGGGGATGGCGCCGGAGGGGCCGATGCGGTCGCGGCCGAGGGCGCCGCGGCGTTTGCGGTCGGCATCGTCGGCGAGGAGGCGGGCGAGTTCGGCGGCCAGCGCTTCGGGCGTGCGCTCGGTGACGATGCGGCTGTCGCCGGTGAGCGCAGCGATGCGTTTGCGGCGGGTTTCGCGCGCATCTTCGGCGAGGAACGACACGACAGGCTTGCCGAGGCCGAGCGATTGCAGATTGGCGGTGCCGCCCTGCCCCAGAACGATATCGGACGCAGCGATGACGGCGCCGAGGGAGCCGGTGGTCAGCTGGATGGCGACGCGGCCGTCGCTGAGGGTGCCAAGGTCGCCGTCGCGGCCATTGCCTGATGTGAGGCGGGCGCCGGCGAGGCCATCAAGTTCGGCCGTATCGCCGGCGCGGGCGAGGACCGCGAACACGTCGACGCCCTCAATGCCGGGCACGCGCTGCAAAGCGGCGAGCTGCAGCGCGAGATTGTCCTTCATAGCGGCGCGGCTGCCGGGCAGCACGGCGATGGCCTTGGCGTTGCGGCGGCGCGACTGCGCGTTGTAGGGGCCGGTGACGATCGTATCCATCATCACATTGCCGGCGAAGCGCGCATTGATGCGGGCCTTCTGCAATTGCTCGGCGAGGATGGGGTCGCGGGTGAGCACGAGTTCGGCCGTGCGCTTCAGCAGCCAGCGCTCCAGGTTGGAATACTCGTTGGCGTAGCCGGATTTGTAGACGTCGAGATAGATGCGGGCGCGATTGCCGCTCCACCAGCACATGACGACGCCGAGCAGATCGCCCACGACTAGAATGGCGTCGTAGCTTTTCGCCTCGCCGCGCATGAAGCGCATGGCGGGGCCGATGCCGAAGCCGGCAATGGCATCACGCAGCAACGAGCCCTGGCGGCGCTGGCCTTCGCTGGGTAGATGGCGGCGGGGGCCGACGATTGGGCAGACACCGGCATAGGCCTTGCCGTCACCGAGCGTCGGATAGGCGGCGGCTTCTATTGTCTTGGGCAGGCGGCGGATGATCTCGGCGGCAATGGAGTCCTCGCCATGGCCGTTGGAGATGACGAGGAGCTTTGCTACCGCCACTTATTTGCCGGAGAGGCCGTGGCGCTTATAGGCCTCGAGGGCCGCGTCGGCGTCGGCATAGGGCTCCTGCCGGTCGACATTCCAGTACATCAGCTCGTCGACGGGAATGGGCTTGCCGGTGACGGCGCAGCGCACGAAGCTGCCCGGGCGCACCACGACATAGTCGCCATCGAGATAGCGGATGATCGCTTCGGACGGGGTGAAACTCTTGTCGTAGCTGTTCATCTTCTTCGTGGTGCCATTCCGCAGAGCGCAGATATAGGCCGAAATCCCGCTGCTGCAAACCGGGGGCCCGCCGTTGCGGCTAGAACAGGCTGGTCTGGCCGTTGTCGTCCCTGGGCGGCTTGGGCTTCTTGCGCTGGGCGGGGGCGCCCGAGACATTGGCGCCGAAGCTGCCATCGGCCACGTCGACGACAAGGCTCTGGCCGGGACGCACGGTGTCCTTGCTGCGGATGATGTGGCCGGAATCGCCGTCGGTGATCAGGGCGAAGCCGCGATCAAGGATGCGGCGGTAGCTCAGCGATTCGACCAGCTTCCACACGGTGGCGAGGCGCTCGCTGCCCTGCGACAGGATGCGGCGATAGGCCGGCTCGAGCCGTTCGGCCTGCGGCGCAAATTGCGCGCGGGCGTGGCGGATGTCGGTGCGCAGCGCATTGGGCGTCAGCTGCGCGGCGGCCTTGTCGTAGGCGGCGCGGCGCTGTTCGAGATAACGGGCGATGCCCGAGGTGCTGCGGCGGCCGGTGTCGGCGAGGCGCTGCTGCATGACGCTGACGCGCTGGCCGACGATGGAGGGCTGGAGCTTGGTGGCCGAGCGGGTGAGCGCGAGGCGCTTGCCCTGGCCGAGATGGCGCAGCGAGGCGGAGAGCTCGCTGTCGGCCTTGTCGAGGCGCTGGCGGGCGATGCTGAGGAGATCAAGCGGACGCGGCAATTGGCCGGCGGCGGCGCGCAACCGGTCGCGGCTCGACATCAGTTGGCGGCGGACGACATTGCGGGTGCGGGCGCCCTGGTCGTCGACATAGGCGATGAGTTCGGCGCGTACCGGCACGGCGGCTTCGGCGGCGGCGGTGGGCGTCGGGGCGCGATGGTCGGCGGCGAAATCGACGAGGGTGGTGTCGGTCTCGTGGCCCACGCCGGAGATGACCGGGATGCGGCTCGCGGCGACGGCGCGGACCACGGCTTCCTCGTTGAAGCACCAGAGGTCTTCGATGGAGCCGCCGCCGCGCGCCACGATGAGGAGATCCGGGCGCGGCACCGGGCCATCGGGCGTCAGGGCGTTGAAGCCCAGCACGGCGTTGGCGATCTCGGCGGCGGCGGTGTCGCCCTGGACGCGGACGGGCCAGACGATGACGCGGCTGGGGAAGCGGTCATCGAGGCGATGGAGGATGTCGCGGATGACCGCGCCGGTGGGCGAGGTGACGACGCCGATGATGCGCGGCAAATAGGGCAGCTTCTGCTTGCGCTCGGCGGCGAACAGGCCCTCGGCGGCGAGCTTCTTGCGGCGCTCCTCGAGCAGCGCCATCAGCGCGCCGGCGCCGGCCGGTTCGATCTGCTCGATGACGATCTGGTATTTCGAGGATTTCGGGAAGGTGGTCAGCCGCCCGGTGGCGATGATCTCCATCCCCTCCTCCGGCTTGAAGCGGAGGCGCGGCCACGTAGTCTTCCAGACGACGGCATCGATCGAGGCAGCATCGTCCTTGAGGGTGAAATAGGCGTGGCCGGAGGAATGCTGGCCGCGATAGCCGGAAATCTCGCCGCGCACCCGCACGAAGCCGAATTCGTCCTCGACGGCGCGCTTGACCGCCATCGCCAGTTCGGAAACGGAAAATTCGTGCGCGTTTGAGGCGGGCGGCTGCATGGAGCACAGGTGCGACAGTCCGACGGGCGGGTCAAGGGCGGCGGCGGGGTGACGCTCGGGCCCGCCTTGTGTAAGACGACCGGGAACGGGGGGTCGGAGGCACGATGCGGGTTCTGGTGGTCGGGTCGGGCGGGCGCGAACATGCGCTGGCATGGAAACTGGCGCAGTCGGCGCGGCTGACGGAGCTGTTCGTCGCCCCCGGCAATGGCGGCACCGCGAAGGTGGCGACCAACCTTGCCTGCGACATCACCGACAATGAGGCCGTGGTGGCGCTGGCGAGGGCGCACCAGATCGACTTCGTGGTGGTCGGGCCCGATGCGCAGGTGGTGCAGGGGCTGGGCGACGCGGTACGCGCGGCCGGGATCGACTGCTTCTGCCCGAGCGCGGCAGCGGGGCAGCTTGAGGGTTCGAAGAGCTTTACCAAGGCGCTGTGCGACGAGATGGGCATTCCCACCGCCGCCTATCGCCGGTTCGAGACGCTGCATCCGGCGATCGAATATGTGCGCGGCCACAAACTGCCGGTGGTGATCAAGGCGGACGGGCTGGCGCTCGGCAAGGGCGTGACGGTGGCGACGACGCTCAACGACGCGATCCATGCGGTGACCGATTGCTTCGGCGGCACGTTCGGCGCGGCCGGCGCCTCGGTGGTGATCGAGGATTTCCTCGAGGGCGAGGAAGCGAGCTTTTTCGTCCTGTGCGACGGCGAGACCTATCTGCCGCTGGCGACGGCGCAGGACCATAAGCGGGCGTTCGATGGGGACATGGGCCCGAATACGGGTGGCATGGGCGCCTATTCGCCGGCCCCCGTGATGACGCCCGAACTGGTGCAGCGGACGCTGAGCGAGATCATCGAGCCGACGGTGCGCGGCATGAAGGCCCGCGGCACACCCTATCAGGGGGTGCTCTATGCCGGGCTGATGCTGACGGCGAGCGGGCCGCAACTGATCGAATACAATGCGCGGTTCGGCGATCCGGAGACGCAGGTGCTGATGCCGCGGCTGAAGTCGGATCTGCTGGAACTGCTGCTCGCGACAGCGACGGGCAAGCTCGCCGGCGTCGAGGCCGAATGGCGCGACGAGACGGCGCTGACGGTGGTAATGGCCACCAATGGCTACCCCGGAAGCTACGGAAAAGGCAGCGAAATCCGCGGTGCGGACACGCTCGATGGCGACGATCTGATCGTCTTCCATGCCGGCACGAAGCGCGAGGGCGAGCAGTTGCTGGCCAATGGCGGGCGGGTGCTGAACGTCACCGCGCTCGGGCCTTCGGTGGCGGCCGCCAAGCAAACGGCAGATGAGGCGGTGAGCCAGATCGACTGGCCGGAAGGTTTCCACCGTAACGATATTGGCTGGCGCGAAGTGCTGCGTGAACTAAACGCGCGTCTCGACCGTTAGTTAACTATCCGCCTTCACCGGTTCACCGTGGAAGGTCTTATCAACCTTCCGGGCGCAGCCTATGTCGTTATCATGGCTCAGAACCTCTCGTCACGTGAGGCCGAACTGATCCCCATCGTGCAGCGGGGACAGGAGCTGATTGACCGGTTGAAGGCCGGCGGCGGCATTCCCCCCATCATGCGTCCCGAAGCC
This sequence comes from Hyphomicrobiales bacterium, assembly GCA_004144345.1. Lineage (GTDB taxonomy): Bacteria > Pseudomonadota > Alphaproteobacteria > Rhizobiales > Devosiaceae > Devosia_A. The sequence goes on from SEEL01000015.1 coordinate 15,738, forward strand.
GGCTCGATGCCGCGCATCGGCGTGGCGCTGGGCGGCGGTTCGGCGCGGGGGCTGACGCATATCCCGTTTATCGAGGCGATGGACGAACTGGGGCTGAAGCCCGCGAGCATTGCCGGCACCTCGATCGGGGCGCTGATCGGCGCGGGCTGGGCCAACGGGATGAGCGGCAAGGAATTACGCGACCATTCGCTGAGCGTGCTGGGCACGATGCGGATCATCGCCGCGCGGCTGTGGGGCGCGCAGATCCGCAATCTGGGCGGGCTGCTGCAGAACGGCTTCAACATGCAGCTCGATGCGATGCGCGTGGTGGATGCGTTCCTGCCCGAGCCCTTCCCCGACCATTTCGCGGAGTTGCAGATCCCGCTCTATGTGGTGGCCACCGATTTCCAGTCCTGGCACCAGGCGGTGTTCAACGAGGGATTGATGAAGCCGGCGATTGCCGGGTCGATCGCCATCCCGTCGCTGTTCAAGCCGGTGCGCTATGCCAACCATCTGCTGGTGGATGGCGGCGTGGTGAACCCGCTGCCGCTCGACCAGGCGTCGGACACCGATATCCTCGTCGGCATCGATGTGAATGGCGACCCGAGCGAGGCCTTGGCGCGGGACGAGTTCCGGGCGCTCGATGTGTGGTTCGGCTCGGCGCAGATCATGATGCATTCGCTGACGGCGCATATGATGGCAGCCTACCCGCCCGATGTTTATGCGCGGCCGCATCTGAGCTCGTTCGGCGCGCTGGAGTTCTGGCGGGTGAAGGAAATCCTCGAATACGCCGACCGGGAGAAGGACAGCTTCAAGCGCAATCTGTCGCGCAAGGTGGAGCAGTTCATCAGCAAGTCGGGCGAGATCACGCGCGCCGGCGACTAGTCGCGCAGGCCCGCGAAAAAACTCTTCAACAGTTCCGCCGAACGCGTCTCGCCGATGCCCGATACGATCTCGGGCCGGTGATGGCAATTGGGGCTCTGGAACAGCCGCACGCCATTGTCCACGGCACCGGCCTTGGCATCGGCAGCCGCATAGACGACGCGCCGCAAGCGGACATGGGCGATGGCGCCGGCGCACATGGCGCAGGGCTCGAGCGTCACATAGAGGTCGCAGCCATCGAGCCGGCCGGAACCGCGCTTGGCCAGTGCCGCGCGGATGGCGAGGAATTCAGCATGAGCGGTGGGGTCGTTGCGTTCGCGCATGCGATTGCGCTCGGCAGCGAGGATCTCGCCATTCTCGACGATCACCGCGCCGACCGGCGCCTCGCCGGCAGCGGCAGAGGCGGCAGCCAGATCGAGGGCCATGTCCATCGGTGTCTGCGTCATGGGATGTAGTCGTCGGGGTTGATGGCGAGTTTCAGCGCTTCGAGTTGCGGACGGGACCAGCCGGGAGGCTGGGTGACCGCGACCCACGCATCGATGTAGTCGCGCGGCGCGTAGACATGTCCATAGCCCACGGGGGCGCTCTGAGACAGGGCGGAGTCGAGCGCCAGTTGCAGCAGCGTGACCAGCGGGAACCAGTTGAGCGCCGGCGACACATCGGCGCCGCGCGGCGCGACGAGCCAGGCGGGGCGCCGGAGGTCGGTCTCGAAGGAGAAGAAGACCACCGGGTCGCTGGCATATTGCAGGAAGACAATGCGCATCGGGCCCCAGGGGATGGCATCCCAGCCCGCGGTGCCTGACTGGTTCATGAAGCGGATGGCGGAGGAATTGCCGAAGCGCGGCAGCCAATAGGGCGAGCCGGGCTTGCGTGCATCGGTGGCGCGTTTCCAGATGCTGCTGGAAAAGGGCGGGCCGGCCCAGAGCGCGCCCTGGAACGGATCGGCGAGCACATCATAGACGGTGTTGGAGCCCTGCGAGGCGAGCGCACCGAGGCTGAGACCGTAGAGATAGAGGCGCGGGCGGGCGTCCCTGGGCAGTTCGGTCCAATAGCCATAGATGGCATCGAACAGGGCCTGCGCGGTCTCGACGCCATAATCGGGCTCGACCAGCAGCGAGAGCGCGCTGGGCAGGTAGGAATATTGCAGCGCGACGGACGCGACGTCGCCGCCATGCAGATATTCGAGCGTATCCATGCCGGCACGATCGACCCAGCCGGTGCCGACCGGCATGGCGAGCACGAGCACCGAGCGCTCGAAGGCGCCGACGCGACGCAACTCGGCGAGGGCCAGTGCCGCGCGCTCGTCGAGCGTCGGCGCGGACCGGAGGCCGACATAGACGCGCAGCGGCTCGATGGCGGGCCGGTTGGTGATTGCCGCGATGGCGGCGGCATCGGGACCGGACTGCACGAAGACACGCGAATCCCGGCCGATGGTGTCCCAGGCGATCAGCGATTGCGCGCTGCCGGTCTGGTTGCTGCCGGCTGGCGCGGCGTCATCGGTCGAGACGATGGCATCGAGCTGCTCGTAGAAGCGGTCGGCGGCGCGGAGGGCGGTGCGCCAGAAGACGTTGTTGACGAGGAGGCCCACGAATAGCGCGACGAGCAGCACCGACAGAACGAGGGCGGCGCGCTGTGGCAGCAGCCGCCGCAGCCAGCGCCCGACCATGCGGATGAGCCCGACGAGCAGCTTGCCGAAGAGAATCAGCAGGGCGGCGAGCGGCAGCGCCACGGCCGCGATGAGCAAGGGCTGGAAGTGATCGACGGGCGGCATGTCCATGACCGCGCGCACCGAGTTCTGCCAGGTGTTCGAATAGGCCAGCGCGAGGGTGACGAGGCCGATGGCGATGAGCGCGATGGTGGCGCCGAGGGCGCGCACGACCGGACCGGGCGGCACCCGGAGGCCGAGATAGCCCCACAGCCAGTGGACGAAGGTGCCGAGGCCATAGCCGAGGGCGAAGCAGCAGCCCGAGAGCACGCCCTGCACCAGTTCGGTGCGCGGCAGCAGCGAGGGGGTGAGCGAGAGCGTGAACAGCACCGCGCCCAGCAGCAGCCCCGGCATCGAGAAGCGGGCCGCCAGGCCGTCCCAGAAGGCATTGGCCCCGCGGACCAGGACATAGCGCTGTTTGAGGCTTCGAGCGGCCATGGCGCAGCTTTGATCGGTCCGGCTCGGCCCGTCAATCGCCGGCACAGGCTGGGGGCCGAGAGGCCGCAGGCGTCGGAAAACCGGCCCGGCTGGCCTATAGTCGGCGACCAAGGAGAATCACATTGCCCGTCCGCCAGTTGCCTGAGGATCTGATCAACCGCATCGCCGCCGGCGAAGTGGTGGAGCGGCCTGCGAGCGTGGTGAAGGAACTGGTCGAGAACGCCATCGACGCCGGGGCAAACCGCATCATCGTCACCACAGCGGGGGGCGGGCGAACGCTGATCCGGGTGGAAGATGACGGCATCGGCATGGACCGCGCCGATCTCGAATTGTCGGTGGAGCGGCACGCGACGAGCAAGCTGGCCGATGACGGGCTCGACGATATCCGCACGCTCGGTTTCCGCGGCGAGGCGCTGGCCTCGATCGGCGCGGTGGCGCATCTCAGCGTGTCGTCGCGCCCGGCCGACGCCACAAGCGGGTTGCGCGTCGAGGTCAACCGCTCTCGCAAATCCGGCATCGTGCCGCAGGCGATGAACCGCGGCACGATTGTCGAGGTGAAGGATCTGTTCGCCGGGGTGCCGGCGCGGCTCAAATTCCTGAAGTCGGACCGGGCGGAAGCGGCCGCCGTGGCCGATGTGATCAAGCGGCTGGCGATGGCCAACCCGCAGGTGCATTTCGTGCTCGATGGCGCCGACCGTTCGCCCACCAACTGGCCGGGCGATGGCGAGCTGGCCTCGCGCGTGATGCAGGTGATGGGCGCGGACTTCGCGGAGAACGCCGTTCCATTGGCGACGACGCGACATGGCGTGGTGGTGTCGGGGCTCGCTGGGCTGCCGACCTATTCGCGGGCCAATTCGCTGAGCCAGTTCTATTTCGTCAACGGCCGCTCGGTGCGCGACAAGGTGCTGCTGGGCGCGGTGCGCGCCGCCTATGCCGATTTCGTGTTCCGCGACCGCTTCCCGGCAATTGCGCTGTTCGTGTCGGTGGACCCGGCGGCGGTGGATGTGAATGTGCATCCGGCAAAGACCGAGTTGCGCTTCCGCGATGCGGGCGGGGTGCGCTCGGCGGTGATCCGCGCGGTGCTGGATGCGCTGGCGGCGGCCGGGTTCCGGGCCTCCAGCACGGTGGCGGAGGACGTGCTGGGGGCGTTCCGGGCGCCGGAGATGGATGGGGCTGGTGCAGCGCCGATGTATACGGCCGCCCCCTCCACCGGCTTTGCCGGTCCCCCTCCCCCGTTGCACGGGGGAGGATATGTCCAGAGCACGGGCTTTGCGGGTTTGGCCGAGCCGAGTGCGCGGTTCGAGGCGTATGAGGCTGAGGGCAGCTATCCGCTGGGGACGGCACGGGCGCAGATGTTCGAGAATTTCATCGTCGCCCAGAACGGCGATTCACTGGTGCTGATCGACCAGCATGCGGCGCATGAGCGGCTGGTCTATGAGAAGTTCAAGGCGCAGCTCGCAAGCGGGCCGGTGGCGAGCCAGATGCAGTTGATCCCCGTGGTGATCGAGATGCCGGAAGAGGATTGCGGGCGGCTCGAAGAGGCGGCGCCGACGCTTGAAAAGCTCGGGCTCTATGTCGAGCGCTTCGGACCGCGCGCCGTGGCGGTGCGCGAGACACCGGCGCTGCTCGGACAGGCCGATGTGGACGGGCTGGTGAAGGACCTCGCCGATGGCCTTGCCGAATGGGACAGCACGGAAGCGCTGGGCGACCGGCTCGACACAATCATTGCGCGCATGGCCTGCCACGGCTCGGTGCGGTCGGGTCGGGTGCTCAGGATCGACGAGATGAATGCGCTGCTGCGCGAGATGGAGCGCACGCCGCATTCGGGCCAGTGCATCCATGGCCGGCCGACCTATGTCGAGCTGAAGAAGGCCGATCTCGAACGGATGTTCGGACGGACTAGGTAAGTTTGAGGAAGTGCACGGCGGCCGCGCCATATTCGCGGCGGTCGTCGAGGGCGAAGCCGGCGGGCAGCTGCAGTTCGGCGTCGCTCGATTCTTCGAGCACCAGCAGCGTTTCGGGCTTCAGCCAGCCGCCCTGTTGCAGGGAGACCAGCGCCTGCTCGGCGAGCCCCTTGCCGTAGGGCGGGTCGAGGAAGACGAGATCGACCGGGCCCATGGTGCCGGCGGGGCCGAGATTGGTCGCGTCGCGGCGGAGGAGCTTGGCCACGCCCCCTGCCCCGAAGGCCTCGATGTGATCGCGGATGAGGCCGCGGGCTTCGGCGCTGGTATCGACGAAGACGATCTGCGCGGCGCCGCGCGACAGGGCTTCGAGGCCCAGCGCGCCGGTGCCGGCGAAGAGATCGACGACGCGCAGGCCATCGAAATGCGGCCCGAGGCGGCTCGCGAGGATGTTGAACACCGATTCGCGGACGCGATCCGCCGTGGGGCGGATCGACTCGTCTTCAGGCGAGCTCAGCTGCTTGCCACGGAATTTGCCGGCGATGATGCGCAAGGCTTACGCCTTGGGCCGGCGCGGACGGTCGCCGCCGGGGCCGGAACCACGCGGACGCTTCGGCTTGTCGCCGAAATCCTTGCGCGGGGCACCGCCGCCGGGCTTGCCGCCGAAGGCGCGCTTCGGGCGGTCACCGCCGGGGGCATCGCTGCCCGGACGCGGCGAATAGGGACGCTTCGGACGATCGCCGAAATCGCCACGCGGCGGCTTGTCGCCGAAGGAGCGCTTCGGCCGCTCGGCGCCATCGGCGGCGGGGCGGGCGGAATAGGGACGCTTCGGGCGGTCACCGGCGGGCGCGTCGCTGCCGGGGCGCGGCGAATACGGACGCTTCGGGCGGTCGCCGAAATCGCCACGCGGTGGCTTGTCGCCAAAGGAGCGCTTCGGCCGCTCGGCGCCATCGGCGGGGCGGGCGGAATAGGGACGCTTCGGGCGGTCACCGGCGGGCGCGTCGCTGCCGGGACGCGGCGAATACGGACGCTTCGGGCGGTCGCCGCCGGGGGCATCGCTGCCAGGGCGCGGCGAATAGGGACGCTTGGGTCGATCGCCGAAATCACCCTTGGGCTTGTCGCTAAAGGGGCGCTTCGGCCGATCGCCGAAATCGCCACGCGGCTTGTCGCCGAAATCCTTCTTGAACGGCGCATCGCCCGTCGGCTTGGGCTTCTTGCCGTAGGTCTTGGCGGTAAATTCGGCCTCGGTGCCGTCCTCGCGGAAAATCTTGCGCGGCGGGCCGGCATCGAAATCGGGCTTGGCCAGTTCACGGGGCGGGCGACGCGGGCTGCGGCTGCCGGGACGGTCCTTGCGCAGCGGCGCCTTGGACGGATCGAACTCGCTGCGCTCGCGGTCGGGGCGATCGGCAAAGCGGAAGCGCTCGGTGCGGTCGGCCATGCCCTTGCGCTGCTTAGCCGGCTCGGCGCCGGGCTTGGCCGCGCGCAGGGCGGGGTTGGCAGCGCCGCGGGCGAGCTTGATGGCGGCGGGTTCGGGCAGTTCGCTGTCGAAATCGACGCCGGCATCGCTGGCAAGGCGCGCGCCGAGCTGTTCGCGCAGGATACGGGCCTTGACCACTTCGACCGCGCCGATGGGCAGGTCGTTAAGCTGGAACGGGCCGAAGCTGACGCGGATCAGGCGGTTGACCTGGAGGCCGAGCGCGCCGAGGACGTTCTTGACCTCGCGGTTCTTGCCTTCGCGCAGGCTCAGCACCAGCCAGACATTGCTGCCCTGCTCGCGCTCGAGGACGGCTTCGATCGGGCCATACTGGATGCCGTCGATCTCGATGCCATCCTTGAGGGCATCGAGCTGAGCCTGAGTGATGGAGCCGAAGGCGCGGACGCGGTAGCGGCGGAGCCAGCCGGTGGCCGGCAGTTCGAGGACGCGCTTCAGCCCACCATCATTGGTGAGAAGCAGCAGGCCTTCGGTATTGATGTCGAGGCGGCCGATGGAGACGACACGCGGCAGGCCCTGCTCTTCGAGGGTTTCGAAGACGGTGGTGCGGCCTTCCGGGTCCTTCTCGGTGACCACGAGGCCCTGCGGCTTGTGGTAGAGCCAGACGCGCGTGCCCTGGCGGGCCTGCAGCGGCTGGCCGTCGACCCGGACCTTGTCTTTCTCGGTGACGTTGAAGGCGGGGGTGCGAATGACCTTGCCGTTGACGGCGACCCTCCCCTCCTTGATCCACAGTTCGGCGTCGCGGCGCGAACAAAGACCGGCGCGGGCGATGACTTTGGCAAGCCGGTCGCCGGCAAAGGCGGAGGAATTATCGGACATTCATGACTCCTGCGGGCCCTGTGGGCGGCGCATCTACGAGTAAGCGCAGCCGGCGGCTGCGCGGGAAGCGATCAGCTCTTCTTGAGCAGGATCTTGCGGATTTCCGGCGGACAGGCCGGGTCGTTCACAGAGACCAGATCGCCATTGGCGGCGAGGCAGACGAGGTCCTGCTGATTGGCGTTGACCGAGAAATACTGCTCGGGCGGGGTGTAGATCGAGCGCTTCCTGGTGAAGCGGAATTCCTTCATGTGGCCGGTCAGCGCCTTGAGCTCTTCGGCGGTCAGCGGGCGGCCGTCGGGCGTTGCGACGGTGACGACCTTGGTGCGCTTGGCGCGCGCCAGATCCTCGGCGGTGAGGCCGGTGGTGTCGAGCTTAACGGCGCTCGAATCCTCGGGCAGCATCTCTTCGGCGGTCGCTTCGGTGGGCGCCGCAAGGCCCTGGCCGCTCTTGGGCATAACCAGCGGGCCGCGGGGATTGGTCGGGTCGGGCTTCACTTCCTGCGGCACAAGGCCGATGCCCTGGGCAGTCGAGGTCATGACCTCGCGCTCGAAGGTGCCGAAATCGGTGAAGGCGTTGGTGCCTTCGGTGGTGGTGCAGGCGCTAAGCCCCACGCCGGTAAGCAGCACGATGGCAAGGCCAACGGCCCGCTGCCCGGTCAAGTCGAACGCCATGTAACTTCCCTTCCACCCCGCAATCGCGGGCTTATAGCCCGTAGAGGCGCGTAATTCCAGATTCTGGCAGCAATTCGTTCACGCCGCGTTTGCACCGCGCTTGCGGCCGATTCCGGTGAGATCGAGGAGCAAAAGACACACCCCGACAGTGATTGCCGCATCGGCGATGTTGAACACAAAGAGCGAGAAATCGCCGAAATGCAGCCAGAAGAAATCGGCCACGGCCCCGAAAAGCCAGCGGTCGACGGCGTTGGAGACGGCGCCGCCGATGCAGATGGCGAGGCCGACGCGGACCAAAGTCGAAGTGCTGCGGGCCCACCAGACGACCAGCGCCGTCAGCGCCACGGCGACGACGATGCCCACGGCCCAGGCCGGGAGCGAACCGAGCATGCCGAAGGACACGCCGCGATTGTAGATGAAGCCGATATCGAGGAAGGGCAGGACGGGGACGAAGCGTCCCTCGGGCCAGCCCATCACATCCATCTGCACATATTTGTGCAGACGGTCGGCGCCGAAGGCGACCAGCCCGACCAGCAGCGAGAGCCAGAGACCGGCGCGACTCACGCGCCGAGCCCCGCGGCCTTGCGCTCGGCCAGCGCCTGGACGTCGCGCCTCGACAGATCGCCCTCCATGTCGGCGGCGGCGAAATAGCGGCGCGAGCGGAGGCACTGGCGCCCATAGGCATCGGCCCGGTCGAACACCACGCCCACACCCTTCACCTCGGGCAGCGTGAAGGCGCCTTGGGGGGCGGCTTCGGGCTTGAGGTCGAGGAAGGAGGTGATGCTGATCTCGGCGAGATCGACACCGTCGAGCGCGGCGCGCAAATCGGCGTCCTCGACGTAGACTTTCGGGGCTGCCTCGAGCGAGGAACCGATGGTCTTTTCGCGGCGCACGATTTCGAGCGCGCCGTTGACGACCTTGCGGACCTCGCGCACCTTTTCCCACTTTTCGGCCAGCGCCGCGTCGGCCCAATCGGCCGGCAGGTCGGGGAACTGGCGGAGATGCACCGAGACGTCGGCGCCGGAATGGCGTTCTAGCCAGCACTCTTCCATGGTGAAGACGAGGATCGGCGCAAGCCAGGCGGTGAGGCAGTCGAAGACGCGATCGATCACCGTCAGCGCCGCGCGGCGCCGGGTCGAGCTGATCGGGTCGCAATAGAGCACGTCCTTGCGGATGTCGAAGTAGAAGGCCGACAGCTCGACATTCATGAAGTTCGACAGCGCGGCGACGACGCGCTTGTAGTCGTACTGGCCATAGGCCTCGCGGACCAGCGCATCGAACTCGGAGAGGCGATTGAGGATCAGCCGCTCGAGTTCGGGCATGTCGGCGAGCGCCACGGCCTCATCGGCCTTGTAGTGCGCGAGATTGCCGAGCAGCCAGCGCATAGTGTTGCGCAGCTTGCGGTAGGAATCGACCGTGGTGTTGATGATGTCCTTGCCGATGCGGAGGTCGTCGGCATAGTCCGACTGCGCCACCCAGAGGCGAAGGATATCGGCACCGTATTGCTTGATGATGTCCTGCGGGGCGGTGGTGTTGCCCAGCGATTTCGACATCTTGCGGCCTTCGCCATCGAGCGTGAAGCCGTGCGTCAGGACGCTCGCATAGGGCGCGTAGCCATTGGTGGCGCAGCTTTCGAGCAGCGAGGAATGGAACCAGCCGCGATGCTGGTCCGAGCCTTCGAGATACATGCCGGCCGGGAACTGCAGGTCGGGCCATTTCTGCTTGTTGCGCAGCACCCAGCTATGGGTCGTGCCGGATTCGAACCAGACGTCGAGAATATCGTCGATCTTGGTCCAGTTGTCCGGATCGGGCACGGCATCGCCGAGGAAGCGCTCCTTGGCGCCCGGCTTGAACCAGGCGTCGGCGCCCTCGTCCTCGAAGGCCTGGCCGATACGGTGATTGACCTGATCGTCCTTGAGGATCTCGTTGGTTTCGACGTTGTAGAACACGGCGATCGGCACGCCCCAGGCGCGCTGGCGGCTGAGCACCCAGTCGGGGCGATCGGCGATCATGGCGCGCAGGCGGTTCTGGCCGGCGTCGGGGTAGAACTTCGTTGCATCGATGGCCGCAAGCGACCGGGCGCGCAGCGTATCGCCGGCCTTACCCTCGATGTCGCGGTCCATGTAGACGAACCATTGCGGCGTGTTGCGGTAGATGATCGGCTTCTTGGACCGCCAGCTGTGCGGGTACTGATGCTTGACGCGGCCGCGGGCCATCATGGCGCCGCGCTCGGCCAGCGCCGTGATGACGCGATTGTTGGCGTCGCCCTTCTTGCCGCTGTCGTCGATGACGCGGGCACCATCGAAGCCCGGCGCGTCCTTGGTGTAGAAGCCCGCATCGTCGACCGTGTAGGGGATCGCCGTATCGATGCCGAGCGCCTGCAAATGGCGTGACGATTCCATCCAGATGCCGAAATCGTCGAGGCCGTGGCCCGGCGCGGTGTGGACGAAGCCCGTACCGGCATCATCGGTGACATGCTCGCCTTCGAGCAGTGGCACTTCGAAGGTGTAGCCACCGGCGAGCCCACGGAGGGGATGTGATAAGGTAATCTCGGCGAGGTCGGCTGGTGTCACGTCGCTGAGGCGGGTGAAGGCTCCGACCTTGGCCTTCGCAAAGGTGTCCGCTGCCAGCTTGTCGGCGAGCACGTATTTCTCGCCCTTGGCAGCCCAGTTGCCCTCGGGTGCCTCGGTAACTTCGTAGAGGCCGTACGCAATCTTGTTGGAGTATGAAACCGCGCGGTTGGCAGGGATCGTCCACGGAGTTGTTGTCCAGATGACTACGCTCGCGGCGTCCAACTGTGACCGATAGTTTGAGAGTTCGCGACCTTTGGCGTCCGCTTCCTGGTCAGCCTTCGCACCGGCACCCACGACTGGCCCTCCACGCCAGAGCAGTGCACCGGAAGAATGGATCGGGAACTTCACCCAGATGGTGTCGCTCTCGTAGTCGGCATATTCGATCTCGGCTTCGGCCAGCGCCGTGCGTTCGACCACCGACCACATCACGGGCTTCGAGCCGCGATAGAGCTGGCCGCTGCTCGCGAGCTTGTGCAGTTCGCGCGCGATCTGCGCTTCGGCATCGAAGCTCATCGTCAGATAGGGGTCGGACCAATCGCCGATGACGCCGAGGCGCTTGAACTCCTCGCGCTGGGTGTCGACCCAGTATTGCGCGAAGGTGCGGCACTCGGCGCGGAATTCGTTGATCTCGACCTTGGACTTGTCCTGGCCCTTGGCGCGGTACTTTTCCTCGATCTTCCATTCGATCGGCAGGCCGTGGCAGTCCCAGCCCGGCACATAGGCCGAGTTGTAGCCGAGCATGGTCTTGGAGCGGGTCACCAGATCCTTGAGGATCTTGTTGAGCGCGTGGCCGATGTGGATGTTGCCATTGGCGTAGGGCGGGCCGTCATGCAGCGTGAACAGCGGCTTGCCCTCGCCCGCCTGGCGCTGCTTGCCGTAAAGGTCCATGTCCTGCCAGCGCTTGAGCCAGAGCGGCTCGCGGTCCGGCAGGCCAGCGCGCATCGGGAATTCGGTCTCGGGCAGGAACAGGGTCGCGGAATAATCCGTCTCGGCCGCGGCCTTGGGCGTATCGGTCATTTTGGGCTCTAAAGCGGGAATTGCGGGCCTTTTAGCGACAAAGACCGGCTGGGGCAAAGGCTGATTGGGCCGAGCGGTTACTCGAAGAAGCCCAGCGTCTTGTCGAGATCGCCAAGGGAACCGCACTGGCCGAGGGCTTCGCGGGCCTTGCGGCTGTCGCGGCCGATGGCGGCGATCAGTTCGTCGAGGCCCTTGTAGATCTCCTGGCCGCGAATGTGGCCGATCAGCGCGATTTCGAGGTGCCGGCCGTAAATATCGGCGTCGAAATCGAACAGGAAGGTCTCGAAGGGCGGCAATTCATTGTTGAACATGGGCTTGCCGTAGCTCGCCACGCCATCGAGCAGCTTTTCGCCGAGCCGCGCCCGCACCGCATAGACGCCCTGGGCCAGCGAGAAGCCGGAATTGGTGGCGATATTGGCGGTGGGGAAGCCCAGCAGCCGGCCGCGCTGGTCGCCCTTGATGACTTCGCCACCGAAGAACCAGTGGTAGCCGAGCATGCCATTGGCGTCGCGCACGTCGCCCACCGTCAGGGCCGCGCGGATGCGGGAGGACGAGACCGGCTCCTCCCCTTGCGGCAGGAGATCGAGGATATCGACGGTGAAGCCATGGACGGCGCCCGAGGCGCGCAGGAAATCCGGGGTGCCGCGGCGATTGTGCCCGAAATGGAAATCGGCGCCGACCACGACGCCGGAGGCGCGGAGCGCCCGGACGAGGAAGCGGTCGACGAAATCCTCAGCGGTGACCATGCTGAGATCGCGCGAAAACGGCATCAGCACGATGCCGTCGAGGCCGAGCGCCGCCGCTAGCCGCGCCTTGATATCGGGCGGGGTAAGCCGGAACATGAAGGGCTTCGGCGCGAAGACGTCGCGCGGATGCGGCTCGAAGGTTAGCATGACGGCCGGGGCATTGCGGGCCCTCGCCTGCGCCTTCAGCCGCTCGATGACGGTCTGATGCCCACGGTGGACGCCATCGAACGAGCCGATGGCAACAACGGCGCCCTTGAGCGCCTCGGGCACCCTGTCGAGCCCGTCGAGCCGATAAAAACTGGTCACGCCTGATCCCAGCGTTGGAGATGGCCGCTATATCGCAACCCTGCCCTCACCATGCAAGGCGGGGCATGAAGGCCTTGAGCCGGGCGCCGCTGGGCGCGACCAGCGCCCGGATGGCGTCCGGGTCCGGCGAGCCGAAGGCGTCGAGTTCGCCGGCATGAATGGAGCCGGTGACGAACAGCAGATCGAGCCCGGCATTGGCGGCGCCGATGGCATCGGTGCGTACGCTATCGCCGATGGCGAGGATGCGACCCCGATCGAGCGAGCGGCCGGCGACCTTTTCCGCCACCAGCAGGGCTTCGTCATAGATCGGGCGATAGGGTTTGCCGGCCATGTGGATCATGCCGCCGCGCGCCTCGTAAAGATCGGCCAGCGCGCCGCCGCAATAGATCAACTGGTCGCCATGTTCGACGACGCGATCGGGATTGGCGCAGATCATCGGCAGCTTGCGGGCAAGCCAGGTGGTGATGCGGTCGCTGTAATCGTCGGGCGTCTGGTCGTCATTGTCGAGATCGGTGACGATAACGGCCCGGGCGTCCTCGGGGGCGCCCAAGGTAATGTCGAGCCCCTCGAACAGGCCGTCATTTTCTTCCGCCGGTCCTACGTAATGCAGGGTCTGGCCGCGATAGGGGACGAGCATGGCGCGGGTCACGTCGCCGGAGGAGACCACTGCGTCATAGGCTTCGACGGGGACGGCGAGATCGTCGAGCATGTCGATGATGTCGGGCGACGGGCGCGGCGCGTTGGTGATGAGCACGACCCTGCCCCCGGCCTCGCGGAAGCGGCACAGCGCGTCGACGGCGGCCGGATGCGCGGCGACGCCATTGTGCACGACGCCCCAGACGTCGGACAGAATGGCATCGTAATTGCCGGCGATGGTTGATAGCGACGACATGGGTATCAGGCTCCGGCGCGAACGGCCTGCGCGGGGCGGTCGAGCTGCAGATCGGGGCGCACGGGACCGGGACCGGCAATATGCGGTCCCTGCGCCAGTGTCACGCCGTCCTCGAACATCTGCAGCAATTGCTGCTCGTCGATAACGCCCGCTGCGACCAGTTCGATCCCGAAGCGGCGGCCATAGGCGGCGACGTCGGAGGCATGGAAATCGGTAAAGGTGGCGGGCGAGCGGAGGAAGCGCGTCGCATCGATACGCACGCTCTTGAAGCCGAGCCCCTGCATTTCGGCGTAGTCCACGCGCAGCGACGTGGCGGCGGCGAGCGAGAGCGTGACGCCCATCTTGCCGATGGCCGCGAGCGAGGCGCGTTCCTTGGCGTTGAGCGCCTTGAACTCGGGCTGCTCGATGACGAAGCAGAGCGAGCCGACGATGGCGCGGTTGGCATCGAGCGCCGCCAGCACGAGATCGACCGCCTTGGCGCTGCCGAGCGTGGCGCGCGACAGCGGCATGTGCAGCGCCACCGGGGCACCCCCAGTGCGGGCGCGGCGAGCGATGACGATGGCCTCGTCGATGCCTTCGGATTCGAGCCGGGCGACGACATCCTCGCCGCCATGGCGCGGCATGAAATCGGGCCGGTCGGCCAATTCGCCATCCTCGAGCACGAGGCGCGGCACGAGATCATAGGCATGGGGTTTGCGCTGCGGCAGCGAGACGATGGGCTCGATGTGGAAGACGACGCGGTTGTCCTCCACCGCCTGGCGCAGCATTTCGAGCGGAATGACCGGCTCGGGCATGTTGTCGGGATCGGCGACCGGCGCGGGCGGCGTGCGCTCCTCATCGACGATGCGGCGGCGCTCTTCGAGCTCGGCGACAGTCTCGGTGACCTGGCGGACGACGGCGCCAAGCACCGAGAGATCGGCCTCGACCGCTTCGAGCCGCGGCCCGGCCTTCAGTTCAGTGAGCGCATTGATGCGCTGGCTCAGCACCGACCCGGCCTGCGCATCGGTGGAAAGGAGCCGCGACAGATCCTCGACGGCCTTTTCCAGCCGCTGTTCGGCGCGGCGGCGCACCTGCCGCTCGACCAGAACGATGGCGACACAGCCGAAGGCGATGGCCGTCACCACCGCTTCGATAGGGGTGAAGGTCAGCCCAAAATAGGCGGCAGCGGCCACGCCCAGCGCGGAAAGTGCGATGAACACATAAACCAGGCCCTGCAAGGCTTCGCCGCTCCCTCAGATTCGCTTGGCAGGCTGCACAATAGGCTGCCGACGAGGCCGGTCCAAACGGATTATTTACCCTAAAAGGTCAACATCCCCCGTGAGTAAAGCGTCCTCCTCCGAGTCCGACTTCCATGACTGAGCCCAATCTGACCCACGCCGACCTGCCGCCGCGTCTGTTGCTGATCGATGGCGGCCGCCAGTTGCAGGCGCGTATCGCCGCGTCGCTGGCGGCGGAGTTTGAAGCGGCGCCCGTCGTGGTGGAGATCACGGCCGGCCGGTCGGCGCTCGATCTGCTGCGCACCTCGACCTTCGACGCCATCGTCGCCGACCTCGATGCGCTTGCCGACATTTCCGACCGCGCCGACGACAGGATCGGCCGCCTCGCCCGGGCCTCGTCCGGCGCGCTGGTGATCGTGCTTTCCGCCGACGCGGGCATTTCGGTGGCGCTGGCCGCGATGCGCGCCGGTGCCCATGACTGCATCGGCAAGGCGATCGACGGGCCGCGGCTGACGACGCTGATCGGTGAGCTCGCCCGCCGGCACGGCAAGGCGCGCTGCCTGACTCGCAATTTGCCGCCGATGGAACCGGCTGCCCCGGTGACCCAATTGGCGGCGCCCAGCATTCCCAACATGCGCGACCTGGTGATGCCGATGTGGCGGCAGGAGCAGCGCATCATCGAAGAAGCGATCCAGCAATTCGCCGGCAATGTGGCCCTCGCCGCCGCCGCCCTCGAACTCAGCCCCTCGACGATCTACCGCAAGCGCCAGGCCTGGGCCGAAATGGACGATCGCCGCGGCGCGGCGTGAGGGATCAGGGCGAGGGTTCGCGAATGGCGAGCCAGGTGGATCCGCCAAACCGTCTGGTGGCGTTCCAGCTACCGCCGAGCGTCTCCGTCAGTTGCTTAATGTACCGGGCATCGACCGATAAATCGGCGACGAACAACCGCGCGCCTTCAGGCAGCGCTGATCCCAGCTTGCCCGGATCGGTCTCGGTCAGGTCACATGCTGGCGATTGGTCGAGATAGTATCGCACTGAAGACGCCTGGTACGGCTCGAGCACAATCAGGCAATCGCCCGTCGTCATCTGGTAGTTCAGGTCCTCACCCAGCGCCCGGACGTTCTGGCCGTTCCTCGAGGCACTATCGGACGCGCCGGCGGGCACCAGCCACATCGTGAGCAGCGCCGTGACGGCGGCGAGGGCGACACGGCCGCGCTCGGCAAGTTCCGCGTAGCCGATCGCGGTAAGCACGAGCAGCGCCGGCAGGCAGCAGATCAGATAGCGCGACACGAACAGAGGCATGATCGTGAGCGAAATGACGATGGCCGCCGCCCAGGGGCCGAACGCCGAGGCTAGCAGGATCGGAGCGGAGATCGACCGCGGCACCGGCTTATCACCGCCCAGTAAGCGGCTGGGCGCCACCTGCCGCTTGAACCAGAAGAGGAATGAGACAAGGCAGCCGAGGATGACAAAGGCAAACTGGAGCCAGCTGCCACTGATTTGCGCCAACCCGGCAAAGGGCGTCATCCCCTGCAGCGGCGGAATCCAGAAGCCGTTTTCCCGGAGGTCGCGCGCAACCCCGAGGGTGATGAACAACCAGGGCGTGAAGAGAAGGAAGGCGGCAGCGAACGCGGCGATGCAGCCGAGGATTGCCCTCATGCCCGCTCGCTTTGCGATGAGCACGATAACGGACATGCCGCCCAAGGACAGCCAGCTCAGGGCACCGAAGGGCTGGCTGTAGAGTAGCGCAACGCCGCCGAGCGCGATGACCGCAGCCCTGCCCAGCGTCGGCTTAGCGACATAGGAGATGGAGGCCGCCGTGGTCAGCGCCGCGGCGAACATCAGCAGCGAGTACATTCGCGCTTCCTGCGAATAGTAGATCGCAAAGCTGGAGAGCGCGACAAGGATGGCGCCGATGAAACCAGCATGGCGTCCGGCCGACAGGGAGCCGAGCCAATAGACGGCAGGTATCGCCAAGGCGCCAAAGATTGCCGCGGGCAAGCGAAGGACCCATTCGTCCTCGCCGAGCAGCGACACGGCGAGCGCGGTGAAGATGTTGTATCCGGGAGGGTAAGTATCGCTGGCCGTCTCCAACACAGCATTCACGACGCCGTTTCGCGTCTGCATCCACGTCACGGCCTCGTCCAGCCAAAGGCTGTCGAAGCCGAGGCCTCGCAAGCGAAGTGCGGCGCCGAAGGCCGTGATCAGCACGACCGCCAGAACGACATGCGTTCGGGCGACTGGCGGCGCAACCCGTCCCGTCATTGTTTTGTTCCCCACGGCGAGGGCCGTCACCGCCAGGTGAAGACCTTGGTCACCGAGTAGTTGAAGACCACGCTCATCAGGACGCCTGCGAAGCCGGCGATCCAGAGGCTGTGGTCGATGACGTAGATCCAGTTGGCGACCGAGACGTTGGCGATCGCGCCGAACGAGCACACCGCATAGAAGGTCAGGAGGCCCGTGAAATAGCGCCAGCCGCGCAGCTTGCGGTTGGCGTAGGTCAGCTCGTTGTTGAGCATGAAATTGAAGGTCATGGCGACGATTGTCGCGCTGAGCTGGGCCCAGAAGAAGTTGAAGCCGAGCAGCGCCGAGGTGGCCCAGAGCGTTCCCATATGGACGAAGACGCCGAGGCCGCCGACGAGGCCGAACAGCAGGAAGCTGGCCGGCAGGAGGCCGCCCGTCAGCTTGCTCAGCACGAGGCCGAGGAACTGCACGACGACCAGCGAGCTCATCTTGCTTTCGCCGGCATGGCGCGGGCGGAAAGTGTAGGGCACTTCGCCGAGGCGCAATTCCGTGCCGCGGCGGGCGCGGGCCCGGCCGGCGGAGACGATGATATCGAGCAGGATCTTGAAGCCTTCGCTCGACAGCGAGGGCGCGATCTCGTCGAACACGTCGCGGCGCATCAGGAAGAAGCCGCTCATCGGGTCGGAGAGCGCCTTGCCTGTCACGAGGCCCGAGAGCCGGGTGGCGAAGCGGCTGCCCGCCTCGCGGGCCTTGCTGAGCCCCTCGCCCACTGCGCCAGCTCCGGCATAGCGCGTGCCTACCACGACGTGGTCGCCGGCCAGGGCCTTGTCGAGCATTTGC
Organism: Hyphomicrobiales bacterium; assembly: GCA_004144345.1. Lineage (GTDB taxonomy): Bacteria > Pseudomonadota > Alphaproteobacteria > Rhizobiales > Devosiaceae > Devosia_A. Next base: position 33,460 of record SEEL01000015.1, read on the forward strand.
GGCAGGATGCGCTCATCATGCTGGTGGTCGGCGTCGATGACGGCGAAATAGGGGGCGGCGCTGGCCGAAATGCCCTCGATCACGGCCGAGCTCAGGCCGCGGCGGCCAATCCGGTGGATGCAGCGCACATTGGCGTGGCGGCGGGCCAGATCCTTGACCACGGCGGCAGTGCCATCGGGCGAATTGTCGTCGACGACGATGAATTCAAACGGAATATCGCCCAACGCCGTGCTGACGAGGTCAAACAGGGACACGACATTGTCGCGCTCGTTGAACGTCGGAACGATGACGGCCAGCTGCGGGGAATTCCAGATCTGCTGGGCCGTGAAGGCCTTGGGGTCGAGTTCGACGGTCAAAACAAGAGGTCCGCTGTTTTCGGTTGGCGCCCAATATCGCGCCGGGGCTCAAATCCGCAAGGGCATGGAGCGTTCCGTCCCCGCAAGAGCCTGCATGGCGCGTCTTGACTCGATTTGGACCCCCTCCTATATCCCCCAACACCTGTTAGCACTCGGCAATCCAGAGTGCTAACAGCCGGATTTCAAAGGATTCCATAGGAGCAATCATGGCATTCCGTCCCCTGCACGACCGCGTGGTCGTTCGCCGCGTCGATGGCGAAGAAAAGACCGCTGGCGGCATCATCATCCCCGATACCGCCAAAGAGAAGCCCTCCGAGGGCGTGATCGAGGCCGTGGGCCCGGGCGCCCGCGACGAGAGCGGCAAGATCGTGGCGCTCGACGTCAAGGTCGGTGACCGCGTCCTGTTCGGCAAGTGGAGCGGCACGGAAGTGAAGCTCGACGGCAAGGACCTGCTGATCATGAAGGAAACCGACATCATGGGCGTGATCGGCTGAGCCGAACCGTCTCTGATTCCCAACCTTAAGGAGCGCCTCACATGGCTGCTAAAGAAGTAAAGTTCTCGACCGATGCCCGCGACAAGATGGTGCGTGGCGTCAACATCCTCGCCAATGCGGTGAAGGTGACGCTCGGTCCGAAAGGCCGCAACGTGGTGATCGACAAGTCGTTCGGCGCCCCGCGCATCACCAAGGACGGCGTCACCGTCGCCAAGGAAATCGAACTCGAAGACAAGTTCGAAAACATGGGCGCCCAGCTGGTCCGCTCGGTTGCTTCCAAGACCAACGACATCGCCGGCGACGGCACCACCACGGCGACCGTTCTCGCCCAGGCCATCGTCAATGAAGGCGTCAAGCTGGTTGCCGCCGGCATGAACCCGATGGACCTCAAGCGCGGCGTCGATCTCGCCGTGGCCGAAGTCGTCGAGAACCTCGGCAAGGCCAAGAAGACCATTTCGTCGAACGGCGAAGTCGCCCAGGTCGGCACCATCTCCGCCAACGGCGAAACCGCCATCGGCGAGATGATCGCCCAGGCGATGCAGAAGGTCGGCAATGAGGGCGTCATCACCGTCGAGGAAGCCAAGACCGCCGATACCGAACTCGACGTCGTCGAAGGCATGCAGTTCGACCGTGGCTATCTGAGCCCGTATTTCGTGACCAACGCCGAAAAGATGGTCGCCGTGCTCGAGGACCCGCTGGTCCTGCTGCATGAAAAGAAGCTCTCGAGCCTGCAGCCGATGCTGCCGATCCTCGAAGCCGTCGTGCAGTCGCAGCGTCCGCTGCTGATCATTGCCGAAGACATCGAGGGCGAAGCTCTCGCCACGCTCGTCGTCAACCGTCTCCGCGCCGGCCTCAAGGTCGCCGCTGTGAAGGCGCCGGGCTTCGGTGATCGCCGCAAGGCCATGCTCGAAGACATCGCCATCCTCACCGGCGGTTCGGTGATCTCCGAAGAACTCGGCATCAAGCTCGAGAACGTGACGCTGGATACGCTGGGCACTGCCAAGCGCATCGAGATCACCAAGGAGAACACCACCATCGTCGATGGCGCCGGCTCCAAGGAAGACATCCAGGGCCGCGTTGCGCAGATCAAGGCGCAGATCGAGGAAACCACCTCGGACTACGACAAGGAAAAGCTGCAGGAACGCCTGGCCAAGCTGGCCGGCGGTGTTGCCGTGATCAAGGTCGGCGGTTCGACCGAAGTCGAGGTCAAGGAGCGCAAGGATCGCGTCGATGACGCCCTGAACGCCACCCGCGCCGCGGTTGAAGAAGGTATCGTGCCGGGCGGCGGCGTTGCGCTGCTGCGCGCCTCGAACGCCCTCACGGTCAAGGGTGCGAACCCGGACCAGCAGGCCGGTATCAACCTGGTCAAGCGCGCTCTGCAGGAGCCGGTCCGTCAGATCGCCAACAATGCGGGCGATGAAGGTTCGGTCGTGGTCGGCAAGATCCTCGAGAACGCCTCGGCCAACTTTGGCTACAACGCGCAGACCGGCGAATATGGCGACATGGTTGCCATGGGCGTGGTCGATCCGGTGAAGGTGGTTCGTACCGCCCTCCAGGACGCGGCCTCGGTTGCCTCGCTGCTGATCACCACCGAAGCGATGATCGCCGAAGTGCCGAAGGACGCAGCGCCGGCGATGCCGGGCGGCGGCGGCATGGGCGGCATGGGCGGCATGGACTTCTAAGGAAGTCCCTACCCCCACGCTTCAAGCTTGCTGGGCCGGTCAAGCCGGCCCAGATGGTGGCATGGACTTCCAAGGTCCGCACCAGACAGCTTAGTCCAGACTTCCCAGTCACGGACTTCGATCAGGGCGCAGATGGCAACATCTGCGCCCTTTTTGTTGGGCGGAGAATTAGCGCACGGCAGGACACAGCGCCTAGCGCCGGCCGACGGCTTTCCCTAGCGGAAGAAGATCAGCTTGATGGCCAGGGCCAGCGAGATGACCACGACCAGCGGGCGGATCAGCTTGGCGCCATAGCGGATGCCGGTGCGGGCACCGAGATAGCCGCCGATCAACTGGCCCACGGCCATGGCGCCCGCTGCCGCCCAGACGACATCGCCCGAGGGGATGAAGAGCGCCAGCGCACCGAGATTGGACGCGAGGTTGAGGATCTTGGTGTTGCCCGCGGCGCGGGTGACGCCAAGCCCGAACAGGGCCACGAAGCCCATGGTGAGGAACGAGCCCGTGCCGGGGCCGAAGATGCCGTCATAGAAGCCGACGATGAGGCCCATCAGCGGCACGAACAGCTCGAAGCGCAGCCGCGAATGCTTGTCCTTGTCGCTCAGGGCCGGGGCGAACAGGAAGTAGAGCGCGATCGGCACGAGCGCGATGGGCACCGCGACCTGCAGCACGGACGTATCGATCTGCTTGATCAGCGACGCGCCGACAAAGGCCGCGGCGAAGGTCGCGACAATCGCCACCAGCAGCGCCCGCAGCGAGACGAAGCCGCCGCGCCAATAGGTGAGCGCCGCCGCACCCGTGCCGATCACCGACTGCACTTTGTTGGTGCCGAGGGCCGCGACCGGCGGCACACCGGCGGCGAGCAGAGCCGGCAGCGCGATGAGACCGCCGCCGCCGGCGATCGCATCGACGAAGCCGGCCAGCAGGCCGGCGCCGCCCAGTGCTACAAGGACCATCGGATCTAGCATCAGCAGAGGTCCTGGCGCGGCAAGTGGATCAAACCTGGGTGGAAATGCCCGGCGGGATGCCGCCCATGATCGACAGCAGGGCTTCGAGCTGCGCCTTCTTCATCGGCGTCCAGTTGGCGGCCTTGGAAACGATCAGCTGCGCCTCGCTCTTGAGGATGAGGCCATCCTCGAGGATGCGCAGTGAATTGGCGGCCAGCGTTTCGCCGGACGAGGTGATGTCGACGATCAGATCCGCGGCGCCCGAGGCCGGCGCGGCTTCGGTGGCGCCGGCGCTCTCGACGATGCGGTATTCGGCGATGCCGTGATCGGCGAAGAATTTGCGCGTCAGGTGCACATATTTGGTGGCGATGCGCAGCCAGCGGCCATGGCGGGCGCGGAAGTCGGAGGCGACATCGGCGAGGTCGCCCATGTTGACGACATCGATCCATGCATCGGGCACGGCGACGATGACATCGGCATGGCCGAACTGCAGCGGCTTGACGAAGACCACATTGCGGGCGCCGTTCTCGGCCGCCTCATGGATGAGGTCGGAACCGGTGACGCCGATATCGATGGTGCCCATGATCAGCTCGCGGGCGATTTCGGCGGCCGGGTAGAACAGCACCGACACCTGCGGCTGGTCCTTGATGGAGCCGACATAGGAACGCGCGCCGCCGGGCCGGATGATCGCCAGCCGGGATTCGCCGAAGACGCGGCGCGTCTCTTCCTCGAGACGGCCCTTGCTGGGCACCGCGATGGTAAGCGTTTCGCCGGTCATCGCGAGGCCTCCGCTTCGAGCCGGTCGGTCCATAGGGCGCAGCCCGAGGCGGCGACGGGCTCGACCGCGCCGAGCCGGTCGAGCAGCCGGTCATACTCGCCACCCGAAGCGAGGATGGCGCCGCGCTCGCTGGTCATCTCGAAGACGACGCCGGTGTAATAGTCGAGGCGCGGCGAGAAGCTCGCATCGAAGATCACGTCGGCCTTGGGCGACAAGGCCTGCAGCGCGGCTGCATGATTGCGCACGGTCTGCAGCGGCCCCTCGATGTTGAGGCCGGCGCGCTGCGTCATGAGCCGGATCTTGTCGAGCGCCCGGGTCGGCGTATCGATGATCGAGAGGTACTCGACCAGCAGCTGCACCATCTCCTCGGGGATGGGCGACGCGTCGAGCGCCTGCTTTTCGAGATAGCGGTCGGCGATCTCTTCGGGCTGGCGCGAGCCGACGAGGCTCAGGCCGGCGGCAAGCATGTTGTCGGTGACGATCTCGATGATGGTTTCGCGCGCATCGGGCGCCGTGCCGGCGATGGTATCGCGCGGTGCGGTGAGCCGGTCGAGCAGGCGGCGCATCGAGGTCGGGTGGCCGAAGCGGTGGCGGATGCGCTGCTGCCATTGCGGCGCGATGCCCATGGCGCCGAGGAAGGCTTCGAACAGACCGACGCCGCCGATGCGCACATTGGGCTCGGTGATGTCGTAGATGGCCAGCGCCCAGCGCGCGAAGGTCAGCACCTGGTCGAGCGCCGCATCGGGATCGGCCTGGCCGAGCAGTTCGAGGCCGGCCTGGTCGTATTCGACTGGAGTGCCGTTCTCCTGGCGGAAGATCGGGCCAAGATAGGTGTAGGCGCCAGGAACGCCGATCATGCCGTCATCGAGATAGGATTTGGCGATGGGCAGCGTGAAATCGGGGCGCAGGCAATAGTCGACGCCATTGTTGGCCGTGGTCAGCAGGAGCTGGCGGCCGAACTCTTCGCCGGCAAGATCGAGATAGGGACTGGCGGGCAGCAGCAAGGGCGGCGCGACACGCGTTACCGTCCTCGACTCAACGAGGCGGATCATGGCCGCGCGGCGTTCCCCCGGAGTCTTTGCCATCAGGCCCCTGCCCGCATGCGTGCGATCGAGGGGATTTTGCTGAGCTCCGCCACGAGGTCGGCGCGGTCCGCCGTCCACTGGCCGACCTTGGCCGCCTTGTATTCGGCATTGTCCTTGATCGCCTTGGCCGCTTCGGCGCCGGCGACCAGATCCTTGATGGTGACCTTGCCTTCGGCGCGCTCATTGGAGCCGACGATCACCGCCGCCGCCGCATTGCGCCGGTCGGCATATTTCATCTGCGCATTCATGCCGGACGAGCCGAGATACATCTCGGCACGGATGCCGGCGTTGCGCAGTTCGCTGGTCATCTTCTGATAGTCGGCGATCGCTTCGGCATCGCGGTCGAGCACGAGGATCACCACCGGACCAGAGGACTGGCCGGCGTCGAGGAGGCCGGTCATCTTCAGCGCATTGGCAAGACGCGACACGCCGATCGAAAAGCCCGTTGCGGGAACCGGCTCGGAACGGAAGCGCGACACGAGCCCGTCATAACGGCCACCACCGCCGACCGAGCCGAACACCACCGGCTGGCCCTTCTCGTTGGGCACCTGGAACGTCAGTTCAATCTCAAACACCGGACCGGTGTAGTATTCCAGGCCGCGCACGACGGAGGCATCCACAATAATCCGGTCGGTCATATAGCCGCTTGCATCGAACATTCTGGCCATTGCCGAGAGCTCACCGAGCCCCTCAAGGAAGGTAGAGTTCAGTGCGAACTCGCTTTCCCTCCACCAATCGGTTGTATCGGAATTTTCGCCATAACCGAGCGTTGGCCGAATGAACTCCTTGGCGTTTATCAGGTCAGCAATGGCACCAACTTGCCTCTCGCTTAGTCCTGCACCCTTCGTGAAATCTCCGCTTTCGTCCTTGCGACCCACGCCGAGCAAGAGTTCGACACCCTCGATCCCAAACTTGTCGAGTTTGTCGATAGCTCGGAGGACGGCTAGCTTTTGCGCCTCGTCGACGACGCCAACGCTTTGTAGAACCCCGTCGAGCACCTTGCGGTTGTTGACCTTGACCACATACTTCCCGGCGAGGCCGAGGGCATCCATGGTGTCGGCCATCATCATGCACATTTCGGCGTCCGCTTCGGGACCCGCGGCGCCGACCGTGTCGGCGTCGAACTGCATGAACTGGCGGAAGCGGCCGGGACCGGGCTTTTCGTTCCGGAACACATAGCCGGCGCGATAGGAGCGGAACGGCTTGGGCAGCTTGTCGAAATTCTGCGCGAAATAGCGGGCGAGCGGCGCGGTTAGGTCGTAGCGCAGGCTCATCCACTGCTCATCATCGTCCTGCAGCGAGAACACGCCGGCATTGGGCCGGTCGGTATCGGGCAGGAATTTGCCGAGGGTGTCGGTGTATTCGAACAGCGGCGTTTCGACGGGGTCGAAGCCGTAGCGCTCATAGACCTGCTTGATCGTCGCGATCATCCGATCGACGGCGGCAATATCGCCCGGCACGCGGTCTTCAAAACCACGGGGCAGTCGCGCGTCGATCAGCGAATTCCGGTCGGTCATTGTGCGGGGTCCCAAACGCGTGCCGTTCCTAACGGAATCGGCTTTTGCAAACAAGTTGAACGGCTTCAAATGGCTGGCAGCGATGTGTGTCGTTCCAGTCACAAAGCAGTAGGTGCGACAGCCTGACGCAGATTCAGCTTGCGAAGCAGCGAGTCGTGAACTATCAGCCCCAACGTCGCAACACAAACCCACGAAGGGGGGGAGCAATATGACTAATCTCATCAGCGCTTTTGCCCGTGGCTGTGTCGCGCCTTGGGGAATGCTCCGAGCCTGACGGCTCCAGCCCGGTCCGTCCGCGGACCTTCCACCCCGTTTCTCTCCAGCCATCGCTAACGCCATCGCCGGTCCGATTCCGTCCTGAGTCTCACTGACTCTGGCGTTCGTGCCGGTTCCGCATAGCAACCGAACCAACTCCAGCTCAGGGAGCCGGCGCGCAAGGCGTCCGGCATGAACAAATGTCTTTGATGAACACCTCGTCCAGCCTCGTTCCGTCCATCGAACGCCGGGACCGCACCATCGTCGGCCGGCTGGTTTCAGCCATCCTTTCGCAATGGCCCGAAAGGACGCGGGGCTCACCGCCCCTGCCGAGTTATCTGCGACGCGACGTCGGCCTCGAGCCGCTCGAGCCGAGCCGGAAATACTGGGACCACCAGTAATCCGAACGATCAGGCGGGCCGCTTCAGGGCGGCCCGTTCTGTTTCGCAGGGACCGCGGCAGTCGCAATGGCTGTAATGGTCGTTGACCAGCCCCATCGCCTGCATGAAGGCGTAGCAGGTCGTCGGGCCGACAAAGCTGAAGCCCCGCTTGCGCAGATCCTTGCTCAGCGCCGCCGACGCCTCGGTCTGCGCCGGCAGCATGGTGCCGGTGGTAGGCGCGCGGACCGGCCTGGGCTCGAATGTCCAGATATAGGCGGCGAGGCTGCCGAACTCCGCCTGGATCTCGAGCGCCCGCTTGGCATTGTTGATGGTGGATTCGATCTTGCCACGGTGGCGCACGATGCCGGCGTCCTGCAGCAGGCGCTCGACATCGTCGCCGCTCATCCTTGCGACCTTCCTGATGTCGAAATTCTTGAACTGCTTGCGGAACTGCGGGCGCTTCTTGAGGATGGTCAGCCAGCTGAGGCCGGACTGGAAGCCTTCGAGGCAGAGCTTCTCGTAGAGCCGGTTGTCATCGGTGACGGGCCGGCCCCACTCCTCGTCATGGTAGCGCACATTTTCGGCGTCGGTGCCCGCCCAAGAGCAGCGTTCCATTCCTTAACCCTCCGGAAACCATGAGCGACCGCAAAGGCTTAACCATGCCGCTTCACCGCACATTTGCTGTTCTGCGGCACGATTGGGTAAGCCTACCGATCAGTAACTCGCAACCGGGACATTGTCATGCCGCGTTGGATGAAGGCCGCGTTCCTGGCCACCAGTTTCGCTCTCGTTTCGCTCAGCCCATCGCTTGCAGCGAGCAATTTCTTCGGGCCGCCGCCGGGCATCACGCTGGTCAACGGCTCGCCGAACAATTTCCTGCAGCTGCGCTCCAGCGGCAAGAAGATCCGGCTCGACGCCAAATATATGCGGCAGGTGGTGCCCTATCGCACCGAGCTGGCGGTGGGCACGGTCGTCGTCAACACCGGCGAGAAATTCCTTTACCTCGTGCTCGGCAAGGGCAAGGCGCTGCGCTACGGCATCGGCACGGCCAAGGATGGCTTCGAGTGGAGCGGCACGCACAAGATCACGCGCAAGGCCGAGTGGCCGGGTTGGACGCCGCCGGCCGAAATGAAGAAGCGCCGCCCGGATTTACCAGACTATATGGCCGGCGGACCAAATAACCCGCTCGGGGCCCGCGCGCTTTACATCGGCTCTACGCTGTACCGCATCCACGGCACCAATGAACCCTGGACAATCGGCGGCGATGTGTCGTCCGGATGCATCCGAATGGTCAATGACGACGTTGTAGACCTTTATGCGCGTGTGAAAATTGGCGCGAAGGTGATTGTTCTTTAGTTAGGAATTTCCGGCATTCTGGGAGCCTCAAACTCCCGGAATCTCGGTCATGCAGCGTCTCGCCAAACTGATTTCGCGCTTCCGCAGGGACGAGCGCGGTGTGTTTCTGCCGATCTTTGCGGTGCTTGCGATCGTGCTGATCGCGACCTCCGGGGCGGTGGTCGATTTCACCATGACGCAGCAGGCGCGGACCAAGGCGCAGACGGCGCTCGACGCCGCGGCGCTGGCGCTGCAGGGCGAAATGGGCAAGACCGGCATCACGGCCGACATCCTCAAGGCCCGCGCCCAGGCGATCCTGACGCAACAGCTCGACGACGATACGATCGAAGCGACCGTCCTGTCGGCGACGCCCGATCTTGTCGCCGACAAGCTTGATCTGCGCGCTTCGATCGTCGTGCCAACCTATTTCGTGCAACTGGTCGGCATCGAGACGATCAGCGCTAACCTCCAGTCCGAAGTCACGCGCTCGTCGAACAATCTCGAAGTGTCGCTGGCGCTCGACATCACCGGCTCGATGGGTGGCAACAAGATCACCTCGCTGATCTCCGCCACCAACACGCTGATCGACCTGCTGGTGAAGGATCAGCAGACGCCGACCTACAGCAAGATGGCGATCGTCCCGTGGGCCTCGGGCGCCAACCTCGGTACCTATGCCGACGCCATCCGTGGCGCGCCGACCGAGGGCGTCAACATCTCCGCCATCACCTTCACCAATCTGACCAAGAACATCGAGTCGATCACTCGAAACAACCCCGGCGTCATCAAGGCGAAGACCGATGTTACTGGCCTCGCCAATGGCGACACGGTCCGCATCAACGGCGTCGGCGGCATGACGCAGATCAACGGCAAGATCGGCATCATCACCAATCTCAACACATCAACGCGTACGTTCAACCTGGAGGTGAGCGGCACGAACCTCTGCACCACCAGCGGTTGCGGCTATTCCTCAGCCAACAGCAACTCCGGCACGATCCAGAAGTGCATTCTAACGACCTGCGAAGAGGTGGTTACGACCGCGTCGGCGCATGGCCTCGATACCGGTGACATGCCCTATCTGGACAACTTCATCGCCGGCATGAGCAACGTCAAGAACAAGGTCTGGACGATCACCAAGCTGACGAACACGACCTATTCGCTGAACGGGTCGAGCCCCGCGAACGGTATCCGTACGTCGGGCGGCATGTCGTACTGCACGGAGTATGGCTGCCGGTACTATCGCTTTATGAATGCCAATGGCACCTACGCCGCGCCGCCGTTCCAGATCAACAACTGTACCGCCGAGCGCCTGAGCGAAACCTACACGGATGCGGCGCCCTCGACGGCGCTGTTCATGAAGACCTACCGCCCGAGCGGCGCGAACTGCGTCACGCCGACCATCATGCCGCTCACCAGCGACAAGGTGGCGCTCCACGCGCTCGCCAATTCGCTGCCGGCTAACGCCTCGACGTCCGGCCATCTCGGCCTCGCCTGGGGCTGGTACATGATCTCGCCGAACTTCGCCTACATCTGGCCCGAAGGCAGCAAGCCGGACTCCTATGGCAAATCCAAGCTGGTGAAGGCCGTAGTGTTCATGACCGACGGCGAGTTCAACACCCCCTATTGCGAGGGCGTGATGGCCAAGGACACCGGCTCAAGCGCCAATGTCGGCAATAATGACCGGAGCAATTGCGACGCGCCGATGGGCACGTCCAAATCGCAGGCGGAGACGCTGTGCAATTCGGTCAAGAACCCGGACAACAAGGTGCTGCTCTATACGGTCGGCTTCGACCTCGCGAACAACGCCGCCGCGCTGACCATGCTGCGCAACTGCGCCACCTCGGTCGACCATTTCTACCGCGCGGACACGGGCGCCGATCTTGCCACCGCGTTCCGTTCGATCGCGCAAAGTCTGTCGGAGTTGCGCCTCTCCAAATAGCGGCTGCCGGGCAACCCGGCCGCCGGCTTGCGCGTTAATCGGGTGATTGCCCCCTTTTGTGCGAGCCCAACATGCACGACGCCCTTGCCTATCTCTGGCGCCACCCGCGGCGCACCGGCTTCATCGCGCTCAACCTCATTGTGCTGGCGGCCTTTGTCGGCTGGGGCGTGTTCACGGCGAACATGACCAATGAAGGCCTGGGCGGGGTGCCGAATCTGATGCTGGGCTACACGGGCCTGGCGCTGCTCACCGTGCTGTGGCTGGCGGCCTGGATTGCCTGGGGCTGGCTGGTGGCGAGCCGGCAGATGCGCCGCAAATCCGGTTGATTTGCGCAGCAAGTCGCTGAATCTGCAAGAGAAATGGTACCGCCTTCCCGGTTCGAACGGGAGACCCCTAGATCCACAATCTAGTGCTCTAACCAGCTGAGCTAAGGCGGCCCAAGTGCGGGCGGACATATAAGTCGGCACGCCGGGGCTGGCAAGGCTGGATTTGGCATCCCTCACCGCGCGCCATCACACGACTTAACCATCCGACCGAATGATCCGGCTGGAAGGCCCAGCAAATCTGGACCGGTCAGGGGCGGGGCTATAATTAGGACAAGATTAAGTCTTGGGTGCGGATTGTGCCATTCCGGCACATCCGATGGGGTTTGTGTGCGCGTGAACGCTGAGTGGATCACATCGCCGACGGCGCGCCGCATCCTCATGCACTGGGCCGATCCGCGGCCGGCGTGGCTGTGGTCGCAGGATGGCGGCACGCTGCTGTGGCGGAATGCCGCCGCCAGGCTGTTTGCCGGCAAGATCAAGAAGCACGGACCGAAGCTGGCCGATGCCGTACCGATCAAGGGTCAGGTCGCCCGGCTGATCCGCCTCGGCTCGGTGGGCCGATCGAGCCTCAGCCGCGTCCAGTTCATCGCCGGCGAAAAGCCCGTTTCGACCACCTGCTCGTGCACGCCGCTGCCGCTGCCCGATGGCACCGCGGCGCTGCTGCTGGTCGGGGTCGATCCGATCGACGCCGAATTGCGCGAGAGCGCTGGCGATCTGGGCCATGATGCACTGGCCGACGCGCTGTTCCCCGCCGGCCTTGCCTATGAGCTCAGGGATGGGCCGGTCGATGACGCCGGCGCGATTCAGCTGAAGGCCGGGCCGCAGGAGCAGATGCTGGTGTTCCGCCAGGGCGATGCCCCCGCCGCCCAGACGATCGATGAGGTGCGCGAGGAAGAAGGCGCCAGCGCCGACGAGAATGACGAGCGCGATCTCGCCGACATGCCCGAGCCGATGCTGCCCATGGGCATCGACCCGCTGCCGGCGGCGCCCCAACTGCCCGTGCCGGACACCGACCACTGGGTCGAACCGATGCCGGCCCCGAGTGGCGAGCCCGGCGCGTTGAGCTCGCTGTTCGACCGCCTTGCCGGCGATGCCGATCTCTACACGCCGCTGACCGCGGCCGACGAAGAGTTCAAGGGCGAGCCGCCCGCCGAGACCGTCCCCGACGAGATGACCGAAATTGCCGCGCCCGAGGGCGAAGACGCCCCCGCGCTCGCCTCCGATGTGGTTGCGGCCGTGATCGAATATGCCGACGATCCGGAAGCACCGGAGCCGCCGCCAAGCGAGCCTGCGGCCCCGCCCGCCGAGACGCGGAGCCATTGGCTGATCACCGGCCGCGGCTTCCGCACGATCGAAGGCAAGGCACCGGTCGCCGCTGAGGCGGAGACGCCGGCGCCCGTGCCGGAAGTCGAGGCCGAAGTGCCAACGCCCCTCGCCGAAATTGCTGCACCGCCCGCTGCTATCGCGACGGTCGACCAGGCCCTTGATGCCGAAACCGCCGAACGCGTGTCGCGCTACAATTTCGAAGAGCTCGGCCGGATCCTCAGCGATCGCGTCGCTGCCGAGCCGAAGCCGGCCGAGATCCAGATGGCCCCCGCGGCGAGCGCCGCATCGCCGGGTGGCGTGGTCAGCCTCAATGCCGAAACGCTGGTGCTCAACCGGCTGCCGCTGGCGATCCTGGTGTTCCGCGACCAGCAGGTGCTGTTTGCCAACCGCGCGCTCACGGACCTGCTCGGCCATGAGAGCGTCGAGAGCCTGCGTGTCGCCGGTATCGCCTCGATCTTCCCGGTCGAGGGCAGTGCCGATGCTGGTCCGGTGAACCGGCTGGTGCGCCGCGACGGCACGCCGCTGCAGGTCAATGCACGCCTGCAATCGGTGAGCTGGCAGGGCCGCGCCGCGCTGATGCTGTCGGCCAGTCCCGCCGAAGCCGTTCGCGGCCATGAGGGCGCTGTGCGCGCCTTTGCCGAAATGGCCGCCGAGACGCGGGGCGAAGGCTTCGTGGCCGCCGACCGTGCCGGCATGATCACCGCCATTTCCGTGCCGGGCCGCGTCGTGCTGGGCAAGACCGAGTTCGATTTGATCGGCAAGCCGATCGGGGTCCTCGTGGGCAAGGACGAACTGGAGCCGCTTCGCGCCTTCCTCGAACAGCCCGCGCGCTTCGCTGAGACGACGCGCCCGCATCTCACGACGCGCAGCGAGGACGGCGAAGCAGACATCGTGCTGTTCGCCGAGGGCCAGGCCGGCATCGTCACCGGCTATTTCGGTTTCGTGCGCCAGCGCGCCCTGCCCCCGGCTCCGGTGAAGCTCGCCGATGACGATCTTGAGCCGGGCATGCTGGGCCGGTTGAGCCGCGGCATCCGCCGGCCGCTCAACACCATCATCGGCTTTGCCGATCTCATCCGCTCATCGACCATCGGCGGCGCGCCGAACGATCGCGCGACCGAATATGCGCGCGACATCCGCACGGCCGGTCTCGAGATCGCGGTGCTCGCCGACGAACTCGACGATTTCACCCGGCTGCGCGATGGCCGCTATGCGGCGCGTCCTTCCGATGTCGACCTCGGGGCGCTGCTCGAAAGCTGCATGGTGCGCGTCAAGGCGCAGGCAGGCGCCGCCCGCGTGCTGGTGCGCAGCGCCATTTCAGAGAAGCTGCCGCGCATCCATGCGGATCGCTCGTCGCTCGGCCAGGCGCTGCTCAATCTGCTCGCCAGCGCCATCGACCAGACGCCGATCGGCGGCTCGGTGATCCTGTCGGCGCAGGCCGAGGAAGATGGCAGTATCGCCATCCATGTGCGCGACGGCGCGCAGAGCACGACAGACATCGCCGAGCGCTTCGTGGTGTTCCGCGATGGCGTCGACAAGGATGGCGAGCGGCTGGCGCCGGTGCGCTCGAGCGTCGGCCTCGCGCTCACCCGCTCGCTGCTCGCGGTGAATGCGTGTTCGTTGTCGGTGGACCCCACGGTGGGCACCGGCACACTGTTCTCGCTGCTGATCCCCGCCGATCTCGTCGAGCAGAACTGACGGACGCCAACCGGCTAGTACGCTGTTCGGGAAGAAGAATTACTCCACACCTTGGAAGCATTCTAAAGCATTGGGCGGCAATTGCTTTTTCGTGACGACGTATTTGTTGACAAAAGCTATCCGGTAATACGAAAAGGCCCGTGCCGGGGGCCATCGCTCCCTAATTGAGGAGACGGATTTGCCCATTTCAACCCGCCTTGTGGGAACGCTCGCCGCTGCGACGATGCTCGCCGGACTCGCCGTTCCAGCCTTCGCCCAGAGCGGCGAGGTGAATGTCTATTCCTATCGCGAGCCCGGGCTGATCCAGCCGCTGCTCGATCGCTTCACCGCCGAGACCGGCATCAAGACCAATGTGCTGTTCGCGGGCGACGGCCTGCTCGAGCGCGTTGAGGCCGAAGGCGAGCTCTCGCCGGTCGACGTCGTGCTCACCGTCGATATCGGCAATCTGACCGGCGCGAAGGATCGCGGCCTGTCGCAGCCGATCACCACGCCCGCCATCGAGCGCGTGCCCGCATCGCTGCGCGACACCGACAAGGACTGGGTGGCGCTGTCGCTGCGCGCCCGTGTGTTCTACGTCAGCAAGGACCGCGTCACCGAAACCGCCCTCACCTATGAGGACATCGCCAAGCCCGAGTGGAAGGGGCGCCTGTGCACCCGCGCCGGCGACCATGCCTACAATATCGGCCTGATCGCGAGCCGCATCGAATTGTGGGGTCTCGACAAGACGCGCGAATGGCTTGCCGCCGTGCGCGACAACCTCGCTTACGCGCCGACCGGTGGCGACCGCGAGGGCCCCAAGAACATCCTCGCCGGCACCTGCGACCTGTCGATCACCAACACCTATTACATGGGTGTGATGCTCAACAACGATGCGGAACCGGAGCAGAAGGATTGGGCCAATGCCGCGCGCATCATCTACCCGACGAGCGCCGATGGTGACGGCACGCAGGTGAACGCTGCGGGCGCCTTCATTGCGAAGTATGCGCCCAATGCCGAAAATGCGAACAAGCTGGTCGAATTCCTGCTGTCGGACGAAGCGCAGAAGCTTTATGCCGACCAGAACTACGAGTTCCCGGCGGTGCCGTCCGTGTCGCCGTCCGAACTGACGCTGAGCTGGGGCACGCTGAAGCCGTCGAAAGTGTCGCTGGTCGAGATCGCCGCGCATCGCGCGGAGGCCGCGGCACTGGTCGACGAACTGCAGTTCAATGCGGGTCCGCAGAACTAGGAGAGACCCATCGCCAGACTGGCGGCCATCTCCGAAACCTACCGGACCGGCGGGGCGTCAGCTCCGCCGGTTTCCGCATTTGCGCTGGTCCTCATCATGGGCCTGCCGATCCTGTGGCTGGCCGGCGCGGCGCTGACCTCGGGCGCCAGTGGCGAGGGCGGCCTCGCCGCCAGCATGCTGCCGATCGCGCTGCGCGACACGGGCGGGCTGATGGCCGGCGTCGGCGCGTTGGCCGGGGCGCTCGGTCTCGTCGCGGCGTGGCTGGTGACGCACTACGAATTCCCCGGCCGCCGGCTGTTCGACTGGGCGCTGATGCTGCCGCTGGCGATCCCCACGTACCTCGCGGCCTATTGCTTCACCGAACTGCTCGACTTCACCGGACCGGTGCAGCAGCTGGTGCGTGCCCTCACCGGCGGCGTCACCAGCAAGGATTACTGGTTCCCGCAGATCCGCAGCTTCAGCGGCGCCATCATCGTCTTCAGCCTCGTGCTCTACCCCTATGCCTACGCGGCGTGCCGCGCCTTCTTCCTGATGCAGTCGGGCAGCACCAACGCGGCAGCGCGCACGCTGGGCGCCAATGGCTGGCGCACCTTCTTCACCGTGACGCTGCCGCTGAGCCGTCCCGCCATCGTCGTCGGCACGACGCTCGCCATGATGGAAGTCGTCAACGATCTCGGCGCCGTGCAGTATTTCGGCATCAACAGCCTCACCGCCATCATCTATTCCACCTGGATCAACCGCTCCAATTTCGGCGGTGCGGCACAGCTCGCCGTCACCATCGTGCTGGTGATCGCGCTGCTGATCCTCGCCGAGCGGGCCGGCCGCCGCGCCGAAGCGCAGATCGTGCCGCGCGACAGCCGCGTTGCCGCGGCGCGCGTGCCGCTGAGCGGCGCGGGCAAAATTCTGGCCGTGGCCTTCTGCACACTGCTGCTGGCAGCGGCCTTCGGCCTGCCCTTTGGCCAGTTGCTCTATCTCGCCTCGCGGCGGCTCACCGTCGCCTCGTTCGAACTGACCGCCGCGCCGCTGGTCACCACGGTGACGCTGGCGCTGCTGGGCGCGCTCCTCACCGTCGCCATCGGCCTGTTTGCCGCCAAGCGCGGGCTCGGCCCGTCGCGGCCGGCGCGCGGCGCCATCCGCCTCGCGACGCTCGGCTACGCCATTCCGGGCACAGTGCTGGCGCTGGGGCTGCTGCAGCCGCTCGGCTTCGCCGACCGCTGGCTCAACGGCGTCACCCGCTGGGCCTTCGACTGGACGCCAGGACTGGTGCTTTCGGGCTCGATCGTCGCGCTGCTCTACGTCTATGCCATCCGCTTCCTCGCGGTGAGCCACTCGACCCTCCACGAAGCGATGGAGCGGCGCGGCCGCTCGATGCTCGACGCCGGCCGCGTGCTCGGATCGCGCGGGCTCGATCTCTTCCTGCGGATCGACCTGCCGACGCTCGCCCCGGCCCTCCTGGCGGCCGCGACGCTGGTGTTCATCGAGATCATCAAGGAATTGCCGGCGACGCTGCTGCTGCGGCCGCTCGGGGTCGAGACGCTGGCGACGCTGGTCTATGCCAAGGCCAACACCGCGCTGTTCGCCGAAGCCGCCCTGCCCGCCCTCGCCATCGTCCTCGCCGGGATCGTGCCCGTCATCCTCGCCGCGCGGCTCAGCGCCCGCCGCCCTTCGTGAGGCCACGCGGGGATTTGACCGGCCGCGGCGTTGGAATTGCCGCCAATCCCCTTTATCATTCGGGCGCAAAGATCCGGCGGGATCGAGGTCCGGCGGGATCCTGAGGGGCAATGGTCTGGTATCTGTCGGAGAAGCTGCTGGGGCTGGTCGTCACCGTACTGGTCGCGGCCCTGCTGATCTTCATCGTTCTCGACCTGCTGCCGGGCGATCCGGCCCGCTTCATCCTCGGCCTCAACGCCACGCCTGAGACGCTCGCCGCCCTGCAGCAGCAGTACGGGCTCGACCAGTCGCCGTTCCAGCGCTTCTTCAGCTGGCTCGGCAACATGCTGAAGGGCGATTTCGGCATTTCCACCACCGCCGGGCAGCCGGTCGCCGGCATGGTGGGCGCGGCGCTTGGCGTGACGCTGCCGCTGAGCCTGCTTGCCATCATCTTCGCCCTCGGCATCGGCGTACCGCTCGGTATCGCCGCGGCGCGCCGCGAGGGCACCCTGCTCGACAGGGCGTTGATGGGCCTCGCCCGTATCGGCATCGCGCTGCCCGCCTTCTGGCTCGGCATGCTGCTGGTGCAGATATTTGCCGTGGCGCTGCATTGGCTGCCGCCCGGCGGTTTCGTTTCGTGGTCGGTGAACCCGCTCACCGCGTTCGCTTCCCTGCTGCTGCCTGCTCTCGCTTTGGCCCTGCCCGTGGCGGCGCTGCTGGCCCGCAATGTGCGCGTGGCGCTGGTCGCGGCAACGGGCGCCGACTACATCCGCACGGCACAGGCGGGCGGCCTCACGCAGCGCGAGGCCGTGTGGCGTCATGGCCTTCGCAATGCCCTGCTGGCCTCGCTCGGCACGGCGGGGCTCTATCTCGCCTATCTCGTCGCCGGCACGGTCATCGTCGAGAGCGTGTTCTACCTGCCCGGCCTCGGACGCCTCATCCTCGACGCCATCGCCGGCCGCGATCTGCTGCTGTTGCGCTCGACGCTGCTGATCCTTGTGCTGTGCATGCTTGGAACGACGTTCCTCGCCAATCTCGTGCCGATCTGGACCGATCCGCGGCTGCGCCAGGGGAGCCTCGAATGAGCGACCTCGCCGCCACGGGCCGGCGCAATTGGCTCAGCCAGCCGGGGCTCCGCATCGGCATCGCCGCCGCGCTGCTGCTGCTGCTCGCCGGCTTCGTGTCCATCGTCTGGACGCCGCATCCGATCGACAGCGTCAATGTCGGCGCGGCGCTGCAGGGCTTTGGTGGCACCCATTGGCTCGGCACCGACTACCTCGGCCGCGATCTGCTCTCGCTACTGATGAAGGGCATCCTCGCGAGCTTCATCGTCGCCGCCATCGCGGTGGTGATCGGCGCGCTGGTCGGCATCCCGCTGGGACTCGCGGCGGCAAGCTGGGGCGGGCCGGTCGAGTGGGCAATCCTCCGCCTCACGCACTTCATGTTCGCCTTCCCCGCCCTCATCGCCGCCATCCTGATCACGGCGCTGGCGGGGCCAAGCATGGTCAATGTGATGGTCGCGGTCGGGCTGTTCAACATCCCCGCCTTCGCGCGGGTAGCCCATGCCGGCATGGCCAGCTTCTGGCAGCGCGACTATGTCGCCGCGGCCCGGCTCAGCGGCATGAGCGGCGCCGAGGTCGCGCGGCGTCACATCCTGCCAAGCCTGGTCGGCCTGCTCGGCGCACAGGCGGTGCTGCAACTGGCACTCGGCATCATCGCGGAGGCCGGGCTCAGCTATGTCGGGCTCGGCACGCAACCGCCCGCCACCAGCCTCGGGCTGATGCTGAAGGACGCGCAGACCTACGCGCCGATGCAGCCCGCGCTGGTGCTCGTGCCAGGGATTGCGCTGCTGCTGATCGTCGTCGCGCTGCATCTTGTCAGCGACGGATTGCGCGATCGCCTCGATGCGCCGCTGCGCCAGATCGGAGCGGACCGTGCTGCTTAAGGCCGACGATCTCACCATCTCGTTCGGCGGCACGCCGGTGCTCGACCGACTGAGCTTTGCCATCGGCAAGGGCCAGCGCGTCGGCCTCATCGGGGAGAGCGGTGCGGGCAAGACCATGCTGGCGCTCGCGCTGGTCGGCCTCCTCCCCGCCAATGCCACGATGAGCGGCACGCTGAGCTTCGAGGATGCGCCGCTGCCGGCCGATGAAGCGGCGCTGGTAATGCTGCGCGGCAAGCGCATCGGCATCGTGCTGCAGCAGACGGCCCATGCGCTGGATCCCCTGCGCAGCGTCGCCACGCACCTGACTGACGCCCTGCAGCGCAATGGGCAGCCTGCGACCGCCGCCGATGTCGCTGCCCTCCTCGCCGATGTCGGGCTTGACGCCAAGCTCGCGCCTCGCTTCCCGCACCAGGTGTCCGCCGGGCAGCGGCAGCAGATCATGGTGGCGCTGGCGCTGGCCGGCAAACCGGATCTGCTGATCGCCGATGAGCCGGCCTCCGCGCTCGATGTCATTGCGCAGCGCAAGATCGTCGATCTCATCGAGCGCCATTGCAGCGAGCGCGACATGGCGCTGCTGCTGATCTCGCATGATCTGCGCGCCGCGGCCCTGCTCTGCAGCCGCATCATGGTGCTGCGCGGCGGCAAGCTGGTCGAGGCCGGCGACAAGCTCGAGGTGCTGGGCCATCCCAAGCAGGACTACACCAAGCTGCTGCTCGCGGCCGGCCGCCACCGCGCCCGCACGCTGATGCGGGCGCCCATCGGCGGCGATCTGCTCGAACTGCGCCACGTCTCGCGGCGCTACCGGCAGCCCGATGTGTCGATCTTCCAGCCGCGCCCGCCGCTTGTGGCGCTCGACGATGTGAGCTTCACCATCCGCGGCGGTGAATCGCTGGCGCTGGTCGGCCCGTCCGGTTCCGGCAAATCGACGCTGGCGCGGATCATCACCGGGCTCGAGCGCGCCAGTGCGGGCGAGCTCGAATTCGACCACCACCTCTATCACGGGCCGGACATGGCGCGGGACACGCGGCGCGATGTGGCGCTGGTGTTCGAGGATCCGACAGCGAGCTTCAATCCGCGCCTCACGGTGGGCGAATCCATCGCCGAGCCGCTGCGGCTCGAAGCAGGGGCCGAGATCGAGGATTTGGGCCGCCGCATCGTCGAATCGGTGAATGCGGTCGGGCTAGCGCCCGATATGCTGGCGCGCCATCCGCACGAATTCTCGGTGGGCCAGCGGCAGCGCCTCGCCATTGCCCGCGCGCTGGTGACGCGGCCGCGACTGATCGTGCTCGATGAACCGGTGGCGGCGCTCGACGTCATCGCCCGCGGCGAAGTGCTGGTGCTGCTCAACCGGCTGCGCGCCGATTTCGGGCTGACCTTCCTCGTCATCAGCCATGACATCGACATGGTGCGTGTGGTCGCCGACCGCATCATCGTCATGGACAAGGGCAAGATCGTCGAGACCGGCACGCCGGCGCAGTTGCTGGAGAAGCCGCAGCAGGAAGTGACCCGCGAGCTGATCGCCGCGGGCCTTCCCGATGTAGGGATCGTGCCCGTGCTCTAGTGCAGCACGGGCTTTCCGGCTTCATCGAAGCGGTGGAACATCTCGCCGCGCGGCGAAAAGCTTAGCGCATCGCCGGCATGGTACGAGGCCTTGCCGGGCTGGCGCACCACGATGGGTTCGCCCGCACCGATATCGACATAGATGTAGCTGTCGGAGCCGAGGTTCTCCGAATAGATCACCTTGCCGTTCCAGGTGCCGCCATTGGGCACCACGTCGATATGCTCGGAGCGCACGCCCACCGTATGGGCGCGGAACTTGTCGGCGAACGGGCCCGACAGGAAGTTCATCTTGGGCGAGCCGATGAAACCCGCGACGAACAGGCTCTGCGGCCGTTCATAGAGCTCCATGGGCGTGCCGACCTGCTGCACCACGCCATCCTTCAGCACCACGATGCGGTCGGCCATGGTCATGGCCTCCACCTGGTCGTGCGTCACATAGATCATGGTGGTGTTGGGCAGCTGTTCCTTGAGCTGGCCGATCTCCATGCGCATCTGCACGCGCAGCGCCGCGTCGAGGTTGGATAGCGGCTCGTCGAACAGGAAGACCTTGGGGTCGCGCACGATGGCGCGGCCGATGGCGACGCGCTGGCGCTGACCACCGGAGAGGGCCTTGGGGAGACGCTCGAGATATTTCGTCAGCTGCAGCTTGTCGGCGGCCGAGCGGACCTTCTGGTCGACCTCGCTCTTGGGCAGGTTCATCAGCTTCAGCGCATAGGCCATGTTGTCGTAGACGCTCATATGCGGGTAGAGCGCGTAGGACTGGAACACCATCGCAATGCCGCGCTTGGAGGGCGCCACGTCGTTGACGACGCGGCCATCGATCTCGAGCGTGCCCGAGGAGATGGTCTCAAGGCCGGAGATGGTGCGTAGCAGCGTGGACTTGCCGCAGCCCGAGGGCCCCACGAAGACGATGAACTCGCCCGATTTGATGTCGAGATTGACGTCCTTGAGGATCTCTATGTTGCCGTAGCGCTTATAGAGATTGGTAATCTTCAGATCCGACATCGAGGCCTCCCCGCCTGCTAGCGAATGATACCGATATAGGCGCCAAACGGCGCAAGACTGAGCGCGCCCTGCGACGGCTCATCGACAATGTAGGGTGCGCCGGAGGGCGCCAGATCGAGTCCGGCCGGCACGGTGACCAGCGCCGCCTTCTCACTCATATTGAACGCACAATAGAGCTTTTCGCCGCCATCCTCGCGGATGAAGGCCAGCACCCCTTCGGGCGCATCGAGCGTCTTGATCGAGCCGCGCACCAGCGCCGGATGGGCGCGGCGGAACGCCAGCATCTCGCGGTAATGCGACAGCACCGACGCCGGGTCGGTGACCTGGCGGTCGACGGCCTTGGTCATGTGATCGGCGGGCACCGGCAGCCAGGCACGCGTCGCTGTGGTGAAGCCGCCCTGCTGCGACTGGGTCTGCCACACCATTGGCGTGCGGCAGCCGTCGCGGCCCTTGAACTGCGGCCAGAACTCGATTCCATAGGGATCGACCAGATCCTCGAAGGCGAGCTCCGCTTCGGTCAGGCCCAGTTCTTCGCCCTGGTAGAGGCAGACCGAACCGCGCATCGACAGCAGCAGCGTCGCCGCGAGGCGGGTGAAGGCTTCCTGCTGGCCGTGCGTCGCCCAGCGCGAGATGTGGCGCACCACGTCGTGGTTGGAAAAGGCGAGGCAGATCCAGCCATCGGGCGCGTCGCGCTCGGTCAGATCGATGGCCTTGCGGAAATGCGCCGCCGAGAACTCACCGCCCAGATAGTCGAAGGTGTAGGCCATGTGCAGCCGGTTGGTGCCGGAGGTGTACTGGCTCATCACTTCGAGCTGGTGCTGGCTGTCGCCGATCTCGCCCACCGACGTCTTGGCGCCATATTCGTCGAGCAGCGCCCGGATGCGCTCCATGAACACGGCGTTTTCCGGCTGGCTCTTGTCGTAGAGGTGTTCCTGGAAATTGTAGGGGTTCACCGCTGGCGCCGTGGAGGCGTTGAAATCCTCCGGCTTGACCACCGGGTTCGATTCAAGCCCGAGCGAGTGGTAGTAGAAGTTCACCGTGTCGAGGCGGAAGCCGTCGATGCCGCGCTCCAGCCAGAAGCGCATGTTCTCGAGCTGGGCTTCCTGCACTGCCGGATTGTGGAAGTTGAGGTCCGGCTGCGAGGCGAGGAAATTGTGCATGTAGTACTGCATGCGCCGGCTGTCCCAGGTCCAGGCGCTGCCGCCGAAGATCGACAGCCAATTGTTGGGCGGCGTGCCGTCGGGCTTGGGGGCGGCCCAGACGAACCAGTCCGACTTGTCATTGGTCCGGTTCAGCCGGCTTTCGGCGAACCAGGGATGCTTGTCGGAGCAATGGCTGATCACCTGGTCGATGATCACCTTGAGGTTGAGCGCATGCGCCTTCTCGACCAGCCGGTCGAAATCGGAGATCGTACCGAACAGCGGATCGACGTCGCGATAGTTCGAGACGTCGTAGCCAAAATCCTTCATCGGCGAAGTGAAGAATGGCGAGAGCCAGATACCGTCGACACCGAGATCGGCGACATAGTCGAGCCGCTCGGTGATGCCGACGAGGTCGCCGATGCCATCGCCATTATGGTCCTGGAACGAACGCGGATAGATCTGGTAGATCACCGCACCGCGCCACCAGTCGCGATCCAGCACCGTTTCGGCCGGTGTCTTCTGTTCCGTCATCAGCGGCTGGGCGACCAAGTCGAAATCCTCTCGTCGGCGCGCCCCGAACGGCGCTTTGCCAAAACGTTTTAGTTCGCTATTCTTATCGAAGGGAGTGAGGTTCCGTCAACGTCGAGGGGCGGCGACACGGCAATTTGCCGGTCGTCAAAACACGTTGCCGGTCAATGGGTTATGACGACACGAACAAAGAGTCCAAGGGCACCGGTAATGGCCGGACGCAATGTGACGATCAAGGATCTGGCCGCCGAGCTCGATCTGTCGATCACCACCATCTCGCGCGCGCTCAACGGGTACACCGATGTCGGTGAGAAAACCCGCGCCAAGGTTGAGGATGCGGCCAAGCGCCTGGGCTACCGGCCCAACCGCAATGCGCAGCGCCTTGTGCTGCAACGCACGCACAATGTCGCCTGGGTGCAGAGCGACAACGAGCTCAAATATCTCGATCCGCACTTCGCCGAGGTGATGGCCGGCGTGCTCGCCAGCGCCCGCGACACCAATTACGACATCGTGCTGACCAGCCATGGCGTGGGCCGCGAGCTGGCGACCTATGACCGCTATGTGCGCGACAATTCGGTCGACGGCTTCATCGTCGATCTGGCGCGCGAAGAGGATGGCCGCATCGACTTTCTGCTCGAGAGCGGACGCCCCTTCGTGGTGCATGGGCGCGACCGGCGGGCCAGCCAGTATGGCTGGGTCGACATGGACAATTACGGCAATTTCTATCGCCTGATGCGCATGCTGATTGCCAATGGGCATCGCCGCATCGCCTTCATCAATGGCGACGAGGCCTTCAACTACGCGCTCTACCGCCACCATGCGGTGCGCGACGCGATCGCCGATGCGGGCCTACCCGAAGACAGTGTGACCATCCACAATTCCGCGCACCCGATGGGCGATGCCGGCTTCCGCCTGACGCAGGCGGCCCTCGCCGACCGCAAGGTGACGGCGATCATCTACTCGTCGATCCTGCTGCTGATGGAGGGCTACGAAGTGCTCGCCGGCGCGGGCCTCCGCGATGGCCGGCCGATCGCCGTCGCCACCATGGATGACGAGTTGCGCCACATCGATCCGTCGCGCCTCGCGCCGCGCGTCACCTTTGCGCGCTCGTCGCTGAAGGCCGCCGGCTCCGCGCTGATCGCCGAACTCAGCCGCCAGTGCGACGAGCATGCGGCGCCATCAGGCACGCTGATTCCCTCGACCTTCCAGGTCGCGCCCGATATTGACGGCAGCACGCTCGACGAGCCCCTGCCCGCGAAGCGCCGCACGACCATCGGCTGATCGCGGACAAAGAAAAGGCCGGCGTTCTGCCGGCCTTCTTAGTCGGGGAGGATGGCGGGGCTACTTTACCGAGCCCGCCAGGAGACCGCGGACGAAGTAACGCTGCAGCGAGAAGAACACGATCAGCGGCACCACGATGGTGACGAAGGCGCCGGCCGTGAGAATTTCCCAATTGTTGCCGCGCGAGCCGAGCAGCGAGACGAGCTTACCGGTCAGCACCAGCTTGCTCTCCTGCGCCCCCAGGAACACCATCGCCACCAGAAGATCGTTCCAGACCCAGAGGAACTGGAAGATCGAGAAGCTGGCGAGGGCCGGAAAGCTCAGCGGCAGCACCATGCCGGTGAAGATCTTGAAGTGCGACGCGCCATCGATGCGCGCCGATTCCATGATCTCCTTGGGCAGGCCCGCCATGTAGTTGCGGAGCAGATAGATGGCGAGCGGCAGGCCGAAGGCGGTGTGCGCCAGCCAGATGCCGAGATAGGTCTTGCCATCCTCGGCGCCGAAGAAGCGCGCGATGCCGTTATACATCGAGAGCAGCGGGATCAGCGACATCTGCAGCGGCACGACGAGGAGGCCGACGATGACGGCGACGATCACGCCCCGGAACGGGAACCGCATCCAGGCCAGCGCATAGGCCGCGAAGGCCGCCATCATGATCGGGATGATGGTCGCCGGGATGGTCACGGTGAACGAATTGACGAAGGAGCGGAACACGCCGCTGGCGGTCAGCACCTCGACATAGTTCTGCAGCGTGAAGCGCGGCGGGATGTCCGCCACGAAGAACAGGCGCGGGCCGCGCGCATGGACGAGCCGCGTGTCCGAGACCCATTGGTAATTGCCATCGGAGTCGACGGTGATGGTGCCACCATCGTTCATCGGCATCGAGCCGCCGGCCGCCGTCGCGTTGGGCGTATCGGCGGTGAGGCCGAAGCCCGAGATCTGCTTGTGCGTGTCGGTGCCGAAGACATTGCCGCTGATGACGAAGCGGCCATCCTGTTCGACCTGCTGATCGGCGACCGGCAGGCGCACGACATTCTGCGACACCGAGGTCGAGAGCGCCGTCCACCAGCCGGAAACCGCCAGCTGGTCCTTGTCGCGCAGCGACGAGATCAACAGGCCCGCCGTCGGCACGGTCCAGATGATAACGAGGACGAGCAGCGCCAGATGGGTGAAGAGGCGGCCCGCATCGATGCGCGCCAGCCAGTTTGGTGTGCCGGTTGCGGGACGCGGGAGGTCGGTGGCGACGTCTACGGTGGCCATCAGCGTGTCCCCTCTTCAGCGTTGGCGCGGCGGATGTTCCAGATCATGATCGGCAACACCGCAAGCATGATGATCACGGCGACGGTCGAGCCGCGGCCATAGTCGAAATTGACGAACATCCATTTGAACATGAAGTTCGCCAGCACTTCGGTGTCCCACTGGCCATTGGTCATGGCGAAAATGATGTCGAACACCTTCAGCACGACGATGGTGATGGTGGTCCACACCACGACGATGGTGCCCCAGATCTGCGGGATCATGATGTCGAAGAAGATGCGGAAGCCATTGGCGCCGTCGATGCGGGCCGCTTCCAGCGTTTCCTCGGGCACGCCGCGCAGGGCGGCAGAGAGGATGACCATGGCAAAGCCCGCCTGAATCCAGATCAGGATCACCATGAGGAACACCGAGTTCCACACAGGGATGGTGATCCAGGCCTGCGGCGGCAGGCCGAAGCCGGTGACGATGGCGTTGAGCAGGCCGATCTGCTGCTCGCCGGCGGCGCGGTAGTCGTAGACGAATTTCCAGATCACCGAGGCGCCGACAAAGCTGATCGCCATCGGCATGAAGACCAGCGATTTTGCGATGTTGCCCCACCAGAGCTTGTCGGCGAGCACGGCGATGATGAGGCCGAAGAACGTCGCCAGAGATGGCACGATCAGCAGCCACAGAATGTTGTTGAAGATCGACTGGCGGAAGCCGCCATCGCCGATGGCCCAGAGGTAATTGCCGAAGCCGATGAAATTGCCGTTCTTGTCGAAGAAGCTCAGCCGGAAGGTCTCGAGCACCGGGTAGACGAGGTAGACCGTCAGGAACAGCAGCGCGGGAAACAGGAAGAGCCATGGCCGGATCTGGCTGCGAAGATTATCGCGCCGCGTGATCTCGTCGCCGGAGGACCGTTCGGTGGAGAGGAATTTGTCGAGCAGCCAGTTGGTGCCCCAGAAATAGGCCACGGTGCCCGCCAACGCGATGCCGATGGCAATCAGCGCACCAAATACCTGCTGCAGAATATCGCTCATCAAGCCGCCCCTCCCCTGGCGTTGCGAGACTTCGGTAGGCTCGGACCCGGCACCTTAGCGCCGGGTCCGCATGCGAAGCTAGATCAGCTTATTTGATGGCGTCCCACGACGCCTGGATGCCGTCGGCAACTTCCTGGGCGGACTTGCCGCCGACGAAGTCGACCATGCCGGTCCAGAACGAGCCGGCACCAACGGCGCCCGGCATCAGATCGGAACCGTCGAAGCGGAAGGTCGTGCCCGAAAGCAGGATCTGGCCTTCACGCTTCAGCGTGTCGTTGCCGTAGGTTTCGATGTTGGCCAGCTTGTTGGTCGACAGGAAGCCCGACTGCGCCATCCAGACCTCGTTCGAGATCGGGTTGTTCAGGAAATCGATGAAGGCCTTGGCCGTCGGCGAGTCCTTGGTGATCACGGCGAGCGTGCCAGCACCGAGCACCGGGGTGCCGAGGTCCTTGGCGGTCGAGGCCGGGAAGTAGAAGAAGTCGGCGTCTTCGCCCAGCACCGTGCCTTCAGGGAAGAAGGACGGGATGAACGAAGCCTGGTGGTGCATGTAGCAGGCCGGCGGAACCGAGAAGAGACCCAGCGGGCTCTCGCGGAAGTCCGTGGTACCGACCGCGGCAGCGCCGCCGGCAACGTTCTTGTCGTTCTTGGCAAACCAGCCGAACTCTTCGATGGCGGCCACGACCTTGGGATCGTTGAACTTCAGTTCGTTCGAAACCCACTTGTCATAGTCTTCACCGGTCTGGGTGCGGAGCATGATGTCTTCGACCCAGTCGGTCGCCGGCCAGCCGGTCGCACCGCCTGAACCCAGACCAATGCACCACGGCGTCTTGCCGTCGGCGACGATCTTTTCGGTCAGGGCCTTGAGGTCTTCGTAGGAGGTCGGGACTTCATAGCCGGCATCGGCGAAGTTGTCGGGCGAGTACCAGACCAGCGACTTGAGGTCGGCCTTGTACGGGACGCCGTAGAACTGCGGATTGCCGTCCTTGTCCTTGTAGGTGCCGAGACCGACGAACGACGCACCCGCCGCGTTGATCTCTTCAACCGTCTTCTTCACGTCGTCGCCGAGCGGCGTCAGATAGCCCTTCGACGCCATGTCGGCGAGCAGACCCGGCTGCGGCAGGATGGTGACGTTGGCCGACGAACCGGCGGCAGCGTCGATCTGAGCCTGCTGCTCGTAGTTTTCCGAGGAGCCATATTCGACCTGGATGCCGGTGGCATCGGTGAAATAGGCGAGAACGGTCAGGAACTGCTCCTGGTCGCCACCTTCGCGCCAGGGACCCCAGACGGTCACCTTCTGGCCTTCGAGGCCCTTATGCGCGTCGGCGAAAGTCTGCAGCGCGTCCCAGCTGAACGCACCTTCACCCTTGGGATACTTCAGTTCCTGAGCATGAGCGCCGGCCGAGATCACCAGCGCAACGGCGGAAACCCCCGCCAAGAGGTATTTGTGCATGTAGTCCTCCCATCGCACAGTTTGAGGCGCCATTCGGGCGCCCCCGCCATTCCCTGTCTTCCAAAACGTTTTGGTTCCAAAACGTTTTGGGGCCTGATTATCAAGCCTCACATGGCCGTTAGCGGTGGCACAAACTCGCATAAAGCGAAAAGCGGAGCAAGGTGGCTGTGCAATCGATACCGGCCCTGTGGATGGGTACGTACATCAGGCGCCGGGGGCGACCGTCCGACACCGGCCGCCCCTTTGAGGTGACCTGCGCCGCCACGCGACCAGCAGGCGCCGAAAGTAATGCGACCACCACTTCTTAAGAGTTTTGGCGGTTACTATTGATATTCGCCGCCGTTCCTGCCCCGCAATCAGTATCCGGTCTTACGAATCTTCGATGTTGCTCGTTCTGTCGGCCCAGTACGACACACCTGCCAACACTGTGTTGCGCGGCGGGCACGCGAGCACGGCGCTTGACGCGCTGACCAGCGACGACCTCGCGGCTCACGACCTCATCCTGTTCGATATCGACCTCGCCGATGTGACAGCGGTCGGTCAGGTGCGCGCGGCGCGGGGAAGGCTCAAGGCGCCGCCGCTGTCGGTCTTTGCCGTCGATCGGGGCCGCAACCACCATCTCAACGTGACGCAGGCCAATGCGCTCGGCGCCCGCGCCGTGGTCACCCGGCCCTATGGGCAGGCCGAGCTCGACGCTGCCCTCGCAGCGCTCGACGTGACGCCGGTCTTCGTGCCGCCGCGCCCCGCCACCGCAGCGCGCCCCCCCTCCCCTTCGGTCGAAGCCGCCCGCCGCATACTGGGCGCCTCCTTTGCCGCGCTCAGTACGGGGGCGCCACTCGATTGCGACCAGGCGGCCGCGGCCAGCCGCGAACTGTTTCTCGGCATCGGCCAGGAAGGGCTGCATGGCTGGCTCGACACCGTGCGCGTCCATCACAGCGGCACGTTCCAGCATTGCCTGCTCGTCACCGGCGCCGCCGTCGCCTTCGCGCGCGAAGCGGGCCTGTCGGAAGAGGACCGCACGACGCTCACGATGGCGGCGCTGCTGCACGATATCGGCAAGGCGCAGATTCCGAATTCGCTGCTCGACAAGCCGGGCAAGCTGACCGCGGACGAATTCGCCGTCATCCGGCGGCACTCGCGCATCGGCGCCGAGTATCTGATCCACCAGCACGGTTTGTCGCCTGCCATCATCGACGCAGTGCTGCATCATCACGAATATCTCGATGGCAGCGGCTATCCCGATGGGCTCAAGGCCAATCGCATCAGCCGCATGGCGCGCATCCTCACGGTCTGCGACGTCTATGGGGCGCTTGTCGAACAGCGCAGCTACAAGGAAGCCAAGAGCCCGGCCGATGCCCTCTATGTGCTGATCGGCATGGCGCAGCAGGGCAAGGTCGATTACGGCATCCTGCGCACGCTCGCCGCGGCGCTCGGCTCGAAGCTGCCGGTCACCATGGCGCCGGGAGCCGCCGCATGAAGAAGCCCACCGGGAATACGCCCTTCGCCGCGACGCTCGATATCCGCTTCGTCGGTGCCGTGCAGGGGCGCTATGTGCTGCCCGACAGCGGCAGCCCCACCGTCCATTCCTGCCGCACCGCCAGCCTCTCGCCGTCCAGCGTTGTCATCGCGGCTGCGGTGGTCGGCAAGGTGGGCGAACGCGTCGTGCTGCGGCTCGAGGCGCTGGGCACGCTCAACGCGACCATCACGCAGATCGTCCCGGGCGGCTTTCGCGCCGATCTCGTGCTCGACGATGCCGGGCGCGTCCACATCGCCTCGCAGATCAACTGGCTGAAGCGGCGCAGCCTCCGGCAGGCCGGCAACAAGCGCGAGGGCCAGCGCCTGCAGCCGCGCGACCCCAAGAGCCATCTCTATGTCGACGGACAGGAATATGAGTGCTTCGTCATCGACGTCTCACCCTCGGGCATAGCGGTATCGGCCAGCCTCGCGCCACCCGTCGGCACCATCGTTGATGTCGGCGGCTTGCGCGGGCGCGTCGTCCGCCACATGGAGGGCGGCATCGGCATCGCCTTCGACGAAACGCATGAAGCGACGAGCCTCTTCGAAGCTCTCACCCTGCGGCCGCCGGCCAATGACCGGGCGGGCTGAGGACGGGGTTACGACCGGCCGGTATCGCGGAACGGCGTGAACAGCAGCGAAGATCGCCGCCCCTCGAACGCATCGCGGAAATCGTCGGGGTTGAGGCCCATATCGCGCAGGAAGCGGGCGTCGATCTGCGACAGCTCGCGCCGGTCAATGCGGCCGGCGCCGCGCGTCTTGGATTTGCCGAACATTCAGGAACTCCGTCATACGCCCCCGCGCAATGCAGCAGAGCCGCACGGATGACTCAACATCCGAACGGATGACTTCATCCTGAACGAAACGAAAGAATTTGTGGGAGGCACGGGACGCCGCACCCCTGGGGGTGCGACGTCCGGCCGGATGGCTCAGCGCGTGTTGTGCAGCATGCCCTGGAAGGCGCGGTAGCTGCCCTTGGGGGTGCGCTGCTGCGTCTCGTAGTCGACATGCACGATGCCGAAGCGCGAAGAATAGCCCTCGGCCCATTCGTAATTGTCGAGCAGCGACCAGGCGAAATAGCCGCGCACATCGGCGCCCTGTTTCTGCGCTTCTAGAACGGCCTTCAAATGGTCGTCGTAGAACTGTACGCGGCGCTCGTCATTGTTCTCGCTCATGCCGTTCTCGGTCACGTAGAGCGGCAGCTTGGTATATTCGCGCGAGACGCGGACGAGCAGATCGGTGAGGCCCTTGGGATAGATCTCCCAGCCGAGGTCGTTGGTGGGCAGCGGCCCCTTCACCTGCTTGACCGGGAAGGCGGGACGGGTCTCGTCCCACGCATAAAGGCCGCGCGAATAATAGTTGATGCCAGCCCAGTCGAGCGGACGGCTGACGATCTCCATGTCGCGCTGCCAATCCTGCGGCAGGTACTTTTCGAGAATGGTCGTCAGCACTTCGGGGTACTGGCCCTTGTAGATACCGCCGAGGAACCAGCGGTTGAACAGCGCATCGCCGATGTCGAACGCCTTCTGGTCCTCCTCCCGGTCCGAGGCCGGCTCGGACTTTTCGAGGTTGGTCACGATGCCGATATTCTTGACGCCATTGGCGCGCAGCGCATCGACGGCCATGCCGTGGGCATAGAGCACGTGATGCATGGCGCGGGCGCCGGCGCGCAGATCGCGATAGCCCGGCGCGTGAACGCCGAGGATGTGGCTCAGCACCGACACGCACCACGGCTCGTTGATCGTCGCCGTCGCATGCAGGCGGTCTCCGAACTTCTGGCCGACCAGCGCCGCGTAGTCGGCGAACCAGCCGCCGATGTCGCGGTTCATCCAGCCGCCCTTGTCCTGCAGCGGGCTGGGCAGATCCCAGTGATAGAGTGTCGCGAACGGCTTCAGGCCGCGCTCCAGCATGCCATCGATCAGCCGGTCGTAGAAATCGACACCGGCCGGGTTCACCGCGCCGGTCCCTTCGGGGATCAGCCGCGGCCAGGCCAGCGAGAAGCGGTAGCCGTCGAAGCCGCCATCGCGGATCAGGTCGAGGTCTTCGGGCCAGCGATTGTAGTGGTCGCAGGCAATGCGGCCGTCATCGGCCTTCTTCACATTGCCCGGCGTCGCCGCAAAAGTGTCCCAGATGCAGGGGCCGCGGCCGTCGGTCTGGCCCCCCTCGATCTGGTAGGCGGCGGTGGCCGCGCCAAAGACAAAGTTCGGGCCGAACTGGCCGCGATCAACTGAAAACATCATGCCTCCCGAGAGAATCGACGCTGGCGCCGGTTCAGTCCGGCGGCGGATGTAATCGATTACCTAGCAGCGCCTGCGCAGCGAGGCAACGCATGCCTCCCGGGACCGTTTTCCCCGAAACAGCGAGGATGGATCATGGAAATTTCAGCGGAAGACGTCGAAGCCTTCATGCAAGGCTACGCCGAGGCGATGGATTCTGGCGTCAAATCCGGCAAGCCCGACGGCAAGCTGATCGCTTGCCATTTCGCCGCCGATCTCATTGCGGCGAGCCCGGCAGGCATCCAGGCTGCGTCGAGCAAGGGCTTGGCCGCCGTCGTCGAGCAGGGCATCGCCAGCTATCGTGCGATGGGCGGCGCGGCCTTCGTCGCCGAGGCGATCGCTATCGAGGAACTGGCACCAACGTCGTTCATGGCCAGCGTCGGCTGGCGCTTCGACTACAAGCGCCCGAAAGACGGCAAGGAAGGCAGCGTCAGCTTCACCAACCGGTATTTCGTCAATTCAGCCGATGGCAGCCCGAAAATCTTCGCCTGGATCACGCCGGACGAACAAGCCGCCCTCAAGCAGCACGGCCTCGCCTAGCGCAGCGCCGGGTTGCGCCTGAGCAGTTCGCGGGCGATGTCGCGGAAGGCCCTGGCCTTCGGGCTGTCGGGCTCGGCGGCCACAACCGGGCGACCGGCATCGGACGTCTCGCGAATGGCCATGTCGAGGGGCACTTCGCCGAGGAACGGCATGCCGAAAACCTCGGCTGCCTTGGCCGCGCCGCCATGGCCGAAAATGTCGTAGCGCTTGCCGGTATCGGGGGCCACGAAGTAGCTCATATTCTCGACCAGCCCGAGCAACGGGATGTTGAGCCGCTTGATCATGTCGACGGCCTTCTGCGCGTCGATCAGCGCCAGATCCTGCGGCGTCGAGACGATCACCGCGCCCGCGAGTTCGGCCTGCTGGAACAGCGAAATCTGGATGTCGCCGGTGCCCGGCGGCAGATCGACCACCAGCAGGTCCAACCCACCCCAATCGGTCTCGCGCAGCAGTTGGCGCAGCGCCGACGTCGCCATCGGCCCGCGCCACACCACGGCCTGCCCCGGCACGAGCATGGAGCCGATCGACATGGCCTTGAGCCCGTAGGCCGCGTGCGGCTGGAAGATGCCGTCGTCACGGATGGCGGGCTTGCCCTCGATGCCGAGCAGCTTGGGCACCGACGGCCCGTAGAGATCGGCGTCCAGCAGCCCAACCTTCAGCCCTTCGGCAACGAAGGCCAGCGCCAGATTGGCGGCGACGGTGGATTTGCCCACGCCACCCTTGCCCGAGCCGACGACGATGATGTTCCTGACGCCCGGCACGGGCGATTTACCCTGCGGCACCGGCCGCGCCGCAGCGGCGGGAGCGGCCTGCGGCGGTGCCTTGTCCGACGTCAGCGACACCATGACCTTGCGGCCTTCGGCGACGCGTTCGGCGGCCTTGATCGCGGCTTCGCGCGCCGGGCCGAACGCCTTCTCCATCCCCGGTTGCACGGCAATGGCGAGCGCCACGGCGCTCTTGGTGACGATGATTTCGGAGAGCCCGGCATAGGCGGCGAGATTGCCGCCGCCCGGAATGTCGACCTCAGCCAGCGCGGCCTTTACCGCGCCGGCGATTGCGGTGTCAGCCATTGAAGCAGACCACTTCCCATAGGTTGCCATCGGGGTCGCCGAAATGACCGTGATAGCCGAAGGATTCCTCGACGACATCGCCCACGCGCGTGCCGCCCGCAGCCTGCGCAGCGGCGATGGTCGAGTCGACCTCTTCGCGGTTCTCGGCAATGTAAGAGAGAATTGCTCCGCCCGCCTGAGGAGCGCCGCCGGGCGTCAGCCTGTTTAGTTCGGTGCGATCGAAGAGCAGGAGCGACAGGCCGCCTTCGAGCACAAAGAGCAGATGATGACCGCCATGCTCGGGAGCGGCGACACCATCGGTCGGCAGGCCGAGACCGTCACGGTAGAAGCGCAGCGACCTCTGCAGGTCGCTGCTCGGAAGCGTCAGCATGCCCAGCCGCGGTTTCACGGCGGATCAGAGGATCGACTGGCCGGTGCCCTTCCAGTCCTTCACGAACTGCTCGAGGCCGCTCTTGGTGAGCGGGTGATCGGCCAGCTTGTAGATCACCGACGGCGGGATCGTCGCGACGTCCGAACCGGCCAGCGCGACCTGCGTGACGTGGTTGGCCGAGCGGATCGAGGCGGAGAGGATCTGCGTGGTGAAGTTGTAGTTGTCGTAGATCTGGCGGATCTGCTCGATCAGTTCGACGCCATCGAGATTGATGTCGTCGAGGCGGCCGAGGAAGGGCGAGATGTAGGTCGCGCCGACCTTCGCCGCGAGCAGCGCCTGGTTGGGCGAGAAGCAGAGCGTGACGTTGGTCTTGATGCCTTCCTTGGAGAAGGTCTTGGTGGCGCGAAGGCCATCGACCGTCAGCGGCACCTTGACCACGACGTTGTCGGCGAGCTTGGCCAGCACATGGCCCTCGGCGATCATGCCGTCATATTCGGTCGAGGCGACTTCGGCCGACACCGGACCGGGCACGATCGCGCAGATTTCCTTGATCACTTCCTTGAACTGACGGCCCGATTTGGCGATCAGCGACGGGTTGGTGGTCACGCCGTCAAGCAGGCCCATGTCATTGAGCTTCTTGATGTCTTCGATTTCGGCGGTATCGACGAAAAACTGCATGTCTGTTCCCTCTCGGATTGTCGGGTTCTTACACCCTATCTATGCCCTTTGCGGGCCGGGGCAATAGATTAACCCGCGGCAGCGATCAGATAATCCGCCAGCTCGTCAACACGATCTTCCGGAATGCCGGCAACGTTGATGCGGCTGTCGTTGATCATGTAGACCGCGTCCTCGGTCTTGAGCTTCTGCACCACATCCGGCGCCAGCCCGAGCAGGCTGAACATGCCGGAATGTTCGGCGATGAAGTCGAAATCCTTGGAATTGGACTTGCGGCGGATGGCGTCGGCCAGTTTCACGCGCAGGCGCTGCATGCGCTCGCGCATTTCCTTGAGCTCGGCGGCCCATTCGGCCCGCAGTTCCGCATCCTCGAGGATCACGCGCACCACTTCGGCGCCGTGGTCCGGGGTCTGCGAAATGGTGCCGCGGATGACGTTCTGCATCTGGCTCGACACCACGTCGGCGGTGGCCGAATCCTTGGCGATGGCGATCGAGACACCGGCGCGTTCGCGATAGAGGCCGAAATTCTTGCTCGCCGAGAAGGCGATCATGCTTTCCGGCACGGACGCGGCGACCTTGCGCACGCCATAGGCGTCCTCCTCGAGGCCGTCGCCGAAGCCTAGATAGGCAAGGTCGATCAGCGGGAAGGCGCCGGTGCGCTTCAGGCTCTCGGCGACGAGGTCCCACTGCGCCTTGGTGAGGTTGGCGCCGGTCGGGTTATGGCAGCAGCCATGCAGCAGCACGATGTCGTTGCCGCCGAGCCCGTCGATCACCTTCATCATGGCGTCGAAATCGACCTTGCGGGTGGTCGCGTCGAAATAGGGATAATACTCGACCTTGAGGTTGGCGTTCTCGGCCAGCGGGATGTGGTTGGGCCAGGTCGGGTCGGAGATGTAGATCTTGCCACCCGGCCGGGCGCGGCCCAACACATGCAGCAGCGTCATCAGCGCGCCGGTACCGCCGGCGCCGTTGACGGTGCGGATGCGCGAGGCATCGACGACGCCGCCAAGCGCCAGATCGACGATCGCCTGTGAGAATTCCTTGTTCCCGACCACGCCCTTGTAGGTCTTGGTCTTGGCGCCATCCAGGATGCGCTGCTCGGCCTTTTTCACCGCCGACATGATCGGGGTGTTGTTCTTGGGGTCCTTATAGACACCGACGCCGAGGTCGATCTTGTTGGTGCGGGGGTCGGCGGCGTACTCGGCCATCAGCACGAAAATCTTGTCGAGCGTGGCCTTCTGCAGGGTTTCGAACATTCTTGTGGTCCGGTGGAATGGGCGGCGCCTTTATAGGCGGCGGCAGGGGATTTGCAATGCGGCGGGATGGGCCGGCTCGCCAAGGGCTGCGCCGGCGGATCGGGGCTCCTGCCCCTAGCGTTTTATGCCCAGCTTCTCGAGCTCGGCGATCACCGCCGGCACGGCCTCGAACAGATCGGCCACCAGCGCCGCATCGGCGATCTGCATCAGCGGGGCTGCCGGGTCCTTGTTGATGGCAAAAACCGCCTTGGCGCCCTGGATACCGGCCAGGTGCTGCAGCGCGCCCGAAATGCCGATGCCGACATAGAGGTCTGGCGCCACGATCTTGCCGGTCTGGCCCACCTGCAGCTCATTGGGCGCAAAACCGGCATCCACGGCCGCCCTTGTGGCCCCGACGGCAGCGCCGAGCTGCCCGGCCAATTGCTCGATCAGCCCGAATTTGTCGCCTAGAGGGATGCCGCCCGAGACGACGATCTGCGCGGTAGACAGCTCCGGCCGCGTGCTTTGACTGCGCTGCTCGCCCATGATTTCCGCAACCGAAGGGTTGCTGGTATCGATAGCCTCTACGATGGCCGCATTGCCGCTCCGCGCCGGGGCGAAGGCGGAGGCCCGCACCGTCAGCAGATGCTTGCCCTGGCCGTCGCTCACCGTCTCGGTGGCGTTGCCGGCATAGATCGGCCGCTCGAATTTGTTCGGCCCGAGGATCGCCGTGACATCGGTCACCGGCATCAGATCGAGCAACGCCGCGAGGCGCGGGATCACATCGCGGCCCGTCGCGTTGGCGGCGGCGACGATATGCGAATACGGCCCCGCCAGCTTCGCCAGCACCGGTGCCAGCGCATCGGCGATACGCGGCAGCTCACCGGCCAGCACGCGATGCACGCCGGCAATGGTCCGCGCTTCCTCGGCAGCAGCCGACGCCACCAGCAGATCGACCGGACCTAGTTCAGCGGCAGCGGCAACGACGCGCGCCGTGGCGGCGGTCAGCTTGCCATTATCGACATCGGCGAGAACCAGCACAGCCATCAGCGCGGCTCCATCTTGGCGATCTCGGCCGCAATGGCCTGGGCGAATTCCGCCGGCGTCGCGACGACCCTGCCCTGCGCCCGCTCGCGCGGCGGCGCTACCTTCTCGACCACCAGCCGCGGCGTGATGTCGATGCCGAGCCCGGCGACGGCCTTGATCGACAGCGGCTTCGCCTTCGCCTTCATCACCATCGGCAGGCCGACATTGCGCGGCTCGTTCAAGCGCAGATCCGCGGTCACCACCGCAGGCAACGGCATGGCCAGCGTCTCGCGGCCGAAATCCACTTCGCGCGTCACGCTGGCCATGCCATCGGCAAGCGCAATCTCCGACGCGAACGTCGCCTGCGGCCAGCCGAGCAGCCCGGCCAGCATCTGGCCGACGTGATTGCTGTCGTCGTCCACCGCCTGCTTGCCGAGGAGGATCAGATTCGGCTTCTCCTCGTCGGCGACATGCTTCAAGAGCTTCGCCACCGCCAGCGTCTCGACCTTTGCATCGGTCTCGAGCAGCAGGCCACGATGCGCGCCCATCGCCAGCGCCGTCAGCAGCACATCGGTCGCCGCCTTCGGCCCGATCGAGACCACCACGATCTCATCGGCCTGCCCCGCCTCCGCCAGCCGCACTGCCGCTTCCACGGCATGCTTGTCGAACGGGTTCATCGACATGCGCAGATTGGCGGTTTCCACGCCCGATCCGTCCGCTTTGACGCGGATACGGATCGCGTGATCGATGACGCGCTTGACGGCCACAAGGATCTTCATACCGGGCGCTATGCCAAATGCCGCACCGCCCGGCAAGCCTTGACCAATCACCGCCCAGACCGGCACTATCCGGCTTTATCAGCCGAGAGTGCCATGCCTGTCATCAATCGCGTCGCGGAATTCCAACGCGAGATCGCCGAATGGCGGCAGGATTTCCACCGCAACCCCGAGCTTCAGTACGATGTGCACCGCACCGCCGGGCGCGTCGCCACGCTGCTGCAGAGCTTTGGCGTCGACGAGGTGGTGACCGGCATCGGGCGCACCGGCGTGGTCGGCGTGGTCAGGGGCCGCAATGGCGGCAAGGGCCGCGTCATTGGCCTCCGCGCCGATATGGACGCGCTGCCCATCCCCGAGCGCACCGGCAAGCCCTATGCCTCGACCGTCCCCGGCAAGATGCATGCCTGCGGCCATGACGGCCACACGGCGATGCTGCTCGGCGCCGCGAAATATCTCGCCGAAACGCGCAATTTCGATGGCACCGCCATCCTCATCTTCCAGCCCGCCGAAGAAGGCGGCGCGGGCGGCCGCGCCATGTTGCAGGACGGCCTCGTCGAGCGCTTCGGCATCGAGGAATTCTACGGCATGCACAATATGCCGGGCATGCCCGCCGGCCAGTTCGGCATCAAGCCGGGTGGCATCATGGCCGCCACCGACGAGTTCCAGATCACCATCGAGGGCAAGGGCGGCCACGCCGCGCTGCCGCACAACACCATCGATCCGGTGATCATCGCGGCGCAACTGATCCTCGCGCTACAGACGATCGTGTCGCGCTCCGTCGATCCGATGCGCGAGGCGCTGCTGTCGGTCACCATGCTCGAGGCCGGCACCGCCTTCAACGTCATCCCGCGGACGGTGAAGCTCACCGGCACCGTGCGGACGCTCGATGAAGACGTGCGCAAGTTCATGGAAGAGCGCATCCGCAGCGTCAGCACCGGCATTGCCGGCACGTTCGGCGCGACCGTCTCGATCCACTACCGCAACGGCTATCCCGTCACCGTCAATTCCCCTGGCCCCACCGAGTTCGCGGCCGGCGTTGCCCGCGCCGTCTCGGGCGCTACCAGCGTTGAGGCCGATGGCACGATGGGCGGCGAGGATTTCGCCTATATGCTGCAGGCCCGCCCCGGCGCCTACATCTTCCTCGGCAATGGCGATTCCACCGAACTTCATTCCGACACATATGACTTCAATGATGAGATCATCCCGGCCGGCGTCAGCTACTGGGTGAAGCTCGTCGAAACAGCCATGCCCGTGCCCGAATGAAAGCTCTCGTCCCCGCCCTCCTGCTCGCGCTCTGCGCCACGCCGGCGCTTGCCGTGCCGATGTGCTACACGCCCAAGGGCGGCGCCGTGATCATCAATGTCGAGATCGGCAAGATGAGCGAGCAGCAAAGAGCGACGTTCTACGAGCAGCAGCTGCAGATGCGCGGCATCGACGCCCACCAGACCCGCTTCTGGAACGGCTGCGTGCAGACCTTCGTTACCGAGAACGGCAAGTTCACGATGCGCTTCTACGATCCGTGGACGCTGGCGGAAGTGCCGAACTAGTAGGCCAGTCGCTGCGGCGTGATTTTCATGACCGCCGCCTTGCGCCGAATTCACCAAAGTTCATCTGCTTGTAACTGGCGGCGCACGGTCGGCCGGCCCAGATACTCCAGCGTTCCTCGCGAACATGAAGGAGTATCCAAAATGACCAAGCTTTCGATCCTCGCCCTTGTCTCGGCCCTGACCCTCACCGGTGCCGCCGCTCCCGCCCTCGCGGCGATGCCCGCCTCGGCGACCACTGCGGGCAACGTGCCGCTCTGCAGTTCCGAACCCGGCCACGCGCTCGATGCGCAGGAGGACAGCCTCGCTTCCCAGCTGCATCTCAGCACCACGCAAGGCTCCAGCATCGATGTGTGGAACGGCTGCTTCAAGGTGATGACGACCGTCAACGGCAAGACCCAGATCGCCTTTTACGATCCGGACAGCCTGAAGCTCATCTCGACGCTCAGCTAGGCATCCCGGCGGTCGCGGGACCAACTCTCCCGCGACCTCGCCTAGCCCTTGACGCTGCCTTCGGAGAGCCCGCTCACCAGATAACGCTGCGCCATCAGGAAGACGATGGTGATGGGCAGGCCGCTAAGGATGGCGGCGGCGGCGAAGTCACCCCACAGATAGAGCTTCTCGTTGAGGTAGAAGCGCGAACCGACGGCAATCGTCAGTGTCTCCTGCGAACGCAGCAGCACCGAGGCGATCGGATAGTCGTTGATGATGCCGATGAAGCTCAGCACGAACACCACCGCGACGATCGGTACCGCCAGCGGCAGGAAGACGAAGCGGAAGGTCTGCCACGGCGTCGCGCCGTCGATCTGCGCCGCCTTGTCGAGCGCCGGATCGACCGAGTCGAAATAGCCCTTGATGGTCCAGATGTGGAGCGTCACCCAGGACAGATAGACAAGGATCACCGACCAGTGGCTGTCGATGCCGAGCAGCGGCGTCACATCGCCCAGTCCGTCGAAGATCGAATAGAGCGCGATCAGCGCCAGCGTCGTCGGGAACATCTGGATGATGAACAGTGCATCGAGCAGGCCCGAACGGCCGCGGAACTTCACGCGGCTGAAGGCGTAGGCCGAGATCGTCGAGATCACCACCACGCCCACCGAGGCGATGAGCGCGATCTTCACCGAGTTGAACATCCACCACATCACCGGATAGGGCGGCTGCACCACCGTCCCATCGGCGCGCGTAAAGGGCTGGCCGAACGCCAGGTACCAGTGCTCGAGCGTCGGCCGGTCGGGCAGCAGCGAGCCCACCGAGAAATTGCCTTCGCGCAGCGAGATCGACACCACCACGAGGAAGGGGAACATGATCAGCGCGATGAAGGCGATGAGGAAGCCGTGCGCGGCGACTTTTTTCCAGCGCAGCTCGCGCGGGTTCTCGACGATCATGTCGTGCCTCCCTTCGCGGCGGCCCGCCGCACGGCAACGAAATTGGCGTAGGCGATCACTGTCACGATAACGAAGATCACGAGGCTGATGGCGCCCGAGAGGCCGAATTGCTGGCCGGAATCGAGGAAGCTGATGCGGTAGGTGAACGAGGCAAGGATGTCGGTATGCCCCGCCGGCACCACCGTGCCGATCATGTCGGGCAGGCCGCGCGTCAACAGCAGCACCAGCACCAGATTGTTGAAGTTGAACGCAAACGACGCAATCAGCAGCGGCAGGAAGGGCGGCAGGATTTGCGGCAATGTGATCGAGAAGAACACGCGGATCGGGCCTGCCCCCTCAAGTGCTGCAGCCTTGGCATGGTCGGCCGGTACCGCCTGGAGGAACCCCATCGCCAGCAGCATCATGTAGGGATAGCCCAGCCACACATTGACGATGACGATCATCGAGCGCGCCAACCACGCATCGGTGTTCCACTCCGGCGCGATACCGAACAGGAATTTGAGGATCAGGTTGATCTCGCCATAGTTCTGGTTGAACAGCCCCTTGAAGATCAGGATCGAAATAAACGCAGGCACTGAATAGGGCAGGATCAGCAGCAGCCGGTAGAGCGGCTTGAAGCGGAGGTGCGGCCATTGCAGCACCATCGCCAGCAGCAGCCCGAGCGCGAAGGTCAGCGTCACCGAGAGGAATGCAAAGCTCACCGTCCAGATGAAGATGGCGAAGAGCGGCGCGCGGATGCCCGCCGAGTTGAACACCTTTTCGAAATTGCCCGTGCCGATATTGACGGCCCAGCCCGGCGGCACGGTCTTGCCCGCGTCGTCGCGATAGAAGCCGACGGACTGGTCCGGCGTCAGCGTGCTGCCATCGAGGGTCGAGACCAGCCGTCCATCGTCCTGCAACTCATATTCCGGCGTGATCGCCGCGAAGGTGCGCAGCCCCGACAGTTTCAGCGACTTGCCGTCCGGTATGGTCACCGTCACGAGGCCGAGATTGGCGCGTAGCGGCACGAGATCGCGCATCGCCAGCGTTTCGGGCGCGGCCTCCACCGGATTGGCCGCAACCTCCACCGCAGTGCCGTCGAGCGCAAACGGATCGGACAGCAGCCCGCCCGCCGCTTCGGGCAGGAACAGCTGGTACTGGCCGTTCTGGCTCACGAGGCCGAACGGCCGCTCGGACTCGCTGTCGATGACGCTCCGGCTCAGCAGCACTTCGCGGGCGCGCTCATAGCTCAGGAGGTTGAGGAAGCTGTAGTTCGTGAAGCCGATATAGATCGTGTAGACCACCGGGAAGGCGGTGAAGATCAAGAGCGCTGCGACGCCGGGAAAGATGAAGCGGCTCGCATAGAAGCGGCGCTGCGTGAAGATGATGGCGAAGGCCACCACGAGGACGAGGATTAGCATCGCCAGCAGCGGCTGGCCCATGATGTAGAGCGTCCACACCGCGTAGAGGCAGGCCGCGGTCAGCAGCAGCACAATGGTGATGCCGAGCCATCTGAAATCGCGTGGCCGCGCCACGGGTTCGCTGCGCAAGGCGATGTCGCTCATGATCCCTCCCCTGATCGCGAGAAGGGCCGGAACGCTGGTCCCGGCCCTTCGGAGTGCTTACGGCGCGAGGATGCGGGCCGCGGCGTCGTCGAGCGCCGCCTTCACGTCCTGGGTGCCGCTCGTGATGTTGCTGAGCGCCGGGCCCATGGCCGACCAGTACTTGCCCATTTCGGGGTTGGACGGCATCGGCACGCCGATCGCCGCATTGGCGAGGGTCGCGGCGACATCGGGATCGGCCGCCTGCTTTTCGGCCGACGAGATATCGGCGAGCGCGCCGAGCTGGCCGGACTTGTTCCACACCGCAAGGCTGTCATCGGTGAGGATGTAGTTCTCGAGCAGTTCGACCGCGAGGTCCTTGTTCGGCGAAGCCGCATTCACGGCAAAGGCAAACACGCCGATGAACGACTTCGAGGCATTGCCGCCGACGCCGGGGATCGCCGCCACGCCGATGTCGATACCGGCGGTCTTGTAGCCGGCCCACGACCACGGCCCGTTGAGGATCATGCCGACTTCGCCCTTGGCGAACGCGCCATCCATCACGCCATAGTCGACGCCCTTGGGCATCAGGCCGCTGTCGATCAGATCCTTCAGCACAGTCGCACCGGCGATCGAGCCGTCATTGTTGACGCCGGTCTTGGTCGCGTCGAAATTGCCGTCGGCACCCTTCTCGAACGCATAGCCGCCACCGGCCGCCAGCAGCGGCATGGTGAAGTAGGCGTTGTTGTAGTCCCACATGATGGTCTTGCCGTTGCCCAGCGTCGCACCCAGCGCCTTGACCTCGTCGAAGGTGGCGGGCGGGGTGGGCACGAGGGCCTTGTTGTAGACGAGGCCGACGGCCTCGACGCCAACCGGATAGCCCCAGGCCTTGCCGCCAAAGGTCACCGCGTCCCACGCGGTCGGCAGGATGCCGTCCTTGACCGCAGCGCCCGGATTGACCGGATCGATCAGGCCGCCCGCGGCCCAGTCGCCGAAGCGGTCATGCGCGAACATCACGATATCGGGGCCGTCACCGGTCGCGGCGGCCTGCTGGAACTTGTCCGGCACCGGATCCACGACTTCCACCTTGGCGGGAATGCCGAGATCCGCGGTGA
Organism: Hyphomicrobiales bacterium; assembly: GCA_004144345.1. Taxonomy (GTDB): domain Bacteria; phylum Pseudomonadota; class Alphaproteobacteria; order Rhizobiales; family Devosiaceae; genus Devosia_A. The sequence continues at coordinate 76,678 of SEEL01000015.1, forward strand.
ACTTGTCGAGGATGGTCTGCAGGGCCGCTTCGTCGCGGTTGGTGCCGATCCAGATCAGCAGTTCGCCTTCCTTGGCGGCATAGGTCAACGAGGTCGAGCCGAGCAGCAGCGCGGCGCCGACGGCAATCGTAACGACTGACTTCATATTGTCCTCCCAGACATGAACCGCCCGGCCCCTCGCCGGAACGGCGTTTCAATTCGAGGGTTTCTTCACCCTCCGCTTGAACTCTACGCGGAGCCGGTTCTCCTCCCGCTCCGCGAGAACGATGAAGCCGTTGGGGCCGAGGGCCAGCTTGCCCTTGCGCCATTCGGCGGCCTGTGAGAGGCCGATCTCAGCGTCACCTTCGAGGGTGATCTTCAGACTATCGGCCGACAGATTGTAGAGGCAGACGAGGCTTTCGTCACTGTTGCTGCGGCGGAACGCCAGCAGCGGCTCGTTCACCTTGAAGAATTCGATATCGCCGTCGAACAGCGCGCTGTGCGCCTTACGGAAGGCCAGCGCGGCGCGGTAGAAATTGAGCGTCGAGTCCGGGTCGGCATTTTGCCCGGCCACGTTGAACTGCGCCTGCTCGGGCTTGATCGGCAGCCACGGCGTGCCCGACGTAAAGCCGTTCGGCGCCTCGCCCTCCTCCCAGGGGATCGGCGTGCGGCAGCCGTCGCGGCCCTTGTCCTCGGGCCAGAAGCGGATGCCGCGCGGATCGGTCAGTTCGTCGAACAGCAGATCGGTTTCCGGCAGCCCCAGTTCCTCGCCTTGGTAGAGGCAGACCGACCCCCGCAGCGTCAGCAGCAGCATCGCCGATTGCGCCGCCAGCGCGCGCGGCGCCGCGCTGTGCTCGCGCCAGCGCGTCACATGCCGCGGCACGTCGTGGTTGGAAAAGCTCCAGCAGGCCCAGCTGTCGCCGCCGCCGCTGAACACCCGCGTCACGCGGCTGCGGAAATGTTCGGCCGAGAACTCCGGCCCTAGCATGTCGAAGCTGTAGCACATGTGCAGGCGATCATTGCCGGCCGTATATTCCGACATCAGCTGCAGGCTCTTATGGCTGTCGCCCACCTCGCCCACCGTCGTCGTGCCGGGGAAATCGTTCAGCAGCTTGCGCACGCGCTTCAGGAACGCGACGTTCTCCGGCTGGCTCTTTGAGTACCGGTGCTCCTGCATGTCATAGGGATTGACCGCGTAGGCCAGATGCTTGGGCAGCTTGGTCGCCGGATTGTTCCGGAGCTGCGCGTCGTGGAAATAGTAGTTCACGGTGTCGAGGCGGAAGCCATCGACGCCGCGCTCCAGCCAGAAGCGCATCACGTCGAGCAGCGCATCCTGCACATCCGGATTGTGAAAATTCAGATCCGGCTGCGAGGCGAGGAAATTGTGCAAATAATACTGCCCGCGGCTCGGGTTCCATTCCCAGGCGCGGCCGCCGAACACCGCCGGCCAGTTGTTGGGCGGCGAGCCGTCGCGCTTGGGGTCGGCCCACACATACCAGTCGGCGCGCGAATTGGTGCGGCTCAGCCTGCTCTCGCGGAACCAGGGATGCAGGTCCGACGTGTGGCTCAACACCTGGTCCATGATGACCTTGAGGCCGAGCGCATGCGCGCGCTGCACCAGCGAGTCGAAATCCTCGAGGCTGCCGAACAGCCGGTCCACTTCCTTGTAGTCGGAAACGTCGTAGCCCATGTCGGCCTGCGGCGACTGGGTGATGGGCGAGAGCCAGATGCAGTCGACGCCGAGCGAGGCGATATGGTCGAGCCGGCGCATGATGCCGGGCAAATCGCCGACGCCATCGCCATTGGTGTCCTGAAACGAGCGCGGATAGACCTGATAGATCACCCCGCCGCGCCACCACTCACGCATCGGCCGTCTCTCTCCCTCGGTGGATCTCCCGGTCCACCCGGGAAGTGTTAACAAGGGTCCGTAACCGGGTCAAACCGGTTTAGGTTGCGCCTTGCTATAAAAAACTGGATTGCCCGCGCCGCTGCAGCGTGCAACTTTCAAACCGGTTTAGGCACCCCTCTGGGAGGAATTGGGTGACGACCCTTCGCGAGCTCGCCGAGCATCTCGGCCTGTCGCCGGCCACTGTCAGCCGGGCGCTCAACGGCTTCCCCGAAGTCGGCGAAAAAACGCGCCTGCGCGTCCTCGAAGCCTCCGAGCGCCTGCACTACCGGCCCAATTCCAGCGCCAAGCGCCTCGCCACCGGCAAGTCCGGCATGGTCGGGATGATCTTCCGCGCCGCGCAGAACCTGCTTGTCGACGCGCATTTCGTCGATTTCCTCGCCGGGCTTTCGGTCGGGCTCGCCGAACGCGAGATCGACCTCATCATCCACACTGCGACGCTCGGCCCGCTCAGCGCCCATTACAAGCGCATCGTCGCGTCGGGCTCGGTCGATGGCATTATCGTGTCGGCCCCCACCGTCGATGACGACCGCATCGTGACGCTGCGCGAGCGCGGCTTTCCCTTCGTCGTCCATGGCCGCACCGCCGACCGCGTGCCCTATGCCTTCTTCGACATCGACAATGATGGCGCCTTTGCCGCCGCCACCGGCCTTCTCGCCGATCTGGGGCACCAGCGCATCGCCCTGCTCAACGGCCCCGCCGGCCTTGCCTTCGTGGCGCAGCGCGAGGCGGCGTTCCGGCGCATCACCGCGGCGCGCGGCATCCATATTCCGCAACGCTTCATCACCCATGACGAAATGAGCGAGGAAGTCGGCTATCGCCACGCTGCCATGATGCTGGCCGGGCTCGATGGCCCGCCGCCCACCGCCTTCCTCTGCTCCTCGACGCTGATGGCGCTGGGCGTCATTCGCGCCGCCAATGCCCGGGGCTTGAAGATTGGCACGGATGTGTCGATCATCGCCCATGACGACGTGCTGCCGCATCTCAGGAGCGAGCATTTCTCGCCGGCCCTCACCGTGACGCGCTCGCCCATTCGCGACGCCGGCACGGCGCTGGCGGAAATGATCGTCGCGCATATCGGCGGCACCGACCCGCTCAAATTGCAGCGTATCGTCTCGGTCGATCTCATCGCACGCAGTTCCACCGGCCCCGCGCCGAAATCGGGAGAACAGGCATGGCAGCGCTAGATCTCGGAGAGGCCGTCGAGCCGGTCCTCGCCATCAGCAATCTCGAAAAACGCTTCGGCAATGTCGAAGTGTTGAAATCGATCAACCTCGACATGGCGCCGGGCGATTTCCTCGTGCTGGTCGGCCCCTCGGGCTGCGGCAAGTCCACGCTGCTCAACTGCATCGCTGGACTCGATGAAGTGTCGGGCGGCCGCATCATGATCGGCGGCCGCGACGTCACCAAGATCCCGCCGCGCGACCGCGACATTGCGATGGTGTTCCAGTCCTATGCGCTCTACCCCACCATGACCGTTGGCGAGAACATCGCCTTCGGCATGAAGGTGCGCAACGTGCCCAAGGCAGAGCAGGAACAGCGCATCAGCCAGGTCGCGAACCTCCTCCAGATCGACAAATTCCTCGCCCGCAAGCCGAGTGCCCTGTCAGGCGGCCAGCGCCAGCGCGTCGCCATGGGCCGGGCCTTGGTGCGCGAACCGACATTGTTCCTCTTCGACGAGCCGCTGTCGAACCTCGACGCCAAGCTCCGCGTCGAGTTGCGCGGCGAAATCAAGCGGCTGCATGAGCGCCTCGATGCCTCGATCGTCTATGTCACGCATGACCAGATCGAGGCGATGACGCTGGGCACCCGCGTGGTCGTCCTCAACCAGGGCGTCATCCAGCAGATCGGCGCGCCCGAGGAAATCTACGAGCGCCCGGCCAACCTCTTCGTCGCCGACTTCATGGGTTCGCCGCCGATGAACCTCATCCCCGGCGTGCTCGAGTTCAACGGCAGCGGCGCCCGCCTCACCTTCAATGGCGGCCAGCACATCGACATCCCCAACCCGCCCGCCGGGCTCGCCGCCTACAATGGCAAGGACGTCACCTTCGGCATCCGCCCCGAAACCCTGACCCTCGGCACCGCTCTCACCGGCCCCATCCACCTCATCGAAAACTCCGGCTCCGACACATTCGCCTCCTTCAAGATCGGCGACCGCAACATCATCGCCCGCTTCCCGGGCCGAGTGAAAGTCGACGCCAGCAAGGACCTGTCGGTGGACGTCGATCTATCCCACGCGTCGTATTTCGAGACAGCCACGGGGTTGAGGATCAACTAGGCTCGGGCGATGCAGTGGACATACTCCTGTCGATTTTTGTCGATTACGTGAAGCGGCGCGGTCCACGCTGGGCTTATGTGGTGGCGGCGATAGTCGCTACTGCCATCATCGCGTTCTGCTGGATACTCAATGCGCTGTATGGCGGGTGAGACACAGCAGGGCGGGATGGTGCCGACTTCGCAGTCCGCCACGAGTTCGCACCCCACTAGATACTGTTTCTCGAACCGGAGCATCGAGAACAGACTTCATTTCGGTGGGGCCGACCATCCCCCCACCCAGCGCCGCTAGCTCGCTGCCCTCCCCACACGGGGAGGGAAATCCGCGCCGACTGCGCCCAACGGAGCGAGGAACTGCCACGCCTAACCGCTTGCGCGGCATCGCCGGGAAGCGCATTTTTGCTCGAATCGTCCGAGGGAGAAGTCGACATGACCATGCTTGCGATCAATTGGTGGCCGGTGATCATTGCGGCGCTGTTGCGCATGGTGGTGGGCAGCATCTGGTTCTCGCCCGTCGCCTTCGTGAAACCGTGGCAGGCGCTGACGGGCGTCACGCCCGAGAGCATGCAGAAGGGCCTCGCCAAGGCGGTGATCATCGACCTCATCCTGTCGCTGATCCTCTCCTTCGTGCTCTATCACGCGGTGATGTATGCCACCGGCCTCCAGCCGACGATCTGGACCGGCGCGGCGGTTGGTCTCGTCAACTGGCTCGGCTTCGTGCTCGCCACGCATCTGCCGCTCTGGGCCTATGAGAACCGGCCCCTCAAGCTCATCGCCATCGGGGCCGGGTCCAATCTCGTGTCGATGGTGCTGATGGGAATGTTCTTCGGCCTCTGGCACTAATCCTCGATCAGCCGCTTGATCGCCGTCAGCGTCATGCCCCAGTTCGATTCCGACTGCGCCAATCCCGCTTCGTCGGGGATATTGGTCTGCGTCACGGTGAGCTTCGAGCCCTTGCCGTCGCGACTCACGGCGTAGGTGACGACCGCATAATTGTCGGGCGTGTCAGGCTTTCCGCTGAGCGGCGAATAATAGCTGGTGCGCAGCAGCAGCGGTTCGTCGACATCGAGCACGACGCCCTTGTCCTCGAACGGCTTGCCGTCCCAGATGCCGCGATAGACCACGGGGCCGCCCTTCACCCAGTCGCTCACGACCTCGGCGCCGAACATATACATCTTGACCTCCTCGGGCGTGGTCAGCGCCTGCCAGATCCGGTCCGGCGTGGCATTGATGGTGACAGCCTTTGTGGCGGTGAAGCTTTGCGTCATGATCGTGTCCTTCCGTTCAGGAAGCGCCTGATAGAACTCCGCCATGACCTCGTGCTTGCAAAAATCCGCAATGGGCGAACTCGCCGAAAAACCGGACTCGCAGCGCGGCATTCTCGATGCCGCGCATGCCTCGCAGAATTTCACGCTGCGCCGCTATTACCCGTCGGCGCCGCTCGGCGGACTCATCGAGCATTACTGGATCATCAATTGGGATCTGCGCGGCAAGGCGCCCTACACCGCCGAAGTGCTGCCGCATCCAGCGATCAATCTTGCCTTCACCCGCGAGCGCGGCTGGGTCACCGGCGTCACCACCGGCAAATACACCTATGATCTCGAGGGCGAAGGCATCGTGCTCGGCATCCAGTTCAAGCCGGGCGCCTTCCGTGCCTTTCTGGGCCGCAGCGTCTCCGACATCACCGACAAGGTGCTGCCCGCCACCGCCATCTTTCCCGCCGCCGGCGATGACTATCGCGCCGCGCTGCTGGCCGGCCCGAGCGATGGCGCGCTGATCGCCGACAGCGAGAAGCTGATCCTCGACCGCCTGCCGCCGCCCGATCCGAACGTCGCGCTGGTCAACGACATCATCGCCTTCGTGCGCGACGACCGCTCGCTGCTGCAGGTCGGCGCCATCGCCCGCCGCTTCGATGTCGCCGAGCGCACGCTGCAGCATCTGTTCGCCAACTACGTCGGCGTCGGCCTCAAATGGGTGATCCGGCGCTACCGGCTGATGGATGCGGCCGAGCGCGCCGATCTGGGCGAGGCGCATAGCTGGACGGAAATCGCGCATGAACTCGGCTATGCCGACCAGGCGCATTTCACCAACGACTTCACGAAAATCGTCGGCCGTCCGCCCACCGGCTACGCCCGACACGTCGCTCGCGACTAGATGCGCATGTCCTCGCGCGCCTGCATGTAGTCGAGCCAGGCGATGACGCCGCGCGTGAAGTGCGGGTCTTCCTCTTCCGCCTCGGCAAGCTCGCTCAGATTCTGCACCGCGGTGCGCAGCGCCACCGTCCGGCGGTCGATGCTCAGCCCCGTGAGCCGCTCATAGGTCGCGATGATCCTGAGCGTCAAATCGGGCGCGGTGAGATTGGAATAGACGAACTCGCGGCTGCGCGGTCCGATCGCCGCATCGGCGAAATCATAGACGCCATTGAGCACGCCCCGTTCATGGTCGAACGCCATGTTCCAGCCATGCCCGTCGAAATAGCCGAACACCGCATCTTCCACCGGCAGTGCCTCATAGGCAGCGAAGGCCCGGCGCGCGACCGCCAGCGCATCGCCCGGCAGCACCGCCTCGAGCGCCGGCAGCACGACGCTGCCCGCCGGCCATTCCGGCTTCGGCTCGGCTCCCACCGCAACCGCGTCGCTCACCGGGATCGCATGCAGCGCTGCGTAGAAACCGCCCAGCGCATCGCCCATCGCCTGCCGCTGCGCCTCGTCCAGCGCCTCATAGCCCGCCGTCTCGATGATCGTGCCGGGGATCATCCGGTGCTGGCTGAACAGCATCGGCTCTTCATGCAAAATCATGTCGGGCACCGCGAGCGGCACGCGCGGGTGCACCAGCTGCAAAAACCCCGCCTCGCGCCTAAGCCGCCCCACCGCCTCATCATGCTTGGGAAATTTGAAGATCGTGTCCCCGGCCTCGACCGCATTGCTGTCCCAGCCGCGCGTGTGCACCACCATCGGCATATCGGCCAAATCCGGCCGCACCGCCTCGATCGCCGCGCGATATTCGGGCAGCAGCGCCGACATCACACCACGGCGCTCGGCAGCGTATCGCCCGCGAACTGCGCTTCGAGATTGGCGATCACCAGCGCGCCCATCTTGTTGCGCGTCTGGTGCGTGGCGCTGCCCATGTGCGGCGAGAGCACGACATTGTCGAGCGCGAACAGCGCTTCGGGTACCTCAGGCTCCTTTTCGAACACATCGAGCGCCGCGCCGCCGAGCTTGCCGTTCTGCAGCAGTTCGACCAGCGCCGCTTCGTCCACCAGCGTGCCGCGCGCCATGTTGACGAGGCTGCCTTGGGGGCCGAGTGCTTCCAGCACTTCGCGGCTGACGATCTTTTCGGTGCCCTTGCCGCCCGGCGCCATGAGCACCAGCCAGTCGCTGTCGCGCGCCATGTCCACCAGCTTGTCGTAGAACACGAACGGCTCGTCCGCCTGGCGCTTGCGGCCGTGATAGACCACCCGCATCTTCATCGCCTGCGCCCGCGCCGCGATCTCCTTGCCGATGCGGCCGAGCCCGAGAATGCCGACCGTCTTGCCGTTGAGCTCCGTCAAAAGCGGATAGCCGCCTTGCAGCCATTTGCCCTGCCGGACGAAGCGATCGGTCTGCGGGATGCGGCGGGCCAGCGCGATCATCAGCCCTATGGCGATCTCGGCGACGGCGTCGTTGAGCACGTTCGGCGTGTTGGTCACCCGCACGCCGCGCTCGCGCGCCGCCACAACGTCCACCCCATCATAGCCGACGCCGAAATTGGCGACGATTTCGAGTTTGGGCAGCTTTTCCATCAGTTCGCGGCTCGCGGCATGGCCGGCAATGCCCCGGATGCGCGGGCCCACCTCAGCCAGCAGCGCCGCCTCGTCGGCCGCCTCGTGCAATCTGTGCACGGTGTAGCGGGCCGCCAGGGCCTCCTCGCAGCTCGCGAGCAGCTTGCTGGTCTGTAAAATCTCGATCGTCATGCTTTTCCTCCGGCCAGGGCTTTCTTAGCCGCTTGCCGAACCCCCGGCAAACGTGCAGCAATAGCAACGCAGTGGGTAGCCGTATTACATAGCGCTGGAGTTTATGCCGGGACCGTCGCCCTTCGATGAAATGACCAATGCGGATGGCTCCATCCGCGAACCTTATCTCATCCTCGATCAGTGGCTGAAGGAACAGAAGCCGCAGGCGCTTGGCCTCATGGCGAGCGATGCCGAGGGCATTTTCCGGCGGCTGGGCATCACCTTTGCGGTCTATGGATCGAACGAGGGCACCGAAAAGCTCATCCCGTTCGACATCATCCCGCGCATCATCTCGGCCATCGAGTGGCGGAAGCTCAGCAAAGGCATCGAGCAGCGCGTGCGCGCCCTCAACGCCTTCCTCCACGATGTCTACCACCGCCAGGAAATCCTCAAGGCGGGCCGCATCCCGGAAAAGCTGATCCTCAACAACTCCGCCTTCTGCCCGGAGATGATGGGGCTCGATCCGGCGCGCGGCATCTATTCGCACATCATCGGCGTCGACATCGTGCGCGTCGGTCCGGACGATTGGTATGTGCTCGAGGACAACCTCCGCACCCCCTCCGGCGTCAGCTACATGCTGGAAGACCGCGAGGCGATGCTGCAGCTCGCGCCCGATCTCTTCCAGCGCACCAAGGTCGCGCCGGTCGAGACGTATCCGGAAAATCTCCGCCGCACGATGGAATCGGTCGCCCCGCCCGGCGCCAGCGGTTCGCCCAATCTCGCCGTGCTCACCCCGGGCATCTTCAACTCGGCCTATTTCGAGCACAGCTTCCTCGCCGACCAGATGGGCGCCGAACTGTGCGAGGGGCAGGATCTGTTCGTCGAGAACGGCAAGGTCTATGCGCGCACCACCACCGGGCCGCGCCGCATCGATGTGATCTACCGCCGCATCGACGATGATTTTATCGACCCGCTGACCTTCCGCCCGGATTCGATGCTGGGCGTGCCGGGCCTGTTCGATGCCTATCGCGCCGGCAACGTCACCCTCGTCAACGCGCCGGGCACCGGCATCGCCGACGACAAGGCGGTCTACACCTTCGTGCCCGAGATCATCGAGTTCTACCTCGGCGAAAAGGCCCTGCTCAAAAACGTGCCGACCTACAATTGCACCATCCCGGATGAGCGCGCCTATGTGCTCGAGCACATTGCCGAGCTGGTGGTGAAGGAAGTGCACGGCTCGGGCGGCTACGGCATGCTGGTCGGGCCGACCTCGACCAGGGAGCAGCACGATCTGTTCCGCGAAAAGATCCTCGCCCGGCCGGACAATTACATCGTCCAGCCGACCCTCGCGCTCTCCACCTGCCCGACCTATGTCGATGCCGGCATCGCGCCGCGCCATGTCGACCTTCGGCCCTATGTCCTGGTCGGCGACCAGATCCGCATCACGCCGGGCGGGCTCACCCGCGTGGCGCTGACGGAAGGCTCGCTCGTCGTCAACTCCTCGCAGGGAGGCGGCACCAAGGACACCTGGGTGCTGGAGGACTGAGATGCTCGGCCGCACCGCCCAGAACCTCTTCTGGCTTTCCCGCTATGTCGAGCGCGCCGAAAACATGGCCCGCCTGCTTGAAGTCGGCTACCGCATGAGCCTCACCTCGCGGCGTGAAGGCGGCGCCAGCGAGCATCTGGTGTCGATGCTGCAGGCTGCCGAGGTGGATGAGGAATTCAACCTCAAGCACAAGGTCGCCGACGTCGCTTCGGTCAGCCAGTTCATGCTGTTCGACGAGACCAACCCGTCATCGGTCCGCTCCTGCCTGCTCGCGGCGCGCACCAATGCGCGCTCGGTCCGCACCGCGCTCACCACCGACATGTGGGAATCGCTCAACAGCGCCTGGCTCGAATTCGCCGCCATCGATCCGCGCGACATCACCGGCAGCCGGCTGCAGGAATTGCTGCAATGGGTGAAGCAGGTTAGCCACCGCTATCGCGGCGCCCTGCTCTCGACCTTCCTCCGCGATGATGGCTATGCCTTCAGCCAGATCGGCAATTTCGTCGAGCGTGCCGACAACACGGCTCGCATCCTCGACATGAAGTACTATGTGCTCTTGCCGCGTACCGATCTCATCGGCGGCGATGTCGATATCCAGCAATGGACTCTCATTCTACGGGCCGCTTCGGCGCATCGCAGTTATCGGCACGTCTACCACGACCGCTACAAGGCGTGGAACATCGCCGACTATCTGATCCTCCGCCCGGAAATGCCGCGCTCGCTGATCTTTTCGATCGGCTGGATCAACCGCACGCTCGACATGCTCGAGGAGATTTATGGCGGCAAGGGCGCCGGCCATGCCGCGGCGGCGGAAGTCACGGCCATGCTCGAAGGCAATTCGATGGACCGCATCTTCGCCTATGGCCTGCACGAATTCCTCACCGAATTCATCGCCCGCAACAACAAAGTCACGGAAGCCCTGGCCGAAAGCTACAATTTCTACTGATGAAGCTGAGCCTCACCCACACGCTGACCTTCTCGCTCGGCACGCCGGGCCGCGCCGTGCAGCATCTGCTGCTCACGGCGCTGTCGACACCGCAGCAGAAGATCGAGCGCTGGTCCATCGACATGCCCGGCTTCGCCGAGGCCGCGACCTTCCGCGACGGCTTTGGCAACAAGGCGCATCTGGTCAGCCAGGTGAAGCCCGAGCCCGAACTGGTCGTCACGGTCAGCGGGCTCGTCGAGACCATCGACAAGGCCGGCGTCCTCGGCCGCCTCGATCTCGATCCGCCCCCGGCCCTCTTCCGCCGCCCCACCGATCTCACCCGGCCGAACGACGAGTTCCGTGTCGGTCTCAGCCACAAGGACGGCCGTATCGCGCTGCTGCACGAGCTGATGGCCCGCGTGCATGCGCAGGCCACGGGCCCGTCGCAGACGCAGGATGCCGACGGCCAGTCGCAGTCGCAGGGCAGCCGCCCCGACGACGCGGTCCACGCCTTCATCGCCGCCGCCCGCGCCGAGAACATCCCCGCCCGCTATGTCACGGGCTATCTCTTCGACGACGGCGCCGCCCGCTTCCACGCCTGGGCCGAAGCCTGGGACGACGGCCTCGGCTGGATCGGCTTCGACCCCCTCCTCGACCGCTGCCCCACCGACCACCACATCCGCCTCGCCGCCGGCCTGGACGCGACGAGCACCATGCCCATCCGCGCCGTCCCCATGTGGCTGGAGATGCCGGTCGAAACAGTCGAGATCACCGAAGCCTGAGGCCGGCGCTACTTGCCCACCCACGACGTCATTCCCGCGCAGGCGGGAATCCAGGGCAGTCAGCACGCAGTTGATCTGGCCTGCCCCACCCACCACGCTACGCGTGGTCCCCCCTCCCCAGCGCTGCGCGCCGAGGAGGGATAACCCGACTGCTGGCACCCTGAGTGGAGCCCATCCCTCCCCGGTGGGGAG
>SEEL01000059.1 GCA_004144345.1 Hyphomicrobiales bacterium
TCCCAGATCTCCGCTCGCTGAGATGCGGAAAAATAGATGCGACGTCGCTGCTTCATGGCTCACACTCCATCTCCAACCGAAGATTAGTGTGTTGCGCTCACCGATTGAGACCACCGCCAAAAGCGGTCATCGCGGCTTACCGAGCGGGTGGTTGCACGCTCAAGCCCGGCGAGGTCGCTTTCGCCATACAATCACGGCCTCGCTCGCTACGAACACCGCGAGGCAGGCGGTCGTCGTTACTATGACGGCGGGATAATTTCCGGCGAACCCGGCATCGCTGGTGTGCTTGATTACGATCCCTATGAATGCCCAGATCAATACCAATCCGTAGGCGATGTCTCGATTGCGAAGCATCGTAACCGTGCCGATAGCTGCGGCGACCGCGATAATCACCACGGCCCATACCGGTTCGCTTAACCCGAAACCAGACCACTCGATGCTCACCAGCCAGGCAGTGATGTTTGCGACTGTCGCTACCGTGATCCAGCCGAAATACACACTGAAGGGCAACCGCAACAGGAGCTCTTCTCTTCGTGTCAACTCCAGGCTGACGAGCGTTTGATTGATGGCGATGAGGATGGCCAGGATGATGATAATCAACAGAGCCGAAAGCCAGATGAAGTCGTAGTGCCAGGCGAATATCCAAAAAGTGTTCGCGACAGAGGATAGAGAGAACAGCGTTCCGATCCTGCTGAGAAGCCCACCATCGAGGTGTCCCCTCCGGTGAAAGAATCCCCATTGATAGAGGACATGAGATCCAAGAAGCAGGTAGATCACGCCCCAAATGGCAAACGTTATTCCGGCAGGAGCAAACAGGTTTCCATAGAGGTCCGAAATCTCACCTGTCAGGCGTCCGTTCAATGGAAGCGCGTTCGCTAGAACGTTCATGGACACCATCAGGACAAACGTGACCGTCACGATTAGCCTTGTCGACATGCTCGCCAGGTTCTTGTTCATTGGCTCGACCCGCTCCGATTGCTCATTCTGCTGAACCGTTGGCCCCTTTGCAGAGTATGCTAAGCGCTCGCCGCAAGGTACCGCCGATGAACCTATCACGCGCGACCCCTTCCGAGCTAATGCCGTGCCAAGAGGGCGCTTCGGGCCAGAAGCCGGCCCAATGAGCTAAGTTCGACCGCTCGCGGAAGCGAAGCGGCGGGCGTGGGGCTCCAATGCCGCGAGTCATTGGCTCTCCCTGTTCTCAACAACCTGCCCGTTCCGGGTGTTTTTACGCAGCTCGCCCTGTGATGGTTGTAACGGTGTAACGCCGACACGACATACAATGCTGCTAGATCACCCAAGGAGTGACGTTGTGGCCGTTGAGGAACCCAAGTTCCAGATCGTCAAGTCCGACGGCGATTTCGAACTGCGAGACTATCCAGCTCTGTCAGTCGCGGAGGTCACTGTTGGCGGAGATCGTAAAGCGGCTTCGAGCGAAGGCTTTCGACTCCTGGCCAGCTACATCTTCGGCGGCAATGCCGGCAGCAGCAAGATCGCGATGACTGCTCCGGTCGTGCAATCTCCGGTGAAGGGAAGAAAGATCGCCATGACTGCGCCGGTAACTCTTGCAGGGGAAGAAGGTCGTTGGACAGTACAATTCACGATGCCAAGTGAGTACGCGATTGAGGATCTGCCGGCCCCCAACGACAAGCGCGTGCAACTCAAATCTATGCCAGCTAGCAGAATAGCGGTTCTCAAGTTCTCGGGGCTGACTGGAGACGAGCGTGTTGCGTCGCAGACCGAGAGGCTCGAAGCAGAGCTGCGCGACCATAAGTTGTCGCCTATCGGGAAACCTTCGCTCGCGCGATACGATCCCCCATGGACTCTATGGTTCTTGCGACGGAATGAACTGATGGTGTCAGTTTCGACCGCTTGAAGGGAAGCGAGTGCGCTTTGCGCCAGATGCGGACATCGACCGTTCCTGAATGGATGCCAGCCTCCTACAGACGTAAGGCCCGCTCCTCAGGCCGCCAGGAAAATAGCATGCGGCATTTGCCCAACAGGGTGCTACAGTACGCTGTCGATCTCGCCTGAGGGCGATCCCGTCACTGCCGAGTGATGGCTCGCTCCGCGAGCCTCCGGCCCTCGAAGGGCCTAACCAAGTGCCAACAAACCCGACTGAGCACTTCGAGGCGGCACGCTCGCCATCGTCGTCTCGTCGAACGAGCCACTGCTGTTTCTAACTTCGGAGCTTAGGGTCATCGCGGCCAGCGCGTCGTTTTGCCGGGCCTTCGATATCGACCCGTCGACGGTTCCCACCCGCCCCCTGAGCGAAATCGGCAAGGGTGAATGGGCGATGCCTAAGCTCGCCTCCCTTCTCAGAGCCACGGCGTCGGGAAGTGCCAGGATCGAGGCCTATGAGATCGACCTAGTACGGCCCCACCAGAAGAATCGGCAGCTAATCGTCAACGCTCATATCCTTGATGACGGCGACACTGAGCATGTGCGCCTGCTTCTCGCGGTTACGGACGTAACAGACGCGCGTGCCGAAGCTCGCCTCAAAGATGATCTCGTTCGCGACAAGGCGATGCTGCTTCAGGAAGTCCAGCACCGGGTAGCAAACAGCCTTCAGATCATCGCCAGCGTGCTCATGCAGAGCGCTCGTCAGGTGCAGTCCGACGAAGCTCGCGGTCATCTGCACAACGCCCATCACCGCGTCATGTCGATCGCTGCTCTGCAGCGGCAACTGTCAACATCCAGCGGGGCGGAGGTTGAGGTCCACACCTACTTGACCCAGCTCTGCCAGAGCCTCGGCGCATCGATGATCGCTGACCCAACGCGGCTTTCAATCCAGGTGACGGTCGACGCCAGTTCGGTCGGGCCGGATGTCTCTGTGAGCCTGGGGCTCATCGTCACGGAGTTGGTCATAAATGCCCTAAAGCACGCCTTCCCTGACGAAATGACGGGCACTATCACGGTCGACTACCGATCGTCCGGTGCCGACTGGACACTCTCGGTAACGGACAATGGCATCGGCATGCCCACCGGGAGCGCAGCACCCAAAGCGGGACTGGGGACTGGGATTGTAGAGGCACTGGCAAGAAATCTCGCTAGCGAGATCGAGGTGACCGATGCCGCCCCGGGTACTGCCATTACCCTAAAACACCGCGAAGGCGCCGATAACCAATCCGACCTTCCGACGGCTGCTTAGGGAACTAAATGGCCCGTCATGCGCTGTGTCGCCACCCAATCCCCATTACGATCCGAGTGTGATGAGTTGAGAAACGGCAGGGCGGTCGTTCTGGTCGTTGAAGACAGCCCTCTCATTCGTATGGGCGCCGTCGAGCTGGTCCTTTCCGCGGGGTATGAAGCGCTAGAGGCGGGTGGCGCCGATGAGGCGATCCGTATTCTCGAGCTACGGGAAGACATTGACCTCGTGTTCACCGATGTTCAGATGCCGGGGACGATGGATGGGGTAAAGCTCGCCCACTACATCCGGGACCGTTGGCCGCCGGTGAAGTTGATCGTTGCGTCGGGCGCTGCCGTTCTCGCTGAGAGCCATCTGCCGGGGGGAAGCCGGTTCTTCTCCAAGCCCTACGACGACCATGCGATCACCGAAACAATGGCCCACCTCCTGGCGAGCGATATCCCCCTCGGACCTGCCCTATAGAACACCACTTCTGAGTTACTCGTGCGGCGCGCGAACAGCCGTATCGACACGATGAGCGTAGCGGCGATGTGAAATCTACCCAAGGGGGCCGGAGACAGGCGAAACCCGCGCAGGAAAGCGCCATGTTGCCGTTCCAGACGGCGGAAAGCTGAGTTCGGATGAACCCGAGATTTGACGGCAAGGTCGCCTTGATAACGGGCGCCGCATCAGGGATAGGCGAGGCGATCGCGCTGCAACTCGCCCGCGAGGGTGCCAAGGTGGTGGTGGCGGACCAGGATGCTGCGGGCGCTGCCGAAGTTGTCCGCGCTATCGAGCAGAAGGGTGGTGTGGCATCGCTGTTTGAAGTCAATGTCGCCGATGCGGTAGAGGTCGAGGTAATGGTGATGTTTGCCGCACGAACCTACGGCGCCCTGCACCTTGCCGTGAACAATGCAGGCATCAGCGGTCCCAGCGCTCCTACTGCCGACTACCCGCTCGAGGGCTGGCAGAAGGTCATGGACGTCAACCTCAACTCAGTCTTCTACTGCACGAAGTTTGAGATCGCCGCGATGCTGCGGGCTGGTGGTGGTTCCATTGTCAACATGGCGTCCATTCTCGGCTCGGTTGGCTTCGCCAACTCTGCCGCCTATGTGACAGCCAAGCATGGCATGCTCGGGCTGACCAAAGCGGCAGCGATCGAGTATGCGTCCAAGGGCGTACGGATCAACTCGGTCGGTCCAGGCTTCATTGACACCCCCCTGCTATCGAAGAACCTTGATGCTGCAACGCTGGGGGCCATCGCTGGCATGCATCCGATCGGGCGGCTCGGCACCTCCGAGGAGGTCGCGGCACTGACTTGCTTCCTGCTCTCCGACGAGGCCTCCTTCATCACTGGCAGCTATCACCTGGTCGATGGTGGATATGTGGCGCGGTAGCCCGCAGGATGACCGACGCAAGAGCGGACGCTCTACCCGTTGCAGCCACACTTCGCCGTTCCATCGGCCCATTTCAGCTGACACTCTACGGCCTCGGCAGCATGCTAGGATCAGGCATCTATGGCTTGATCGGCCAGGCCGCGGGGCAGACCGGCAATGCGGTGTGGCTGGCCTTTCTGGTCGCAATGGTCGCGGCTCTGCTCACCGCGTTGTCTTATGCCTCGTTGGGGTCGCGCTATCCGCGTGCCGGCGGAGCGGCCTATATGGCAGAGCGGGCGTTCGGCATGCCCCTGCTCAGCTTCGTGGTCGGTCTCGCCGTGGTGTGCTCAGGACTCACCTCGATTGCCACCCAATCCCAGGTGTTCGCAGTGAACCTTGGAGCCATGCTCGGCCTCACGTTCCTGCCGGTCTGGGCCATAACCATTGGCTTTCTGCTCATTGTTACCGGCCTGGTTCTCCGTGGCATCCGGGAGTCGATGTGGGTCAATGTCGTCTGCACGCTGATCGAGGCGGCCGGCCTGCTCCTCGTCATCGCCGTCGGCATTCCCTACTGGGGCTCGGTCAACCTGCTCGAAACGCCGTCGCTGCCCGGCGGTGACGCACTGATAGTGCTGATTATCCAGGGCGCCGTGCTGACCTTCTTCGCGTTCATTGGCTTTGAGGACTCGCTGAACGTTGCCGAGGAATGCCGCGACCCACAGCGCACCATTCCCATCGCGCTGATTTCCGCCATGGTGCTGGGCGCGATGATCTACGTCGCGGTGGCGATTACCGCCGTTTCGGTGGTGCCGTGGCAGGAACTCGCCGCAGCGCCAGCGCCGCTAGCTGAGGTCATGGAGCGCGCAGCGCCGGCCATTCCCGCATTGATCTTTACGGGCATCACGCTGTTTGCGGTCGGCAATACTGCGTTGGTCAACTACGTCACCAGCTCGCGCATGGTCTATGGCATGGCGCGGCAGGGGCTTCTGCCCAAGGGTCTGGGCAAGGTGCATGACCGCACACAAACTCCGCATATCGCGGCGAGCGCACTACTTCTGCTGCTGGTACCACTCGCGTTCTTCGGCAGTATCGCCGAGCTGGCATCAGCCACCGTTCTGCTCCTGCTTGTGGTATTTGCCATCGTCAACGGCGCCCTGCTGGTTCTTCAGGGCAGGACCGGCGAGGCCAACGGCAAGTTCGAAGTGCCCCGCTGGGTGCCCGCGCTCGGCACGCTGGTGTGCATCGCCCTCATTGCGGTCCGCGTGACCACTGGCGACTGGAAGGCGCCGGCGCTGGCCGGTGCCTTGCTCGTCGGCATTGTCGGCCTTCATGTGCTGATGCGACGGCGGATACTTCCGGTCACGGATTGATCCTCATCAGGTCGTGGCCGGAAGAAATAGAATAACGTGCCCAGAAGCCGAAGGAGAGACTTGATGCTCGAATATGCGCTATCCGCCGCCCGGCGCGATGCTTCCGGCAGCCTTGCTGTCGTGCGCGACGCGACGGTTGAGCTCGACACCTCACTTGCGGGGCGTGTCGATGCGCTGAACCCAGTTGAACTGTTGTTGGCGGCACTGGCGGCCTGCATGATCAAGGGCGTCGAGCGCAGTGCCCCAATGCTCGGCTTCGTGTTCCGCTCGGTCGATATCCGGCTGCATGCGGCCCGCCAGGATGCCCCGCCGAAGCTGCTCAACATCGGCTACTCTCTGACGATCGACACCGACGAACCCGATCGGCGCCTCCAACTGCTCCATACCAATGTGCGGAAGTATGGCACCATCTCCAACACGCTCGCCGCCGCAGTGACCCTCACGGGCACTGTCGGCCGCAAAGGGTGAGGACCGAGTTGGCCGCCACACCGCACGCCGCACCCGCAAGGCACGCCCCCAGCCTCTGGGCCGCGGACTATCAGCACTACGCCCTCGTCGGCATCGCAACGCTCGGCCTCGCCGCCGGCGCCGGGTTCTGGTGGCTCGGCCGACCGGACTGGTCGAGCCTCGTCTTTGCCCTGGCAACGCTGCCCGTGCTCCTCGCCCTCCTTGTCGAAATTATTCAGTCGCTGCGCCGCGGCGATGTCGGCCTCGATGTCGTTGCCGCGCTGTCGATGAGCGCCGCGCTGGTATTCGGCGAGACGCTGGCGGGCAATGTCGTCGCCCTGATGTACGCCGGTGGCCAACTGCTGGAGATCTTCGCGCAAGGCCGCGCGCGTCGCGAAATGACGGCACTGTTGGGCCGGGTCGCCCATACGGCGATGCGCTATCGCGGCGATGAGCTCGAAGAGGTGCCGATCAGCACCATCGGTCCCGGCGATCGCCTCTTGATCCGCAAAGGCGAGACGTTGCCTGTTGACGGCCATGTGGCCGTATCCGCCGCCTCGCTCGACCTCTCGGCGCTCACCGGCGAGTCGATGCCGCAGCAGGTGCCACCCGGAGGCGAAGGGCTTAGCGGCGCCACCTCGGTCGGCTCGCCGTTCGATCTGGTGGCCAGCCGCCCTGCGGCCGAAAGCACCTATGCTGCTATCGTGCGGCTGGTCGAGGGCGCGCAGGCGAGCAAGGCCCCGATGGTACGCCTCGCCGATCGCTACGCAATCTGGTTCCTCGCCTTCACCGTCATTGTCGCCGCTGCGGCGTGGGCGCTGACTGGCGACCCGATCCGCGCCCTCAGCGTCCTCGTCGTCGCCACACCCTGTCCGCTCATTCTCGCCGTGCCGGTCGCTATAATCTCCGGCATTTCCCGGGTTGCACGCGTCGGTGTGCTGGTCAAGGGCGGCGGCATTCTCGAGACCCTCGCCCGGATCGAGATCGCGGTGCTCGATAAGACCGGCACGCTCACCCACGGACAGGCAGTCGTTTCGGCCATCCGCGCGACCGAGGGATTTACGGAAGACGAGGTGCTGCGCCTTGCCGCCAGCCTCGATCAGGCGTCGGGCCATGTGGTCGCCTCAGCTCTGATCGACGAAGCAGTGGCTCGCGGGCTGCCGCTATCTGCGCCACATGCGGTCGACGAGACCGCCGGAGAGGGACTGACGGGCCTTGTCGATGGCCGGAAAATCTCTGTAGGCGCCGATAAGTATGTCGCTGGCCAGCTCGCTGCCCCGGCTCCTGCAGCATTGCGCGACGGTGTGCCGCGAGATGTCATGACGGTTGCCGTAGCCTCAGACGGCGTTCTGGCCGGAATGATCGTGCTCGAAGACCCCGTTCGCGATGATGCCAGGCAACTGCTCGAGGCCCTGCGAGCAGCCGGTGTCCGCCGCATCGTCCTCGCCTCGGGCGATCGCGATGAAATCGCGCAGACGGTTGGAAGGCGCCTCGGAGTCGATGCGTCCGTCGGGGCGCTCGATCCCAAGGGCAAGGTCGCCATCATCCGCAGCGAGGCCGCAAGTGGCCCGGTGATGATGGTCGGTGACGGCGTCAACGACGCGCCGGCCCTCGCCGCCGCCGATGTCGGCGTGGCCATGGGTGCCCGTGGCACGGCGGCTTCGTCGGAAGCCGCAGGCGTCGTCCTCCTCGTGGATCAGCTTGGGCCGCTCGCAAAGGCCATCGTCATCGCCAAGCGGACACGGGGCATTGCACTTCAAAGCGTCTTTGCTGGTCTGGGTCTGTCGGTCATTGCCATGATGGCCGCTGCCCTCGGTCACCTCTCACCGGTTCAAGGGGCACTGATCCAGGAAGCCATCGACGTTGCCGTCATCCTCAACGCGCTGAGGGCGCTGCGTTAGCACCATCGCCCAGCCAGGGTGCGCGTTTCAGCCTGATCACGGTTCGAAGCGCCTTCGGCGCCGGGGCCAGCGGCGCAACCGTTGCGGCCAAACGCGCATGATGTCTGGGGCGCTGTCGCCACCGCCGTCACGCGGTGTGGGGCGACTATTGGGGTCAACGCTTAGCCCCGGCGAACGGACTGGTAGTGAAGTGCATGCACCCCCTCACTCTAGGGCCTTGGACAATTGAGCTTAGGTCCAACTAGATTTCGCGCTACGGTCAGGAGCTGCCCAGTAGTTCTGGCGACGTGGCCCGGACTTAACGCCATCGCGATCCGGTCCCGCCTTTCTCGAACTCTGACGGACGAGCGCCACACCGCAAGATCGAGGTCCAGATGAGCGACGCATTCGACGACGAGAGCGGGTCAGCCGCAACATTCACTCTGCTCGACAAGACGCCCCACCCGCCAGTGCGAACATTCGGCCAATACGCCTCCGACGGTATCGCGGCGATCGTCGGGTCCTGGCGTTTCATACTTATCCAGTCGGCTCTGCTCACGCTTTGGCTGCTGCTCAACGTACTCGCCTGGGTCCAGCATTGGGATCCGTACCCCTTCATCCTGCTCAACCTCGTCCTATCGTTCCAGGCGGCCTTTACTGCACCGGTCATAATGATGGCGCAGAACCGACAATCCGGGATCGACCGGCACAAGGCTCAGCTCGACTACGACGTCAACCTTCGGGCAGAACTCGACATTACTGCTCTGCATCAGAAACTTGATCTGCTGAGAGAGCAGGATATTGGGCGTCTCATCGGGCTCCTCGAAATCCTGACCAAGGAACGGCTGGCCGGGGACGGCGGTGCTCACCCTTGAGGTTGCTTGTCGAATGGCAATGCGGAGGCATTGGACATTTATCGTTCTAGCGTAGACCGTTGAGGCGGTCGTACGGAATGGCTCCGACAGTGAAAACCGTGGACGAAATGGCAGAGGCAGCATGACGAAGATCGATGACGCAGTGAATGTGATCGTTGCCTTCATCCGCAACGTGCAGCTGAACCGTGCCATCTATGCGGTTCAGGACAAGCCAGTGATTAACTTCTGGATCATCCTCCACTCCAACAC
The DNA here is from genome assembly GCA_004144345.1 of Hyphomicrobiales bacterium. GTDB lineage: Bacteria > Pseudomonadota > Alphaproteobacteria > Rhizobiales > Devosiaceae > Devosia_A. The sequence goes on from SEEL01000059.1 coordinate 9,322, forward strand.
TCTCGACACTGCGACCATCGAGTGGTGCAAGCTTTTCGGGAAGCCATCCGAGACGGTTCACTGGAAGCGCCATGTGCCTCCCGCTGACCACGACGACTTCGAGAACGACTTGCTTCCCGCTATCGGCACGACCGACGCCGAGTGGGAGGCGTACCGGAAGAGCCTTCTGAAGTATCGCGACACTAGCGTTGCTCACCTAGACGCCCTGTTGAAGCGCTCGACCCACTTCCCCGATTTCACCATCGGGATCGAGGCGGCCTACTTCTACTACGACTGGCTGTTCTCCAATGGCGGCCGCACCGACCTACCGAACGTCAGGGCCTACTCGGCAGACTTCCGCGTTGAGGCAGAGCACATCGCCGAGCGTGCCATCGCAGCAACGCGTGGGATGCAGGAGCTCGACATCAGCCGGTACTTCCCGTAGCCGCTATCCGACTGCCAGCGATAGCGAGCCAAAATCCGGGAGTCAGTTCGACACCGCCACCTTCCCCATACCACACAGAGGTGTCCGATGCATCCATCCACCCACACGATCCTTGCCGAAATGGCGAGCCGCCTTCGCGAGGATACGCTCACTCCGCTAAAGGAGCGCATCCTTGCGCTTGTTCGGGACGAGACGACACCAACCCTCGCCGCCGTCGCTCGCCTGCCCGGTGCCCATGGGGAGAAGTGCCTTACGATTACCGGTAAGAACGTCGTTCTCTGGGGTGCCTTCTCTTGGGACGCCATCTCGGCCATTCGCGAACTTCAATTGGAGGGCCGTATCCGACTCGAACCTACTCTGCCGCTGGTCTATCTGGCGGAGGGTATCGCCCCGCGCCTTCCGCTCGTGAAGTCTCATCGGGCCATCGCGCGGGGCTACGCCCAGCCGCATTGGCTTCCAGTCGTTCTTGTCGCAGGTGCGGCATGAGGGCGGTCAACTTTCCAACGGCCGAAGACCTCCGCGCCACACTAGAAGGTGCTGACCCCGAAGTATGGGGCACTGAGGCCCTCGCGGGGCTCGAAGAGACAGCCGCTCGCTTGCTCTCGCTGGACCCTACCCTTGCCGTGGCTCTCTTCCGCCAGTGGCATGGCATCGAAGGTGGCAAAGAGTTCGAGCGTGAAGCGCGACGCCTGCTGGCGGAGGAGCCGGCTCGTATTGACCCGCGACCGATCATCAAAATTTCCGAGTCTCGGCTGCCCCACGTGCTCAGCGAAGGCGAGCGGGCGCTTCTGGCCGCGGGGGCCAATGTCTATCAGATAAACGGCCGGCTAGTGCTGATGCTCCGTCACAACAATGTCGTGGACGAGGACACAACCGAGGAGGCGCTTGATGAGGACGAGCTTCGCCTTCTCCCACTCCGGCGCGCGGACGGCGCTCTGATCGTCGCTGATATGGAGGCCCGGCCCCTGCGAGTCCTTCTCGCACAAGCCGCACGGTGGGTGACCTTCGTGGCTAGCCAACAGAAATGGAAGTTCGTCTCCCCTCCAATGGAGATAGCTCTTCATCTTCTGGAACAGCCGGAGTGGCGTCTCCGTGTCCTTCGTGGGTCCATTGAGGCTCCCACACTTCGATCAAGCGGCTCGGTGCTTTGGCGGCCCGGCTATGACCGGCGTGAGCAACTGTATTTCGACGCGGCCGGCGTGACCTTCCCGCATGTCCCGGACCGACCGTCCCGCACAGATGGCGTCGCCGCGCTGGCAATGCTCAAAGACGTACTCAAGGACTTCCCATTTCCGCCCGACGAGGACGGCGGTGGCGTGGCGAGTGCATCGCGCTCGGTCGCCCTGTCCGCGATGCTAACGGGGGTGGTGCGACGGACGCTGGAGACGGCCCCCGCCCATGCCGTGGACGCTCCTCAAGCGGGCTCGGGCAAGACCAAGCTCACCGAGATTGCTGCCGCCCTCCCAACGGGCCGTAAGCCCACTATGGTCTCGCAGGGTGCAACGCCGGAGGAGTTTGCCAAGCGCCTTTTCGCGGTCTTAAGGACCGGCGACCAAGTAGTGGTCATCGACAACGTGGACCGTGAAATCGAGTCCGACGAGCTTTGCACAGCCCTCACGTCACCCAGCATGCAAGGGCGCGTTCTGGGCGAGTCCCGAATGGCCACCGTCACAACCAACGCTCTCGTGATGTTCTCCGGAAACAACATGACGTTCAAAGGGGACATCACCGACCGGACGGTCATCGCGCGACTCGAACCGGGGGTGGAGGACCCGAAGGCCCGGAAGTTCGATCGCGACCCGGTGACATTCGCCCTGGAGCACCGCCCGGCGCTCGTCACGGCGTGTCTTACGGCAATGCGCGCCCATTCAATTGCTGGCTTTCCCGGGATGAAGGGACTCAAGGCATCTCGCTTTCCGGCGTGGGACCGAATGGTTCGAGGCGCATTGGTGTGGCTTGGCGAGCCGGACCCCCAAAACACGGCGGAGACACTCCGGACCGTGGACCCGGAGAGAGACGACCTGCTCACACTTATGCGGGCGTGGGAGGACGCGATTGGCGTCAATGTGCCTATGACCGCCAAGGCGATTATTGACCGCGCCTATGATGCCGCTTCGGACTTCTCCACCGAAGGCAGCGAGGAGGATTTGCGGGACGCGCTCCTCCGAGTGTTGCCCGGCCCGAAGCAACTAACACCGCGGGCGTTGGGCAAGTATCTCACCAAAATCCACAACCGGATCGCGCTCGGGCGCGTCATTCGTAAGGTTGACTCGGGCGGTGACCGCGCCAGCGCATTCCGGCTCGATGAAGTCTGATCGGGCGGTTTGGGCGGTTTGGGCGGTTTGTTTTCCACTATCTGACTACGCGAACGAGAATCCAGAAATGACCTTGAGATATGCAGAAACAAACCGCCTAAACCGCCCAAACCGCCCGAGGTGTCAGAAAAATCGTGGAGGTTTTGGCCGGCGGGTCCTTCCCGTTCCGAGCGCCTTATGAGGGGCGGCTTTAGCTCGAATCGTCTCCAGCTACAGATTCTCAATGAGGTCCGCACCGCCATAAGCCGCCACTAAAAACAAGTCGGCCGCCCGCGTTGCATGGACGGTCTAGAGTGCCAAGGAGACGCATCATGCCAATCAATCGCGAGCCCACGCCATCGCCGATTTCTGCATTGGGAGGGATCAGCCGCCGCGAGCTTGCGCGCCGTGCTGATGTGACGGAGGCGACCATCCGCCGCCATCTGCGCTCCGGCGCATTGTGGGAAGCCGTCCTTCCCGACGGAACCTTGGACCCGGTGAAGGGACTGGCACTCCTCCGCACGGTGGTGACGAAAGGCAAGGTGGTCGACTCCGGATTGCGGAGGGCCACGGACCGATTCACGGCCGCGCAAGTCGGGCGGCTTGAGGATGAGGTGGCGGACCTCCAGCGGCGCTATGTGCCCGTTGCTGATGGCGACGCTCTCGTGGCCGCCGGCATGGCCCGCATTGCAGGTCATCTTCGGCCGCTTGCCGGGTCAATCGCCACCGCGGCCGGGCTTCCTGCTAAGCTCGTCTTCGACCACGCCCGGACGTGCATCCACAACGCGCTTTCCGCCATCTCCGCGGACCTCTTGTCGGGGAGCCAGCCGGAATGGTGGGACGAGCCCATTGACGCGTGGTGGAACGAGCCGACGCCGGCCGCGCCCCGCCCTATGTCAGCGGTGGCGCTCAAGGCGGCCAAGCTGGACCTCGGGGCCACGAAGCTCACCATTGAGCGAATGGCCCGCAACGGCGACGTGCGCGCCGTCAGCGACATTGTCGCCGAGTCGGACGAGCGCGTTGCGACGGCGAAGAGCGTGCTCCTCGCGATACCGTCCCGCGTTTACGAGAAGCTCTCCGCGGCCACGCCTTTGGAAGGCCGGGCGATGGTCGCCGAGGAGATGGCGGGTGTCTTCCGCGAGCTTGGCGTCCAGCTACTCTCTTGACCCCCGTGATCCGAGCGGGCATTGAATTTGTTGGAGCATCACAATCAACCGGCCGGACGCGATAGAAGCGCGTTCGACTCCTCGCATGGAGGCGCTGATGCTCGACCGTCCCAATACACCTTCCGCGCCATCCCTCAATCCGCCCGGAGTCGATGACCTCGTGCAACGCTGGCAAGTCGGCCGTGACGAGCGCGCCCGGGATCGACTCCTCCGCCAGTACGTGAGGCTGATCCGTGTGCTTTCCGGGAAGTGGGCGCGGAAATGGAATTTAGACTTAGAGGATGCAGAGCAAGAGGGCTGTCTTGGCTTCCTGCGGGCGCTTGAGACCTATGAGCCGGCCACCGCTTCGCTTGGCACTTACGCCGGGCAGTGGATTTGGAGCTACGTGGGTCGCATGCGAGCCGGTGCCCGCACTGTCCACGTGGCCCCGAGCGCGATCAACGATGTCGGCAGGGTGGCGCGAGCTTCAATCGCGCTTCGCACGGAGCTAGGAAGACGCCCGACCAACGAGGAACTCTCGGAGCGGTCCGGCCTATCGATCTACCGTCTGGAGGCAGTGGTCGCCGCTCTCATGGCCGAGACGAGCATGACAAGCATGTCGGCCCCGGCTGGAGAAGAAGGCGATGCGGAACTCGGCGACTTCATCGCGGCCCCGGAAGAGGGCCGTCCAGACGTTCTTGCGCTCAATCGACATGCGGCGGAGCAAGCGCGCGCGGCCATACTCCAGGCGGCGGAATTGCTGCCCCCGAAGTGGCGTACAATTCTAGCACTCCGCCTCGTCGCTGGACGGTCGCTCAAGGACACCGGCAAGGCCATCGGGGTCACGCGCGAGCGCGCCCGGCAGATAGAAGAGAAGCTCATCCCGAAGTTACGGGAGGCACTTCGATACGACGCCCGGGCGCTCCACCTCATTGGTCTCGAAGTGGACGCTCCCGCCGAGGTGACGCGAGCGGACGCGGATGGTCTTGGCGTTTCCGACCTTGTTGCCGTTACCGGATTGAGCGCCAAGACGCTGGACAAAGCGGTCCTCGCCGGCACGTTCCCTGCGCCCGCGCGGCGGGCGCACCATCGCGGCGCGCGGGTATGGGACCCCGAGGCGGTAGCGGCGTGGTCGAAACGAGAACAGAATCTCCGAAATGATTCAGTGGATACGGCACGGCCCGCCTGAACAACTTCCAACGTTCGGGAGTATTTTGAAAGTAGTGAGAGCCAGCCACTGAAAGTCTACAGATGCCGTCAAATGCGCATGCAGCCTTCGCGGCCCAGCTTGGTTCTGTCGATCAGCTGATTACCATTCACGAAAAGATGCAGCGAGGCAGGGGGCGTCGCCACGAGCAAGATGCTTTGCATAGGGCTGGCGTGGTGCTGATTGTGGCTGCGTGGCAATCCTACGTGGAGCGCGTCCTCGGCGAGGCATTGGATATCATAGGCGACAATGTAACCGCCGCAGGAGCGCCGTTGTGGGGTCGGCAAATGTACGTCCTGCGTCGAAAGCAGATCGACGCCTCCATAAAGAAGTTCAACACCCCCAAGGACGACAACGTCCGTGACCTCTTTCTGGAATCGTTAGGGTTCAATCCGTGGCCCCATTGGGGATGGGTCGCCGGTACTAGAAACTGGACCTCAGAGACAACCCGAACGAGAACAAACGACTGGGTGAACGTCAGGCACGCCATTGCCCACGGGTTCGAGTTTCCAAATAAGGACTTCTTGCGCGGACGCTACAACCTCGCGCCTCACCTAACCCTCCAACTCCTGAAAGACTGCAAGAAGCACTTCATCTATCTGGTCGATAAGACCGACGCTGCATTTGGGGCGCACCTCGTCGCGGAGCTAGGTTTCGCTCCGTGGCCCTAGTCTAGGTCCGGGACCTCGCCCGCCTGATAGAGGACCTCGGCCGGGCCGTACTCACCGCGCGCAAGATTGGCCTCGCGCATCCATGTGATGACGCCCGCGTGGTTCAGGGCCATGAGCCTAGCCGTCGCAACAGCCCGGCGCTCGTCCTGCATCTCGCGCGGCTCGAATGCCGGTTGGAGATTGCCCTCTTCGTCCTTGTCGAAAGCGAGAAGGACAATGAGCTTGTCCGCCAGCTTGGCGACGGGAAGCTGGCCCTTGCTTGCGGCGACCATGTTGATGATGGTGGCCATCATTGGACCGTGCCGGCGAAGGGGACTTCCCACTTCTCCTCGGCGTCCTCGACTAATTCCGCCAATTCGAGGTCATTGCGATAGACAATCTCGGCCTCGGCCAGTCGATCGGCTAAGGTCATCTCGCACCACTCCGGACGCCATGCCAGCGGCGCGCCAATCACAAGTTCCACCGCCTCCGTTGCCGGCCGCTCGCACTGGATAAGATCGAAGCGCGACATTGCGGCCGTGAGCTTCGCCGTCGCCCGGGGGCTTAGGATGAGCGTGACGCCCGCGGCCTCGTCCTTCGCACGATAGAGCGCCATGAGGTCAAACTCCTCATCGCTGGCATGCTCGTACAGATGTTGGAAGACCGTTCTAACCCAAAGACTATTGGGCGAGTCAAAGCCGCCCGCGAATGCGATGCGTGACCACGGCATGTGGCTACTCCGGTTGTGGGTCCCGGCCACGCGGGCTACTACCCCTCGCGGCTTGTTCCTGTTCTGTTCACGGTGCTACGAAACGCCTCCAGAGTCAAATCCGAGTCCCTTGTCATGTCGCGCACCGTCGCCGAATTCGCCGCCGTGGGGCTCAGCGTGTCGCTTTCGTGCAGCCTGTGCCAACGAGTCCAGGTGGTGGCTCCGGACGTGCTGGACGCCACCTTCGGACCGGAATTCGACCTAGTCGCGGGGCGACGCCAGATCACTAGCCAGTTGTATTGCCCTCATTGCGGGGCGAGCCGGCCGAGCGTCGTCCTTGAGGACAAGGCCGCTGTGCTGCACGCGGTAGGAATACCCTTGAGGCGGCGGGCGTGAAAGGCAGTGCAGCCGCTCATGGCGTCTGTGCGCAATCTCACCCAGTGCTTTTCCTTCTAGCGCACCGCAACTAAAGTGGCCCGATTTAGCGTCAGGGATTTGGCCGTTCACATGTCGGGCGACGATTATCTTTACAAAATACTGGCTGCGCAGGCGGTCGACACCAGCGCAAATTCCCCGGTGCGATCCGTACAAGCAACGCTAGCGCCCCTACTTCGCCAATGGGCCGGTGGGCAACTCCTAAGCGTCTCGCCAAGCGGCTCGTTCGCGAAGGGAACTGCCAACCGAAGCGGTACCGATATCGACCTCTTCATTTCCCTCGCGTCTGACACGACCGAGAGCCTTAAAGACGTCCATGCCACACTTTTCAATGCGCTCACCAATGCCGGCTATCAGCCGAAGCGACAGAACGTTTCGCTAAACATCCGAGTAGGCGGTGTAGATGTCGACCTCGTCCCGGCGAAGCATCAAGGAAACGACTCCGGCGATCATAGCCTCTACAAGAGGCGCGGCGACACTTGGATGAAAACGAATGTAGCCAAGCACATCATCGTTGTTCGCAAGGCGGGTCGGCTGTCCGAGACCCGGATACTGAAATTATGGCGACGGCAAAGGGGCCTCGATTTCATGTCGTTCTATCTGGAATTGACCGTTATCGAGGCGCTACGCAATAGCAAGGGAACGCTCTCGGACAACGTTTGGCAGGTGTTTCGTTACCTGCGCGACAGCTTTGTAGGCGCACAGGTTGTCGACCCCGCCAACACAAACAACATTATTTCCAGCGATCTTACCCTGGCAGAGAAGAACCTAGTTCGTGCCGCGGCAGTGGCAACGCTAGGTTCCAAGACTTGGCAGGATGTCGTGAAATGACGGAATGGTCTCTTCATACTTTGCTGTCTGCCCTCCACGACGATATCGAGCGTCGACTTGAGCGGGCGAGGAAGGTGTTTGGCCATCCGGTGGCCAAGGGTGACGCTAGCGAGAGCATCTGGCGTGACCTTCTCGGCAGTTATCTGCCCCAGCGATATCAGGTTGCCAGCGCGCACGTGGTTGATAGCAACGGTGTGTTTAGCCAGCAGATAGACGTCGTTGTCTTCGATCGGCAGTACTCGCCGTTTGTGTTTCACTATGAAGGACAAGCCATTGTTCCGGCCGAAAGCGTCTACGCGGTGTTTGAGGCCAAGCAGAGTCTCAACGCTGAACGGGTTGACTATGCACATTCAAAGATTGCTAGCGTTCGCGCGCTCCATCGGACGAGTCTACCGGTCCCCACTGTAAATGGCCTTGCGCCTGCGAAGCCCCTACACCGGATAGTCGGGGGATTGCTCACTCTGGACTCAGACTGGAATCCGACTCTAGGCGCGCCTTTCCTTGCCGCAATGGGGAAGGGTGAAGATGTAGGACTCATTGACATAGGGTGTTGCGCTGCGCACGGCACATTCTGGCGAGCACCCGAGGGCGGGATTACGATCACCACTGGCGGTAAGCCAGCAACGGCGTTCCTGTTGGAACTAATAGCTAGGCTACAGGCTCTAGCGACAGTTCCGATGATCGACATTCGTGCTTACGCATCGTGGCTCTCGAAGTGAATTATCGCGTCCCTACTTGATCGTGGTGAACTCGACTGGATCGACGTGCCACGGCTTTCCGCGGTGGGTTACGCCCAAGGAGTCTTCTGCAATAGGGATGACGTCGACCTTCGCCCGCCGCCCGCTGTAAATGAGCGCCTGTCCAATATCGGCGTACGACATCAGTAAGTGTGCGCTTGCGCCATCCTTCAGTATCACAGGTAGCCGGGTGTCGGGTTTCGCCGGGAAGGAATCGCTACTCATGGCGACCAACCGTTGCCCTTCCACTTCGAGCGCGATGGATGTGATCGTTACGTCTCGGTGACCGGCGTTGACCGCCTGTATCTGCGCGTACGGCGCTCCGAGAGTCCCGTTCGTGTAAGTTAGCATCATCGTCTGCAAGCTGACTTGGATACGTCGCTTTTCCCTCAGCCGACTCTGCCACCAGTTCATCGTGGAAAGCCCGGCCCCCCAAATGGCTAGTGCAAAAAGAGTTACGTCCTTCACGAGCGTCCAATCCAATATGTTCTCCCCTCAGAAGCTCGGTGGCCAGATCGTGAAGAGGCTTGCGCATCCAACAGCGATTGCCATGAACGCCGCCGCCCCTGCGCAGCCGCCCCGGCTCTGGCTAGATACGCCGAGCCCCGTTCCCGGTATCGAGGCGCTCGTGGTGGTCTTCTTGGTTCCGACCGTGATGCCGGCATTCTTCGGCCCGAGGCGGACACTTCCACCCTTCTTGCCGAGGTTCAATTTCACCCCCGGCGCAATTTTGATGCTCTTGCGGAATCGTATGGCCATCGGGTCCCCCTCCCGTTGCCTCAGACGTGGGACCATTGCGCCGTAGCCGTCGCTTAGCAAGTGGTGCGCCCGCGAGTGGATGGTCCCGCCGCTAACCAGCATGTCCCGGCCAATCCCATGCGCAACATGGGGTAGCGCATGGGGTAAGCGCACGTTGTCGAGACAGAAGCTCAGCAGATTCAATTACTTAGGCATGGCAAAGTGGCGGAGAGGGAGGGATTCGAACCCCCGGTGGAGTTGCCCCCACGCCGCATTTCGAGTGCGGTGCATTCGACCACTCTGCCACCTCTCCGCGAGATGCGCGGCCCATGGGCCGGTCGACACGGGCGGGCTTATGGCATAGCAGAAGGGAGCCCGCAACTGCCCTCATCCCGATGTCCGAACTGCTTTTCGTCTATGGCACGCTGCGCGACCCCGACGTGCTCGGGGGCGTGCTGGGCCGGCCGTTGCGACCGGCCGCGCTGCTGCCGGCGGTGGCCCCCGGCTTCGTCGCGCTGCACTATCCGGGGCGGATCTATCCGGCGCTGGTACGCCGGCCCGGCGGGACCGCGCCCGGGCTGGTGCTGACCGATGTGAGCCCGTTCGAACGCGATCTGCTCGATGCCTTCGAGGGCGCCGAATACCGGCGCGGCATCGTGGCGGTGATGCTGGGCGAGGAATTGCACGAGGCCGGCGCCTATCTGCCGGCGATCGCCGTGCCGGCGGACGCGGCGCCCTGGACGCTCGAGGCCTGGCAGGCTGAGCACAAGCGGCGCGTGCTCTCGGGCGAGATAGCCGGGGCGGCAGAGCTGCGCGCCAAGCTGATCGCGATCCGGCCAAACTGAGGGCGTGCGGAAGCGCACGCCGGCCCTACCGGCGATGTCAAAGAACCCTTGCTCCTGCCCTAGGGCGAGAGCGAGCAGCGGCGAGGTCTTGGCTCGACGCGGGTAGTCCGCAGTGGGTGAGGCTCGCGCCTCGCCGCTGCAACCGGGCTTGCCTCAGGATCGATGGTCTGCCGGAATCTCTCTCCACGTCCGGCGGTGGTTCAGATGCGCCGCCCTACCGGCTCAAAACGCACCTGCTCGACAGGGCTGGTAACTGTCCCTGCCGTCCACCGTGCCGCCAATGGCGGACACAGCCTCGATCCCGGGTTTGTAGTGGCGAGCGACCCCGCCCCACCCGGCCTCCCCCTCCCAGATCACTCGTCATGACCTTCGCTCTCTGTGAGCGGGATGAGGGGA
>SEEL01000096.1 GCA_004144345.1 Hyphomicrobiales bacterium
ACGAGCACGAAGCTCGCAACGCCGAGCGAGAGTTTCTTGATCATCCGCCAAACCTTTCCGCCTGTGGGCCGAAGCTGTTGGATGATTGTTTAGGCTCGCAAATCTAACATTCAGTTAAGAACGGGCGCCCGATTCCGGCAAAAACCATTGTCGAAACAGATGCGTCAGCGCGCGGTGACCGCGATGGAAATCACATCGCTGTAAACGCCGGCGCGACGATCGGAGGTGTTACCGATCAGGAACTGGATTGGCAGCGCATCGCGACGAAGGTTGCCCTGCGTTGAACCAGATATCGTACGCATGCCCGTCAGATTGACGGAGTTTCCGCCAATCGCGAGGCTATAGGGCACATACCATTCGCTCGAACCGAGACGCAGGCGGCCGGAATTCGCCGACGTGACGCTCAGATCATAGGAACCGGTGCTCGCGACACGAAGCTGCAGCGGTACGGGTGCCACGCCGGGGCGCAATTCGCCAAGATCGACGACGGCGTGCCCGTCGCTCATCGTATAGGCGCCGGCGAGCCCGATGCGCGCCGAAGGCAGGACGTCGATGCCGAGCACGATCCGCGTGCCGCCGAGCGAACGGAAATTTCCGTCCTGGGCTTCAAGCGTCACATCCTGGGTAAAGGTGCCCGACTCCTTCACATCGTCAGAGTCAGCCACGAGCTTGAAGAGCAAGGTGCGCGATGCATTGGCACCAAGCGTCAGCATACGCTGCGAGGGGCTACGCTGCGTCCGACCGACCCGCGGAGTAACATCCTGCGTGTCGGTGAGGTTGAGTAAGGCATAGCCGATCGGCTTGCCCGTGCCCTTCGACAGGCCGAAGGGCGGCTGACTCAGTTCAAAGGTCGGGGTGAAGCGGCATTCTGCCGTGCCTTCATTGACGAAGGTGACGCCGAATGTTCCCTCGGGAATCGCACTGTCAAAAGGGTCATAGCCCTGAATCAGCCAGCTCGTAGGCGTTGCGTTGGCGCGGATGAGACAGTCGGTGCCACGGATATTGGCACCCGGCGCCGGCGCCTGCGCATGGACGGGCATGGCGAGGAAGGCGGCGGCGAGGAACAGGGTTGAGCGCAGCATAATGCCTCCTAATTTTTCGTACCGGGGCGAACGGTACCAAGGTTCAATAGACCATCGGTGTCCGCGGGCACTGTGAATTCAAAACTCCGGTCGATCGTGCCATTCGGTCCATAGGTTTCCACCAGATAGCGGCGGCCCGGCAGCAGATTGGTGATCGCGAAGCGTCCGACCGAATTGGTGAAGAATGGAATCGGCTTGGGACTTTCGGCCTCCTTGACGTCGAGCAACGTCACGCGCCCACCGATCAGAGAAACGGGCTTTTCGGGCGCGAGAATAAGCGTGCCCATCACGCTGGCAAAGGCATCGGTGCCGATACGCGCCGCATAGCCGCTCTTATAGGGCGGATGGACGCGGAACACGCCGGGGCCGGTGTCGTAGCCCGTCGGTGGATCCTCGACATCATATTGCACTGACTGGGTGGCATAGGAGCCGAGGAAATTATTGACCGCAGCACCCAGCGCGCCGCTCTTGCTGATATAATTATTCTCGGCGAGCGACTGTCCGGCGACGACGCTGCGCTTACCCAGATTCTTATGCGGCGAGAGCAGCATGAAACTGTCGTTGATGCGGCGTCCGATGCCAAAGCTGCCGTCGGCGAAGGCCAGTGAGGTGCCGACGCGGACGGTTGTGGCGTTGAGCTGCGCAACGTCGGACAGGCTGGGTCCGAAAGTCGCGTGGCTGACCGACGCGTCGAAGCGGTTTGCCGAATAGGTCGCGTAACCGAGCGCGCGGGCGCTGTTGTCGTCGCGGGTGACGACGCCGCCAAAACCGACGCTGTTAAGCTGGTTTAGACCGCTCTGATTGTATGAAAGCTCGCCCAGATTGTCGCGGCTTTCGTAACGCGCCTCAGCGCGGCGACGATAGTCGGGTTGGAACACCAGGCCGACGTTGAAGCTGACACCATTGCCGCGCGAAAAGGCCGACGGGAATTTGGCGTAATCGACCCCGGCGCGGATCGTCCAGCGCCGGTCGACCCGATAAAAGCCGGTGAGCCCGGCGCGGTAGCTGTCGCCAAGCGCGCCGCGACCCTTGAGGTAGGATGCCGATGCGGTGGTGGTCAGGCGCATCGTCAACTGCCGTGAATATTGCCCCGTAACCGTTGCCGACGTCGTGTTGATCCCGTCGATATTGCCTAGCGTCGCGAATTTGGGCGACAAATAGTCAGCGCGCAGCGTGAAACTGTCCGACAATCCCTCGCGATCGATGAAATGTTCATAGCTGATGCCGCCTGCAAAGCCTTCGCCAGCCGTTTTCGAGTGGCTGCCGCCGCCATCAAGTAACAAACGGCCGCCGTTGGGGAGAACGAACTGCGTCTGCCCCGTCAGCGTCTGCACGTCCTTGCTCGCCTGAAAGCCCACGCCGATCGCAGGGCGATTGAAAAACGCCTTGCGAAAGAAGCCTGTAAAAGCGACCGGACCGCGATAATCGGGTGCGCCGCCGAATGTGTTGCTGGTTGGGCCGAAGAAGGCACCATATTCATAATCGCCCGGATCGAGATCGATCGGGTCGAGATATTGCTGATAGGACAGGTTCTGGACCGCGCCGCTGTTGTCGGTGACCTGGATATCGACATCGTTGCTGCCGGCAATCAGCGGCAGCGAGCTAAAGTCATAACGGCCCGGCTGGAGGCGGACTTCGCGATAAAGCGACCCGTTGCGCAGGAAACGCACGGTCGATTCGCGTTGCAGGACCAGCTGGCGATTCGACTGGAGCATCGCTGAACGAAAACTGTTAAAGCGCCGCCGCTGGCGCAACACGCCGACCCCACCCATTTCAACGAAGGATTGCTGGCCGCGGATTTCTGGATCAAGGTCCCCCAGGAACCAGCGCCGATATGCTTCGGGCTGGTCATAGACAAGACGCGCATAATTGCGCGTGAACTTGTACGAATCGCCGGTCAGTCCGAACTGCTGCCCAAGCTGCGCATCGCCTTCGAACACGAATTTTCCGAGCCGCACCGCACCGTCGAAATTGATCGTCGGTGGATTGGCCTGATTGCCCTCCCAGATATAGCTCTGGACGGCGCTGAGATTCAAAAAAGCCGAAAATCCAGCCGGCTGCATCGTCACATCGTTGGCGTCTTCGCGCGGCGGCGCGAAAATATCCTTGATCGCTCGCTGTTCGGCGGACACCTCGACGACGACGACCGCCAAAGTGCTGGGGTCATAGGTCAGCTGGACGCCCGTCTTGCCGAGATCGTCGGCGCCGAAATTGGGCAGCGACGCCAGACGCGACGCCAGCTCGGCATGGGCGGTCTCGTTCAGGACGGGCTGCATCAGCCGCACGAACGTCGCCGATTCGAGAAGGAAACGGTCGTCGGCAGTCAGCACCATCGGGATATCGCCGAGGCTGCTGCTCTGGAAGGTCAGCGGCACCGTCATTTCGATGTCGCGCTCGTACGGATTGATATCGGGGCGGCCATGCGCGCCGATCGGAAGCTGCGGCATCACCGGCGTCGGCGTCGGAATCGGCGGGATCTGCGTCCCGGGTAACGGAATAGTGGTTGGTGCGCCTGGATCCTGTAACGGCGACAACGGCCGGGGATTTTGGGGCAGCGGAATCGAAACCTGCGCCGCCGCCGTGCTCGCGCACAGTGCCGACAGCGCTACACTACTCAGAGCGAAGCCGATTTTCACTGCTTGAAGGTCAGCTTGATCGGTCCAGGGCCAAAGCCGGGAACGGGAATACGGAAAACGCGCTCACTCTGCGCGGGCACATAACCGGTCCCGACCGCGCGATTGAGTTCCTCGGGCGAGACATCGACGCGCAGCCATTTGCCGTCGGCACCATTTCCCTCCAGCTGCCAGCCAAAGTTAGACATCATCGCATGACGGCGGCCTTCGTTGCGCAGGGTGATTTCGACCCCGTCCTGCATCGGCGGCAATTCTTTCGATCCTGGAGGAGCAGGCGGCTGATAGGTGAGTTGCTTGACCGTCGTTGCTTTCACGTCGGGCTTCGCACCCGGCGGCGCCACCACGACTAGCGCGCGCATATTGTAAAGCACCTGCACCTGCGCGCCGAGCGCATCGGCAGAGCCGGGCTCAAAGGCGACGGGCAATTGCTCGACCGAGACATAATAGGCCTGCGATGCCGCCAGTTCGCCGCCGCCCACCCATTGCAGGCGGACGACCTGCCTTCCGCCGGCGGGCAGAACGCCCTGCGGCGGGAAAATCAGGAAATCCTGGTCGGCGGGGGTTTCGACGATATTGCCGTCCTTGTCGATTTCCATACGGAAAACGCGGGTCTGGAATGCCAGGTTTCCGGGATTGATATTCTGGACCTCGATCCGCGCCACCGCATTGGTGCCGCGCGATTCCATTTCGACCACCATCGGTGAGACGCGCATCGCGAGCGCGGGGCTGACGAGCACCGCGACCGCGGCAAGCGCCGTCAAGAGTGCGCGCGTGTGACGCTTCACCGTCGCCCAAGCTGTCATGATACCCATCCCCTTGCCGTCACCGGCATATTCCATCAAATCATAAAGAAAGGGGAAAGATCGCTCTTTCCCCTCTCCTATTCCTGCCCGATCTTAGAGAGCGCGCAGCGTCAGCGTGGTGGTGCCGGTGTACGCACCAGCGACCAGGCCCTTGTTGGTGACGGCCGGAGCGACGATGTCGATGTCCATGCGCGAACG
>SEEL01000016.1 GCA_004144345.1 Hyphomicrobiales bacterium
CTCAAGGTGCCCGCAGTCAGGCTATCCCTCCTCGGCGCGTAGCGCTGGGGAGGGGGGACCACGCGTAGCGTGGTGGGTGGGGTGAGGCCGCGTCCACTGCGTCATCCCCGCGCGGAGGCGGGGATCCAAGGGCCACGATCATTGTGCTGACTGCCCTGGATTCCCGCCTGCGCGGGAATGACGTTGGGGTGAAACGACGTGCGGTGTTTGTGGTCGCCCCCTCCACCGCTGCGGCGGGCCATTCGGGCATAGCCCTCATGGCCTTCTCACCTAAAATCGCTCCACTGGAGCGATTTTGCCTTCGGCCGGCTCGAAGCCCCTCCCCCGCCACGCGAGGGAGGATATCCGACTGCGATGCCCTTGGCAGTGGCTGACCTCTCCATCCGTCGCGATGCTGGTGCCCCTGCCCGTCGGGCCGTTTGCAGCCGTGCTACCGCTGCGCTACCAACGTCGGCATGACCCCTGCCCCAATTGTTGAAGCCCGTCAGACTGTTCGTGAGCTGCAGAGTTCGTTGATCCGCGATGTGGCCAATGCCGGGATGGGCAATAACGACATTTTGCGGTTCTGGTTTGGCGAGTCGGATCAGCCGACGCCGTTGTTCATTCGCGCGGCGGCGATTGCGTCGCTGGAGAGTGGCGAGACGTTCTATTCGCAGAATCTCGGCCGGCCTTATCTGCGCGAGGCGATCGGCAACTATCTGAGCGCGCTGCATGAGCGACCCGTCGCGGCCGAGCGGGTGGCAGCGGTCGGGTCGGGCGTTTCGGCGCTGATGCTGGCGAGCCAGCTGGTGCTGTCGCCGGGCGACAAGGTGGTGGCGGTGACGCCGCTTTGGCCCAACGTCGTCGAGATCCCGAAAATCCTCGGCGCTGCGGTGACGCGCGTGCCGCTGGCCATCGCCAGTGGCAGATGGTCGCTCGATCTCGACCGGCTGCTCGATGCGCTGACGCCGGACACGCGGCTGCTGATCGTCAATTCGCCGAACAATCCGACCGGCTGGACCATCGAGGACGATGAACTCGATGTGGTGCTGGCTCATTGCCGGAAGCTCGGCATCTGGGTACTGGCCGACGATGTGTATGAGCGGTTGGTCTATGATCCGGCGCGGAAGTCGGCACCGTCGTTCCTTCGCCGCTACGAGGAAGGCGACCGCATCATTTCGTCCAACAGCTTTTCGAAGGCGTGGACGATGACCGGCTGGCGCATGGGCTGGCTGGTGGCGCCCGAGGCGCTGATGGCCGACCTCACCAAGCTGATCGAATACAACACGTCCTGCATCCTCGAGCCGGCGCAGCGTGCCGGTGCTGTCGCCGTGGCAAAGGGCGAGGGCGAAGTGGCAAAGCTGCGCGAGCGGCTGGCGGCGTCGCGGCGCGTGCTGGTCGATGGGCTGAGGCGTTTGCCCGGCGTCGACGTGCCCGATGCGGGCGGCGCCATGTATGCCTTCTTCCGCCTTGCCGGGCATGACGATTCGCTCGAACTGGCAAAGACCCTGGTGCGCGAGGTGGGCCTCGGGCTGGCGCCGGGTAATGCCTTTGGCCCCGAGGGCGAAGGCTGGCTGCGCTGGTGCCATGCGGTCGAACCGGCGCGCATCGAGCAGGGGCTGACGCGGCTGCGCAAGTTCCTCGCCTAGCGCCAAGGCGCAATCGGCTGTAGTTTCCGCCGGCATACTTTGTCGTTGCTTCGGGCGGAGACTGACCATGAAGTATTTGCCGATCACAGCTTTGGCTTTTCTTGCGCTCATGCCGCAGCCGGTTGCGGCGTGGGACAGCGCCTCTTCGCTCAACCCGACGCATGCCACGCATTCCTACCTGACCGAGCATGGCATCGCGATGGTAGGCGGCGAGGCCAAGCGCTACGCACAGGCGCTCATCGACGGTGCCAATACCGAATTGCACGAACTCGACAGCGACGACGGCAAGACGATGTATGGCGTGCCACTCGGCGCAAAGCGCATCGAGCACAAGGGCACCAATGCCGGCACCGACGACATTGCCGGCTGGTGGGCCGACGCGGCGGCGGCCTATCGCGCCGGCCACAAGGAGCAGGCCTGGTTCTATGCCGGCATCATGCTGCACATGATCGAGGATATCGGCGTGCCGGCGCATGCGCTGGGCCAGTATCACCAGGCGACGGGGCCGATCGACACCTTCGAGCTGATGGGCTTTTCGAACTGGAGGCCGGACTATGCGGACAAGGGGAACAAGGCCGACCCCGGCTTCGCCGATCCATCGGACTATTACGCCTTCAACCGGCAATGGGCCCGCGAGGACGCGCCGGACTACAGCCCTGACAATTTCTCCAAGACCTGGACCTTCGGCGACGAGAAGGACAAGAAGCTGCTGGCCAACAGGCAGGCGCGCACCGCCGAACTGGTGGGATGGACGCTGCGCAGCGTCGAGCGGGCTTTTGCGAAACTCTGATTATTTTTCCTTCGCGGCGGCCTTTTTCGCGGCAGGCTTCTTGGCTGGAGCGGTCTTTGCCGGAGCCTTCGCTGCAGCTTTCTTGGCGGCAGGGGCTTTCTTCGCGGCGGCCTTCTTCGCCGGTGCCTTGGCGGCAGCCTTTGCGGCCGGCAGCTTGACCGGTACGACATCCTCGCCGAGCGCCTCGGCCACCGCCGTGGCGATGGGCGATTTGCCGCCGGTCAGCTGGTAGGCCTTACCGATGCTGCGCTTGCTGGCGATGAGCGCCGTGACCACCGCCGCGACATCGGCGCGGTCGATGGCGGCAAAATCGATGGCGGCTTCGCTGATGACGATCTTGCCAGTCGGCTTGCCGTCGGTCAGCTCGCCCGGCTCGACGATGGTGTAGTCGAGGCCGGACTCGCGGAGGTGCTTATTGGCGGCGCGCTTCTGCTGGTAATAGTCGCGCATCTCGTCATTGTTCAGCTGGCCGCTGAGCTTCATGCCCGTGGAGGCGCCGATCGACGAGATGGTGAGATAGCGCCTCACCCCCGCACTGGCGGCGGCGCGCACCGTCTTGACCGTGCCGGTCCGGTCGAGCGCGCTCGATTCACCGGCGGCCGACCCGGCAGCGAAGACGATGGCATCGGCGCCCTTGAACACGGCCTGGAAATCCGGGCCGGTGGAGAGATCGAGATCGAGCATCACCGTCTCGGCGCCGAGCCTGACCATGTCGGCCATGTGCCTGGGGCTGCGGATGGTGGCGACCACCTGATGGCCCGCGCCGATGAGCTGTTCGACGACGAGGCGGCCCGTCCGCCCTCCGGCACCGACGACGACTATGCGCATGGGCATCTCCCTTGGCCTCGCCGGCACTATAGGGCGCGTCCCCGGCGCCAGCCATCGCCTTGTCGCTTGACCTGAAGGCGGCGCGGTCTCATGGGTTGGCAAACGGATTTCGGGGAACTCGCATGAACTTTATTTCCGACGCCTATGCCCGGATCGTGGCCTGGATCGGGGCCGCGATGATCATGAAGCGCCGCTGGAACAGCGTGGACGGTCCGCAGTCCTTCGGCCTTGCCCCGGCGATCCCCAAAGCCGTGCCGCAGGGCATCCCGACGCTGAAGATGCCGACCGCCGCCGGCTGGCCTGCGGGCGCCACGCCGGACGTTGCCGCGGGGCTCAAGGTCAACGCCTTTGCGCGCGATCTGAAGCATCCGCGCCAGATGCTGGTGCTGCCCAATGGCGATGTGCTGGTGGCCGAGGCGCTGGGCCCGGTCGGCAAGCCCTCGATCAACGCGTTCGACCTCGCCATTACCGCCACGATGCGGCGCGCCGGCGCCATTGGCGAGAGCGCCAACCGCATTACCCTGCTGCGTGACGCCGATGGCGACGGCGTGGCCGAGGAGCGGCACACGCTGCTCGACAATCTGAACCATCCGTTCGGCATGGCGCTGGTCGGCGACACGCTCTACGTCGCGCATATGGATGGCGTGTTCGCCTATCCGTTCACCCTGGGCGAGACACGCATCAAGGCGCCGGGCCGGCGGCTCTCGACCTACAAGACGCATGGCCACTGGACGCGCAATTTGATCGTCAGCGCCGACCAGACGAAGCTCTATGTGTCGGTCGGCTCGTTCTCCAATATCGGCGATGCCGGCATGGAGGCCGAGGAAGGCCGCGCCTGCGTGTTCGAACTCGATATCGCCAGCGGCCAGAGCCGGCTGTTCGCCTCGGGCCTCCGCAATCCGGTGGGGCTCGCGATCGAACCCACGACGAGCGCGCTGTGGACCGTGGTCAACGAGCGCGACGGGATCGGCGACGAGACGCCGCCGGACTATCTCACCTCGGTCAAGGATGGCGGCTTCTATGGCTGGCCCTATTCCTACTGGAACCGCATTGTAGACGACCGCGTCAAGCAGAACCCGGCCAAGGTCGCGGCCTCGCTGCAGCCCGACTACGCGCTGGGCGGCCACACCGCTTCGCTCGGCCTCTGCTGGATCCCCGACGGGGCGCTGCCGGGGCTCGGCGAAGGCATGATGATCGGCCAGCACGGCTCGTGGAACCGCTCGAAGCTGTCGGGCTATCGCATGATCTTCGTGCCCTTCGCCAATGGCAAGCCGCGCGGCGAGGCGCATGACATCCTGACCGGCTTCCTGTCGGACGATGAGAGCAAATCCTTCGGCCGCCCGGTGGGCACGGCACTGGCGAAAGACAAGGCCGTGCTGCTGTGCGACGACGTCGGCGACGTGATCTGGCGCGTGACGCCGGCCTGAGCCATGCATCTGCCGCCGGCGGGCGTGCCGCCGCTGTTCCAGATCGGCATCAAGCCGCTCGACCTGGAGCACTGGATCGACGCCGACGGCCAGCTGTCGAGCTATCTGGCCGAGAAAGAGCGGCTGGCGCTGGCGCATCCGGACGATGTGTTCGCGGCTGAGGCGGGGACCGAGGCGGCGCAGGCGGAAGTGCTGGCGCTGCTGGTCGAGCATCTGCCGCAGCGCTTCCCCGAGCTCTACCGCCGCGACGGCGAGGCGATGGTCGCCGCCGGACGCCGCGTGACGCTGACCGGCGATGCGCCGCTGCGGATTGCGGCCGGCCTCGTGCAGGAAGACCTCGTGCTGATGCGGCGCGGCGAGACGGACTGGCGGCTCGCGGCCGGGTCGCTGAGCTTTCCCTCGTCCTGGCATCTGCGCGAGAAATTCGGGCGGCCGATCCATGAGGTGCACAAGCCGGTGCCCGGCTTCGGCGCGGGCACGCGCAATGGCCAGCTGATCGCCCGCATGTTCGACAATCTCCGGCCGGAGATGCCGGTCATCCGCTGGAACTGGTCGGTCTATGCCGATGCGGCGCTGCACCATCCCCCGGCCGACCCATTGCGCTTCGATGCAAACGTGGGCAACGCCTTCCTGCGGCTCGAACGGCAGACGTTGCGGCGATTGCCGGCGAGCCGCGACATCCTCTTCACCATCCGCATCTATATCGATCCGCTGGCCGAACTGGAACGGCACTCCGATGCGCCCGCCATCGCGCGCGGGCTGGTCGAGCGGCTCAGTGCGCTCGATGCAGCGCAGCTCGACTACAAGGGGCTGACGGCGGAGCGCGACCGGCTGGTCGGACGGCTCGGCGCGATCGCCGCCCGCTGACCCTTTACGCCTCCACCGATCCGGTATCTTCTGCGGGCCGCATGTGAGGAGATTATCGATGAAATACCGCTATCTCGGCCGCTCCGGCCTGCTCGTGTCGCGCCTCTGCCTCGGCACGATGACCTTCGGCAACAAGGATTGGGGCTGCGACCTCGAGGGCTCGCGCGCCATCGTCAAAGCCTTCGTCGAGGGCGGCGGCAATTTCATCGACACGGCGGACGCCTATTCCGCGGGCGAGAGCGAGCGCATCCTGGCCGAGATCCTGAAGGACTATCGCCGCGACGAACTGGTGATCGCCACCAAGGGCTTCTTCCCGCAGGCCGATGCGGTGACCGCGCGCGGGCTCAGCCGCAAGCATATCGTCGAGGCGGCGGAAGCGAGCCTCAAGCGGCTCGGCACCGACTATATCGACCTCTATCAGTTCCACGGGCCCGACCCGTTCACGCCGGTCGAGGAGTCGCTGCGCGCCGTGGACGATCTGATCCGCGCGGGCAAGGTGCGCTATCTCGGCTGCTCCAACTGGTATGGCTGGCAAATCGCGCGCGCCAACGGCATTGCGGCGCTGAAGGGCTATGAGCCGTTCGTGTCGGCGCAGCATTTGTACAATCTCGTGCGCCGCGACATCGAGCGCGACGTGCTGCCCGCCTGCGCGGCGGAAGGCGTCGGCATGATCTGCTGGAGCCCGCTCGCGGCGGGCATGCTCAGTGGCAAGTATCGCGGCCAGAACCGCCCCGCCGAAGGCACGCGGCACGGCCACCAGGCCTCGATCGTCGAGAACCGCTATTGGTTCGATGAGGCGCTGAAGCTGGTGGACGCGGTGGTGGCAGCGGCCGACAAGCTCGGCAAGACGCCGAGCCAGGTGGCGCTGAGCTGGCTGTTCGGCGACAACCGGGTGACGGCGGCGATCATCGGCGCCCGCCGGGTCGAGCAGGTGGCCGAAAACCTCGAAGCCGGCGAGTTCGACCTGCCGGCCGAAATCCGCGACGAACTGACGGCACTGATGCCGCTGAAACTGGGCTATCCGCAGGAATGGACGGCGCTCAACGGCACGCCATCGCTGGACAAGGGCGAGGCGCACCCGCCGCACACGGTCCGCATGCCCTAGGCGATAGGCGGGTGGGCGCAACCCACCCGCTTAACCACCCGGCCCGGGCGGCCTTGTTTTCGCCGCGCCACGCGCCTATATGCAGTCTATACGTTTGAGCCGTCACGGCTTTGCCGCGCCATCGCGCCGGCTCCTGATCTCCAGAACGTTTTCGCACGCCGGCCCCGCTTCACCGCGGGAGAGGAATCTTTTTCAGCCTCCTGGCTGCGGCATGGGCCGCGCCGGTAGAGGCCATCGCTTGAAGGCATAACATGTCCAATCAGAACTATCTGGCCGCCGAAGCCAGTCTTTATCTCGGCACCAATTGGCAGAGCGCAGCCGCCCAGGGCCCGCGCAGTTTCCGCACCGCCGCCCGGGCGCTGCGTTTCGCCATCGAGGAAGCCGCGCCGGTCAGCCTGCGCGGCGCGCAGCTGCATGTCGGCTCGCGCATCTTCGGCCGCGACGAAATGCTGTCGCTCTATCGCAGCCGGCACTATCCGCTGGCCCGCAAGAACACTGTTCCAGCAACGAGGTAAGACCATGTCCGCACGCTTCGACTACAACTGCCCCGCCGAGCTGTTCCCCAGCCGGCGCTATGCCAAGTCGTTGGCCCGCTACCGCCGCTTCCCGAGCGCCGCGGAAGCCGTGCGCTACATTATCGAAGACCAGCCCGAAAGCTGGCTGGTCGGCTCGACCCTCGACGTCGACGGCGCCCGCTATGAAGGCAAGGCCATCCGCGCGCTGTACGATTCGGAAACCTATCCGCTCGAGCGCAAGATCGCGGCGTAATCAGAAGCCGGCGCGCCGCCACCCGGCGGCCATGGCGTCGGCCTCGCTGCAAAACCAGCGCGCGATATGCAAATAGCCCGGGAGCGATCCCGGGCTTTTGCTTGCGTGGGCTCAGGCGCGCAGTTTGTAGGTGCTGACGGCGTTGCCCTTGCTGGTGCGCACGAGGTTGACCAGTTCGACGCGGGTCACCGGATCGTCGGGCCGGAACAGATGGCGGCGGCCGGTGCCGGCGATGACCGGGTGGGTGACGAGGCTGAGCTCGTCGACGATACCGGCGAGAAATAGGTGGCGCACGATATCGATGCCGCCCATGACAGCGATTTCGCCGCCCGGCTTGTTCTTGAGGTCGCGGGCAAAGGCATTGAGGTCGCCCTCGATCAGCGTCGAATTCTGCCAGGCCAGCTTCCCCTTGAGGGTGCGCGAGGCGACATATTTCGCCGTGTTGGTGATGAAGGTCTTGAAGTCGTCGTCATATTCCGTGTTCGGCCAATAGGCCGCCCAATCCTCATAGCCCTTGCGGCCGAGGATGACCGTGTCGGTGGCGGCCAGCGTCGTCATCATGATGCCGCCCAGCTCCTCGTCAAAGGCATCGAACTGCCACTGATCCGGCGCCTCCACGACGCCATCGATGGAATGAAACAGACCGGCGGTGACTTTGCGCATGAGGATTCTCCCGTGTGTATGCGTTCAGGGATGCGACGAACGGGGGAACGGGGAATCGACATGGCCTAAGATGACGTCGTTAGTTGGCGCTCATTTCAAGCTACGGGCGCGCGCGCCCGCGCGCGGAATACCTGCTGGTCCCGTCGCAAGTCGACCTACTGCGTGTATGAACGGCCCGCAAACTCCCCGCTTCGAAAACTCCAGCAATTCGTTCAACCCGCTTGGGCTAGTCAGGTACATGGCCTCATACTCGCAGATCGGTATTTCGTAGTTGTTCGAAAATCTCCTATCCGGCCCACCTGACTTATTCGGGTGTTTCCACGTATGGCCGATTACGATCGCATCCCGTGGAACGCGCCCCTCCTCAATGAAATTCGATCGCTGCCAGGTCGCGTTTAGTTCGCGATAAGCCACGGCACCGAATTCTTTTCCATCCCTCACAAGGGCCACGTCTGGGAGAAAGTAGATCGTCTGTCTTCCGACCTGCATGAACGGCGGCGTTATGTTGCACTTAAGAACATCGGGCAGTGCGTAACCCAGACTCGTAGTCTTCTTGTCAACGATGTGACTTGCGCCGGCATTCCGTTTCCAAGTTGTGAGGTCTCGGACAGCGCCACCGGCCGCCACATGCCATTTGCCGTCTGAGCTTGATAGGTCATCAAACGCTCGAGTAGCCGCCTCGAATAGCGTTTCGTCCTCCAAGTCATAGAATAGCACTGTCGTGCGACGATACGAATCGACCCACGAGCCAAACCGAAGTGCGATAACGGCAGCAGCCAGGATAGACAAACCTGCTATAGCGTTTGCGAACATGGTTGCGACCCCAACCACTACTACGATCAGACCTAATGTTGGGCCAAGTCGCAGCTTAGCCCCGTTTCCATTCAGCTCGGAGAGGACATCTTCGAAACGTTCATCCGTCATCTGCATGACATCGCCAGAATCGATGTCGATCATATCCACGGCTGAATAGGCCCCGACGCTAGAATGGCGGTCTCTGTGCTCTTGCTTTACGCCTGTCTCGCGCTTGCGGCCGCCTGCTCGCCCTAGCGTTGCACGGTAGTAGACGCCAGCCGCGCCTGCATGGACGTAGTGCCCTCGAGGGCCCGTGCCAAGGCGGAGACCCCGGATGCCGACCGATGCGCCAATGCCACCCTTCGAGAAGCTAAATCGGAACGGACCAGCTTTGACGGTCTTATGTATGTGGAACGGCATTAATTACCCTCCAAATATAGTTTTGAGTATCAGAAACAAAGAAGCCCGGAACTTGCGTCCCGGGCCTCATTCATTTCACATCTAGATCAGCGTTTTACGCGACGCCACCCATATGGGCGATCACCGCGAGCAGCAGCAGGGCCACGATGTTGGTGATCTTGATCATCGGGTTCACGGCGGGGCCCGCCGTGTCCTTGTAGGGGTCGCCGACGGTGTCGCCGGTGACGGAGGCCTTGTGGGCATCCGAACCCTTCAGATGCTTGACGCCAGCCGAGTCGACGAAGCCGTCTTCAAAGCTCTTCTTGGCGTTGTCCCAGGCGCCGCCGCCCGCCGTCATCGAGATGGCGACGAACAGGCCCGTGACGATGACGCCCATCAGCATGGCGCCGAGCGCGGCAAAGCCTTCGGCGCGGCCGGCGATCCAGAAGACGAGGAGGAACACGACGATGGGCGAAAGCACCGGCAGCAGCGACGGGACGATCATTTCCTTGATCGCGGCCTTGGTCAGCATGTCGACCGCCTTGCCGTAATCCGGCTTGTCGGTGCCGGCCATGATGCCCGGCTTTTCCTTGAACTGACGGCGGACTTCGACCACCACCGATTGCGCGGCGCGGCCGACGGCCGTCATCGCCATGCCACCGAACAGGAACGGCAGCAGGCCGCCGAACAGCAGGCCGACCACGACATAGGGGTTGGCGAGCGAGAAGTTCACCGCTTCCATGCCGTAGAAGAACGAGCCTTCGACCGCATTGGCGACGAAGTAGTTGAGGTCCTGCGTGTAGGCCGCGAACAGCACCAGCGCACCGAGGCCGGCCGAACCGATGGCATAGCCTTTGGTGATGGCCTTGGTGGTGTTGCCGACCGCATCGAGCGCGTCGGTGTTGTGGCGCACTTCCTTGGGCAGGCCCGCCATTTCGGCGATGCCGCCGGCATTGTCGGTGACGGGGCCGAAGGCGTCGAGCGCCACCACGATGCCGGCGAGGGCCAGCATGGTTGCGACGGCGAAGGCGATGCCGAACAGGCCCGCCAGATTGAAGGTGACGATGATGCCGGCGATGATGACGATGGCCGGCAGAGCGGTCGATTCCAGCGACACGGCGAGGCCCTGGATGACGTTGGTGCCGTGGCCGGTGACGGAGGCTTCGGCGATCGAGTTGACCGGGCGCTTGCCCGTGCCAGTGTAATATTCGGTGATGATGATGATGAGGCCGGTGATGACGAGGCCCGTCACGCCGCACCAGAACAGCGACCAGGGCGTGAACGCCTTGGCCTCAGTGCCGAGCGCGGCATTGAGATCGCCGAACACCCAGTAGAGCACCGGGAGCAGCACGATGAGCGACAGGACGCCCGTCGCGATGATGCCCTTGTAGAGGGCGCCCATGATGTTGTTGGAGGCGCCGAGGCGCACGAAGTAGGTGCCGATGATCGAGGTGATGACGCAGGCGCCGCCGATGGCGAGCGGCAGGATCATGCCCTGCAGCTTGAACGCGTCGGGGAGGACAATCGCCGCCAGCACCATGGTGGCGACGATGGTCACCACATAGGTCTCGAAGAGGTCGGCCGCCATGCCGGCGCAATCGCCGACATTGTCGCCGACATTGTCGGCAATGGTGGCCGGGTTGCGCGGATCATCTTCCGGGATGCCGGCTTCAACCTTGCCCACCATGTCGCCGCCGACATCCGCACCCTTGGTGAAGATGCCGCCGCCGAGACGGGCGAAGATCGAGATCAGCGAGGCGCCGAACGACAGGGCGACCAGGGAGTCGATGACCGCGCGGCTGTCGAAGGCATTACCCAGATACTGCGTCAGCACGATGAAGTAGAGCGCCACGCCGAGCAGGCCGAGGCCCGCAACGAGGAGGCCCGTGATGGCGCCGGCCTTGAACGAGAGATCGAGGCCCTTGGCGAGGGACGTGGTGGCCGCCTGGGCGACGCGGACATTGGCGCGCACCGACACGTTCATGCCGATGAAGCCGGCCGCGCCCGAAAGCACCGCACCGATGAGGAAGCCGATCGCCGCATAGGCGCCCAGCAGCCAGAAGGCGAGGATGAAGATCACCACACCGACAATGCCGATGGTGGTGTACTGGCGGCGCAGATAAGCCGAAGCGCCTTCGCGCACGGCGGCCGAGATTTCCTGCATGCGGGCCGAGCCGGCATCGGCGGCGAGCAGTTGCCGCGTGGTCACGATGCCGTAAACGATCGACAGCAGACCGGCGCCGACGATCGCCCATAATAGCGTGGTGGTCATAGAAAGGTCCCTCAGGTTTCACTCCCTGGGACGCTCCATGGCGTGGCCCCGCAGTTCCCTCCCGCGGAATCCCCTCCCCGCCCCCGGGATGTGGGCAAAGTTGTGACAAATCGACGCCGCCGATTCAACCCAATTTGCGGGGCCGGGCGGGATTTACCGGGGTTTGGCCGCGCCGAGGCCGGCAAGGCGCTCGCCGAGCCCGGCCGGATCGCCGGATATGGCGACGGTCTTGAGCCGGGCGGTGTCGCCGGAAACGAGGCGCAGCGCGCTTTTGGGGAGCCCGAGGGCGGCGGCGAGCAGGGCCATGGCCGCCGCATTGGCCTTGCCCTTGTCGGGCACGGCCTTGACCCGCAGCCGGAGGACGGACGTGCCGTCATCGCGGCTTTCGGCGCCCTCGATCCGGTCGGCGCCGGCATTGGGCGTGACGCGCAGATGGACCGTCACGCCGTCAGCACTGGGGCGGAAGAAACTCAGCCGTAAAGGCCCAGCAGCCGCGGCAGATCGTTGGCGAGGAAGCTCTGCAGGAAGAACAGGATGATGAACACGATGATCGGGCTCAGATCCAGCCCGCCCACGGAGGGCACGACCCGGCGGATGGGGCTCAGGATCGGCTCGGTGATCTGGTTGAGGATGCGCCAGACCGAGGCGACGAACTGGTTGCGCGTGTTGATGACGTTGAAGCTGATCAGCCAGCTCATGATGATCATGATGAGAAAGACCCACCAGACGAGGGTCAGGATCATGGAAATCGTCTGCAGCAAGGCGATCATCGGCGGTCCCCAGGTAACGGTAAGGCGATATCTAGGGATTTACGCCGATTTCGCAAGCCGGTCCGCGCCAGAACGGTGCGGATTGCCTGCCGTCTGGGGGTCAGGCGTGCGGTTTCCACGTAATGACGCGCCACAGGTAGATCAGCACCACCCCGCCCAGCACCACATAGGTCAGCGGGTCGAGCCAGGCTTCGGCCAGATGGTAATGCTCATGCAGCAAATAGCCGGCGCTGACGAGAATGATGTTCCATAGCGTCATGCCGGCGAGCGAGGCGAGCACGAACCAGTGCGGCTTCATCCGGGTGAGCCCGGCGGGCACCGAGATCAGCGTGCGGATGATCGGCAGGAGGCGGCCGAAGAACACCACCGTCCAGCCATAGCGGTCGAACCAGCGGTCGGCGATGTCGATGTCATTGCTCGAGATGGTGAGCAGCCGGCCGAAGCGGTTGGCCAGCCATTTGCAGCGGTCGAGCCCGAAGAACCAGCCGGCGAGGAACCACGGAATAGCGCCCAGCGTCGAGCCGAACGTTGCCCCCAGTACGACCAGAAACGGGTCCAGCGCGCCGGTTGCGGCGCTGTAGCCGGCAAACGGGATGATCATTTCCGACGGGATCGGCGGAAACAGCGCTTCCAGCAGCATCAGCAGGACAATGCCGAGATAGCCGAAATCGGTGATGATGCTGATGATCCAGTCGGACATGCGGGCTCCCGGAAGTGACGACTGCCCTGATGCCATGTTTGGCCGGCGGGGCCAAGACTGGGGGCTGCCGGCAGGGTTGCAGCAAAAAGGGGTGTCGCGCGAGCGGCACCCCTTTTCCCCACCTTGGCGGTGATTGTTTGCTTAGCTCGCCTTGGAGGCGCGCATCATCTTCTTGCGCTCGTTGGGA
This sequence comes from Hyphomicrobiales bacterium, assembly GCA_004144345.1. Lineage (GTDB taxonomy): Bacteria > Pseudomonadota > Alphaproteobacteria > Rhizobiales > Devosiaceae > Devosia_A. The sequence continues at coordinate 13,200 of SEEL01000016.1, forward strand.
TCGAGCGCGACCTTGCGCAGGCGAATGCTCTTGGGCGTGACTTCGACATATTCGTCGTCGGCGATGTAGCCGAGCGACTGTTCGAGCGTCAGCTTCTTGGGCGGCGTCAGGCGCACCGCTTCGTCCTTGGACGTGGTGCGGATGTTGGTGAGCTGCTTGCCCTTGATCGGGTTCACTTCGAGATCATTGTCGCGCGTGTGCTCGCCGATGATCATGCCCTCATAGACCTCGACGCCGGGGTCGATCATCATCGGGCCGCGCTCTTCGAGGTTCCACAGCGCATAGGCGACGGCGGCACCGTTCGAGTTGGAGATGAGCACACCCGTGCGGCGGCCCGGCAGCGCGCCCTTATAGGGCTGATATTCGTGGAACAGGCGGTTGAAGATCGCCGTGCCGCGCGTGTCCGACAGCAGTTCCGGCTGGTAGCCGATGAGCGAGCGGGTGGGCACATAGAAGCGCAGGCGCTGGCGGCCGATGCCCGAGGGGCGCATGTCGACCAGTTCGCCCTTGCGCTCGGTGAGCTTCTGCACGACCACGCCCGAATGCTCGTCATCGACGTCGATGATGACTTCTTCGATCGGCTCGAGCCGCTGGCCGGCCTCTTCGCGGATCACGACGCGCGGGCGGCCGATGGTGAGCTCGAAGCCCTCGCGGCGCATGTTTTCGATCAGCACCGCGAGCTGGAGTTCGCCGCGGCCGGCGACTTCGAACGAGTCCGAATCCTGGCCTTCAGTGACGCGGATCGCGACATTGCCTTCGGCTTCGCGCATCAGGCGGTCGCGGATGACGCGGCTCTGCACCTTGTCGCCTTCGCGGCCGGCCAGCGGGCCGTCATTGATGCGGAAGGTGACGGAAAGGGTCGGCGGATCGATCGGCTTGGCAGCCAGCGGTACCGTCACCGCCGGAATGGCGATGGTGTTGGCGACGGTGGTTTCCTCAAGCCCGGCCACGGCGACGATGTCGCCCGCCTCACCCACATCGATCGGGGTGCGTTCGAGACCACGGAAGGCCAGCACTTTCGAGATGCGGCCCTTTTCGATTTCCTTGCCATCGCGGCTCAGCGAATGGACGGCATCGCCCGGACGGACCTGGCCGGAAAAGACACGGCCGGTGAGGACGCGGCCGAGGAACGGGTTGCGCTCGATGGTCGTGACCAGCATGCGGAACGGGCCCTCTTCCACCTTGGGCGCGGGCACATATTCGACCACCTTGTCGAGCAGCGGCCCCAGCGATTCCTTCGGGCCGCCGGGCTCGGCGCTCATCCAGCCATGCTTGGCAGCGCCGTAGAGCACCGGGAAATCGAGCTGCTCGGGCGTCGCGTCGAGCGCGATGAAGAGATCGAAGATTTCCTCGAGCACTTCGAGGTGGCGCTCGTCGGGGCGGTCGATCTTGTTGATCGCAACGATCGGGCGGAGGCCCTGGGCCAGCGCCTTGCCGAGCACGAATTTGGTCTGCGGCATCGGGCCTTCGGCGGCATCGACGAGGATCACCACGCCATCGACCATCGACAGGATGCGCTCCACCTCACCGCCGAAATCGGCGTGGCCGGGCGTGTCGACGATGTTGATGCGGGTATCTTTCCAGACGAGGGAGGTGACTTTCGCCAGAATGGTGATGCCGCGCTCGCGCTCGAGATCGTTGGAATCCATGGCGCGCTCTTCGACGCGCTGGTTCTCGCGGAACGAGCCCGACTGCTTCAGCAGTACGTCGATGAGTGTTGTCTTACCATGGTCAACGTGCGCGATGATCGCGATGTTGCGCAACGCCATTTGGGCCGCCTGAGGTGATGGGGAAAAAGTTTAGGGGGCTCACATAGAGAGGAAAGCCCGGATTCTCAAGCGATTTCCCTGCATGAGGGGGATGCAGACGCCCGGAAGGGTTAAGCGATGGCGGGCTTGCGGCGCCGATCGAGGCTGACCAGAACGAGGATGCCGACCAGCCCCAGGGCATAAAAACCGGCGCTCAGCAGCGGAATCTGGCTGTAGCCGAAGCCGGCGGCGATGAGAAAAGCGCCGAACGCCGCCCCACCTGCAATGCCGATCTGCGACGCCGTGTTCATCATGGTGGCCGCCAGATTGGGGGCGTCGCTGGTCTCCCGGAGCACCCGGCTTTGCAGCGGCGCCGGTAGCATGAAGCCGACGAACCAGATGAGGCAGAAGATCGCCACCGCCACCCAGGGATTGGCCGCGACCTGCGACAGGAGCAGCAGGAGGACCGTGTTGATGGCCATGATGCCGATCAGGGTCACCGCCGGGCTCCAGTCGGCGAGCCGCCCGCCAATGATGGTGCCGAGAAACGAGGCGAGGCCGAGCGCCAGCAGGATCAATGGGATGAAATCGAGCGGGATGCCGCTTTCCACGGTGAGGAACGGCACGGCGTAGGAGAGCAGCGCGAAGAACGCGACCAGCGGGACGCCGAAATTGGCATAGCAGAGCAGCACCACCGGCCTCAGGGCGGCGCGGATCTCGAGCCGCCGGTCGGCAGCGGGGGCGTGGGCCGCCGCATCGTCGCCGGGAATGAGCCAGGCGACGATGAGCGAGGCCAGCGCCCCGGCGGCGGCGGTGACCCAGAAGGTCGCCCGCCAGCCCAGCGCATTGCCGATGGCCGTACCGAGCGGCACGCCGATGATGATGGCAATGCTGACCCCGGCGACGACCAGCGACACGGCCGAGGCCTGCCGGCCCGGCGGCGCAAGGCGGCCGGCCAGCACCACGGCGACGCCGAAATAGAGCCCGTGGCAGGCCGACATCAGCAGCCTCGCGCCCAGCAGCATCCAGTAATTGCCCGACAGCGCACAGAGCATGTTGCCGAGGATGAAGACCGCGAGAATGGCGAGCAGCAGCGTCTTGCGCGGCACCCGGCCGGTCGCCAGCGCCAGCACCGGCCCGGCAATGGCGACGCCGATGGCGTAGCCGGTGATGAGCAGCCCGGCGGTCGGGATATCGACGCCAAGGTCGGCCGCCAGCGTCGGCAGCAGCCCGGCGATCACCAGTTCCGCCGTGCAGATGGTGAAGGTGATGGCGAGCAGCCCGATGATGGGCAGCAGCCACAGGCGGGAAGCGGGCGGCACGTCGGTCATGCGGGAACCCCTCGGCCCGATGGGCGGCGGCGGACGCTACGCTCAATCCCGCCCCGGAGCCAGCGGCGCCGGTCGCCACGGCGCCTCGGGCGGCCCGGCGGCTGGCGAACGGCAGCGGCGACGGCCGGGAGCGTCTTGTGATAGGCTCGACCGCCGCCATCCACCGGGCGGTCAAGACCGGCAACCCGCTGCAGGACGGCGCGGAGCACCGGATCTAGGGAAATTGACGCCATGATGCCCATCATGCCGCTCCCCGCAGCGAACGCATCATCCCAACGGATGATGCCCGCCCGATCGATACCGGACAGAGTGACGGCCCGCTTCCACGCGCCGCAAGGCAACCCCGGAGGATGTCGATGATTTCCGACGCATTGGCCACCGCGCTGGCAAAGCGCAACATCCATTATGGCTGGGTCGTTGCGGGTACGACCTTCCTCGTCATGCTGTCGACGGCCGGCGCCATGGGCGCGGGCGGCGTGCTGATCGGCCCGCTGACGGCCGAGTTCGGCTGGACGACGGCGCAGATCTCGACGGCACTCGCCGTGCGTTTCATCCTCTTCGGCCTGATCGCCCCGTTCGCGGCGGCGTTCATGAACTATTTCGGCGTGCGCAAGGTGGTGACGGCCGCGCTGCTGCTGATCGGCAGCGGCGTGCTGGCCTCGCTGTTCATGCGCGAGCTCTGGCAATTGCTGGCGCTGTGGGGCGTGGTGATCGGCATCGGCACGGGAATGACCGCACTCGTGCTGGGCGCCACCATCGCGACGCGCTGGTTCGAAAAGCGCCGCGGCCTCGTCGTCGGGCTGATGACCGCCAGCAACGCCACGGGGCAGCTGATCTTCCTGCCGCTGCTCGCGATGTTCTCGGAGAGCATCGGCTGGCGCGCCGCCCTCATCTTCGTCACCATCATGCTGGTGGTCGGTCTCGTGCTGGCGCTGCTGTTCATGCGCGACCGCCCCGCCGATGTCGGCCTTGCCCCCTATGGCGGCACTGCCATCGTGCCGGCGCCGGCGCAGAGCAAGCGGCTCAGCGACCTCATCACCTCGCCGCTGCTGGTGCTGCGCGAGGCGAGCCGGACGGCGGTGTTCTGGGTGCTGTTCGCGACCTTCTTCGTGTGCGGCCTGTCGACCGGCGGGCTGATCCAGACGCACTGGATCTCGATTTGCTCCGATGCCGGCATTGCCGCCCTCGCCGCCGCCGGCATGCTGGCGCTGATCGGCGCCTTCGACTTTGTCGGCACGATCGTCTCGGGCTGGCTCAGCGACCGCTACGACAACCGCTATCTGCTGCTCGCCTATTACGGGCTGCGCGGCGTGAGCCTGCTGTTCCTGCCCTATTCCGGCTATTCGATCACCATGCTCACCATCTTCGCCGTGTTCTACGGCCTCGACTGGGTGGCGACGGTGCCGCCGACGGTGAAGCTCACGGCGCAGCATTTCGGAGCCGAGAAGGCGAGCCTCGTTTTCGGCTGGGTGTTCGCCGGTCACCAGATCGGCAGCGCCACGGCGGCGCTGCTCGGCGGCATTTCGCGCACCGCGCTCGACACCTACACGCCGGCGCTGCTCTTCGCGGGTGTGTTCTGCATCTTTGCGGCGCTGCTGGTGCTGACCATCGGCAAGAAGCCCGCCCCGCAATTGCGTCCCGCGACGGCCTGAGCCGCCGCGGGGCGTTGACCGGTCAGCGCTTCAGCGAGCGCGGCTTGTCCTCCGGCTGGTAGAGGCCAAGGCCAAACCCATCCGGGTCCAGAAAGTCGGCACTCCAGCCGCCCGGCGCCTCGCTGACCGGCGTGACGATGGTGACGCCATTTTCGGCCAGCGACGCAACGATATCGTCGATGCCGCCCTCCTCGATGTTGAAGACGACCGCGGGGCTTGAGCCGCGCGTTGCCTCCATCTCGAAGAACATCAGATCGAGCCCGCCGGCGAGGCTGGCCTGCAGCCAGTACGGCTCGGCGCCTTCCATGCGCTCGAGCCGGAGGCCCAGCGTCTCATTGTAGAATTTTTCGGTGCGGCCGATGTCGCTGACATAAAACACCAGCCCGGCGGTCTTGGGGGCGATTACCATGTGCGTCTCCTCTTGTTGTGACGTGGATGAGTTGCCGCCCTCAGTCCGTTTGTGAGCGCCGCACGACAAAAAGATGCCCGTCCGGGTCGTGGCTGGCAAACACCCCCTGCTGGCGCAGCAATTGCGGCAGCAGCGCATCGCGGATGCGGCCATAGGCGAGGCCGAGGCTGAGCCCGGTGAATTCGCGCGGCGCGGCCAGCCCCGCCGCCTGCATCCGGCGCTTCAGCGCCACGATGCGCTGGCGCAGGGCCGTATCGCTGAGCCGCAGCAGATAGGCGATCTCGTGCCGGCTGTGGCCGCTGACCACCAGCACGGCGACGATGCGGAGCGCCGGCGGCAAATCGGCGATGAACGGCTCTGCCGCCGCCGCCTCGCCCGGCGCCTCGCGCTGTGCCTGCCACTCGCTGTCGCGTCTCACCCGGCGGCTGGCACCGCGCCGGCTCATCCGCGCCTTGTTGCGCACGATTCCGCGCAGCCAGTTGCGATTGGCAAGATCGGTGAGGTCGAACCGCCCGGCCTCGACCGCCACCAGCAGCGCCTCCTGCACCACATCCTCGGCATTGGCGCGGTCGCCGCTTTCGCGGGCGGCGAGGGCTGAGAGCTGGGCAAAGAGCAGCGGGCGCATGATGCGAGAGTGCGGCGTGATGCGCCGCAGCGCAACCGTCTAGCGGTCGAGCAGCAATTGCTCGTAGGCCGCGGCTTCCTCGGGGGTCAGATGCGGCAGCATGGCGCGCAGCGTGCGGGCGCCGCGGATCTTGCCGTCGACGATATACATCCAGTCCGAGATGGCATCGGCATTGACGAGGATGCGGTCGCCGAGGCCGACCGTGCGGAGGATCTCGGCTTCATTGGCGATGACGCAGCTTGCGCCGCGCCAGTCGCCGAGAATCTCGTCGCACCACAGATGCTCGACCTGCCCGCCCTCTGTGATGCCGACCTTGAGGTGGAAGTCGCCCTCGTCCTTGCCCGGATTGGCGAAGTGCACCCAGAACTCGGGCAGCGTCGCACGCGCCGCGGCGATGGCCGCGATCATCACCGGATCGTCTTCCTGGACATAGATGGTCTGCTCGTCCTGCGCGATGGCAGGTGCGGCAGCTGCGATGAGGAGCGCCAAAGCGCAGACGGCGACTCGAAACATGACGTCTCCCTTTTCGAGGAGACAGTGCGCCAGCAAATTGTCGGCGGGAAGGCAGGTAGGTGTTATCCACACGCGCCAGGGGTGCGGCGTGATGGCCTCAGCTGACGGCGCGCAGCTTCGGCTTGCTCTCCTTGGCGAGGAGGCTGAACACCTGGCCCGCTTCGAGCGGCGGCGAGAACAGGAAGCCCTGCACTTCGTTGCAGCCCTGCTCGCGCACGGCGCGCAATTGTTCCTCGGTCTCGACGCCTTCGGCCGTCGTCGACATGCCGAGCGAATGGCCAAGCCCGATCACCGCCTTGATGATCGCGAGACTATCACCGCGCGTTTCGAGATCGCGCATGAAGGAGCGGTCGATCTTGATCTTGTCGAAGGGGAAGGCACGCAGATAGCTGAGCGAGGAATAGCCGGTGCCGAAATCGTCCATCGAGATGCGGATGCCGATGGCGCGCAAGCGGTGCAGCGTCTGCAGCGTATGCTCATTGTCGTTGAGCAGCAGGGATTCGGTGATCTCAAGTTCGAGCCGCGTCGGCGGCAGGCCGGTCTCGCTGAGGATCGACAGGATGGTCTCGAACAGCCGCTTGTTCTTGAACTGCACCGGCGAGAGATTGACCGCGACGCGCGCTTCGGTCGGCCACATCACGGCGGCGCTGCACGCTTCGCGCAGCACCCATTCGCCGATCGGCACGATGAGGCCGGTTTCCTCGGCCACCGGGATGAACTCGGCCGGCGAGATCGCCTCGCCCTGATGCGTCCAGCGCAGCAGCGCTTCGAGGCAGGTGACGCGGTTTTCCTTGAGCCCGACCAGCGGCTGGAACACCACGCGCAGCTCGTTGAGCGCCAGCGCGGCCCGCAGCCCGCTCTCGATGGTGCGGCGCTTCTGGATCGCCGCATCCATGTCCTGTTCGAAGAAGTGGTAAGTAGAACGCCCTTCCGCCTTGGCGCGATAGAGCGCGAGGTCGGCGTTCTTCATCAGTATGTCGGTGGTCTCGCCATCGGCAGGCGCCAGCGCGATACCGACCGAGGCGCCGATGACGATCTGGTGGCCATCGATCGAGAACGGCGTACTCATCGCTTTGACGATGCGCTCGGCAATGGTGGCGGCGTCGGACGGCTTGTCGATGGGCCTCAGCAGCAGCGAGAATTCGTCGCCGCCCAGCCGCGCCAGCACGTCGGTCTCGCGCGTCGTACCCCAGAGCCGCGCCGAGGCCTGCTTCAACAGCTTGTCGCCGAGCGAATGGCCCAGCGTGTCGTTGACGTTCTTGAAATGATCGAGGTCGATGCACAGCACCGCGGCCTTCTCGCCGCGCTCGATGCCCGCTTCGGTGCCCTGCATTTCCTCGAGGAACTGCGCCCGGTTGGGCAGCTCGGTCAGCGCGTCGTGGCGCGCCAGATGCTGGATGCGCGCCTCCTGCTGGCGCTGCTCGGTGATGTCTTCATGGGTCGACACGAACCCGCCATCCTTCATCGGATGGTGCTGCATCATGATGGTGCGCTTGCCGAACTCGACGATGGTCTTGTCGTACTGGCCGCGCGCAATGACGTCGTGGCGCCAGCGGATGTAGTCATCGCGCGATTCGTAATTGGACGAATGCATGCCGGTATCGAACAGATGCCCGAGGATGTCCTCGAGCAGCGTGCCCGGCTTCACCAGATCCTCGCCCAGATTGTAGATGCGGGCATAGGGCGCGTTGCAGATCACCAGGCGACCCTTGGGGTCGAACATGCACAGGCCCTGCGAGATATTGTTGACCGCCGCATCGAGCCGGATGTTCTGGCGTTCGAGTTCGCGCTTGCGCTTCTGCACGATCTCCGATGAGGCGATCTCCTCGGTCACGTCCTCATGCGTGACCACCCAGCCGAGGCCGGGCGAATAGACATGGGCCGTCTCGATGGTGCGCCCGCCGCTCAGCAGCTCGCGCGATTTGGCGCGCATGCCGCCGCGATTGTTGCGCAGCTCTTTCTTGTAGCCCACGAGGAACTGCTGCGGCGTCTGGTCGGGATGGTTGCCGAGTTCGGCGCTGAGCTTGACCACTTCCTCGAGCGGCATGTCCTTGACGATGCGATCAGGCGAGAAGCTGTAGATTTCGAGATAGTGGCGGTTCCACATGACGAGGCGGAACTCGCTCGACCACACGCAGAATCCATAGGGAATGTTCTCGAGCGCCGCGTCGAGCAGCAAAGCACTATCGGAATGGCCTGGCTGTGCCATCTTCGAACTCACCGGTCCCCGTTCCCCACTCCGACGCCCGGCCAAGCTAAACAGCCCTTGTTAAAAACGCTTTAAGCCCTGCAATCGATTACAGCGTAAGCGGATCAATGATTTGGCTCCCCGGGCCGCAAATCACTGCAGCCCTACCTTCAGCATCTCGATCTCGGCCTTGAGACGCTGGATTTCGAGGTCGTAGAGCTGCTTGCAGTCGAGCCGCGCCGGCGGGCTGCCGAGCGGCACGATGACCCTTGCATAGCCGATGGCGCTCTGCGCCCCGGCCTGCTGCTGGTTGTAGGAACTCGACAGATCGCCCCCGGCGAGGCCGAAATCGAGATAGCCGCCCGACGAATTGATCGACTGGCTGCAGCGCACCCCTTCCGAGGTGGTGATCGAATCCTCGCCGCCCGGCCCGACCGGCGGGGAGGGCAGCAGGATGCCGTCAGCGGCGAGTACCGGCGAGCCAGCCAGTATAAGTACCGCAAACGCGAGGCAGGATCGGACCCTCCAGATCCTTGGGCTGAACGCACACGCCAATTGTTCTCTCCTTGAGGGCGGGATCGATCCGGAACTGCACGACGATGGGCCGTGACGCGCCGGGAGCGAGCCGGAATTCGGGCACCGACACGGCGGCCTGGGCGATTTCGACTTCGAATTTCGGGTCCATGGCCATGACGATGAAGGTCATGCGGGCCTTGTAGGGATTGCCGACGGTAAGCCGGAAACCCTTGATATCGCTGGGGGTCGCGCCCTCTGCGCGCATCGGCGACAGCGACTGGGCGGCGGCCCCGCCGGCGCCGAGGGCCAGCAGGCAGACGACAAGAGCGAACAATTTCAGCTGCATGTGACGATGGTCCGCGTGGTGTAGGTGCCGGAGGGAAAGCCCGCATCGCTGACGATGCGGTTGTTGAGCGTCATGGTGACCACGAGGTTGAGCACCCCCGGCGCATCGAAGCTCTTGGTAGAGCTGGAATAGACGCTGCTCGACGAGCCCAGCAGCCAGCTGGCCGTGTAGGACGATTCAAGCACCGCACTGCCGGCGTTGAACCCCGCGCCATGCTCGACCAGCTGCGGTGCCGAGATCGAAATGGTCGAGCCGAGCAGCGACAGATCGGCGATGGTGAAGGTGGCCGGAAGGCCGCCTTCATTGGACGACAGCCGGCGCCCGTCGGCCGACAGGCCCAGTGTCCCGCCGGTCGACAGGTTCAGCGAGCAGGCGCCGGCGGGAAGCGGCGCCAGCAGAACCAGCGCGACGAGCGCGGCGCTTGCCTTCAGCTGCACGTCACCACCACTTTCATCGAATAGCTGCCATCGGCGAAGCCGAGGCTGTTGGTGGCCTTTGCGTTCATCGTCAGCAGGCTGAGCGGCAGGGTGTTGACGGTGCGGGTGGTGACCGTATCTGTCATGACCTGGTCGGCGAGGCCGAGCCCGGCAAGGCCCGCATAGGCGACCTCGAAGGTCTCGTCGCCCGCCACATAATTGGGCGAGGGGCTGACCCAGACCGGCGGATTGATGGTGAGGGTGTTCGTGCCGACCGACAGGACCGTGAGGATGGCAGGAACGCCCGCGGTGCTGCTCAGCGAGCCGTCGGCGGCGAGGCCGAGAATGCCGGGGGTCGAGAGCCCGAGGGTGCACACGCCGGTGAGCGTGCCCGAGAAGTTTACATCGGCCGCAACGGCCGGCAGACAGGCGCCAAGGACAAGAACGGCGCCGCAACACAACACACGCATAATAACTACTCCCAAACCAGACCACGCGAGTGGCCAAGCTGGGGGCGGTATGGTTAACGCGCGTAAACCATCTGGCTAGAGGCCGCTCCGGTTGGAGCGACCCCTCTTGGGACTATTACGCGTTCTTCTGCGACAGCCGGCGTGCGGCGTAGGTCTTGAGGCGCAGGCCGTTGAGGCGGATGAAGCCCTCGGCATCGTGGTGATCGTAGGCGATCGCGCCTTCCTCGAAGGTGACGAGGTCCATGTTGTAGAGCGAATAGGGCGAGGACCGCGCGATGACATTGGCGCTGCCCTTGTAGAGCTTGACCGTGACGTCGCCGGTGACGAATCCCTGGCTCTTGTCGATCAGCGCCTGCAGCATCTCGCGCTCCGGCGAGTACCAGAAGCCATTGTAGATGAGCTCGGCATATTTCGGCATCAGCTCATCCTTGAGATGGGCTTCGCCGCGATCGAGCGTGATGGATTCGATGCCGCGGTGCGCCGCCAGCAGGATGGTGCCGCCGGGGGTCTCGTAGAGGCCGCGCGACTTCATGCCGACAAAGCGGTTCTCGACGAGGTCGAGCCGGCCGACGCCATGCTTGCCGCCGAGCTCATTGAGCTTGGTGAGCAGTTCGGCGGGGCTGAGCTTCTTGCCATCGATCGAGACCGGGTCGCCCTTCTCGAAACCGATGACGATGATCTCGGCCGCGTCGGGCGCCTTCTCGGGATCGACGGTGCGCTGCGCCACATACTCCGGGGCCGGCACGGCGGGATCCTCGAGCACCATGCCCTCGGACGAGGTGTGGAGCAAATTCGCGTCGATCGAGAACGGCGCTTCGCCGCGCTTGTCCTTGGCGATCGGGATCTGGTTCTTTTCGGCGTAGTTGAGCAGCGCCGTACGCGAGCGCAGATCCCATTCGCGCCACGGCGCGATCACCTTGAGATTGGGCGCCAGCGCGTTGGCGGTGAGTTCGAACCGGACCTGGTCATTGCCCTTGCCGGTGGCGCCATGGGCGATGGCGTCGGCGCCGACTTCCTCGGCAATGTCGACCAGATGCTTGGCGATGACCGGCCGGGCGATCGAGGTGCCGAGCAGATACTGGCCCTCATAGAGCGCATTGGCGCGGAACATCGGGAACACGAAATCGCGCACGAATTCCTCGCGCACGTCGACGATGCGGATGTCCTTGATGCCGAACATTTCGGCCTTCTTGCGGGCCGGCTCCAGCTCTTCGCCCTGCCCGAGGTCGGCCGTGAAGGTGACGATCTCGGCCTGGTAGTGCTCCTGCAGCCATTTGAGCATGATGGAGGTGTCGAGACCGCCCGAATAGGAGAGCACGATCTTCTTGATGTCTTTGGTCATTTCGAAAGCCCGGTCCGGGGGGCGCCTGGCCCCAAAATCGCGCGCACCCTATTCAAGCCGCCTGTTGCTGGCAATTGCCACGCTGAAGCTGCGCCGCTGAGTCGCTGCCCGGCGGCGAGACGGGGGCTGTCCGGCATGCTAGAGCCCGGCCTTCAGATCCAAGGCCACCCCCGACATGACCGATATCGCCGTCCGCAGCCCGAACCGCTGGCTCGCCATGCTGGTCATTTCCATTTCCGTGTCCATCATCATCATGGACGCCACGGTGGTGAATGTGGTGCTGCCGGTGCTGATCCGCGATCTGAGCCTCACGGCGGCCGACGCCGAATGGGTCAACTCCATCTATTCGCTGGTATTTGCGGCACTGCTGATCACCGCCGGCCGGCTTGGCGACATGCATGGACGGCGCCGGATGCTGCTGATCGGCACGGTGATCTTCGGTATCGCCAGCGTGCTGGCCTCGACCGCCGGCAATGGCACGGCGCTGATCGCAGCCCGCCTGCTGCAGGGCGTCGGCGGCGCCATGATCCTGCCGGCCACGCTTTCGACCGTCAACGCCATGTTCACCGGCCGCGAGCGCGGCATTGCCTTCGCCATCTGGGGCTCGACCATTGGCGGCATGGCGGCCCTCGGCCCGCTGGCCGGCGGCTGGCTGACCACCGCCTTCAGCTGGCACTGGGCCTTCCTGATCAATGTGCCGGTGGTGCTGATCATGCTCGTGGGAACGCTGGCGATTGTCCCCGAAACCCGTGAAGCGGGGCTGCGCCGCGGCCTCGACCCGCTCGGCATCGTGCTGTCGATGCTGGGCCTCGGCAGTTTCGTGTTCGGCCTGATCGAGGGCCAGCGCTATGGCTGGTGGGCCCCCACCGCGCTTGCGCCGGCCGGACTGCCGCTGTCGCCGGTACCAATAGCCTTTGCCGTCGGCATCGTCTGCCTCATCGCCTTCGTGCTGCACGAGCGCGCCCGCCGCGCCGCCGGCCGCGCCGTGCTGGTCGATCTCGACCTGTTCCGCCTCCGCAGCTTCGGCTTCGGCTCGATCGCCGCGCTGGTCGTGGCGCTGGGTGAATTCGGCATGCTGTTCTCCCTGCCGCTCTTCGTCCAGGGCGCGCTTGGCTATTCGGCGCTCGACACCGGCCTGCTCATCGTCTTCCTCGCCATCGGCACCTTCCTCATTTCGGGCGGCACGCCGCAGCTCGGCCGGCGCCTTGGCGGCCGCGCGGTAGTGCGGCTCGGCCTCGCCACCGAAATCGTCGCCATTATCGGCCTCGGCCTCAGCTTTTCGACCGGCGCCGCCTTCTGGGTGCTGGCCGGCTGGCTGTTCCTCTATGGCGTCGGCGTCGGCCTCGCCACGGCGCAGCTGACCAGCGTCATCCTCGCCGAAGTACCGGTGGAGCAGAGCGGCGAGGCCTCGGGCCTGCAAAGCACCGTGCGCCAGCTCGGCTCGGCGCTGGGCATCGCCTTGCTCGGCACGCTGCTGGTGACGACGCTCTCGTCCAATTTCAGCGGCGCGCTCGACGCCATGACCGGCCTCGCCGCCGCCGACAAGGCCGCCGCGCTGGCGCTGGTCCGCGATTCCGTCGGCGCCGCCATCCCCGAACTCGGCACCCTCACCGGCGCCGGCCCGGCGATCGTCGATGCGGCGCGGGGCGCCCTGCTCGATGCCGCGCGGCTCACCACGCTGATCGCGGCTGCGGTACTGCTGGTCGGCTTCGCCGCGACCTTCGGCCTGCCGGCGCTCAAGACCCACGACGACGCCTGAGCGCTAGGCAGGGGCGAGGCGCCGTGCCATTGCTACGCGCGCCAACGGAGCCAGCATGATGACCTTCCTGCCCGATTTCGGCACGCTGCTCGCCTTCGCCGTCGCCTCGGTGGTGTTGATCATCACGCCCGGCCCGGACATGGCGCTGCAGATCAGCCGCACCGTCAATTACGGCCGCACCCATGGCGTGATGACATCGCTCGGCAGCAATGTCGGCATCCTCGTCCATTCGGCGCTGGTGGCCTTCGGCATCTCGGTGCTGATCGTGGCGGCGCCGATGGCGTTCCTGGCGCTCAAGATCGGTGGCGCCGTCTATTTGATCTGGCTCGCCATCCAGGCCGTGCTGTTCGGCGGCGGCCTCCGCATTTCGGCAGCTGACGCGAAGATGCCGAGCCTCTGGCAGAGCTTTGCCGCCGGCATCATGATCAACCTGCTCAATCCCAAGGTGGTGCTGTTCTTCATCACCTTCCTCCCGCAATTCGTGGCGCATGACGACCCGGCCGCATCGGGCAAGCTCTTCGTCCTCGGCGGCGAATTCGCGCTGCTCTATCTGCCCTGCTGCCTGCTGCTGGTGCTGGCGGCCGAGCGCATCGCGCATCTGTTCAAGACCAGCAAATGGGTGGCGCGCCTGTTGAACTACGGCTTCGCCGCCGTGTTCGCGGCGTTCGCCGCCATCATTCTTACCGCGCAGGCCAAACACGCATGAATTACCGCCACGCCTTCCACGCCGGCAATTTCGCCGATGTGATGAAGCACATCATCCTGACGCGGCTGATCGAGTATCTGAAGCTGAAGCCCGGCGCCTTCCGCGTCATCGATACGCATGCCGGCCTCGGCCGCTATTCGCTGACCGGCGACGAGGCCAAGCGCAATCCGGAGTGGAAGGAGGGCATCGCCAAGCTGCTGAAGGCCGAGCTCGGCGCGCGCCCGGCCGAACTGGTAAAACCCTATCTCGACGTGATCGCCGCCGAGAATCCCAACAGCACCCTCTCGCGCTATCCCGGCTCGCCGCTGATCGCGCGAAAGCTGTTCCGCCCGCAGGACCGCCTCAGCGCGCTCGAGCTCCATCCCAAGGATGCGCGCGAACTGAACAAGCTGTTCGATGGCGACGTGCAGGCGCGCATCACCGCGCTCGATGGCTGGCTGGCGCTCAACGCCTATGTGCCGCCCAAGGAGAAGCGCGGCCTCGTGCTGGTCGATCCGCCCTTCGAGGAGAAGGGCGAATGGGAGCGGCTGGTCGACGGCCTCTACAAGGCGCACCGCAAATGGGCCACCGGCCTTTATGCGCTGTGGTATCCGATGAAGGAGCCGCGCGAGATCAACGCCTTCGTCGCCGATCTGAAGCGCACCGGCATCACCCGGATGATGCGGGTCGAACTGCTGATCGACGCGCCGGTGGCGGGCCGGATGTTCGGTTCCGGCATGATCCTCGTCAACCCGCCCTTCGTGCTCGAAGACGAGTTGAAGAGCATTCTACCGGCGCTGGTAAAGGCGCTGGCGCCCGGCAAAGGCAGCCACCGGATCGAGTGGATTCGCGGCGAGGCTTAGGGCTCGCCCGCCTCGACGATCTCGTAGGCGACGAGACTGGGCGGCCCGATGAGGCCGCGCGCCTGCGCCCCGATCCACATCTGCTGCAGCGCCCCCGCCATGCGCGTTGCCGCATCATGGGTCGCGAATTCGAGTTCGACCATCACCTTGTTGGGCTCGCCCGACCGGCGGCCGATGCGGTAATGCAGCACGCCCATCTGCTTGCGGCCCAGCGGGTCGGAATCGAAGCCGCGCTGCTTCCAGGCATCATAGTCGGGGACCGGGTGTTCCATGTGCAGGACAAACATGCTTGCCTCCCATGTTGCCGGGAAAAGCTAGCACGCCGGCGCGAGGCCGTCAGCCGTCACAGCTCGAACAGGAAATACTGGATCGTTTCGTCTTCGGTGGGCCGATAGCGCCGGTAGAGGGCCTTGGCCGGTTCGTTGCCGGTTTCGGTGCCGAGCCAGGCTTCGGTGCAGCCCAGCTCGCGCCCCCAGGCAAAGAGTTCGTCCATCATCTGGCGGGCAATGCCGCGGCGCAGATGCGTCGAGGCGGTGCCGACTTCGTCGATATAGAGTTCGGTCGGTTTGTCCGGGTGGCGGTGGATGACGCCGACGCACTGGCCCACGATCACCTCGCCCTCGAAAGCGAGCACCATGAGGTGCCCCGGCGAACGCAGATAGTCGTGCAGGCGGCTGGGGTGGATCGGCTCGTCGAAGACATCGGGCGCGATCAACTGGAACATCGCTTCATCGCCCGCCTCCATGCGCCGGACGATGATGGCCATCAGCCGATCTCGGTGACCAGCGGCACCACGGCCGCGATGTCGGGCAGACGCCGGAAGCGGGCGGCGTGCTGGGGATCGTCCTGCTCGTCCAGCGACCACACATGCTCGGATGGCACATGCACGCCCCAGGCGCCGGCCTCGATGGCGGGCACCACGTCGGCGCGCATCGAATTGCCGATCATCATGCCGCGCTGCGGGCCGTCGCCATGGCGGGCGAAGATGCGTTCATAGACCGGGCGGGTCTTGTCGGAGACAATCTCGATTTCGTCGAAATAGCCGATGAGGCCGGAGGCGGCGAGCTTGCGCTCCTGGTCGATGAGATCGCCACGGGTGATGACCAGCATCTTGTAGCGCGGCTTCAGCGCCTCGAGCGTTTCGTGGACGCCCGGGAACGCATCGACCGGATGATAGAGCATGTCGCGGCCAAGCTGCACGATCTCGCCGATGATGGTGCCGGGGATGCGGCCGGCGGTCAGCGCCACCGCCGTCTCGACCATCGACAGGGTGAAGCTCTTCACCCCGAAGCCGTAGTGGGCGACGTTGCCGATCTCGATGTCGTGCAACTGCTTTTCGGCCTCTGCCGGATCGGCATGCGGCGTCAGCAGTTCGACAAAGCGGGCCTTGGTGGCAACGAAATATCTCTCGTGATGCCAGAGCGTATCGTCCGCATCAAAGCCGATAGTGGTGATCTCAGGCACTGGTCAGCGCCTCACGATCCTTCTTGCTCAGCCGCTCGGTCTCGCTCTTGAGCTGGCCGCAGGCGGCGAAGATATCGCGGCCGCGCGGCGTGCGCACCGGCGAGGCATAGCCGGCCTTGTTGACGATATCGGCGAACTTCTCGATGCGCGACGAGGACGAGCAATCGTAATTGGTGCCCGGCCACGGATTGAACGGGATCAGATTGATCTTGGCCGGAATGCCGCTCAGCAGGCGCACCAGTTCGCGCGCATCGGCGTCGGAATCGTTGATGTCCTTGAGCATCACATATTCGAAGGTGATGCGGCGGGCGTTGGAGAGGCCCGGATAGTCGCGGCAGGCCTGGATCAGATCCTTCAGCGGGTACTTCTTGTTGATCGGCACCAGCATGTCGCGGAGATCATCGCGCACGGCGTGCAGCGAAATGGCGAGCATGACGCCGATCTCGCGACCGGTCGGCTCTATGAAGGGCACGACGCCCGAGGTCGAGAGCGTAATGCGGCGCTTCGACAGCGAGATGCCGTCTTCCGCCGAGGCAATCAGCAGCGCCTGCTTGACGTTCTCGTAATTGTAGAGCGGCTCGCCCATGCCCATCATCACCACATTGGTGATGGCGCGGCTGTCGCCTTCGCTGCCGCCCGAACCGCGCGGCGCCGGCACGAGGCCGCCATCATCGGGGCGGACGCCGCCGGGGAAATCGCCGAGGCGCTCGCGCGCCATCAGCACCTGGCCGAGGATTTCACCGGCCGTCAGATTGCGCACCAGCGTCTGCGTGCCGGTGTGGCAGAACGAACAGGTCAGCGTGCAGCCCACCTGCGACGACACGCACAGCGTGCCGCGATCGGATTCGGGGATGTAGACGGTCTCGACTTCAACCGGCGGCAGCAGCGGGTTCTTCGGGTCGCGATAGCGGAACAGCCATTTGCGCGTGCCATCGACCGAAATCTGCTCGGAAACGATCTCGGGCCGGTCGAGCAGGAAATTGTCGCTCAGCGTCTGCCGGAACCCCTTCTGGATGTTGCTCATCCGGTCGAAATCGGTGACGCCGTTCACATACATCCAGTTCCACAGCTGGCTCGAGCGCATCTTGGCTTCGCGCTCATTGAGCCCGATGCCGGCCATGGCCTCGCGCAATTGCGGCTTCGACAAGCCAACCAGCGACGTCCGCCGCGGCGCCGCAGGGCGCACGGGGTTGCTCGCATGGTCGAGATTGAGGGCAATGCTCATCGGTTGGTCGGGCTCATTGAAGGGGCGCGGCATAACATAGTGTGCCGTTTCCCGCAAAGAAGGCGTCAACGCAGTGCAGGCATGTCGCAGAGTGTTGAACGGCCGGCGGGGCGATTCCGGCGCTCAGCAGCCGCCCAGCGCGCGCGAGGCGGCGGTGGCGCCGCTCAGCGAATAGGTCTGGGTGACGAGGATGCCCTTGTCGGTGGTGCCCTCGATGGTCAGCACCGAACCCGCCCGCATGGCGCCCGCGAGGTCGTCATTCTGCGACGGCTCCTGCAGCCAGGCGGCGTCCTTCTGGGTGAAGAGCGCAAAACTCTGGCCGCTGATGGTCAGCGTGGCCGGCTGGTCGGGCGCGAAATCGAAGCCCGCCACGAGGTTGATCTCATTGTTGACCCCCTCGGCCGGCCGGTTGGTCAGATAGAGATAGGCCTGGGTGTAGCCATCGACGGGGGGCGACACATCGGTCGGCTTGCTCATGGCAAAGCAGACCATGCCGGTGCCCTCGGCGGCCGTATAGGCCGACCAGTCACGGAATTCTCCGAGTGCCTGCACCGATTGCGCCGCGGCGGGGCCGGCAGCGCAGAGCAGGAACATCGGGACGAGAGCGAAACGAACGGACATGGAGCCTCGATAGAGCATCGGCCTGCCGCCCTCAACGGGTGAGAGCGGCGGCTGTTCCGTTACGGACAGGCTTTGTCGATGGCGTCCATCGCCGCGGTGACGCCGGCCAGCGAATAGGTGTCGGTGGTCTGCGTGCCACGGCCCGAGGTGCCCTTGACGACGAGCTTGGAGCCCGCCTTGAGCGCCGTCACGAAGCCCGGCTCGTCATCGACGCTGGCAAGCCAGGCGGCTTCGCTGTCGGTGATCGAAGTCGCCGGATCGTCGGGAATCGACTTCATCGGATAGGATTTGCCGTCGATGACCGCAGCGTGGAAGAAGCTGTCGGTGGTGGCGCGCATCGGATAGCCGACGAGCGTCTGCACTTCGTTGCGCACCTTGCGGTAGACCGGCTGGCCGCTCGCATCCTTGACCGCCTGGCCGTCCTTGTTGACCGAAGGCGCCCGGTCACGATGGATGACGAGGAAATGCGGCGGATCGCGATTGATCGGCGCGCCGTTCACTTCCTTGGGCTGGGTGTCCTCGGGCGCGGCGGAGATGAAGCAGATGGCGCCATTCTCGTCGGCGCCCTTCCAGGCGGTCCACGATCTGAAGGTCCCGAGATCTGTCGGTCCGGCCTGCGCCAGGACCGGCGCGGCAGCCGCGCAGACAAGGGCCGTGGCCATCAAGCCGGAAAGCGCCCTGCGCCGCATCGAAGTCATGTTCTGAAACCCCTGAACAAGAAGCAGCCCCTGAGGCTCATTGCACTCAAAGCTGACACGCTATGGTTACCAAGCTGTCAAAGCCCGGGCGTGGTTTGCATGCGCGACAGGATCGTCAGCAATCTTGTCGGCAATTTGACGCCGGATTCTATGGGGATTTCTGTCGCCCCGTCAGGGTTAATGGCGGGTTAATGGCAGGCTCATGCCGCCATCAGGCTGTAGCTCTGCTCGACCAGGTAAGGCCCGCCGCCCACCGAGTTCCGGGACGAGAACAGCACGAAGCGCCGCACCGTAAATTCGAGCGGCGCGAAGTGGCCCGCATGATGGATGAAATCGGCGACCTCGATGGCCGGTGTGCCGCGCAGCCGGGCCAGCGACACATGCGGCACGAATTTGCGGGCATCGCTTTCGAGCCCGACCCGGCGCAGCACCCGCTCATGGCTCGCCTGCAGGCGTTGCAGCGCCTCATTGTTCTCGACCCCGGCATAAAGGGCGCGCGGCTTGTCGCCGCCGAACGTCCCCAGATGCGACAGTTTGAGGCGAAAACTCTCGCTGAAGCTCAGCCGGTCGAGCTCATAGCTCACCTCGTCGGCGACATGGTTGTCGACATCGCCGATGAAGCGCAGCGTGATGTGATAGTTTTCGGGATCGATCCAGCGGGCCCCCGACAGACCGCCACGCTTCAGCGACAAAGCGGTCTGCACGTCGTAGGGGACTTCAAGGCCGGTAAATAGCCTGGGCAACGTACCCGTCTCCGCAGTCGCGCCGATTCGAGCCCGGCACATCACGACCGTAACATAGTGAGTCGGTACTGCAAGTTCGTGACATCTGCGGCAACAGACCACGCTAACCCCTTGGACCCTAACGATTACAGTTTGGTGAGGCAGGGGCCAGCGCTCTTGTATTGAGGGGCACACCCCTCCATATTCCACCGCAAAGCCCGGCTGTGCCGGCTTATGGACTAGCAAGGGGAACTTTGATGGCTGAATTCGACCGTCCGACTATCGCCGCCCGGCCGGAAGCCGGCCTGGCAATTGACGAAGGCCTGCGGAGCTACATGCTCAAGGTCTACAACTACATGAGCGTTGGCCTCGTGGTCACCGGCCTCGTCGCATGGTTCGCTAACCAGGCGGCCACCACCACCAATCCCGACCAGGCTGTGGCCCAGCTGCAGAACGGCGAACTGCTGACGCAGTGGGGCGCCCTGCTCTACACGAGCCCGCTGATGTGGGTGTTCGCGCTTGCCCCGCTCGCCTTCGTGCTGGTGCTGAGCTTCGGCATCAACAAGCTGAGCGTGCCGGCCGCCCAGGCGACCTTCTGGGGCTTCGCGGCCATCATGGGCCTGTCGCTCTCGTCGATCTTCATGGTCTATACCGACGCCTCGATCGCCAAGGTGTTCTTCATCACAGCCGCCACCTTCGGTGCGATGAGCCTGTACGGCTACACCACCAAGCGTGACCTCACCGGCATGGGCAACTTCCTGCTGATGGGCCTGATCGGCCTGATCATCGCCTCGGTGGTCAACATCTTCATGCAGTCGACGATGCTCGAGTTCGCGATCTCGGCGATCGGTGTGCTCGTGTTCGTCGGCCTGACCGCCTATGACACGCAGAAGATCAAGGAAAGCTACGATTCGAGCGCCGGTTCGGACGTGCTGGCCAAGGGCGCCATCATGGGCGCGCTGAACCTCTACCTCGACTTCATCAACCTGTTCATGATGCTGCTCCGCCTGTTCGGCAACCGCGAATAAGCGAACAGCAAGTCTGATTGGCTTCACGAGGGCCGCGATCTAGAAAGGTCGCGGCCCTTTCCTTTTGCCCTGAGCATCCCCGATGTCCGACCTGATCATCCGTCCCTATGCGCCGGCCGACATTGCGGCGGTGACCAGGATCTATGGCCACTATGTCCGCGACACGGTCATCACCTTCGAGACCGAGGAACCCGGCGAAGCGGAAATGGCCGCGCGGTTCGCCGCTATTGCCGCCAGAAAGCACCCGCTGTTGATCGCGGTTGAGGGGGATATCGTGGTTGGCTACGCCTACGCCTCGACCTACCGCCCCCGCGAAGCCTACCGCTTCACCTGCGAGGATTCGATCTATCTCGCTCCGGAAGCTGTCGGCCGCGGTCTCGGCGGTAAACTCCTGTCGCGCCTCATAGAAGATGCCGCCAAAGCGGGCCTGAAGCAGATGCTGGCCGTGATCACCGCCGAGCGCGCCAACTCGGTCCGGCTGCACGAAAAGCACGGTTTCCGCCTGATCGGCCGCTACGAAGCCCTCGGCTACAAATTCGACCGCTGGCTCGACATCATCCACATGCAAAGAGCGCTGTAGCTACAAGAGCTTGCGCATCGGATAGCCGTCGACGAGCCGGTAGATTTTCGCCGGCCCCGCCTCCTGCCAGCCGGCGGCCAGGTAGAACGGCCGCGCCGTCAGGGTCGAGTCTAGCGTCGCCTCACCGGGCCCCAGCGCCGCCTCCATTGCCGCGAGCAACGCCTTGCTGACACCGCGGAAGCGGTGGTTCGGCGCGACATAGTTGAGGATGATCATCCGGTCGGTGTTGAACGCCCCGCAGGCCGCGATCTCCCCGTCCCGCTCGGCGACGAGGATGGTGTTGGCGGGATTGGCGAACCACTGGCCGACGCCCTCGGGCGTCTTGTTGGCGAGCCAGCTGGCCAGCGCCGCAGGATCGTCGCGATGGTCGGCAGCGCAGAGTTCGGTGATCGAGGCGATCAGCACCGCGCTCATTGCCGGCGCGTCTTCGGGCGCTGCCCGCCGGACATTGATCACCTGACGACGGCCAGTTCCAGGACGCGCAGCACCGTCTCGAGTTCGTGGCCGCGCTTGAGGATCCGGCCATCCTCGATGGTGACCATGTACTGGCCCTGCTTATTGCGCAGCCGGGGGTTCTTCTCGATGACGTAAAGCGGCCGTTCGGAGGCGCGCTTGTAGACCGAGAACAGGGCCCGATCCTTGAGGAAATCCATGGCGTAGTCGCGCCATTCGCCGGCGGCGACCTTGCGGCCGTACAGATTGAGGATGGTGTTCAGTTCGCGCCGGTCGAACCCGACATACGGCTTTGGACGCGGCGATTGCGGACCGGCGGGACCACCGGTTGACGGAAACAGGTCCAGAAGTTCTGCGGATCGCTGCTTTGGCTCGGCCTCGGACACTCGCAAAGTCCTTGTGACGATGCCGTCATGATGGTGTCAATCGCCGCGCCGTGCAAGCGGCGCTTCCGTTATGCGGCTTATCGGCGTCATCACACTTTGACCGCCCGGTCAGACAAATTTCCCAAAGACGCCACATTCTTTCCCCGCTTCAGCCCGATTGGCCCGGCAAGGTACAACCATTGCCTCCAGTGAGTGGCGGCGGGCTGACCGAGCCCCCAAACCATGATGCCCGCCGCCACTCACAACTTACTCCATGCACAGTCATTCAAACTCCCGCCCTTACCCGGCGGGAGTTTTGTTTTGGGACGGTGAAAGGGGCCTAGAGCAGGACGCTGGCCGCGCCGAGAATGGGACCGGGCAGGCCGTTCTTGTCTGACTGGACGAGGATCACCGCGCCATTGCTGCCATCGGCCGTAAGTTCGGCCAGCGGCAGCTTGAGGCTGGTGCCGGAGGCGGCATCCCACATGCCCAGCATCTGCTTGCCGGTGACGATCTGCGTGTAGTCGACGGTCTTGCCGGCGTTCTCGCCGCGCTCGATCTCGACCTGCGCATGGTCCTTGAAGGTGATGAGCCAGATGGTGGCCTCGCCGCCGCCGGCCTGGGCCGCGACGGAGACTTCGAGCTTCTGGCCGCCGACATTGAGGCTGACCGGCAGTTGCAGGCTGGCTTCCTTGATGGCCCCGGCAACTTCCGCGTCGCGCGAGCCGACGACACCCTTGCGGCCGTTGACGACCAGTTGCGGCGTATAGATCCGCGACGAGCCCCAGCTGTCGGCATAGGCCCGCTGGCGCTCGGAATTGGCGGCATCGCCGAAGGTGTCCGGCCAGCCGATATAGTCCCAATAATCGACGTGATAGGCGAGCGTGATCAGATCCTGCCGCTTGCCCAGTTCCGAGAACATGGCGTCCGCCTTGGGGCAGGACGAGCAGCCCTGCGAGGTGAACAATTCCACCACGGCTTTCGGATTGGTGCGAAATTCCGCCCCGTTAACGGGCGCAACGAGCAGCATGGCGGCGGCCGCCGCGGACAGGAATGGACCAAAATTCATGCCGTGTTGTAGGCAAGCCGGCCCCGGAGCGCGAGTCAAATTGGCGTGTCGGGACGGTGAGCGGCGCCCCTTGGGAGCGCCACTCACGGAATGGGTCAGGCCGCGACGAGATTGCGCAGCACGTAGTGGAGAATGCCGCCGTGGCGGTAATAATCCAGCTCGTTGATCGTATCGATGCGGCAGCGGGTGACCACTTCCTTCACCGTACCGTCCGGCATGGCAATCCGGACCGTGACCGCCGAACGCGGGGTCAGCGTGGTGAGCCCCTCAATAGTGATCACTTCATCGCCCGTGAGACCCAGCGTGTGCCAGCTCTCGCCCTCGGCGAACTGCAGCGGCAGCACGCCCATGCCGATGAGGTTGGAGCGGTGGATGCGCTCGAACGA
The DNA here is from genome assembly GCA_004144345.1 of Hyphomicrobiales bacterium. Taxonomy (GTDB): domain Bacteria; phylum Pseudomonadota; class Alphaproteobacteria; order Rhizobiales; family Devosiaceae; genus Devosia_A. The sequence continues at coordinate 36,674 of SEEL01000016.1, forward strand.
TTGGGCGATCACGGCGCGGACGCCGAGCAGGCGCGTGCCCTTGGCCGCCCAGTCGCGCGACGAGCCGGTGCCATATTCCTTGCCGGCGAAGACGACGAGCGGGGTGTCGGCTTTCTGGTACGCCATGGCCGCGTCATAGATCGGCATCTGCGTGCCGTCGGGGCCCTTGGTGAAACCGCCTTCTACACCCGGCAGCATCTGGTTCTTGATGCGGATGTTGGCGAAGGTGCCGCGCATCATCACCTCATGGTTGCCACGACGGGCGCCATAGGAGTTGAAGTCACGCGGCGCGACCTGCCGTTCGACCAGATACTGGCCGGCCGGCGTCGTCGGCTTGAACGAGCCGGCGGGTGAGATGTGGTCGGTGGTGATCGAGTCGAGGAAGAGCGACAGCACGCGCGCATCCTTGATGTCGGTGACCGGCTCCGGCGTCATGCGCAGGCCTTCGAAGTAAGGCGGGTTCTGCACATAGGTCGAGCCGCTGTTCCACTTGTAGGTCTCGCCGCCTTCTACGGCGATGCCCTGCCAATTGGTGTCGCCCTTGAACACGTCGGAGTAGCGGCCAAGGAACATCTGCGGCGTGATGACCTTGCGCACAATGTCGGCGATCTCTTTGTTGGAGGGCCAGATGTCCTTGAGATAGACCGGCTTGCCATCCTTGTCCCTGCCCAGCGCATCGGTCGCGACGTTGACGTTCATCGAGCCGGCGATGGCATAGGCGACGACCAGGGGCGGCGAGGCCAGATAGTTGGCCCGCACGTCGGGGTTCACGCGGCCTTCGAAATTGCGGTTGCCCGACAGCACCGAGGCGGCAACGAGATCGTTCTCGCTGATGCATTCGGAGATGGCCGTAGGCAGCGGACCAGAATTGCCGATGCAGGTGGTGCAGCCATAGCCCACGAGGTTGAAGCCCATCGCATCGAGATCGGCCTGGAGGCCCGCGGCGGTGAGATAGTCGGTGACCACCTGCGAGCCGGGGGCGAGCGAGGTCTTGACCCACGGCTTGACGGTGAGCCCAAGCGCGCGCGCCTTGCGGGCGACGAGGCCGGCCGCGATCAGCACGGAGGGGTTGGACGTATTGGTGCACGACGTGATGGCGGCGATGACGACATGGCCATCATCGATGCCGTACTTTTCGCCCTTCACCGGGAAGGCGGCTTCTTCGGGAATGTCATCGACGCCGGTCGCGCCTTCATCGACGAAGCGGCTTTCGCCGACCGAGGCGGGGAGCGCGGTGCGCTCCTTGCGGCCGCCGGCAATTTCCTTGAGCGCGGTGGCAAAACCGGCCGCCGCATCCTTGAGCGCGACGCGATCCTGCGGGCGCTTCGGGCCCGAGAGCGACGGCACGACGGTCGACAGATCCAGCTCGAGCGTATCGGTGAACACCGGATCGGCCGAGTCCGTGGTGCGGAACATGCCCTGGGCTTCGGAATAGGCTTTGACCAGCGACACGCGGGCCGCATCGCGGCCGGACGTCTCGAGATAGGCGAGCGTATCGCTATCGACCGGGAAGAAGCCGCAGGTCGCGCCATATTCGGGCGCCATGTTGGCGATGGTCGCCTGGTCTTCGAGGCTGAGATAGTCGAGGCCCGGGCCGTAGAATTCGACGAACTTGCCGACCACGCCCTTCTTGCGCAGCATCTCGGTGACGGTCAGCACGAGGTCGGTGGCGGTGATGCCCTCGTTGATCTTGCCCGTCAGCTTGAAGCCGATGACTTCGGGGATCAGCATGGTGATCGGCTGGCCGAGCATCGCGGCTTCCGCCTCGATGCCGCCCACGCCCCAGCCGAGCACGGCAAGGCCGTTGACCATGGTGGTGTGCGAATCGGTGCCCACCAGCGTGTCGGGATAGGCGATGGTTTCGCCGTCTTCGTCCTTGGTCCAGACGGTCTGGGCCAGATATTCGAGGTTCACCTGGTGGCAGATGCCGGTACCGGGCGGCACGACGCGGAAATTGTCGAACGCCTTCTGGCCCCAGCGCAGGAACTCGTAGCGCTCGCCATTACGCTCATATTCGAGCTCGACGTTCTGCTGGAAGCTCAGCGGCGTGCCGAAGCTGTCGACCATCACCGAGTGGTCGATGACCAGATCGACCGGCACAAGCGGGTTGATCTTCTGCGGATCGGCGCCGAGCGCCGCGGTGGCGTCACGCATCGCCGCGAGATCGACCACGGCGGGGACGCCGGTGAAGTCCTGCATCAGCACGCGGGCGGGACGGTAGGAAATCTCGTGTTCGGACGTCTTGTCGCTGAGCCACTGCGCAATAGCCATGATGTCCGTCTTCGTGACGGTCACGCCATCTTCGAAGCGCAGCAGGTTTTCGAGGACCACCTTCATTGAATGCGGCAGCTTGGACACGCCCGGCAGGCCGTTCTTCTCGGCCAGCGGGAGCGAATAGTAAGTATAGATCTTGTCCCCGACCGTCAGAGTGGTCTTGGACTTGAAGCTGTTCAACGATTGGGTCACGGGTCCGCCTGTTCAAATGTGTGAAGGCAGCGAGTGCGGTCCTGGGCACGGCACGCCCGGACCGGGCGCCAGTCTGGAAGCGTTCCAGACTTTGAGGGCGTTATAGTCAAACAAGATGGCGCTTGCCAGTGTCGCCATTGGTTGAATAGGCATGGCGGCTATGATGGCCGCTAAACCCCTGCTGACCGCAGAAAATCTGGCGCTCCGGCGGGGCGAGCGACTGCTGTTCCAGCGGATCGGCTTTACGCTCTCGCCCGGCGAACTGCTGCTGCTGCGCGGTCCGAACGGCGCCGGCAAATCGAGCCTCCTCGGCGTCTTGAGCGGCCTGCTGCAGCCGACGGACGGCAAGGTCGAGTGGGCCGGCGAGGCGCCGCCGCATGTGCTGGGGCATCTCTCGGGCGTCAAAACCCGCCTGACCCTCGCCGAAAATCTCGATTTCTGGGCCAGCGTCAATGGCCGGACCGGGATCGCCGTCGCTGCCGCCCTCGAAACCGTCGGCCTTGGCGGCCTCGACGGCATTGAGGCCGGCCATCTGAGCGCGGGGCAGACCCGCCGGCTGGGTCTCGCGCGCCTGCTGGTGACCGACCGGCAGGTCTGGCTGCTGGACGAGCCGACCGCCTCGCTCGACGCCAAGGGCGACGGTCTCGTGGCCGGGCTCATAGCGCAACGGCTCGCGACCGGCGGCGCGGTGATTGCTGCGACCCATCACGATATCGCCGGGGTAACCGGGACGCTGATGCTGGGAGCCACCCCATGAGCGCCTTCTTCGCCATTGTCGGCCGCGACCTGAAGCTGGCGGCGCGCCTCGGTGGCGACGCCCTGACGCTGGTGCTGTTCTTCGTCATGGTTGGCGCCGTGATGCCCTTCGCCATCGGACCCGACCGGGTGCTGTTGGCGCAATTGGCGCCCGGGATCATCTGGATCGCGGCGTTCCTGTCGATGCTGCTCGGCCTCGACCGGCTGTTCCGGGCCGATGAGGACGACGGCTCGATGCTGCTGTTCCGCCATGCCGTGATCCCGCTCGAAGCGGTCGTGGCCGCCAAGATGCTGGCGCACTGGCTGCTGACCGCGGTGCCGGTGCTGGTCGCAACGCCTTTGCTGGCCGTGATGCTGTCGATGGACGGGACAAGCTGGGGCGAGACCGCGCTGGCCCTGCTGCTCGGCACGCCGGCGCTGACCGCCTTCGGCACGATCGGCGCGGCAGTGACGGTTTCGCTGAAGCGCGGCGGGCTCCTCGCGCCGGTGCTGATCCTCCCACTCGCCATCCCGGTGCTGATTTTCGGGGTCGCCATGATCGGCGCACCGGTGGGCAGTTCCGCCGCAATGCTGTTCCTTTCGGCGCTTAGCCTCGTTTCCGTGGCGTTTTGCCCGTTTGCCGCAGCGCTGGCGCTCAGGGTAGGAACGGAATAAGAGCCGCTGATGCCGTTATCGCAGCGGCGGACGAGGCCGGTATCGTGACGGAACTAGCAACACAGCCCAAGCAGCCCAACTGGTTCTCGCGCCTCGCCCACCCGGGCAATTTCATGGCGTGGACGCGGCCCCTCATCATGCCGCTGGCGGTGCTGACGGCGCTCGCCTTCGTCACCGGCCTGTGGCTGGCCTTCTTCCGGGCGCCGCTCGAAACTGAGAATGTCGGCACCACCCTGCCCATCCTCTATATCCACGTGCCCACCGCGTGGCTGAGCCAGTTCATCTATGGCGCGATGTTCGCCGCCGCCCTCGGCACGCTGGTCTGGCGTCATCCGCTGGCCGACGTCGCGGCCCGCGCCGCTGCCCCGCTCGGGGCAGCGTTCACGGTGCTGGCCCTGTTCACCGGCGCGCTCTGGGGCCGGCCGACCTGGGGCACGTTCTGGGAATGGGACGGGCGCATGACCTCGACCCTGATCCTGCTCTTCATCTATCTGGGCATCATCGCGCTGTGGCGCGCCTTCGACGACCAACTGAAGGCGGCGCGCATCGTCGCCATTTTCACGCTGGTGGGCAGCGTCAACATTCCGATCATCAAATTCTCGGTCGACTGGTGGAACACGCTGCATCAGCCGGCGACCCTGATCACGTCGACGGGCCCGCGCATGGCGCCCGAAATCTTCCTGCCGCTGATGGTGATGCTGGTGAGCTTCACGCTGCTCTTCGTCACGCTCGAGCTGGTGTCGATCCACACCGGCATCCTCAAGCGCCGCGCCGACAGCCTCAGCCGGCAGGCCGCGATGGGGAGCGCCGCATGATCGACCTCGGACCGCACACCAGCTACATCCTCACCGCCTATGCGGGCGTCACCCTCGTCAGCCTCGGGCTGATCGTCTGGGTGATCATGCAGAACCGCAGCGTCAAAGCACGGCTCGCCGCGCTCGAAGCGCAGGGCGTACGCCGCCGTTCGGCAGGACCCACCGCGTGAAGATTCCCGGACGCCTGCTGCTTGCCTTGCTGCCGCTGGTGGTGCTGGTCGCGCTGCTGACCGTGTTCGCGGTCAGCATCAACCGCGACTCGTCGCTCATCCGGTCGGTGCTGATCGACAAGCCCGCGCCGCAGTTCACACTGCCTGAAGTTCCGGGAACCGGCGTCGGTGGCTTCGACACCGCGAACCTCAGCGGCGAGGTGACTGTGGTCAACGTCTTCGCCAGCTGGTGCATCCCCTGCCGCGACGAGCATCCCGTGCTCGAAGCGCTGAAGCAGCAGACCGGCGTGCGCCTGTTCGGCATCAACCAGAAGGACGCGCCGGAGAACGCGCTGGCCTTCCTCACCGAGCTCGGCAATCCCTATGACGCCATCGGCGCCGATGCAAATGGCCGGACCTCCATCGACTGGGGCGTCTATGGCGTGCCCGAGACGTTCATCGTCGACGCCCAGGGCGTGATCCGCTTCAAGCATGTTGGCCCCTTGGCGCTGGACGATCTCGAAAACGAGATCATCCCCGCCATCGAAGCTGCCAAGGCGCCGCGCACCGCCGGATAACAGCCGCGTCAGCCCGGGAACGGGCGCCGCCCTCATGCCGTTCTGTCCTCGATTGCTATTGCGAGGAGATGGACGATGGAACGGCTGCCCGACGATATCGAGATCGGCATGAAGGTGTTCGACAGCGAACTGCACGAGATCGGCACTGTCGACGATCTGAAATATCCGGAGAACGCGACGGCGCCCGGCATCGAACCGGCGACCGTAGGCATTGCCGATGTGCGCGATGCGACGCTGGCGGGCGCCGTGGCCGAGGCCTTCGGCCGCCAGGAGGTGCCCGAACCGCTCCGCAGCCAATTGCTGCGCGACGGCTATGTGCATCTCGATTCGACCGGCTTTTTCGCCTCCGACCGCTACATCCTGCCCGAGCAGATTGCGCGCATGGTGCCCGGCGGCATCCAGCTCAATGTGACGCGCGACGCGCTGATCAAGAAGCCGAACTGATTCTTTGCACGATCAGGGAAGCGGGTCGGGCGGCGTGATCGCCTCGACCGGCTTTATCGGCTGCGGCGCGTATTTGGTGAGCAGCGGCAATTGCGCGGCCGAGAACACGATGGTGATCGGCATCGTTGCCCAGACCTTGAAGGCCACCCAGAAATCCTCGGACTGGGTGCGCCAGACGACTTCGTTGAGCACCGCAAGGAACAGGAAGAACAGGCCCCAGCGCAGCGTCAGCTTGGTCCAGCCTTCCGGCTGCAGCTTGTAGACGTCGCCGAACACATAGCGCAGCAGCGACTGGCCGAAGACGAGACCGCCAAGCAGCGTCACGCCGAACAGCGTGTTGGTGATGGTCGGCTTCATCTTGATGAAGGTCGAATCCTGGAAGTAGAGCGTTAGCCCGCCGAAGATCACCACCACCACGCCGGTGATCAGCGGCATCATGGCGATCTTGCGCAGCAGCACCCAGGTCAGCGCCAGCGAGATCAGCATCGCCACCATGAACACGGCGGTGGCGAAGATGATGGCGCTCGAGAACCACTGGTTGAGCACCGGGAACGCCGCGAGAATGTCCTCGCCCATGGTGTTGACGATGAAGAACACCACCAGCGGCCCGAGTTCGAGGGCCATCTTGATGATCTGCGGCTTCAGCTCGTCCCAGCTCGGTTCGGCTTGCTGCGTTTTGACATCGGCCATCAGACTTCACCCACTATGGCGCGCGCGAAATCGGCGGCCGCAAATTGTTCGATATTGTCGACGCCTTCGCCGACGCCGATGAAATGTACCGGCAGAGCATACTTCCGCGCGATGGCGACGAGAATGCCGCCCCGGGCGGTGCCGTCGAGCTTGGTCATCACCAGCCCCGTCACCCCAGCCCGCTTGCCGAAGATGTCGACCTGATTGAGCGCGTTCTGTCCAGTCGTCGCGTCGAGCGTCAGAAGTGTGGCATGCGGCGCGGCGGGGTCCACTTTCTTGATCACGCGGATGATCTTTTCGAGCTCGCTCATCAGCTCGTCGCGGTTCTGCAAGCGCCCCGCCGTATCGATGATGAGGATATCGCTGCCGGCGGCCTTCGCCTCGTTCATGGCGTCGAAGGCGAGGCCCGAGGCATCGGAGCCGGGTGCACGCGCAACCACGGGCGCGCCGGTGCGGCGGCCCCAGACCTGGAGCTGCTCGATCGCGGCAGCCCGGAACGTGTCGCCGGCGGCGAGCATCACCGACTTGCCCTCGGCGGCAAAGCGCGAGGCGAGCTTGCCGATGGTGGTGGTCTTGCCCGAGCCGTTGACGCCAACCATCAGGATGACGAAGGGTTTTGCGCCCTCGACGGCCAGCGGCTGCGCGACAGGGCCGAGGACCTTCTCGACTTCCGCCGCCAGCACGGCGCGGACTTCGCCCGGCTCGATATCGCGATCGAAGCGGTCGCGGCGCAGCTGCTCGGTGACTGACGAGGCCATGTCGATGCCGAAATCGGCCTGGATCAGCACATCCTCAAGCTCGTCCAGCATCGCCTGGTCGAGCTTCTTCTTGGTGAAGACCGAGGCGATGCCGCCGGTCAGCTGGTCGGAGGAGCGCTTGAGGCCGGAGGCAAGGCGCTGGAACCAGCTCTGCTTCGGTTGTGCCGGCTGCTCGGGCGGCAGCATTTCGGGCGGGCCGGGGATGTCCTCGGGCACCGGCTTCGGCGCCGGGGCCTCGTTGCCGCCGAACAGGCGCTTGAACAAGCCGGGTTTCTGCTCCGCCATCAGGCTGCGGTCCTTATTGCTTCGCCCACAAGGCCATCGGCACTGCGGCCGGTGACTGTGACGGGCACGAGTTCGCCGGCGCCATGGCCGGGAACTTCGATGGGAATGAATTGTGTCGTGCGGCCGAGGCCGCTGCGCTCGACCAGCACCATCTCGGTCTGGCCGATGCGGCTGTCGCAAAGCTTGTTGTACTGCACCTCGCCCAAAGCGCGGAGCCGCGCGGCGCGCTCCTTGCGCACTGGCTTGGGCACCTGCGGCATGCGCGCCGCGGGCGTGCCCTGCCGGGCCGAATAGGCGAAGACGTGGAGGTAGCTCAGATCCGCCTCTTCGACGATGCGGAGCGAATTGTCGAACATCTCCTCGGTCTCGGTCGGAAAGCCCGCGATGATGTCGGCGCCGAACACGATGTCCGGCCGCAGCCGGCGCACCTTGTCGACGAAGCCGAGCGTATCGGCGCGCAAATGCCGCCGCTTCATGCGCTTGAGGATCAAATCGTCGCCGGACTGGAGGCTCAGATGCAGATGCGGCATCAGCCGTTGGTCGGATGCTATGGCATCATACAGCGCCTCGTCGGCCTCGATCGAGTCGATGGACGAGATCCTGAGACGCGGCAGGTCCGGGATGTGGCGGAGGATCGACTGCGTCAGCTTGCCGAGGCTCGGCTGGCCCGGCAGGTCAGCGCCATAAGAAGTGATGTCGACGCCGGTCAGCACCAGCTCGCGATAGCCATTGCCGACGAGCCGCTTCATCTGCTCGACCACGGCGCCCATCGGCACCGAGCGGCTGGGCCCGCGGCCATAGGGGATGATGCAGAACGTGCAGCGATGGTCGCAGCCATTCTGCACCTGCACGAAGGCGCGCGTGCGCCCGTCCATGCCCTCGATCAGATGGCTCGCCTGCTCGCGCACGGCCATGATGTCATTGACCTGCACCTTGTCGTTGAGCTTCAGCCCGAAGGCCATCGGCTCGTAGCTTGCCGCCTTCATCTTGTCGGCATTGCCAATGACGAGATCGACTTCGGCCATGTCGGCGAAGGAGCGCGCTTCGGTCTGCGCCGCACAGCCGGTGACGATGATCTGGCGGCCGGGCTCGTCGCGGCGGGCCTTGCGAATGGCCTGCTTCGCCTGGCGCACGGCCTCTTCGGTGACAGCGCAGGTGTTGACGATCAGCGCGGTGTTGAGCCCTGCCTTTTCGGCCTCGGCCTTCATCACCTCGGATTCATAGGCATTAAGCCGGCAGCCGAACGTCAGCGTCTCGATGGCCATCAGGCGACGGCCTTGTCCCGCGTCCAGGCGCCCGTCTGCGGGTCGACATCGCCCGAGAACTCGAATTCGGCCGGACCGGTGAGCATCACATGATCGTCATCGCGCCAATCGACGATGAGATCGCCGCCCGGCAGCGTCAGCGTGGCCTTGCGGCCGGTGCGCTTGGTACGCGCGGCATTGACCAGCGCAGCACAGGCCGCGGTACCGCAGGCCCGGGTGAGGCCGGCGCCCCGCTCCCAGGTGCGGAGGATTATGTGCTCAGGCGACACCACCTGCGCGATCGAGATGTTGCAGCGCTCGGGAAACAGCGGATGGTTCTCGAGCAGCGGCCCGAACCGGTCGAGCGCATAATCCCAGACGTCGTTCTCGACCCAGAAGGTGACGTGCGGATTGCCCATCGAGACGGCGGACGGCGTGTGCAGCACGGGCGCATCGATCGGCCCGATCTGGAGCTCGATGCCGGTGGTGTCGAAGAATTCCTCGGCCAGCGGGATCTCGTCCCAGCCCAGGCGCGGCTTGCCCATGTCGACGGTGATCGAGCCGTCGGCATGTTCCTCGCCGGTCAGGATGCCGGCGATGGTTTCGAACACAAAGCTCTTCTGGCCGGTCTCGGCGCTCAGCGCCTGCACGACGCAGCGCATGCCATTGCCGCAGGCCTGCGCCAGCGAGCCGTCGGAATTAATGATCTCGATATAGCTCGCGGTGCCCGGCGTCCGGGGATCATGGACGGCCATGATCTGGTCGAACTTGGTCGCCGGATCGGCATTGATGGCGATGGCCGCGGCGGGCGTGACCCGGTCCTTCCGGCCGCGCATATCCGCGACGATGATCTCGTTGCCGAGCCCGTTCATCTTGAGGAATGGAGCGCTGGTCATCGCGGAGCCTTGGGGTTTCGGGGCTGTATATGGCGGAAGCGGGCGAAAATTGCCAGTGGCGCCACCGTCGCGGGACGTCGCCGCCTTATGGTAAATCTTTCCTTAAGCCATGTTCCCCTACCTTTCGCTTTCGAGGGGGAACGGCACGCATGACCCAGAATGCTGCGCTTCAACGGCGGGATGCCGGTGACACCACAGCAATGGCCGGCATTGCGCGCCGCGTCGGCGGTCTGGGGGTCGAGATTGCGGATCTGAGCGGCATCGTCGCCGATCTGTCGGCGATCGGCGTCACCCAGGGCGGCAGCGCGGGCACCGCGATGGACGCCGCCGAGGCCATGACGCGGACCATCGGCGTCCTCGGCCAGTCGATGCAGACGGCGCGCGACTCCGCCGCCGAAACCCGCACAATTCTCGGCCAGAGCGCCGCCGAGGTGTCGAGCGTCGTCGAGCGCACGGCGAGCACCATGCAGACGCTGTCCGACAGCGCGACCAGTTTCACGACCTCGCTGGGCGCCGCCGACCAGACCCTGCGCAACGTCCAGGCAGCCAGCGCCGCCATTGAACTGGTGGCCCGCGAAACCAAGCTGCTGGCCCTCAATGCCAGCGTCGAAGCCGCCCGCGCCGGCGATGCCGGCCGCGGCTTTGCCGTGATCGCCGTCTCGGTCAAGGAGCTGGCCGACCAGGTGCAGCGCTTTTCGGCGCAGAATGCCGAACACCTCGCGGCGCTGACCAAGACCATGAAAGGGCTGCTCGAAGCGTCGGAGCAGAATGTCGACGCCGCGCGCCGCGCCATCACCGATGCGCAGGCGGCCACCGCCGCCAGCGACACCCTGCATCTGCTGGTGGATTCGGTCGGCACGCTGGTCGACGGCATCGACGCCATGGCCGCGCCGATGCAGCAATCGGTGAGTTCTTTCGCCAGCGTCGAAACCGGCCTCAAGCATCTGGTCGAGACCGTCGATTCAGCCCGAACCATGCTGAAAACGGCCAAATCGCGCAGCGACTCGATCCTCGGCATTTCCGAGGACTGCATGCGCTTCGTCGCCCAGAGCGGCATCGAAACGCCCGACACGCCGATTGTCGATCTGGTGCGCCAGAAGGCCCTCGAGATCGAGGATGCCCTTGAAACGGCCGTGGCATCTGGGAAAATCTCGATCAGCCAGCTGTTCGACGAGAATTACCGGCCGGTCGCCGGGACCGACCCGCAGCAATTCATGACCGGCTTTGTGGCGCTGACCGACCGCCTGCTGCCGCCGATCCAGGAGCCGGTGCTGAATTTCGACCCGCGCATCGTCTTTTGCGCCGCCGTGGACCGCAATGGCTTCCTGCCGACGCACAATCTGAAATACAGCGCGCCGCAGGGCGATGACCCGGTCTGGAACGCCACCAATTGCCGCAACCGGCGGATGTTCAACGACCGCACCGGGCTCGGCGCCGGCCGCAATACCCAGCCCTTCCTGCTGCAGACTTATCGCCGCGACATGGGCGGCGGGGTTTTCGCCCTGATGAAGGACTGCTCGGCCCCGATCAGCGTGCGCGGCCGCCATTGGGGCGGCCTGCGCATCGCCTTCCGGGTCTAGCCCGTCCTATTTCGGCAGCTTCCTGATCAGGCTGGCGAGGCTGGCCTTGCGTTTGGCGAGGACGAACGGCGCCGCACTGGCCTTCGAGAGCTTGAGGACGTCCCCATCGGCATGGTCGGTGACCACCGTGAGGTAGAAGCCGGCCGCCTGGCATTCCCAATTGCCGCCGCTCTCGCCGGTCGCCGGGTTGAAGGTGTTGGCCGGATATTTGAAGCAGAGATTGAAAACGTTGGGGTTTTCGGACTTTTCCAGCTTCCAGCTGCCCTTCACGATGGTCTCGTTGCCCGGATAGAGCAAATAGCTCTTGCCGTTCTTGGCGATGTACTCGACCTGCGTGCCGTGATGGCGGTCGTAGGTGACCATTGTCTGGTTGACGAACAGCGATTTCGTCTCGTCGTAACCGATCACATAGTCGCCAAGGGCAGCACTGCTAGTAATCAGCAACAGAAACAGAGCAATAATTCGCGCCTTAATTCTCATATCGATCCCCCGTATGACTTCAAAAGAACCGCAACTATGCTTGCCGTTCTACATCGCGGCGGTTCGCAAGCCTAGGCGGGCGCCCGCAAAGCCGCGGAAATCGGCGCTTAAGGTTGACTCGGCGGGCGTTCCCGCCTATTCACGCGCCACTTTCGCTCAGGCCTGACCCTGAACTGCCGCCCGGGACCCGCAAAGGTCTAAAGAGATCCCGGAGGCGAACACCCCGCAGCGCGATGCGCCCCGGGGTGTGTTTGTGTTTTGCGCGAGCGATCCCACATCCCGGGGATCAACCGGGAAGGAATGAGTATGTTCGAGAGCCTTAGCGACCGGCTTGGCAAAATCTTCGACGGGCTTACGGGCCGCGGCGCGCTGAATGAAGCCGACGTCGATGCGGCGCTGCGCGAAGTTCGCCGCGCGCTGCTCGAGGCCGACGTGTCGCTCGAAGTGGTCAAGGCCTTCGTCGAGCAGGTGCGTGAGCGCGCCGTGGGCGCCGAAGTCACCCGATCGGTGAAGCCGGGCCAGCAGGTGGTCAAGATCGTCCATGACGAGCTGGTGCGCGTGCTGGGCGAAGTGGGCGTACCGCTCGACTTTGCCGCCGTCTCGCCGGTGCCGGTGCTGATGGTCGGCCTGCAGGGCTCGGGCAAGACCACGACCACGGCCAAGATCGCCAAGCGCCTCAAGGAACGGCAGAACAAGAAAGTGCTGCTGGCCTCGCTCGATACCCGCCGTCCGGCGGCGATGGAGCAGTTGCGCGTGCTCGGCGAACAGATCGGCGTCGATACGCTGGCGATCGTCACGTCTGAAACGCCGGTCCAGATCGCGCGGCGCGCGCTGAACGAAGGCCGCCTCGGCGGCTATGACGTGCTGATCCTCGATACCGCGGGCCGCACCCATATCGACGAAGAACTGATGGCCGAGACGGCCGAGATCAAGTCGATCACCAATCCGCATGAAATCCTGCTCGTCGCCGACTCGCTGACCGGCCAGGACGCGGTGAACCTCGCGCGTTCCTTCGATGAGCGCGTCGACATCACCGGTATCGTCCTTACCCGCGTCGACGGCGATGGCCGCGGCGGCGCGGCGCTGTCGATGCGCGCCGTCACCGGCAAGCCGATCAAGCTGATGGCAACGGGCGAAAAGCTCGACGCGCTGGAAGACTTCCACCCGAGCCGCATCGCCGACCGCATCCTCGGCATGGGCGACATCGTCAGCCTCGTTGAAAAGGCCGCCGAGACCTTCAAGGCCGAAGACGCGGCCAAGATGGCCAAGAAGCTCAAGAAGGGCAGCTTCGACCTCGACGATCTGCGCACGCAGCTGCAGCAGATGAAGAACATGGGCGGCATGGGCGCCCTGATGAACATGATGCCCGGCATGGGCCAGATGAAAAAGGCCATGGCCGGCGCGAACCTCGACGAGAAGGTGTTCGACCGCCAGATCGCCGTCATCAACTCGATGACGGCCAAGGAGCGCGCCAATCCTGACCTGCTCAACGCCAAGCGCCGCATCCGCATCGCCAATGGCTCGGGCACCAAGGTCGAAGACGTCAACAAGCTGATGAAGCAGCACCGCCAGATGGCGGACATGATGAAGAAGGTGTCGAAGGGCGGCATGGGCTCGCTGTCCGGCATGTTCGGCGGCAAGCTCGGCGGCATGGTGCCGGGGCTGGGCGGCATGCCCGATCCCTCGACCATGGACCCCAAGGAACTCGAGCGCCTGGCCCGCCAGATGGGCATCGATCCCGCCTCGATCCCGGGCGCTGAAGCGGCGCCGCAAAAGCAACTCACCGACAAGCTGCCGACCGATGTCGGCCAGCTGCTCAAATCCGGATCGGGCATGCCCGGTCTCGGCGGCGCGCGCTTCCCCGGCCTGCCCGGCCTCGGCGGCGGCTTCGTGCCCAAGAAGAAATAGACTAGAACCGAATTCGACAAATCAACCAAGGACTGAACGAATGAGCCTCAAGATCCGTCTCGCCCGCGCCGGCACCAAGAAGCGCCCCTACTACCACATCGTGCTCGCCGACGCCCGCTCGCCGCGCGATGGCCGCTTCATCGAAAAGATCGGCAGCTACGATCCGATGCTGGCCGATGATTCCAAGCGCGTCGTGCTTAACACCGAACGCGCCCAGCATTGGGTGAGCGTCGGCGCCCAGCCGACCGACCGCGTGGCCCGTTTCCTCGATGCCGCCGGCCTGCTGAAGCGCGCCCCGCGCAACAATCCGGAACGCGCCGTGCCGGGCAAGAAGGCCACCGAGCGCGTTGAAGCCCGCGCCAAGGCCGCTGCCGACAAGGCCGCCGCCGACGCCGCGCCGGCCGAAGCTCCGGCCGCCGAGTAAGCGATGGCCGCCACCTCCAAGCAATTGCTCATGGGCCGCATCGGCGCGGCCCATGGCATCAAGGGCGAGGTGCGCATCCAGTCGTTTACGGAAGAGCCCCTGGCGCTGGTGGACTATGGTCCACTGGCCACCAACCGGCCGGGGCTCGTGATCGAAATCGAGACCGCGCGCGCCACGACCAATGTGCTGGTGGCGCGGCTCAAGGGCGTCACCGACCGCACTGCGGCCGAAAAGCTCAACGGCGTGGAGTTGTACGTGGATCGCGACCAGCTGCCGCCGACCGACCAGGATGACGATTACTACCATGCCGACCTGATCGGCCTCGCCGTGCGGCTGCGCGACGGCACCGTGATCGGCAAGGTCACGGCGATTCCCAATTTCGGCGCCAGCGATCTGGTCGAAGTGCGCAGCGAGCACTCGGGCGATACCTTCCTCTATCCGTTCACCAAGGCCGTGGTGCCGGAAGTGAACATCGCCGGCGGCTATCTGGTGATCGAGGTGCCCGTCGACGCCGAGCCGGGCGAGGAAGAGCCCGATTGAGCTTTGACGCGGACGTCATCACGCTCTTTCCCGAACTGTTTCCCGGACCTCTCGGCGCCTCGGTGATTGGCCGCGGCGCGGCGCAGGGCCTGTGGTCGCTGCGCCTCACGCAATTGCGCGACTTCGCGGCCGACAAACACCGCTCGGTGGACGATACGCCTTCGGGCGGCGGCGCCGGCATGGTGCTGCGGCCCGATGTGCTGGCCGCCGCCATCGACAGCGTGTCGCAGCAGAACGATCCGCGCCCGCGGCTCCTGATGAGCCCCCGCGGCAAACCGCTGACGCAGGCGCGGGCCCGTGCCCTCGCGGCCGGACCGGGCGCCGTGATCGTCTGCGGGCGGTTCGAGGGTATCGACGAACGCGTCATCGAAGCGCGCAATCTCGAGGAAGTCTCGATCGGCGACTATGTGCTGGCGGGCGGCGAAGTGGCGGCGATGGTGCTGCTCGAGGCCGTGCTGCGGCTCATCCCCGGCGTGCTCGGCGCCGAGGAGAGCCACGCCGACGAGAGTTTCGAGAACGGCGTTCTTGAATATCCGCAGTATACGCGGCCGGCCATGTTCGAAGGCCGCGAGATCCCGTCCGTGCTCACCAGCGGCGACCACGGCAAGGTCGCCAAGTGGCGGCGCGCCGAGAGCGAGAAGCTCACCCGGGCGCGCCGGCCCGATCTGCTGAAGTAGCGGTTACTCCGCCGACGGCATTTCCGACATATCGCTCATGTCGTGATCGCCATGGTCGCCGTGATCCATCACCGGCTCCTTCTGCGCCACGCTGCCGATATTGAGCACCACGGGCACATCGCCGGCCTTGGCAAAATGCAGTGTGACCTCGACGCAATCGCCTTCCTTGAACGGCACGTCGATCTGCATGAACATCAAATGGTAGCCCATCGGCTCCAGCGCCACGCTGCCGCCGGCCGGGATTTCGAGCCCGCCTTCGACCGCCGCCATCTTCATGACGTCGCCTTCCATCTTCATCTGGTGCACTTCGACGATCGCCGCCGCCTGGCTGCTGGCGCCGGTAAGCGTGTCGGCTTCGGCGCCGGCATTGTCGATGGAGAGATAGCCGCCGGCAGCGCCGGCATTGGGCAGCATGGCGCGGGTGAAGGCGCCGCTGACACTGATGCCGTTGGCGCTAAACGTCTGGCCGACGGCGCAGCCGCCATGGACGAGCCCGTTATGGGCGAAACTGGGCGTGGACAAAGCGAGCAGCGCCGCGACGGCGGCAAGGCGATAGGGGTTCATGTCTGACCTCGAAGAAAGAAAAGGAAAGTGGCGAGGAGGTCAGGCGACAGGCGGACCCCGCGGTTCAGCGCTGAGCAGCAGCGGCAGATCCGCGCCATCGAGCGACGGCGCAGCATAGGCCACGGCGGCAACACTGAAGACCACGGGCACGATGTCACCCGGCGCGGGCGGCAGATCGGCCCCGCTGCCGATGCGGCAGGCATGGCACGGCGAGTGGTCGGGCGAATTGGGCAATAGCGGATCGCCACACCAGGCATCGGGCACCAGGCGGTACTCGCCACCCTGGCTGATGCTGACATGGCCGAAGTTCAGGAAGGCCAGCGCGAGCACCAGCAGCGCGAGAAGCGTCTCGCGCGTCACGATCCTGCTGGTCAACCTATTGTCCATGGCCCGGCTCTATAGCAGACGGCGCGCGGCCCGCATGCGGCAAATCGGTTGATCGGTCCCCGGCTTGGTGCCACAGATGATGCCGACGGTGCCCATAAGGGTGAAACGGGAAGCAGCAGGACTGCGCCGCCCCCGCGACTGTGCCGGACGATATCCCCGCTTCACGCGCCACTGGTTTGCGACTGGGAAGGCGAAGCGGGATGTCCGGAGCCAGGAGACCGGCCGTCAGGGTTTGGAAACTGCTGGGACGGTGGGTCCCCGAAAGGAAATTATGCGCGCGCTCGCTTCGCTTCTCGCTCTCTCGCTGATCGCTTTGCCAACTTCTGCCCTGGCTCATACAGGCCATGGCGAAGCCTCCGGGTTCCTCCACGGCTTCATGCATCCGATCGGTGGGCTGGACCATGTGCTGGCCATGGTGGCGGTGGGCGTTTTCGCCGCCGTGCTCGGCGGCCGGGCACTGCTTGCCGTCCCGTTGAGCTTCGTCGGCATGATGGCGGTGGGCTTTGTGGTCGGCGCCAATGGCATCGAGCTGCCCTTCGTCGAGCTCGGCATCGCCCTGAGCTCGGTCGTGATCGGTGCCGCTGCGGCCTCGGGCCGCTCCATGCCGGTGGCCGCTGCCAGCGCGCTGGTCGGACTCTTTGCGGTGTTCCACGGCCACGCCCATGGCGCCGAAATGCCGGCGGCCACCTCGGGCCTTGAATATGCACTCGGTTTTGTCGCCGCCACCGCTCTGCTGCATCTGGCTGGTATCGGCGCCGCGACGGGCGTGACGCGGCTGGTCGGCCGCCACGGCAAGACCCTCGCGCAGATCGCCGGCGGCGCCTTCGCGCTGGGCGGTGTCGGCGTGCTGGCGGGCTGGCTCTAGCCCTAGACTCCCGGGCATTCTTGCTCTATACGCGCGCTCGCTCCCCCTCAGGGGGCGGGCCAATAACGTCACATAACTCCGTGCAAAACCAAGACCGGGCGGCTGGAAAGATACTTCCGGCAAAACGCCCCATGAAAAGATCGAACGGATCAAACGCATGCCCAATATCATCGCAGAGCTCGAAAAAGAGCAGTACGAAGCGCTCGCTGCGCGCGCCAACCTCCCCGATTTCACCCATGGCGACACCGTCAAGGTCTGGGTGAAGGTTCGCGAAGGCGAAAAAGAGCGTCTCCAGGCCTATGAAGGCGTGGTGATCGCCCGCACCGGCACGGGGCTCAATGAGAGCTTCACCGTCCGCAAGATTTCCTACGGCGAAGGCGTGGAACGCGTGTTCCCGGTCGTCTCGCCGAACGTCGACCGCGTCGAAGTGTTGAAGCGCGGCAAGGTGCGTCGCGCCAAGCTGTACTACCTGCGCGACCGTCGCGGTAAGTCGGCCCGTATTTTCGAATCGACGTCGGCCCGTACCAAGAAGATCGAAGCCGGCGAGCGCGATGCCGCCGTCGAGGCCAAGAACGCCCGCGAGCAGGAAAAGATCGCTGCCGCCGAGGCCCTGGCCCGTGAGCTGGCCGAGAAGGAAGCCGCTGAGGCTGCTGCCGCCGCTGCTGCTGCGGCCGAAACCGAAGCCAAGAGCGAATAACTCCGGCTCCGGCGCGTCACACCGCTTGCAAATTTTGGGAACCCGGTCGCCAATCGCGGCCGGGTTTTTGATTTTAGGGGTCACGATTGCCCAGTCCGGCTGCACGCGCTGAAACTGCCCGCCTGCTGCGCGAGGAAGCCCATGCGCTGCTCGCCGAGTCCGGCCTGTTCGCGCTGCTGGTGCAGAATTTCGCCGAGCCCACCGTCACCGGCAGCGCCGGCTACGATCTGATGGTCTGGCGCGACATCGACATCCACATGGCCGTGGAGGCGGAGCGCTACCAGGACTGGATGGCCTTCGGCGGCAAGCTCGTCCGCCTGTTCGACCGGGCCGGCACACCGCTCCACGAGGCGATTTTCCTCAACGACTGGGTCGACCCCGATCCGCTTGGCGCCGGGCTCTATTGGGGCCTCAAATTCAAGGACGGCAAGGGCGACCCCTGGAAGATCGACCTCTGGGGCTGGGACCCGTTCGACTTCGCCGTGCGGCAGGCCCGCGACTTCTCGCTTCGCACCGACCTCGCTGCCTGCGACCGCGATTTGATCCTTCGGCTCAAGACCGAAGCGCGGGCCCGCGACAATTACTATGGCGTCAGAGTATCCAGCTTCGACATCTATCAGTTCTGCATCGCCCGCGCCGGCGACAGCCTCAGCGCGCTGGAGATGTGGAAGAAGCAGCTATAGCCTCGGCGCTCCTTAACGGAGTCGCTCCATGCCCTCATACATCTGCACCACTTGCGGCGTTGGCTATGCCGAGACCGACGCGCCGCGGGAAACCTGCCTGATCTGCGCCGATGACCGGCAATATGTGAATGCCAGGGGCCAGGGCTGGACGACGCTCGACGAGCTACGCGAGGACCATGTCAACGAGATGCATGAGGTCGAGCCGGGGCTGATCGGCATCGGCACCAAGCCGCAGGTGGCGATCGGCCAGCGCGGGCTGTGGATCGCCCGGCCGGAGGGCGGCGTGCTGTGGGATTGCACGCCTGTGATCACCGATGCCGCGCTGACCGCGATTGCCGCCAAGGGCGGCATCAAGGCGATCGGCATTTCGCACCCGCATTTCTATTCGACCATGGTGGACTGGAGCCGCGCGCTGGGCGGTGTGCCGATCTACCTTCATGAGGACAACCGGGACTGGGTGATGCGGCCCGATCCGGCAGTGGAATTCTGGAGCGGCGAGAGCAAGCAGATCGCCGAGGGCGTGACGCTGGCGCGGGTGGGTGGGCATTTCCCCGGTTCGACCGTGCTGCACTGGTCCGAAGGCGCCGAGGGACGCGGCGTACTGATGACCGGCGACAGCATCATGGTGGTGCCGGACACGCGCTGGGTGAGCTTCATGTACTCGTTCCCGAACCTCATCCCGCTGAATGCGCGCGGCGTGGAGCGGATCGTCAAAGCCGTGAAACCCTATGCCTATGACCGGATCTATTCGGGCTGGTGGGACCGGGTGCTCGACACCGACGCCAAGGCGGCGGTGCAGCGCTCGGCCGACCGCTACATCGCGGCGATCCGCTAGTCTCAAAGATATATCTTACGATCTATCTTGAACTCCTGCGGCGGAGGCGTACCTTTTGAGTATCGTAAGATATATCGGAGATACGAAATGCATCATCGAGAGGACGACCGTTTCGACCGCCACCAGCAGCGCATGTGGCAAAAATTCGAGGCCATGGGCCGGCGTGGTTTTGGCGGCTGGGGCGGCCCGCGTGGCGGCTTCGGCGGCGATTGGGGCGGCTTTGGCGACAGTTTCCGCATCGGCCGCATGCTCGCCTCGGGCGATCTGCGCCTGATCGCGCTCTATTTCATCGAGCAGCAGCCGCGCCACGGCTACGATCTGATCAAAGCTATCGAGGAAAAGACCGGCGGTATCTATGTACCGAGCCCGGGCGTGGTCTATCCGGCGCTGACCTTCCTCGAGGAGGCCGGCTACGTGACCTCCACCGCCGAGGGCAACAAGCGGCTCTACACCATCACCGATGAGGGCAAGGCGCATCTGAGCGACAATCGCGAGGCTGTCGAAGGCATGCTGGCCCATTTCGGCCGCATCGGCGAGCAGTTCCAGCGCGCCCGCAGCCAGTGGGAAGAAGCCGGCCGGCATTTCCGCGAAGCGCCCCCGCGCCCCGACCGCGACATGGACGATGTCGAGCCAGAAGTGAACGAGGCCCGCAAGGAGCTGAAGCAGGCGATCAAGGAAGCGGCCAAGGACCGCGACCCGGCGAACCAGCAGCGGCTGGCAACGATCCTCCGCCGCGCCGCCGCCGAGATCCGCGAGGACCGCCGCAGCCAGCGTGTCGATATCGAGATCGACCTCTAGCTGAGACGCAAGGCCGCGCCGTACCGCCAAGCCGGGCTGCCGACTCCCTCTGACGCGCAAATCGGCCTAGGTTTGCGCCAAGGAGACTCGACTTGAACGACATGGCGCCTATCGGTTTCGACCGCAAAGCCGCCGCTGCGGGTATTGCCGCGCGGCTCAAGGACATCATCGCCCCCGGCCGCGTGATGACCGACCCGCTGATGACCTTTGCCTATTCCGGCGACGCCAGCCAGTACCGGCTGGTGCCGGCGGCGGTGGTGATCGTCAATTCCGAGGACGAGGTGCGCGCGGTGATCGCCGCCGCCCGGGCCGAGAAACTGCCCCTGACCTTCCGCGCCGCCGGCACCTCGCTGAGCGGCCAGGCCATCACCGAAGGCGTGCTGGCCGTACTGGGCGACGGCTTCAAGCAGATGCAGGTGCTCGACAATGGCGACCGCATCCTGCTCGGCCCTGCCATCATCGTCGCGCAGGCCAACCGCGCGCTGAAGCAATTCGACCGCAAGCTCGGGCCGGATCCCGCGAGCCAGGCCACCTGCAAGATCGGCGGCGTGGTGAACAACAATTCGTCCGGCATGTGCTGCGGCGTCGCCTACAACACCTACCACACGCTGCAGCGCATGCGCCTGATGCTGCTCGATGGAACGGTGCTCGACTCGGGTGATCCGGCCTCGGTGGCCGCGTTCCGCACGAGCCACGCCGACCTCCTCGAAGCGCTGCACCAGCTGCACCACGAGGTCACCGCCAACCCAGAGCTCGTGGCGCTGATCCGCCACAAATACCGGATCAAGAACACCGTCGGCTATTCGATCAACGCGCTGGTCGATTTCCACGACCCCATCGACATTCTCGTCCATCTGGTGATCGGCTCGGAAGGCACGCTCGGCTTCGTCTCCGAGGTGACCTACAACACCATCCCCGAATATCCGCACAAGGTGACGGGGCTGATCCCCTTCCCCGATCCGCACAGCGCCGGCCGCGCCATCACGCGCCTCGCCAATGGCGGTGTGCAATCGACCACCGGCGTCACCGCCGCCGAATTCATCGAGCGCCGCGCCGTCAGCACGGTCGAGCATCTGCCGGTGATGCAGCCCTATGTGAAATTCCTCGGCGAGAACTCGCCCGTGGTGCTGATCGACGTCTCCGCCCCGACGCCCGAAGAGCTGGCGGTCGAGACGGAGAAGGCAATGACGGTGCTGCGCGAAGAAGGCGCCACCGATCTCGACTTCCAGCCCGCCGACGAAGCCCGCGGCCATGCCCTGTGGGATATGCGCAAGGGCTTCTTCGCCTCGGGCGGCGCCTCGCGCGAACCCGGCACCACGATGATGACCGAGGACGTGGCGGCGCCGATCGACCGGCTCGCCGATTTCGTCATCGATATGCGCAAGCTCCTCGACGATCACGGCTATGAGGACGCGATCATTTTCGGCCACGCGCTGGCCGGCAATGTGCATTTCCAGATGGCCGACAATTTCGGCAAGCCGGGCGCCGCGGAAAAATTCGACGTCTTCTCGCGCGATCTCAGCGAGCTGGTGTCGGTGCGCTATGGCGGCAGCCTCAAGGCCGAGCATGGCACGGGCCGCGCCATCGCCCCCTTCGTCGAACGCGAATGGGGCAGCACCGCCTATGCCATCATGCAGCGCATCAAGCCGCTGTTCGATCCCGAAGGGCTGCTCAATCCCGGCGTGCTGATCACGCCCAATGAGAAGGTGCATATCGAGAATCTGAAGCTGATGCCGCTGGCCGACCCGATCGTCGACCTCTGCATCGAATGCGGCTTCTGCGAACCGGCCTGCCCGAGCCATCAGCTGACCATGAGCCCGCGCCAGCGCATCGTGGCGACGCGCGAAATGGCCCGCCTGCGTGAGACCGGTGAGGACGACAGCCGCCTTGCGGCGATGGACGATGCCTTCGGCTATGCCGGGCTCTACACCTGCGCCGCAGGCAATGTGTGCGCCGGTCGCTGCCCCGTCGGCATCGAGACCGGCACCATGGTGCTTGGCGCCCGGGCGCGGCGGCAGAGCGAGAGTTCGCGCCGCATCGCCAGCAGCGTCGGCCGCCAGACCCGCGCCGTGGAAACGGGGCTCAGGCTCGGCATCGGCGCGCAGGCGCTGAGCCGCACCATCATCGGCAATGGCGCGACCGACGCAATCGCCGGCGTCGTGCGAAAAATTGCGCCGATCCCCCGTGTCAGCCGCACGCTGCGGCCAGGGCCGGGTGCCCCCGCCGCGCGGCAAGGGCTGCCGCGGCGCGATAACCCGAAGGAAGCGGGCTTCCCCGTGCCCATCGCGACGCAGCCGGACAATCGCATCGTCTATTTCCCGGCCTGCCCGACGCGCATGTTCGGCGCTAATCCGACGCCCTATGATCTGAAGCCTGCAACCGAAGCGATGCTCGCCTTGCTCGAACGCGCCGGTTTTGACGTCATCGTGCCCGGCGATCTCGATGGCCAGTGCTGCGGCCAGCCCTTCCTGTCGAAGGGCTTCCCCGAGCAATCGGCCGAAGTCGGCGGTCGCCTGGTGGAAAAGCTCGCGCCGCTCGGTGCGCGCGTTGTTACCGACGCCTCGACCTGCGCCAAGCATCTCAAGGAGCATCACGGCGAGGTGGCAACGGCCGACAGTGCCGAGTTCCTGCTGGCCGAAGTGCTGCCCAAGCTCGCGGTGCTGCGGCGCCTGCCCTCGATCGCGGTGCACCAGAACTGCTCGGCCCAGCGCATGAAGGAACAGGCGGCGATCCTGGCGGTCGCCGGCGCCTGCGCCGAACAGCTCGCGCCGCTCGAGACGGTAAGCTGCTGCGGCTTTGCTGGCGACAAGGGCCTGTTCGCGCCCGAACTCAACGAATGGGCGACCCGTTTCGTAAAGAACGATATTCCAGCCGACTGCAAGTTGGGCGTTTCGACCGTCTCGACCTGCGCCACGGGCCTCAGCGAGCGGGCGGGTGTGCCCTTCGTGTCGCTGGCAAGTGTGCTGGAATACGTTACAAGGCCGGATGCTTGACCAGCCCGAAGACCGCGCCGACCCCTTCTGCCGCTATTACAGCGCGTGCGGCGGCTGTTCGCTGCAGCATCTGGGGCCGGCGTCCTACACCGCGCTGAAGCGGGGCCTGATCGATGAAGCGCTGCTCGGGGCCAGAGTTGGCGCGACGCCGGAGCCGATGATATCGGCGCATGGCGACGGCCGCCGCCGCGCCACGCTCCATGCCCGCGGCAAGGAAGTGGGCTACATGGCGGCCCGCAGCCATGACCTCGTTGATATCGCCGCCTGCCCGATCCTCGTGCCGCAATTGGCCGAGCGGGCGCCGGCCCTCAGCCGCACGATCGCCGCGACCATCGGCGATTGCGACATTGCCTTCACGGCCACCGAAACCGGGCTCGATGTGTCGATCCGGACCGACAAGAAGCTGAAGCCCCAGCGGCTGACGCTGCTCGCCCAGCACGCGAACCTGGCGCGCCTGTCGCTGAACGGCGAAACCGTGCTCATGGCCCGGCCGCCCGCCGTGCGCATGGGCAAATCCATGGTCGAACTGCCGCTCGGCAGCTTCCTCCAGGCGACGGCGATGGCCGAGGACGTGCTTGGCGCGCTGGTGCTGGACGGCATCGGCAAGGCGAAAGCGGTCGCGGACCTCTTCTGCGGCATGGGGCCGTTCACCCTGCGCATGGCCGAGCAGGCGAAAGTCTACGCCGCCGACGCCGACAAGCCGGGCATTGCCGCGCTGCAGCATGCCGTACGGTTCACGCGCGGGCTGAAGCCCGTGACGGCAAAGGCCCGCGATCTGTTCCGCGAACCGCTGGTACCGGTGGAGCTGAAGGATTTCGACGCCGTGGTGTTCGACCCGCCGCGCGCCGGGGCCGAGGCGCAGGCGCGCGAACTGGCCAAATCGAAGGTGCCGGTGGTCGTGGCCGTTTCCTGCGAGCCACGCACCTTTGCGCGCGACGCCGCTATTCTCATTGCCGGCGGCTACGGGCTGGAGAAGCTGACGCCCGTCGATCAGTTCGCCTGGTCGCGTCATGTGGAACTGGTTGGCGTGTTCCGGCGCTAGGTGAACATGGCTTTTGTGGCACCACCCTCATCCGGCTTCGCCACCTTCTCCCATCAAGGGAGAAGGCAATTGAGCCGAGAGCGTTGTGGGGTGACCTTCTCCCTTGATGGGAGAAGGTGCCCAAAGGGCGGATGAGGGTGGTGCCGATGCCCATCAAGCCATCCACCTCGCACGCTACACTCGGCAGTGAATTCTTCGATCCGGTAGAAGCGGCCCACTTCCCTGAGCTGACGCTGCGCTATCGCAACCAGCGTGCGGCCGCCAGCGTCGGGCTCGACGAACTGAGCGACGAGCAATGGCTGGCCCATTTCGGCCGCTTCGAGCCGATCGCGGGCAGCTTCGAGCAGCCGCTGGCGCTGCGCTATCATGGCCACCAGTTCCGGACCTACAATCCCGACCTCGGCGATGGCCGCGGCTTCCTGTTCGCGCAATTGCATGACGAACAGGGACGCCTGCTTGACCTCGGCACCAAGGGCTCGGGCCGCACGCCCTGGTCGCGCATGGGCGATGGGCGGCTGACGCTGAAGGGCGGCGTGCGCGAGGTGCTGGCGACATCGATGCTGGAAGCGCTCGGTGTCGATACCAGCAAGTCGCTGAGCCTGATCGAAACCGGCGAAGAGCTGGAGCGGCATGACGAGCCGTCGCCGACGCGGGCCGGCGTGCTGGTGCGGCTGAGCCATAGCCATATCCGCATCGGCACCTTCCAGCGGCTGAGCTACCTCCGCGACAAGGACAGCCTCGGGCGCCTGCTCGATTATTCGCTGAACACCTATTTCGGCACCGATGGCGGCAACCGGCCGGCCGAAACGCTGCTGGCGCAGACCGCCCAGTTGGTCGCCAGGACCGGTGCCAACATCATCGCGGCCGGCTTCGTCCATGGCGTGCTGAACTCGGACAACATCAATATCACTGGCGAGAGCTTCGACTACGGTCCATGGCGCTTCACGCCGACCTACGACCCGGCCTTCACCGCCGCCTATTTCGACTCGACCGGCCTCTACGCTTTCGGCCGTCAGCCCGATGCACTGGCGTGGAATTTGACGCGGCTCGCCGAATGCCTGCTGCCGCTGGGCGAGCATGAGGCGCTCGAAGCCGCGCTCAACAGCTTCTGGCCCGCCTTCCAGCGCAGCATGTGGCAAGCCGCTTTGCGGCGGCTGGGCCTCATGTCGCGCGGCGATCAGGCGGATGCCGAACTGGTGGTGGCGATCTTTGCGTTCCTGCACGAAAGCCAGATCGGCTACGAGCAGTTCTGGTTCGACTGGCGCGGTGGCAGACTGAGCGCGGATCGCGCGCTGCGCGGCCCTGTGGCGCCGGCCTATGCCGGGGAAGCCTTTGCCCCGCTGCGCGGGATGCTCGACGCCTATGACGCAGCGCCGTCGGTCAATCTCGACCATCCCTATTTTTCGCGCGCGGTCCCGCGCACCATGCTGATCGACGAGATGGAGGCGCTATGGGCGCCGATCGCGGAGAACGACGACTGGCGTGCGTTCCATAGCGTGCTGGGCGAGATCGACGAGATGCGCGAGGCCTATGGCAGCGACGTCAGCGGTGCTTCGACCGCGAAATCCTCGGCCCGGCCCGGCGCCAGTTCGTAGAAGCGGGCGAGCCGCCGCTCGATCGGCGTGCCGAGTTCGACGCAACGCGCAAGGCTGCCCGCAACATCGCCATTGCCGCGCAACGCCAGCAGCAGCGCGTCATGCGCCGCGGCCAGTGCCAGGAAGGCGTCGGTCTTTGCCAGCGCCGCATCACCGACCAGCACATAGACCTTGAGCCGCTGCGCCTTGCCCTTGAGCTGCACCGAGCCGGCTTCGAGCCACGCCAGATCTGGCGCGGTGAAGCGCGTGCCCTCGGCGGCGACGATGTCGAAGCCGACCACCTTGCTCTCGCCCTCAACGCGCGAGGCGACATTTACCGTGTCGCCAATGGTCGAGTAATCGAACCGCGTGGCGAGCCCCATATTGCCCACCAGCGCCACGCCGGTGGAGAGACCGACGCCGATGGCAATGCCCGGTTCGCCAAAGATCTTGTCGCGATTGAGCGCATCGAGCGTCTGCCGCATCGCCAGCGCCGCCTCGCAGGCGCGGCGGGCATGCTCGGCGACATCGACCGGGGCATTCCAGAACGCCATGATCGCGTCGCCGATGAATTTGTCGATGGTGCCGAGGCGATCGACGATCTGCTTGCCGAGCGCGCCGAACAGCGTGTTGAGCGTCGCCAGCGTGTCCTGCGGCGTATGCTTTTCGGTGAAGCTGGTGAAGCCGCGCATGTCCGCGAACATCACCGTCAGTTCGCGCAGCTCGCCGCCCAATTCGAGCTTGCCGGCATTGCGCTCGATGACGCCGAGCAGTTCTGGCGCGACGTAGTAGCCGAAGGCCCGGCGCACCTGCAGGCGGTCGCGCTCGGCGAGCGAGAACTGGAAATAGACCATCGCGCCATAGACCAGCAGCGACGCGGCCACCGGATAGGTCGAATCCATCAGCCAGCCGCGTGTGCTGAACGCGACATAGGACACGATCATGGCGGCGCTGATGCAGGTAACGGCGACGGCAAGGCCGGCAAATGGCCCGAGCCGCAGCACCACCGCCACCAGCAGCAGCCCGGTCAGCGTGAACAGCAGGATTTCGAGCCCCTGCAGCCAGTCTGCCCGGCCGAGGAACTGGTTGGAGACGATCTGATCGATCATCGACGCATGGACCAGCACCCCCGCCTTGCTCGCCGAGAGCGGCGTCGCGTGCAGATCGAGCAGGCCGCTCGCCGACGTGCCAACCAGCACGATGCGGCCGCCAAACTCGCCCGCCAGCGATTGGTAGTCGTCGGCGAACAAGCGCCAGGCAGGAATGACGTGCGCCGCCTGTGTAGGCTTGTCCCACAGGATCACATCGCCATTGGCGGCGGTCGGTACGGTGAGGTCGCCGAGCCGCACGGCTTCGAGCGTATTGCCGCCCGCCGTGTCGCCCAGCGCGACGATCGTGCCGACGCCGAGCGCGAGGCGCAGCGTTTCGAGCGACAGGCCGGGATAATAGCGCGTGCCATCGGTCCACAGCATCGGCACCCGCCGCACCGTGCCCGCCGAATCCTCGGCATTGATGCTGAGCCCGCCAAGCCCCGGCGCCGCCTCCGCCAGCACCGCCAGCGGCACCACTGCCCCGCGGATCGGCGGCAGAGACGGACCCGGATCGCTCCCCGATACCGCCACGCCAACTTTGGGGTCGATGACAATCGGCGCGGCATTTGCCGACGTCGAGAATCCGAGCACGCTGTTGCTGCTGCGCAGCGCGTCGGCGAAGGCCGTATCATTGGCCGCACCCAGCCGGTCCGGCTCGGCGAACAGCACGTCGAAGCCGATGGCGGCAACGCCCAGCTCGCCGAGCCGCGTCGTCATCGTGGCCATCATGCTGCGCGGCCAGGGCCATTGGCCCAGCTGCGCCAGCGATGTGTCGTCGATATCGAGCACGCGGACCGGGCTATCCTCACCAGCGCGCGGCATCATCCGCTGGTAGAAGTCGAACCCCATGTCGCGGATGGCCGCCACCGGCGGCGGATCGGCCAGCCGGATCAGCGCCAGCACCAGCACCAGCACCACCCCGAGCAGGGTAGGCAAAAGCCGGCGGTTGTTGATCCGCCGGCTGGTTGATTTGCCGGTCATGTGACGAGCGACGTTCTAGAGGGACCTAGCCCGGCTGATCTTCCCAGCACTCGGCCGGAGGCGAGAATTGGTCGCACTTATCCGTCTCTGTCTCCGTGAACTCCGGGAAGCTCGGCAGCACCGGCGCGACATTCAGGCACTCACGGGCGCGGGCGAACCAGAAATCGCGGCGCAGCGGCGACTGGTCTTCGGCATAGATGAAATTGGCCCTGTAGCCGGCGCGTACGTGGCGGTCCGTGAGGCGGGAATCGCCGACGATCTCCGCCTGTTCCAGGGTCAGCTCGCCGATCTCGCAGAATTCCGACAGCGTCTTGCAGACATTGCCCTCGGTGCAGAAGATCACCACGCCATTATAGAGCAGGATTTCAGTCTTCATCATCGCCGCATCGTCGCGATAGACGAACACGTCGAACTCCGTGCCGCGCACGCCGATCGTGCCCGTGGGCGTATTGATGATGTAGCGGTTCTTGGCGCTGTCGCCGGTGGCGAAGCGGAAGGCGCCCGACAGCATGTCCACTGCCAGCTTGCCGGCCGAGCCATTGTTGCGGATGAGATAGTCATCGATGCGCAGCGACGACGACGGACCGACCACCAGTTCGGTGTCGTCCTGGAACCGGATCTGCACCTGGCCGCTCGGCCCGGTCTCGATCAGATCGCCGATGAAGATGTCGGCGCCCACCACGAGGACGCGCGTACCGGAGACAGCCTGGGGATTGACCCCGAGCGCGCTGCCCACGGCCGCCGAAGCGATCGTCGGCACCAGGATGAACAGCGCTGCGCTCAGCAGGCCGATTAGCTTATTCATGACGAAATTCCCCAAGAACAGGCACGGAGCACCAGTGCCGGATGGCCACACTAGCAATGAACCCCCGCTGAACGATAGGGCCTCGCGCAAATTGCGACTAATCTTCGGCGCTTGCCGAACGAGCCGTTTGTCTGCATGTTCAATCCTGTTGATGGGTAGCGCCCGGGCCGCTGTCGTGGTCCGGCTTCGGCTGGGGGGCCGGAGAAGATGGAAGCATGGCGGGACTTTTCTTCGGGCTGTTGATCGGGCTCGAGATCAAGCACTACATCGCCGACTATTTCCTGCAGCCTGGCTGGATGTTGAGCGGCAAGGGCAACATCTTTCATTTCGGCGGCTATGCGCATGCCGGGTTGCATGCGCTGCTGTCGTTGATCCTGCTCTTGATCTTCGGCGTGCCGGTCGGTCTCGCGCTGGCGCTGTTCGCCGGCGAGTTCGTCGTCCACTACGCCCTCGACTACGCCAAGATCCACTATTCGATGGGCGTCCATGTCGACGGCAATCCGAGCCGCTTCTGGGCGTTGCATGGCGTCGACCAGCTGACGCATCAGCTGACCTATGCGGCCATCATCTTCATCGTGGTGAAAGCCGCCGGGCTGATCTAGCCGCGCCTATTTCTTTTTCTTGGCCTTGGCGTCGTCGGGCGATTGCACCAGCTGCGCCAGGATCTTGTCGACGATATCGAGGTCCTCGCGGCGGCCCGCGGCCTGCTGCTGCAGATCGACCAGATATGACGTTGTGTAATAGAGCCGGCGGGCCAGCAGTGCCGCCAGTTCGAGCGCGATCTCGGGGCGCGAGCCAAGGAACGCCAGCGAATCGTCGATGACATAGGCCTTGACCGTGCTCAGCGCCTTGACCGTCGCCGAAAACGGCATGTCGAGCAGCACGCTCATCTCGCCGAACACCGAGCCCGGCTCGTCGATATAGGACACTTGGGTATCTTCGCGCAGCACTTCGACCTGGCCCTCGGCCAAAACGAACAGCCGGCGCTCATTGCCGCCCTGGCTGATCAGCACCGCGCCCGACTTGAAAGTCTCGAGCTTGCGGCCTTTGCAGTACTGCAGAATATCCGGCATGTGTCCCTCAACCCAGCCTAGTGGGATGGGGAAATAGACCAAACACCGGATTTGAGCAATCGCAGTAGCCGCAAGGGTGCCGCGCCTGGCGCGACACCCTGAAATTGTGATCGCGACTAGTGGTTGTCGCGCGGCAGGCCCAGCGTCTGGGCGATCTTCTGGTATTTGACCGCCAGCTTCAGCACGCCGCCATTGCCCAGCTGGTCGACGATGCCGCGCTGGATTTCCTGCCACGGCGTCTGGTGGTCCGGAATCTTGAACCCGCCCGACGCCTGGAGATCGGCCTGGCGCTGCCGGATTTCCTCGTCGGAGATCAGGATGTCGGCCGTGCCCTTGTTGAGGTCGATCCGCACCTTGTCGCCGGTGCGGATGATGGCGAGATTGCCGCCCACAGCCGCTTCCGGCGAGGCGTTGAGGATCGAGGGGGAGCCCGACGTGCCGGACTGGCGGCCATCGCCGATGCAGGCCAGCGCCGTGATGCCCTTTTCGATCAGATAGGCCGGCGGCCGCATGTTCACGACCTCGGCCGCGCCGGGATAGCCGATCGGGCCAACGCCGCGCATGAACAGCAGCGTGTGCTCGTCGATCGCGAGCGACGGGTCGTCGATGCGGTGGTGGTAGTCCTCGGGGCCGTCGAACACCACGGCCTTGCCCTCGAACATCCCCGGATGGGCCGGATCGTTCAGATAGCGCTGCTTGAACTCCTCGGAGATGACCGAGGTCTTCATGATGGCATTGTCGAACAGATTGCCGCTCAGCACGATGAAGCCCGCTTCAGCCTTGAGCGGCTGGTCGAACGGACGGATGACGCGCTCGTCCTGGATGGTGGTCGCGCGGCAATTGTCGCCGATCGACTTGCCGTTGACGGTCGGGGCGCTCTCCTTGATCAGCCCCTGCTTCATCAGCTCGTTGACCACCGCCGGCACACCGCCGGCATGGTAGTAATCCTCGCCCAGATATTCGCCCGCCGGCTGCAGATTGACCAGCAGCGGCACGTCGTGGCCGATCGTCTCCCACTCCTTGAGCTGCAGATCGACGCCGATATGGCGCGCGATGGCGTTGATGTGGACCGGCGCATTGGTCGAGCCGCCGATGGCCGAGTTGACCACGATGGCGTTGTGGAAATTGTCCTTGGTCAGAATGTCGGAGGGCTTCAGATCCTCCTTCACCATGTCGACGATGCGCATGCCGGTGCGCCACGCCATTTCCGGGCGGTCGCGATAGGGCGCCGGGATCGCCGCCGAACCCGGCAGCTGCATGCCCAGCGCTTCGGCCAGCGA
Source organism: Hyphomicrobiales bacterium (assembly GCA_004144345.1). Lineage (GTDB taxonomy): Bacteria > Pseudomonadota > Alphaproteobacteria > Rhizobiales > Devosiaceae > Devosia_A. The sequence goes on from SEEL01000016.1 coordinate 67,686, forward strand.
GTTCATCGTCGTCGCTGTGCCCATCGTGTTGCAATAGCCGGTCGAGGGCGCCGAAGACGCCACGAGGTCGATCATCTGCGTGTAGTTGATCTCACCCGTCGCATACATCTGGCGGGCCTTCCACACGATGGTGCCCGAGCCAGTCCGCTCGCCCTTGTGCCAGCCATTGAGCATCGGGCCGACCGACAGCGCGATGGCCGGCAGATTGACTGTCGCCGCACCCATCAGCATGGCGGGCGTGGTCTTGTCGCAGCCGATGGTGAGCACCACGCCATCGATCGGATAGCCGTAGAGCACTTCGACGAGGCTCAGATAGGTGAGGTTGCGGTCGATATTGGCGGTCGGCCGCTTGCCGGTTTCCTGGATCGGATGCACCGGGAATTCGAGCGCGATGCCGCCGGCGTCGCGGATGCCGTCGCGCACGCGCTTGGCGAGCTCGACATGGTGACGGTTGCAGGGGCTGAGGTCGGAGCCGGTCTGGGCAATACCGATGATCGGCTTGCCGGACTGCAATTCTTCGCGGCTCAGGCCGTAATTGAGATAGCGCTCGAGATAGAGCGCGGTCATGTCGGCATTGTCCGGATTGTCGAACCAGGCGCGCGAGCGGAGCTTCCTGTCAGACATGCCCTTACCGTCGGTGGTCATATTTTCCTCAGCCAAAGAGATTCTTGGGCCGGACCATAGCGCATCGAGCGGCGGAATAAGAGACTGTATCGAGGGTCGGCGTCAGGTTTTTCGCGCCCGCTTCGGGGTGCTGTCACGGACCAGGAGGCGCATGGGGACTTGTATGATAGGTTCGTGCTCGCCGTTCTCCAAACGGTGCCGCAGGGCGACGCCCGCAAGACGTCCGGTCTCATAGTCCGACACGGCAACGGTCGTCAGCGCCGGCCGCAGATAGCGCGCGAATTCGAGGTCGCCATACCCGCCCATGGCCATGTCACGCGGCAGTTGGAGCCCACGATCGCCCGCGGCGATCTGGGCACCCACAGCCAGCAGGTCCGACCCGATATAGACCGCATCGCAGGACGGGAATTCGTCCAGCAGCCGGTCGAACGCGGCAATGCCGGCCGACAGCGTGCCCGTGCCTTCCACGGCCAGGACGAACTCCAGCTTGCTGCCGGCTTCCTCGAGCCCGCGGCGAAAGCCCGCCATGCCGATGCCGCCCGGCACCTTGGTCTGACCGACATAGGCAATATGCTTGTAGCCCTGCTCGGCGAAATGCCGGCCCATCATCGCGGCACCCGTTTCGATCGAGGCGCCGGCCACCATGTCGATGGGGTCGTCGGCGCCGCTCCACATCTCCATGATCGGGATGCCGACCTTGCGCAGTGCGGCGCGCGCCTCGGGCTGCATCGGAATGCCGGCAAACATCACGGCGGCCGGGTTGAACGGCCGGATCAGCTCGAGCACTTCGGCCTTGAGGCCATCGACATAGCCGGTTTGCGCGAACATCAGCCGGAAGCGGCTGCCTTCGAACGCGTCGAGCGCGCCCTGCATGGCCGCCGCAAAATGCGGATTGAGCAGGCTCGCGACAAAGATCGTGACGATCGACGAACGGCCGGACCGCAGGCTCGAGGCGATGGAATTTACGACGTAGCCCGTGCGGGCAACCGCCTCCATCACCCGCTCGCGGGTCTCCTGCCGCACCTTGTGCGGGGCGCTAAGCGCGCGAGACACGGTGATCGGCGATACACCGGCTTCGCGGGCAACATCTTCCACGCGGACCGGCCGGCCCGCGCGTCCAGATTTGTCGGAATTGTTCAACCCTACCCCCAAAATATGGGGCAAGTTTAGCAGAAATGCCGACTTATGCTATGCATGTCGGAAAGTGTCCGGAGAGACGGGTCAGCTTCGCTGTACTTGTCCGACAAGCAACGCCCCTTCACGATTTACCGCCGCGGGCCGTACCGGCGACAAACCCGGATCGAGCGCGGGCGGAATACTGGCGGGGTCGCGCCAATAGTTGACCAGATCGCCGGTACCCCCGAGTCCGCGCCCCGCCTGACCATCCCACAACACGGCGAGCAGGTCGCAACGCCGTGCCAGATAGGCATTGGCGCGCGCCAGTCCCTGTTCGAATTGCGCCGTGTCGCGATGGTAGGAATCGTCGGTCTTGCCGGCAAAACCGATGCGCACGATATCGACGCGGGCGAAGCGGGCGAACAGCGCGGCGCGCCGCTTGAGCAGTTCGTCGACGATTGCTTTGCGCCCCTGATCGTCGCTGGCCAGCTCGCCCGCCGCGACGTCGAGCACGACGCGATAGGGCACCGCCTCGGGCACGATCAATCGCAACTCGCCGACATGACCACCCAGCGCTACCGCCACGGCCTCGGAGAGCGCCAGGTCGGCGCCGGGGGCGAGCGGCGACACGAGCGTGACGACGCGATCGCGATCGCCGAGCAGCTGGCGCAACCGCTCCACCAACGCAGCGACGGCGCGCTGTTCCTCCGCCGGTGCGAGATTGCGATGGCCGGCAAGCGCCACGCGGATTTCCGTCATGGCGCCCTCGCGATCGTCGGTGACCACCGAGGACAGCACGGTGCGGACCTGGTCGCGATCCTTCTGCTGTTCGCTCTCGGCGAGCCGCGAATACTCGCCATGTTCGAGCAGCGGATGATGCTTGCGATCATCGTCGCGTTGCGCATCGTAGGACCAGCCGTCGATGATGCGATCGGCCGACCAGCGGCGATGCTCGAGCGCCGCAAGCTGCTCGAGCGCATCGCTGTCCCCACCGAGCAATGGTGCGATCACGTGCTGATGCGCGCTGCGCCGCACGGTCACCGGTGTATGGGCATCATGCTCGGAGGCGAGGCCCAGCGAAAACAGCTTGGCCGCGATGTGATCGGCGCTGCGGCGGTTGGCGCGGCGATAGGTTTCGGCGAGCCGGTTCCACTCGCTGCCGGCTGCGCTCGAGCGCGCCGCATTGCGCGTATAGACATCGTGCAGGCGCTGCGCCGCCGCATCGCGCTGCGCGCTGTCGAGGATATCGCTCGCCATCAGCGCCGTCGGCCGTTCGATCGCAATCACACCCGTATTGGGATCGACGACATTGTCCGCCGCGCCGGCGAACACGACGCTCTCCGCATCGGGGTCGCGCAGCCGCATGAAGGCGGGCGCGAAATAGCGGCCCTCGCGGCGACGGATATCGGGCAGCGCCAGCGCCACGCGAATATTGTCGGCATCGCTGCCGAGGCAGATCAGGATGCCGGTGACAGGTGACACCGCATCGCGAGCCGCGAGCTGCGCCAGCGTCGAGCCCATCAGCACCGGCGCGTTCTGCGCGGTGATCAGCTCGGCACCGATGAAGGCCACGTCCGCCGCGCTGTCGAGGGCGGGTCGCGTGGCGCGATAGATGGCCTCGGCGGTAGCGGCGTGTTTGTCGATGATCGTGATCATCGGCTTGCCAAGACCACTGGCGAGACCCGAAAAGATCGCCTCCTCCGCCATCGCCTGGCCGAGCCCGCCAAAGCCGATGACGAGAAAATGCACGCGACCGGCCGCCATGCGCTCGGCGATGGCATGGGCCGGATGGCGGGCAAACACATCGCGCGCCATCATCTGCGCTTCGTCGAAGACAAGAATGCGCGAGGCGCCGAGTTCGGCGCCCGACACGCGATCGGCGATCAACCGGTCGCGCACCCGGCACCAGATCGCCGGACCGGCTTCGCCGTCGCAGCCGCTGGCGATCGATGTCGCAATGGCGGCGTTGAGCTTCTCATCGTCCAGCATGACGACGACGGCACGCGCCTTGTGGACATTGGCGGCGGCAATGAGCTCGGACGTGGCGCCGGGCCGCTCGATGCGAAAGACCCGCGGCGCGTCGAGCGCCCGCGACGACACCAGCACCACGCGCACCGTCGGGGCGAGGGCCAGCGCCAGTTCCTCGGCGTCCGCGCCATCGCCGACCACCACCACATGGTCGCGCTGCCGCGCCGCCCGCCAGCTACCGAAATGCCCCCGGAACACTGCCCAGAGACTGCCAAGCACCGCGAGATAGAAGGCCAGCGCCGCGGCGAAGGCGCCGGCGACCGTCAGCCAGCTCTGGCTGGTGAGGAACGTGCCGTCGAGCGAGAAGGCGAGCAGCACCGTGTAGAGCGGATCCTGCCAGCCGCCATCGGCCACCGGATCGAGCCAGCGGCCCAGCGCCACCAGCACGACGGCCGCCAGCGCCAGCACCGGCACGATGATCGGCAGTAGGCTCCGCCTGTGTCTTGGTCTGTCCGCCATTGCGCCCTCCGTTCGCACTATAGAGGCCGCTGTTGCGCTCCAAAAGGCTCGCTGTTCAGCCGCCGTTCGATAGCGTCGAGACCGGCAGGGTCCAGTGATGGAGGCGCGTTGCATCGGTGGCGGCGGTCGTCTCCACGACCACAACCGCCCGCCCCGTCAGCAGCGCATGGGCGGCAAAGGGCGGAATTACAAAGACAAATAGGAACGCGAGCAGCGGATAGCGCATGGCGTCTCTTTGGCGACACCGCACGCTGCACTCAAACGAAGCCGTTGCCTATGTAGAAGAAGGGCTTAGTCCCTTCCCCTCATTTTTACCGATCCCCAATCCCCCGCTCGGCGCAAAGGCAATACTAAGCACCGACTCGAGGGTGAGATACGCCCGCACCATGCGAAACAGCACATATTCGGGCAGGAATAGCAGTGCCTTGACGTGGCCATTGGCCAGCGCCGCGAACACGCCCATCAGGGCGGGTGCGCCCAGCAGCACGGCAAGGACGGCCTGGCCCGTGAGTGGCGTGTCGGGATCGAGCCAGAGCCCCAGATAGAGCGCGCCGAAGATAAGCAGCGGCACGGTCATCGCACGACGCGCCGAGTTCAACAGCATGAAGGGCAGGATCACCTTACCGCGCAGTGACGGCCGCCAGTCATCGAGATAGGACCTGTTGCGCGCCGACACATGATAGACCGAACGGAACCAGCGCATGCGCTGTTCGCGCAGATGCCGGTAGGTTGCCGGCACTTCGGAGACATACTGCACCGCCGGATCGCCGACGATGCGATAGCCCATCTCGCCGATACGCAGCGAGACATCGGTATCCTCGCCGTTCATCCCCTGCACGAAGCCGCCGGCAAGCCGCACCGCATCGGTCCGATAGGCAGCGAACATGCCGGGCACGCCGACAATGCCGTCGATCGCGCCATAGGCGATCTGGTAGTAGCCGTGCTTGAGCAGCACTTCGAGCAGCCGCGAACGATCGAACGGTCCGTCGCCCGGCGGCAACGGGACGCCGCCGACGACGCCCGTCGTGTTGTCGGCAAAGTGGCGCATCGCCCGCGCGATGGCGTCGGGAAGCACCTGCGTATCGGCGTCGATACGGACGAAATAGGCTGTGTCGATCTCGGTGACACCGCGATTGAGCGCGATGGCCTTGCCCGGCGTTGGCACGTCGAGCACGCGGCCTTCGATATGAGCCAACTCGGTGAATGCCGATGCGCTCGCCGCCGCGGTATCGTCGCTCGAATTGTTGTTGAGCACTATCACCTTGACGGTGCCGTCATACTTGGCGGCGGCCGCGTCGATGGCCGACAGCGTGCGCCCGATCACATGCGCCTCATTGTGGGCCGGCACGATGATGGTGACCGGCGGCGCGAAGGGTGGGAGCGGGCGCAGCAGTGATTGCGCCGTCCCCCACACATAGAGAATGAAGAACATCGCGGGGAGGAAGAGGAACACCCCAGGGCCTGTCCCACCCAGCAACGAGACACTGCGCAGATCATCGATCAGCGGCAGGCTGAGACCGTCGACAAAGACAGAAACGGCTATGGCGCCAGCGATCGCCACGAGGAGACGCAGCCAGCCGGCCCGGCGCGGCAATTGCCGGGGCGGCACCGCCACGCGCTGGGGCATGCTGCCATGATCGAGCAGCTTCAGCGAGAAGATGAAGAAGCCGATGAGACCGGAGAGAATCTCGACCACGTCGAGGGAGTAAATGAAGCCGATCGAGCGATAAGCGAGGATGTTGATGAGGTCGAAGGCGCCGCACACCAGGATGTAGGTGACCAGCAACTCGCCGAGGAACTTGAAGCGAGCGCCCGCCCCGGCCCCAACCACCGTTGCGAACGCCACATAGAACGACACGATGAATATCCTCAGGGGGATCGAATGCGTGCCCGTGTAGGGCGAAAAGACAATGTCGTGGTTGGGGAACGCCGCAGCCAGTATCGGCACGGCATTCACGGCATAGAGGAGCAAGGCGCTGATGCCGGTGAACAGCACGAGCACGGTCGGTGCCGCCCAGATCGAGAGCGGCTGCGTGAGCTTTGCCGGGGCGCTGTCGACCGACCAGTACTGGTGCGGTCCGCGGGCCTCAACCGGTGATGAGGAGGACGACATCGTCGGCACCCAGCCGCTGCAACGCGGCAGCAAGCTCCACGCCCGGCTTCATGAGGACCAGCGAGGTGCCGGCATTCGTTGCAACGGGTAGCAAAACCTGTGCTGTCGGCGCGGCCACGGCGAGCGCCGCCGGCAGTGCATCACGCGCGATGGCGTTGAGCTTCAGCGACGCCTCTCCGTCGAGACGCACCCGCATCGTCTGCGGCAGCACCAGCGCCAGCAGTTCGCTGGCCCGTCCAGCCTGCGTAAGGCTTAGCCCGTCGGCGTCGAACGAAATATCGGACGTTGCGGCAATCCGCTCGACGAGTGCAGCCCAGTCCGCCAGAGCCGGCGACGTATTGAGAAGGCTCGACTCCGGCAGCAATTGCGCCTGAGCATCCGGCGCGCGAGTGCAGATACCCTGGTTGGGTGTCGTGTCCACAAGTTCGACCGCCAGCATATTGCCGGGCAGCATGCGTTCGGGCGGCAGGGCGATGTCGAAGTCGAGGCTGTCGGCACTGCCGGCGACGCGGTATGTTTCGACTAGATTGCCATTGAGCGTGATGCGAACCACCCAATCATTGCCACTGGCGAGCGGCGTTGCCTTGAGCTTCAGGCTGAAGCGCTCGGGCAAGGCGCCATTGGGCATATCGGCGGCCGCGAAAGGAATGGTCCACCGGCGGGACCCCCGGAAGGATTTGACGATGGTCTCGGCGCCGAGATCGGCGACGCTGGTCGATCCGCTGGCCGCGGTGACGGGTAGCGGCGCACCGGCGGCCGCAATCAGAGCCGTCACCGATTCCTCGCCCGCCAGCACATTGCTCGAGATTGTGCCCGCCGCCGTCACGGCGTGACGCGTAACAACGACACTCGTTTCGCCGGGACCGCCTTCGCTCAACCGCGCATTGATGCCCGCGCGCATGAGTCGCTGATTGGCCCACACCGCCAGCGCTGCGTCGCCTTTGTTGAGGCCAGGCTGCAGGGCAAGTGTCCCCGGCGAGGCGAGCAGCACGCCAATGGTGTCGGCGGGCGCTTCGGCGGAGACGAGTTCCAGCCGGCTGTCGGCAGTCAGCGTGACGGCGCTGCCGGAATTGGCGGCGTCTGTGGGACAGATTTGCCCAGAATTGGTCGTGCCGCGGCCGGCCATCTGCAGCACGAGGCGGTCACTACTGAGATCGGCAGCGGTGAGCTCGATGCGAGCCTGATGTGCATGCCGGCCACTGTCGAGGACCAGTTGGCCGCGCGGCGTCCCGTTGACGCTGAGCGTCAGGAGCCCATCGCCATGTTCTGCCAGTTGAGTGTCGAACACCAGGTTCAGCGCGCCCGACAGATAGGTGGCGCCGTGCGGTACGGGGAAGACGATTTCCGATTGATCGGGGAAGCCGGCGATGCCGACCCACGCCGCCGCCCGAGGACGGGCAACGTTGAGCGTGTATCCCGTTGCCGCCGGGGCTTCAGCAGTACTTGTGCCGATGACGCCGTCAACAGCGCTGGCGACGCCATTGCTGATCGAGCGGAACGCGGTGGAAGCATCGCCACCGCGCGAATAGACCATCGCGAGCCCCACAATGGCAAAGCTCACGAGCCCGACTGCGATCAACCGGAACAGATCGCGCATTACGCGGCATCCGCGTGGCGGTGCACTTCTCCTGGACGGTTGTCACGCGTCCAAAGCGATCTGGCGGCGATAGCGTCCGGATTGGCGCGATGCTTGAACCGCTCGACGATCTCCAGCGTCTCGGCCAGCAGGCCATCACGCAGCAGCATGGGGTTGAGGCCCAGCTTGCGGAAGCTGCGGTTCGATACCTTGAGACTGTTCTCCGGCGCTTCCTTGCGGGGATTGTCTACCATGGCGACGCTCGCCCCGGTAACACCCGCCACCAGATGCGCCAGATCGCGCACGCGGTGCGTCTCGGCCACCTGGTTGAGGATCTTCACGCGATCGCCGCGCGCCGGGGGGTTTGCCACCGCCAGCGACACGCAACGCACGGTGTCCTGAATGTGGATGAAGGCACGGGTCTGCCCGCCCGTGCCGTGCACGGTTAGCGGATGGCCCGATGCGGCCTGCATGAGGAAGCGATTCAGGACGGTGCCGTAGTCGCCGTCATAGTCGAAGCGGTTGATCAGCTCCGGATCGAGGCGCGTCTCTTCGGTCTGCGTGCCCCAGACGATGCCCTGGTGGAGATCAGTGACCTTGAGGCCGTCATTGCGCGCGTAGAACTGGAACAGCAACTGATCCATCGACTTGGTCAGATGGTACACGCTGCCCGGCTGCGTCGGGTACAGGATCGAGCGCGGATAGGCCTTGCCATCCGGACCGCTGACCGTGACGTCGAGATAGCCCTCGGGCAATTCGAGGCCATCGCCGTCATAGCCATAAACACCCATCGTCCCCAGATGCACGAGGTGCGTGTCGAGACCCAGCTCGACCAGCGCGGCCAGCAGATTGTGCGTGCCGGCGATGTTGTTGTTGACCGTGTAGCGCTTGTGCGCGGCGTCACGCATCGAATAGGGCGCGGCGCGCTGCTCGGCGAAATGAACGACCGTGTCAGGCCTGACGTCTGCCAGCAGCTTCACCAGAAGCGCCGGATCCTCGGCAATATCGATGGCCTCGAAATCGATGTGCTTGCCGCTGACGCGGGTCCACGCCGCGAGACGGGCGGTCATATCCGCGATCGGCGTGAGGCTGCCTGCATGCAGTTCGGCGTCAATGCGCCGGCGCGACAGATTGTCGACGATGGTAACGGAATGGCCTTCATCAGAAAGCCGCAGGGCAGTCGGCCAGCCGCAGAAGCCGTCCCCGCCCAACACAACGATATTCTTAGTCAATTGAGGTCCCCAGATGATTGCCGCTTACGTCAACGTGTTGGCGCATTCGGCAATGGGGATGTATGAGCGCCGCGCGCTCAGGTCCAGATGACAACGTTCACATTTGTTAAGATTGCGAGCATGCCAGTCATGCAAAAACGAATGGGAGTCTATGATCCCGCCGTTTCGCGCAAGCTGGTTGCCCAGTTTGCCGCATACATGGGTGTTTGTTCTCAAGTTGACCATATCACAGACCGGCCGTCGAGGCGTGTTCTCCCCCGCGTCGGGAGCGTGCCTTGTAGTCGCGTCAGGGCATCTAGAGCGCAAAATGCGAAAGCCCGGGTTTCCCCGGGCTTCGTGCGCATTCAATCTCTGAGAGATTTTGGAGCGGGCGAAGGGATTCGAACCCTCGACCCTAACCTTGGCAAGGTTATGCTCTACCCCTGAGCTACACCCGCACTCCAAGCCGTCCGCTGCCCGAAGAAACTTGGCACCGGCGCGACGCGGGCCTATATGCCCAAACGAAACTGCCTTTGCAACCCTAATCTCCAGCCATCTGGGCGCGCCAGTTGCGCCGGAGTTTTGTAGGGTAAACGCCCACCAAGGAAGCGTCCTGTGAACGTCAATCTCAGCTCTGCCCCCGCCTCTGCTCCGCCGGTTGCCCTGATCAAGGATTCGACCGACCGCGCCTTCAAGGCCGACGTCGTCGATGCGTCGCTTGAGGCGCCTGTCCTGGTGGATTTCTGGGCGCCCTGGTGCGGCCCGTGCCGGTCGCTTACCCCGACCATCGAGAAGGTGATCAACGAATCCGGCGGCAAGATCCGGCTGGTGAAGATCAATATCGACGAGAATCCGGGCATTGCCGGCCAGCTCGGCGTGCAGTCGATCCCCAATGTGTTCGCCTTTGCCGGCGGGCGGCCGATCGACATGTTCCTGGGCAACATGCCCGAGAGCGAAGTGCGCAAATTCGCCGACCGCGTGATCGCCGCAGCCGGGCCGGGCCAGCCGCGCGCCGGTTCGATCGACGAGCAGATCAAGGAAGCGCTGACGGCAGCGAGGGCAGCCATCGGCGCGGGCGACCTCAACACGGCCGCGCAGATCTTCGGCATGGTGCTGCAGCATCAGCCCGAGAATGTCGATGCGCTGCTGGGCATGTCCCGCGTCTATCTCAAGGCCGGCGAGGCCGAGCAGGCGCAGGCGATCTTCGACACCATTCCCGAGGAAGCCCGCAAGGGCGGCGATTATGTGTCGCTGGCGGCGGAGCTTAAGCTCCTCACGGAAGCCGCCGAACTCAGCGAGACGGCGGAACTCGAGCGGAAGCTTGAGGCCAATCCCGACGATCATCAATCGCGCTTCGATCTGGCGCTGGCGCTCAATGCCGAAGGCAACCGTACCGAAGCCGCGGACCAGCTGATGGTGCTGATGAAGCGCGACCGCAGCTGGAACGAGGACGCGGCGCGCAAAAAATTGCTCGAATTCTTCGAGGCCTGGGGCCCCAAGGATCCGGCGACCAACAAGGGACGGCGCCAGCTTTCGGCGCTGCTGTTTTCGTGATGCGGACGCGCCCCATCTCGGCCGACGAATTGCCCAACAGCGTGCCGGTGTTCCCGCTGTCGGGCGCGCTTTTGCTGCCGTTTTCGCATCGGCCGCTCAATATTTTCGAGCCCCGCTATATCGAGATGGTCGATCACGCGCTGGCGGGTGACCGGATGATCGGGCTGATCCAGCCTGAAGACACGAGCGAGGAGAGCCCGCGCGGCCGTGCCCCGCTGCAGAAGATCGGCACCGTTGGCCGGCTAAGTCATTGGGAAGAAAACGGCGAGGGCCGATATTTCATCATCCTCGACGGCATTTCGCGGTTCACGCTGGTGCAGGAATTGACGGTGATGACGCCGTTCCGGCAGGCGGTGATCGATGCCAAGCCCTTTGCGCACGACTTCACCCGCGCCCATGGCGAGGACAAGGTGGACCGCCAGCGGTTCCTCAAAATGATGAAGGATTACGCGGAGTTCGCCAATTTCGAGCTCAACTGGGACGAGATCAACAAGACCGGCACGGCCGATCTCGTGAACTTCGCCTGCATGGTATCCCCTTATGGAGCAAAGGAAAAACAGGTCTTGCTGGAAGCCCGCTCGCTCGAGGATCGGGCCGAGACGCTGATCGCGCTGGCCGAGTTCGAGATGGCCAAGGGCGGCACTTCCGCTCCGCTTAACTAGCAGGATCAAGCCCTTGCCCGAGCCGAGCAGCGAACGGCGCTATGAGGTCGACCCGCGCACGCTGGAAATGCTGGTGTGCCCGCTGACCAAGACGCGCCTCGTGCTAAGTGCCGATCGCAAAGAGCTAATTTCCGTCGCCGCGCATCTCGCCTTCCCGATCCGGGAGGGCGTGCCGATGCTCAGCCTCGATGAGGCGCGGGACGTCGAACCCGACGAAATGCGGGTGCATTTCCCCCCGACCGCCTGAGCATATGCCCCTCAACCGCAGCCAACAGCGGGCACGTTAGCGCACGCGGTTGGCCAGCCATTGGCCGCCAGCGCGACTAGAGCGGCAGGCCCCGGGTCAGCCGGGGACCGTTCGCCTCCAGCCCCGCGGCGCGGGTGATGAGGGCGGACTTGATCGGGGCCAGGCGGTCGACAAGGCCGAGGCCGATGTCGCGAACGGCGCGAACGGGTGCCAGATCGTTCGAGAACAGCCGGTTGAGATTGTCGGTGACCGCGGCCATCAGCGCCGTGTCGAGGCTGCGCCAGCGCTGGTAGCGCTCGAGCACGTCGGCACTGCCATGGTCGAGGCCGAGGCGCATCGCGTCGACCACCGTTTCGGCCAGCGCCGCGACATCCTTGAGGCCCAGATTCAGCCCCTGCCCGGCCAGCGGGTGAACCACATGCGCCGCATCGCCGATGAGCGCGAGGCGCGGCCCGGTGAACTCGCGGGCAAGCTGCAGGCGGAGCGGGAAGGCCTGGATGCCCTCCTCGACCGTCACGCGGCCGAGGCTCGACCCCATCGCCGCCTCGATCTCGGCGGCCGCCTGGTCGGGCGGCAGCGCCTTGAGGCGGGCGGCCTCTTCGGTCGATTCGGTCCACACAAGCGAGGAGCGATTTCCCGGCAGCGGCAGGCTGGCAAACGGGCCGGCGGGGCGGAAATGTTCGTAGGCCGTGCCCTCATGCGGCAGTTCGTGGGCGATGGTGGTAACGACGCCCGACTGCCGGTAGTCGTGCTGCACCACGCCGATGCCGGCCATGTTGCGCAGCGCCGACATGGCGCCATCGGCGGCAATGATCAGCGGCGCCTTGAGCGTGCGGCCATCCTTCAGCGACAGCGACGCACTGGCGGCGCCGGCCGTGTAGCCGGTGATGTCGATGGGGGCGATCAGCTCGACGCGCGAACCGACGGCCTCGAGCAGCACCCGGGTCAGGACGCGGTTGGCCACCATGTGGGCATAGGGCTCGCCGGGCGCGACATCGCCCTCGAAAGTGAGAAAGACCGGACGGGAGAGGTCGCCCTGGCCCGAATCGGTGATCTTCATGGCGCGGATCGGTTCGGCCTCGGCGCCGATGGCGCTCCACACGCCCAGCGTTTCGAGCACCCGCTTCACCCCCGCGGCCAGCGCGAAGGCGCGCTTGTCGTCGGGGACGGTGAAGGGCCGGCGGTCGAGGAGCGCGACGCGCAGCCCCTGCTGGAAGCGGCTGAGGGCCAGCGCCTGCGCCAGCCCGACCGGACCACCGCCCACTATTATGACATCATAGAGATCGTCGCTCATCGCCTGCGGCCTCCGTTATCTGGCTTGTCGCGCGATGCCCCTGCCGACGCAAGCGCCAGCGCGCCGCACACTGCCCAAACGATGAGCAAAAACGCGGCAACTGCCCATTTGGCGGGCAGCGCTTGATCCTGTTGCCATTTCACGCGGCAGCTTCATCCGCCGGGCGAGCCGATTCACTTAACAGAATCATAAGTTTGGCGAATCCGGGGCCAGTTGGCACGGCGCTTGAGTCTAGGGAAGCCATTGGAGACCAATTGTAGAAGTCGAAAGGGGCATCCATGAAACTGGTGATCGCAATCATCAAGCCGTCCCGGCTTGAAGAGGTGCGTCAGGCGTTGAACTCGCTGGACGTGCACGGCATGACCGTGACCGAAGTCAAAGGCTATGGCCGTCAGAAAGGCCATTCCGAAATCTATCGCGGCACCGAATACGCGGTGCACTTCCTCCCCAAGCTGAAGATCGAGATCGCGGTCGAGGACAGCCAGTCCGACGCCATCGTCTCGGCCATCCGCGACAGCGCGCAGACGGGCCGTATCGGCGACGGCAAGATTTTCGTCCTCGATCTGCTGGCCGTGACCCGCATCCGTACCGGTGAGACCGGCGCGGCTGCCCTGTGACGCCAATCTCTGGAGAAACCTCAATGACAGCGTTGAAAACGTCAAAAATCCTGGGACTGGCGGCCCTCACCGGCCTCGCCTTCGCCCTGCCGGCTCTCGGCCAGGACGCCGCCCCGGTTGAAGAAGTCGTGACCCCGATCATCGACAAGGGCGACGTCGCCTGGATGCTGGTCTCGACCATGGTCGTGATCCTGATGACCATTCCGGGCCTCGCCCTGTTCTATGGCGGCCTCGTGCGCGCCAAGAACATCCTGTCCGTCCTCAGCCAGGTGCTCGGCGGCTTCTGCATGATCGCCCTGCTCTGGGTGATCTACGGCTACTCGCTGGCCTTCGGCGGTTCCGAAGGCGGCCTCAGCGCCATCATCGGCGACTTCTCGAAACTGTTCCTCTCGGGCGTCACGATCGATTCGCGCGCCGCGACCTTCTCGGCGGCCTATGAGCTGCCCGAGCTGGTGTTCGTCGTGTTCCAGCTGACCTTTGCGGCCATAACCTCGACCCTCATCATCGGCGGTATCGCCGAGCGCATGAAGTTCGGCGCCGTGATGCTGTTCCTCGCCATCTGGTTCACCTTCTCCTACCTGCCGATGGCGCACATGGTGTGGGCCAGCACGGGCTATCTGTTCAACCTCGGCGCCTATGACTTCGCCGGCGGCACGGTGGTCCACATCAACTCGGGTGTCGCTGCGCTGGTCGCCGCGATCGTCCTCGGGCCGCGCGCCGGCTTCCTCAAGGAGCCGATCCCGCCGCACAATCTGGTGTTCGTGTTCATCGGCGCCTGCCTGCTGTGGGTTGGCTGGTTCGGCTTCAATGCCGGTTCCAACCTCGAAGCCAACGGCCTCACCGCCCAGGCCTTCCTCAACACCGTCACCGCTCCGGCGGCTGCGGCTCTCGCCTGGGGTGTCGCCGAAAAGTTCACCCGCGGGCATGCCTCGCTGCTCGGCTTTGCCTCGGGTGCGGTGGCTGGCCTGGTGGCCATCACCCCGGCCGCCGGCTTTGCCGGCACCATGGGTGCGGTGGTCCTCGGCGCGATTGCCGGCGTGGTCTGCCTGTGGGCCGTCGTGACGCTGAAGCCGATGCTGAAATATGACGACAGCCTCGACGTGTTCGGCATCCACGGCGTGGGCGGCATCATCGGCGCCCTCGGCACCGCGATTGTCGCCAGCCCGTCGCTCGGCGGCTATCCGCTGGCCGACTACGACATGTGGGGCCAGTTCGTGAAGCAGGCCACCGGTGTCGGCATCGCCGTCGTCTGGTCGGGTGTCGTGGCCCTTATCGCCATGCTGATCGTCAAGGCGATCTTCGGCGGCGCCAAGGTATCCGAATCGGCCGAGAGCGATGGCCTCGACCTCAGCTCGCATGGCGAGCGCGCCTACAACTGATCGGGAGGGTCGTCAGGAAAAGTGGAAACGGTTTTCCGCTTCGACGACCCGACCAACTAAAGTCTTCCCGGCCGCTACGGCGGCCGGGTCCTGCTTCCGCTGCGGACTGGCGATCTCCTCCCCGTCCAATTCGCAACGGCGCCAGTGAGGAGCCCGGCCAGTTGGCTGGACTCCCCTCTCTCCGGGGTTCGACCCGGCGTGCAGCCCATGTTCCTCTTGGCCCGCCACAGAGGCTTCCCACTCGCAAACCGCATGGGCTGCACACCCGGTCGAACTTCAGCTGCAGCAACGCCGCGGCGAAGATCGGCCCCCAGATGGGGCGTGCGCGCTTCCCTCCTCATTACCCTTAGTCAGCACGGTTCTCCCTCCTCGTGTGGGGAGGGAAAGCTTCAGCGCAAGGTGCCGCCCCACCCACCGGCTTCGCCGGTCCCCCCTCCCCGGTGGGGAGGGAGGGGCTCCGTGGCTGTGGCGCACCTTGAGTGGAGCCCATCCCTCCTCGGCGCGTAGCGCAGCAGAGCTTGTGAGCGCTGCGACTCGATGGCTGTGGCTGCCGTACTGGTTCCGCGCAAGGTGCTCACCCCCACCCACCATGCTTCGCATGGTCCCCCCTCCCCACAAGGGGGAGGGAGGGGCTCCGCTCAAGGTGCAATCAAGGACGATAAACTCTCAGTCGGTCTCCCTCCCCCTTGTGGGGAGGG
>SEEL01000060.1 GCA_004144345.1 Hyphomicrobiales bacterium
CGCCAGACCCGCAATAAGCCCTCGCGCGCCCCACTGGTTCCTCACATCCCGTCCGGCAAAGCGCGGAGCGTCTTCTTACGCTCCTAAAGCAACCGGAGGCGCTCCGCGCTTTCCGTCCGGGGACCGCTTTGCTCCCCGGCAAGGTAACAACCGGGGCCGACGGGTCGCCGGACCTCCGCTCGTCCGCCTTTCCAGCCAGGAGAAACCAGCATGCCCACCGATTCAATTTGCATGAATTTGCGTCGAGGCCCGAAGCGTTCGGGCAAAGCGCGTGCGGCATAGTCCCTGCTCGACTGCCTTAACCGGGCATGGGGCGCCGATGTCCAATCCGACGACGACCGAACACGCCTTCCTGCTCGCGCCGAATGCACGGCCGCGGACCGAAGTGCTGCTGCCGCCGGCGATCATCCTCCTGGTCTTCGCCATGGTGGTGACGGCAGTGGCCGGCTTTGCCTATGTGGGCGGGCAGCAATCGATGCTCAGCGTCCAACGCCAGCAGAGCGAAGCGATGCGCGAGGCGGTGATCACGCTCGAGCGCACCAATGCCAGCGTGGCGCAGGTGCTGACCGGCAATCGCGGCGCCATGGCGCATTACTTCCGCAATGCCGAAACGCTGCGGGCGCAGCGCCCGGCGACATTCGACACGCTCTCCGGCGCGCCGGCAGCGCTCGACCAATTGGCGCAGGATTGGGGCGAGGCGACGACGCTCGGCGCCGATGGCCATGCCGATCACGCCATGACGCTGCTGACTGAGCGGCAGACCGATGCCGCGCTTACCAATGTGATCAAGCTCGCGTCGGATTCGCTGGTGCGCGCCGACGCGCAGCTCGAACAGCATGAGGGCAACATCCGTCTCGGCACGCTCGCCGTGCTGCTGCTGCAGGTGGTGGGCGGCGCGCTCGCCATTGCAACGCTGTTCTTCGCCTTCCGCTCCAGCGCGCGCGAGGCCGATGGCCGCTCGGCGGCACTCAAATCGGCCGACACGTCGCGCGAGCAAGTGGTGCGGCTGTTCCAGATGGCCGACGTGCTGCAGAGCGCCACCGACTATGGCGACGCCAACCAGGTGCTGAAGGCCACTGCCGCCGAATTGCTGCCGGGCTTTGCCGGGGCGCTCTATGTGTTCAACAATTCGCGCGACCGGCTGGTGCTCTCGACCTCCTGGGGCCGCGAGGGCGCGCCGGCCGAGAACATTTCGCCCGATCATTGCTGGGCGCTGAAGCGCGGCAAGCCGCACGTCAACAATGCCGCGAGTTCAAAACTGTGCTGCGAGCATCACCATGATGCCGACATCGTGCTCGAGATCCCGATGATCGCGCGCGGCGAGATCATGGGCCTGTTCCAGCTCTATGCGCCGGGCGAGAATGGCGCCGAGCGCCTTGAGGGCATCACCGAACTCGGCACGGCCATCGCCGACGGCATGAGCCTCGCCCTCGCCAATATGGGCCTGCGCGAGAAGCTGCGGAACCAGGCGCTGCGCGATCCGCTGACCGGTCTCTACAATCGCCGTTACATGGAAGACTGCCTGCAGCGCTTCGTGCGCCTCGCCGATCGCGAGAACCGCGAGGTCAGCGTCATCATGGTCGATCTCGACCATTTCAAGCGGCTCAATGACGAGCACGGCCACGCCTTCGGCGACAGCATCCTGCGCGACACGGCGACGACGATCATCAGCGCGCTGCGCGAGACCGATATCGTCTGCCGCTATGGTGGCGAAGAGCTGGTGGTGATCCTGCCCGATTGCAATCTCGAACGCGCTGCCGACAAGGCGGAGATCCTGCGCCAGCGCATCGAGGCGCTGGGCACGACGCATGGCACGCCGATCTCGGCCTCGTTCGGCGTTGCCTCGGTGCCCTACACCTCGAGCGGCGTCGTCGATCTCCTCGGCGCCTCCGACGGTGCGCTCTACAAGGCCAAGCAGGCCGGCCGCAACCGCGTCGAGATTGCGCCGCGCCGGCCGTTCCAGCTCGACCGGCTGGAAGATGAACTCGAACGCTCGAAGCTCATCGCCGCCGAATAGATCGTTGTTCTATTCGTGCAGAGCGACCCAGTCACGCACGATACCGGCGATGGCGTCTGCATTCGCCTCGATGGCGGCCATGTCATCAAGCTGCAGCAGCCGCCGGTCGGCATAGCTGCCGGTCAAAAGCTTATGCTCGATCATCTTGCCGTCGTAGAACACCAGCACCAGCAGCACATGCTTGTCGCGCGCCAGCACGATGTTGCCCATGTCGCGCCGGGGATCGGCCACGAGATAGTAGCTCGGGCCGTTCCACTTCACATGCTCGGCAATATCCGGCGACGCCCCGCGCACAATGGCGCGCAGCGCATTGATCTCGGCGAGCAGTCTGTGGCCGCGACGGGCCAGCAGTTCGTCGACGCTTTCAGTGGACTTGGCCATCAGGCGCCGAGCGCCTGCTGGTCGGCGATGATGCGGTCGATCAGCGGCTCGAGCTCAGTGCTGTAGGGCGTCTTCGCCGCCTGCCGCTTCTTGAAATGGCGCACCGGCTCCGAGAGAATCTTGGTAAGGTCCGTCTCGCAGCTGAAGTCGCCGGCGACGCGCTTGATCTTGGAATTGTCGAACAGCGTCGTGTACGTCTTGTCGCCAAGCAGCGGCCCGATCCAGTCCGGCTTGTAGCGGATCAGCGTATCGGTCGGCACATGCACGATCTTGGCCTCGACGCCGAGGCCCTTGCCGATGGTGAGATAGATCGCGTCCCAGGTGAAGCCGACATCGCCAGTGATGTGGAAATCCTCGCGCAGTGCCGCCTGGTTGCCGAACAGCTTGACGAAAGGCTTTGCGAAATCCTCCGAACGGGTGAGCGTCCAGATCGCCGTTCCATCGCCTGCCACCAGCACGGGCTTGCCCGCCAGCATGCGATAGGCCACCGAGTCGCCCTCGTTGAGCATGGTGGGGAGACCCGAGCGCGTGGTGTGGCTGGGGCGCACATTGGTCCAGGGCAGCGTGCTCGCCTTCATCAGCTCTTCGCAGGCAATCTTGGCCTGGCTGTAGGGCCAGTAGGGATTGACCGCAGGCGTGCCCGCCTCGCTGGTCATGTAGGCATAGGGATGCTTCTGGTAGACCGAGGCCGAGGAAATGAAGATGTACTGGCCCGTCCTGCCGGTGAACACGTCGATGTCCTGCTGCATCTGCTCGGGCGTGAACACCATGAACTGCGCCACGACGTCCCAGTCCTGCCGGCCCAGCTGCGCATAGCTCGCGCTGTCCTTCATGTCGCCGACGATCGACATCACGCCCTTGGGCAGGGCCTCGTCGCGCTGGCCGCGATTGAACACATGCACCTCATGGCCGGCGGCCAGCGCCAGCTCGACGCAGGGCAGTGAAATCTGGCCGGTGCCGCCGACGAACAGGATCTTCATGGTGTCTCCTCCGCTTTTGTCCAAGACCTTAGGGCGCGGATTTGAACTGGCAAGGTGCGGACGGGGCATGTTGCAGTCGCCGCGCATCGTTCCCACATGCTGCGCAAGCGCGATGACGCGCCAGTTTGACAGCGATCAAGGCGGGCTCTTGCCGGCTCGCGCAGGATCGGATCACAAGGAGACGGTCATCATGAGCGACGACGACAACAGGAAGAACGGCTGGAAGACCTTCACCGAGGAAATCGAGGTGACGGGCCAGCAACTGCTCGAGACGATCAATCGGCTGATTGCCGAAGGCAATGTGCGCAAGCTCAACATCAAGTCCGAGACGGGCGACGTCTATCTGTCCGTCCCGCTCACCGGCGGCGCCGTCGCCGGCGGTATCCTCGTGCTCGGCGCCCCCTGGCTGGCCCTCATCGCTGGCGTTGCGGGCCTCCTCGCGAAGGTGAAGCTGGAAGTCGTCCGCGCCGAGCCTCCGGCGGACGACAAGCCGAACGACGAGCCCGATATCTAGGGCGCGCGCGACGCTGAAATGCAGAAGGCCCGGGATCGCTCCCGGGCCTTTGCGTTAGAATGTCGGTCGGCTTATTCGGCGGCCGGGGTCGGCGCGTCT
This sequence comes from Hyphomicrobiales bacterium, assembly GCA_004144345.1. Classification (GTDB taxonomy): domain Bacteria; phylum Pseudomonadota; class Alphaproteobacteria; order Rhizobiales; family Devosiaceae; genus Devosia_A. Next base: position 3,992 of record SEEL01000060.1, read on the forward strand.
TCAGCGCGTTCCTTGCCGGTCTCCTGGTCGACGATCTTCATCGACAGGCGGACCTTGCCGCGCTCGTCAAAGCCCAGGAGCTTCACCCAGACCTTGTCGCCTTCCTTGACCACATCGGTGGTCTTGGCGACGCGCTGCTCGGCGAGCTGGCTGATGTGGACGAGGCCGTCCTTGGAACCGAAGAAGTTCACGAACGCGCCGAAATCGGCGGTCTTGACCACGGTGCCCTGGTAGATGGCGCCGACTTCGGCCTCATCGGTGATGCCCTTGATCCACTTGATGGCGGCTTCGATCTGCTTGCCATCGGAGGAGGCGATCTTGATCGTGCCGTCGTCCTCGATGTTGATCTTGGCGCCGGTCTTTTCGACGATCTCGCGGATCACCTTGCCGCCGGTGCCGATCACTTCGCGGATCTTGTCGGTCGGGATCTTGATGGTCTCGATGCGGGGAGCGAACTCGCCCACCTGGCCACGCGACGTGTCGAGCGCCTTGGCCATTTCGCCCAGGATGTGCTCGCGGCCGCCCTTGGCCTGCTCGAGCGCGACCTTCATGATCTCTTCGGTGATACCGGCGATCTTGATGTCCATCTGGAGCGAGGTCACGCCGTCGGCAGTGCCGGCCACCTTGAAGTCCATGTCGCCGAGGTGATCCTCGTCGCCAAGGATGTCGGACAGCACGGCGAACTTTTCACCTTCGAGGATGAGGCCCATGGCGATACCGGCCACCGGCTTCTTCATCGGGACGCCCGCATCCATCAGCGCCAGCGAGGTGCCGCAGACGGTCGCCATCGAGGACGAGCCGTTCGACTCGGTGATCTCCGACACGATACGGATCGTGTAGGGGAACTCTTCGGCCTTCGGACGGATCGGGTTGATGGCGCGCCAGGCGAGCTTGCCGTGGCCGATTTCGCGGCGGCCCGGGGAGCCCATGCGGCCCGCTTCACCGACTGAGTAGGGCGGGAAGTTGTAATGCAGCAGGAAGTTCTGCTTCATCGTGCCTTCGAGGCTGTCGATGTACTGCTCGTCGTCACCGGTGCCGAGGGTCGCGACCACGAGGGCCTGCGTCTCGCCGCGGGTGAACAGGGCCGAGCCGTGGGTACGCGGCAGCACGCCGACTTCGGCGACGATCGGACGGACGGTCTTCAGGTCACGGCCGTCGATGCGGTGGCCGGTGTCGAGAATGTTCCAGCGGACAATCTTGGCCTGGAGGTTGTGGACGACTTCGCCCAGCGCTTCCGAGCTGACGGTGCCGGCTTCGACGCGGGCGGCGAAGGCTTCCTTGACCTTGGCGTTGGCGGCAGCGACCGCAGCGTAACGCTGCTGCTTGTCGGTGAGCTTGTAGGCAGCGCGCAGATCCGACTCGGCGATCGCCAGCACGTCCTTTTCGAGATCCGAATAGTCCGGCGCGGTGAAGTCACGCGGGTCCTTGGCGGCCAGTTCGGCGAGCTTGATGATCGCTTCGATGACCTTGCGCGAGGCAGCGTGACCGAACATCACGGCGCCGAGCATGATCTCTTCCGACAGCTCCTGGGCTTCGGATTCAACCATCAGGACGGCGTCCTGGGTGCCGGCCATGACGAGGTCGAGCTTGCTGTCGGCGCGACGGTCAACGGCGAGGTTGAGGACGTATTCGCCATCGACATAGCCGACGCGGGCAGCGCCGATCGGGCCCATGAAGGGGACGCCCGAAATGGTCAGCGCGGCAGAGGCGGCGACCATGGCGAGCACGTCGGGATTGTTTTCCATGTCATGCTGGAGAACGGTGATGACGACCTGCGTCTCGTTCTTGTAGCCATCGGGAAACAGCGGACGGATCGGACGATCGATCAGGCGCGAGACCAGCGTCTCGTTCTCGGTCGGGCGGCCTTCGCGCTTGAAATAGCCACCCGGGATCTTGCCGGCGGCGAAGTACTTTTCCTGGTAGTTGACGGTCAGCGGGAAGAAGTCCTGGCCCGGCTTGGGCGACTTGGCGCTGACAACCGTCGCGAGCAGCACGGTCTCACCGAGCGTCGCGAGCACGGCACCGTCGGCTTGGCGGGCGATCTTGCCGGTTTCGAGAGTGAGCGGCTGGCCGCCCCAGTTGAGCTCGACTTTGTGGTAATCGAAATTGATGGGCATGTTGCCTCGTCTTTCCATTGCGCCGGACTGAGCGGGAACGCGGGGGCGTAGTGGCCCCGTGAACTCATCCGGTGTGCCAGCCCTGCCTCGCACCCCATGTGCTGAGACGGGCCCAAAATCGGCACGGTTTCCGCGCTGGTATTTCCGGGGTGTCAGTCCCGGGGCGGAACATGGACAAGACGATGAGCCACTCAGTTTTGAGCGCCGCGCGCCCTGAGTGGCTGATGATCTCGCCATGCTCCGCGTAGTCCAACCAGCCTACGCATTCAGAGCAGTGGGTCAGTCTGGCCCGCGAGGCGTACCTCGCGCGCCGGTGCATGAGCGAATTTAGCGGCGGATGCCGAGACGTTCGATCAGCGACTTGTAGCGGGAATCGTCGACCTTCTTGACGTAGTCGAGGAGGTTACGACGGGTCTGCACCAGCTTCAGCAGGCCGCGGCGGGAATGGTGATCCTTGCCGTGGGACTTGAAGTGTTCGGTGAGGTTGGAGATGCGCTCGGAGAGGATCGCAACCTGCACTTCGGGCGAGCCGGAATCGTTCGCCTTGGTGGCATATTCCTTGATGAGCGCGGTCTTGCGCTCGGCAGTGATCGACATCGGGTGATCCTTTCAAAAGAGGATTTTGAGGATGCCCGGCTCCGGGATGTCGTCCAGGGCGGGCCGCTAGCAATTCGGGCAGAAGCCCGGATTGGGGCGGCATATAAGGGAAATGTGGCCGGAATGCTAGCCCTTGGCCGGTCAGGCCTCTTCCGGGCCATTGGCCGGGTCGATGGCCGTGACCGGGATCTCGAACACCCATTCGAGCCCGTCATCACGGACGATCCGCTCGACCTTGGCGCCGAGCGACCGGCCGACCATGGATTCGAGCACGGTGGTGCCGAAGCCGCGGCGGTCGGAGGGTGGCGTAAACGGCGTGACGGTTTCGCGCCAGAGGAAGGTCAGGGTCTCACCTTCGCGCCGCCAACTCACCTCGAGCTTACCTCGATCCTTCTGGAAAGCCCCGTATTTCACCGCATTGGTTGCCAATTCATGGGCGGCCATGCCCAGAATCTGGGCCGCCTGGATGTTGAGGCGGGTGGACGGGCCGTCGACGGCCATGCGGCTCTCATCATCCGGCCGGAAGGGCTCGAGCTGGCCGATGACCAGTTCCTTGAGATCGACGCCGACAACACCATTGGCCAGGAGGAGATCGGTGGAGCGGGCGAGCCCGAGGATCCGCCGCTCAAAGGAATGGACGAAATCAGGCACTGAATCGGCGCCGCGGGCGGTCTGCTTGGCCATCGCGGCAATGACGGTCATCTGGTTTTTCGAGCGGTGCGCCAGCTCGCGCATGAGGAACCGGACCTCGGTTTCGGCCTGCTGGCGGCGTTTGGAGGCGTCCTCTATGGCCGAGGAGACCGTGGCAATCTCCGAAATAGGATAGTCGCGGGCGGTGACGGGCTGGCCGGCGCCGAGCCGCTTGGCCTCGGCTTCAAGGCCGCGCACGGAGCGGCCGATCTGCAACGTGACCCAATAGACGACCAGCACGACGATGGCTGCAAGCAGCAGTCCACCGACGGCCAGTGACCAGACGGCGTCCATCAGCGGTTTGCCGATGAGGCTCGACGGAGCCCAGGCGACCAGGGTCCAGCCGGTAATGAAGGACTGGCGCACGGCGGCCCGGTACATCTCGCCATCGGCGCGGATGGAGATCAGGCCCGGCGTCGTGTCGAGCTGGGCCACTTGGGCGAGGCGGAAACGCTCGCCGCTTTCGCCGCCCCCCTCCGAGGCCGCGATGATAGTGCCGGCATGGTCGACCATGGCGACGTTCCAGCCGTCGGGCAGCTTGTCTGACAGCAGTGCGGTCTCGATGCTGACGGCGTCGCGCGAGATTCCCAGCACCAGCGGCGCCAAGGTACCGGTGAAGACCGGGAAGAGGACGTTGAAGACCTTGTTGCGCGAGACGCTGCCGATGACGAGGCCGGACACGACCACGTCCTTGTTGTTCAAAGCCTGCTGGGCCGAGGCGATGTCGTTGGAGAGGAGCGGCGGGGCGTCGAACTCGCCACGCGTCGACATCAGCGTATAGAATCTGGAATCGAGGGCGTAGACGTAGGTATTGGTGCCTTCGAGCGCTGTCTTGATCTGATCGTAGAAGGCGCGCAAATCGCCGGCTTCGAGGGTCTTGGTGGTCGCGAGCACCTTAAGCGTCGAGATATTGGCGAACACTTCGCGGTCCACCGCCTGCATGATCGAGCGGGCGGAGCCGGTGATCAGCGTCTCGACGACGCGCTCCTGCGCTTCATTGTTGCGCTGCAGCAGCACGGCGGAAAAGGCGAAGGCGGGGACGAGGGCGACCAGCGCCAGGACGAAGAGGTAGACCGCTATGGGGCGCGACGGCGGACCCGAAGCGAGCGTGGCGACGCCGGGCTTGGTCGAAATCGGCGGTACAGCCACGCGGAAACTCCAAAAGACAACAGGGCCAGAGTAGCGCAGCCTTCGGCGGACACCAAAAGGCGGCTGGAATTGGCTGGCAATGCCCCTATCTCCTAAGATGCACAACACCCCCGGAAGGTTCCCATGACCCAGCAAGGAGTTTGCCGATGCGGCCGCTTTTCACCCTCCTCGCCCTGTTGGCGGGGTTGATGGCCATGCCCGCTCTTGCGCAGGACAAGGAAATTGCGGTGCTGAGGGCAGTGCTGGCCGAGGGGCCGGTCGATATTTCACTGTTCTCGGCGGGCTTTCTCGCGGCCGTGCCACCACCGCAGCTCGAACCGATCGTGACGGGGATCAAGACGCAGGTCGGTCCGGTTCTCGAGGTGACCCCGAAGGGCGGCGCCGAGTTCATCGTGGAAACGGCGACGCATGAGATGGAATCCACCATCGTTCTCGATGGCGACGGCAAGATCGGCGGGCTGTTGTTCCGTCCGGCGGTGGCCAGGAACCAGAGCATCGAGGACATCCTCGGCGAAATGGACGCAATCGCGCCCGAGGTCAGCTACCTCGTCACCGAGAATGGCGTGAGGCTCTACGGCAAGAACGAGGAACTGGCGCTGGCGATCGGCTCGGCGTTCAAGCTCGGCGTGTTGAAGGCACTGCGCGACGAAGTTGATGCGGGCGCGCGGCAATGGGGCGATGTGGTCGAGCTCGAAGCCGGTGACGTTTCGCTGCCGAGCGGCATGCTGCAGAACTGGCCGGTGGGATCGGCCCTGACGCTTCAGACGCTGGCGTCGCTGATGATCTCGATCTCCGACAATACGGCAACGGACGTGCTGATGCGCGTCGTTGGGCGGGAGAAGGTAGAGGCAGCACTCGGCACTGCACCGGCGCTGACGACGCGCGAATTGTTCACGCTCAAGGCCAACCGCGACCTGCTCGCCCGCTATCAGGCGGGCGACCTTGCGGCAAAGCGGGAGGTACTTGCCGAGCAGGCGTCAATGCCTCTGCCCGATATGATGACCACACCACTGACGCCGCACGACAAGGGCGCCGAGTGGTATCAAACCCCGGCACAGCTTTGCGCCTTGATAGAAAGCGTTGGCGACCTTGGTGCAACGCAGATCAATCCAGGCGCCGCCAGCAAGGCCGACTGGGCCAGCGTGTCATTCAAGGGCGGTAGTGAGATCGGCGTGCTCAACATGACGACGCTGCTGGTCGCCAAGGACGGGACGCGCTTCTGCGTGGCGGCGAGCTGGAACGACAGCAAGGCAATTGTGGAGACGCGGGCGACCAGCGCCTATGCAACGCTGCTCGCCAAGCTGAGGAAGTAGTTATGCGCGGAGCACGCGGCTCGGCTGGAAATGGCCGGCCCGCACGGCGCCGATAGCGAGAGCGGCGCCATTGAGGCTGGCCCACGCCTCGCCAAGATTGACCGGCGCACCGGCGCCACGCAACAGCACGGCGCCGCCATTGCGGATGAAGGCTGCATCGTCCGGCGTCATGCGCAATTCGGGCAGGTGGCGCAGCGCGATGGCAGCGGGGCGCAGCAGGGCGTCACGATCGGGCGCCGCTTCAAGCGCCTCGAGGCCGATGCTGTCGGCTTCAGTGAAGCCGGCGACTTCGGTGCGGCGCAGCAACGTGACATGGCCATGCGTACCAAGCGCCTCGCCGAGATCCCGCGCCAGGGAGCGCACATACGTGCCCTTTTCGCAGGTCATTTCGAGCAACGATCGGTCAGGTGTGTGCGAGATGAGGTCGAGGCCGGTGATGGTAACCGGGCGCGTCGCGAGTTCGACAGTCTCCCCTGCCCGCGCCAAATCATAGGCGCGCTCCCCGTCGACCTTGATGGCCGAGTAGATGGGCGGGCGCTGCATGATGGTGCCGGTGAAGGCAGGCAGCGCGGCACGAAGCGCGGCCTCGGTCGGGCGAACCGCCGAGGTGGCGATCACCTCGCCTTCAGTATCGTCGGTAGAGGTCGCGGAACCCCAATCTATCTCGAAGCGATAGCGCTTGCCGCCGCCCTGGACGAACGGCACGGTCTTGGTGGCTTCACCAAGCGCAATCGGCAACAGGCCCGTAGCCAGGGGGTCGAGCGTGCCGGCATGGCCGGCCTTTTCGGCGGAGAAGAGCCAACGCACCTTGCCCACCGCCTGGGTGGAAGTCATGCCGAGCGGCTTGTCGAGAATAATCCAGCCGGAGACGGCACGCTTGTGGCGCGCCACTAGCTCTGACCCTCGTCATCGTCCTCGTGCAGATCGCGCTGCACGCGATCGGAGCGCAGCAGCGCGTCGATCTTGCCGAATTCCTCAAATGTCTCGTCGACAAAGAAGCGGACTTCCGGCGCAAATTTCAGGTCGAGTTCGGGAGCGATGCGGCCGCGGATGAACCGGTGATGGCGGTTGAGCGCTGCAACGATCTCTTCCGCCCGCTCGCCGCCAAGCGGCATGACGTAGGCGCTGGCGAGCTTGAGGTCGGGCGACATGCGCACTTCGGGTACCGTGAGCACGGCGCCGGCTAGCGTATCGTCCTCGATCTCGCCACGGGCGAACACAGCCGCCAGCGCGTGGCGCACCAGTTCGCCGACGCGCAGCATGCGCTGGCTCGGGCCCGTGGGGCGATGGCGGTCGTTTCGCTCGTTTCTCATGGCGCGGGACTTAGGCCCTGCCCGGCCCAGCGTCAACCAGTGGCAGGACGCCCGGCTTTCCGGGAAATGTACAGTTCCAGCCCATCGAGCATGCAATCGAGCCCGAAGGCGAAAGCGTTTAGCGGATCGTGCGCACCATGGTGCTCTCCCGCCACGGGGCCCACGCGGGAGGTAACCGGATAGGGCGAGTAGTCGATGGTTTCGAGAAAGGGCAGCACCCGCCCCCACCATTCGTCATCGCTCATGCCGGTTGTTTCGCGGACGATCTTCTCCCGCGCGGCGTCGCGGACGGCCCCATAGACGTAGTTGGCGAGGGCCGCAAAGGCGCGGTCGATTTCGAGGTCGCTGAGGCCGATACCGTCGAAGGCGCTGAGGGCGCTCTCGTAGGAGCGCAGCATGTTGGGGCCCATCACCGGCCGATGGGTGGCGAATTCCAGCACCCAAGGATGAGCCAGGTAGTAGTCGAATAGCGTCCCCGCGACCATTTTGACATTCGCCCGCCAGTGCGTGGGGTTGAACGCCGGGGGTTCGCGCTTCTCGGGATCGCCGGAGACCGCATCAAGCATCAGGTCGAGAAGTTCGGCCTTGCCGGGCACATAGGTGTAAAACGACATCGGCGAGATGCCGACCGCCTCAGCGACGCGCCGGGTGCTGACTGCGTCGAGCCCATCTTTGTCGGCAATGGCGATAGCGGCGTTCACCAGGGCCTGAAGGGTGACCTTGGGGCGGGGCCCGCGTTTGGGCGGGGTGATACCGTGCCATAGCAGCTGCAGGGTCTTGAGCGGGTCTCCGCGACCCGAAATCTCATTCGTCATGCCATTCCCACCAGATACTCTTTACAGCGTACGCTGTTATGCTTAAAACAACGTACGCCGCACGTGATTATCGCCGAAGCCCGTGCCGGCGTCCATGCCTTCAATAGATCCGGCCTGCTGACACACGCTGTCAGCAGGGATGGCGGAGCTTTGGCTTCAGGCAAGCAGAGGAGACTCCTGATGATCCACGCACGCGATCTGGTGCGCAATTTCAAGACCAAGACCGGGGTAGTCGAGGCTGTGAAGGGCCTCAGCCTTGATGTGGCCGAGGGCGAGCTTGTGGCATTCCTCGGGCCAAACGGGGCTGGCAAATCGACCAGCGTGCGCATGCTGACGACGCTTCTCCCGCCTGACAGCGGCAGCGCAAATATCGGCGGCTTCGATATCGCGCGCGAACCCGAGGCGGTGCGGAAGCGTATCGGCTATGTGGGCCAGGGTACGGGCTCCGGCCCCTACCACCGGGTTAAGGATGAACTCGTGACGCAGGGGCAGGCGCTGCGGATGAAGCGCTCCGCTGCAGCCGACCGTGCAGATGAGTTGCTGCAGATGCTGGAACTCGACGGCATGGCAGATCGTGACGCCAGCAGTCTCAGCGGTGGTCAGAAGAGGCGGCTCGATATTGCACTCGGGCTGATGCACACACCACCGATCCTGTTCCTCGACGAGCCCTCGACGGGGCTCGATCCGCACAGCCGCGCCAATCTCTGGGAACACATCCTGAAGCTCAGGCAGAGCAGCGGCATGACGATCTTCCTCACCACCCATTATCTCGACGAGGCCGATGCAATGGCCGAGCGGGTGATGATCATGGATGGCGGCAGGATGATTGCCGATGACACACCGGCGCGGCTCAAGGCGAACCTCGCCGGGGACACGATCACCCTGACGCTGCGCGACACCGGAGAAGCGACACGGGCGGCCGGGATTGCCGAGCAGACGGATGGGAAGCGCGACCTGACGGTGGACGGCTCCCGGCTCATGCTGGTGATAGCCGACGGCGAAGGCAAGTTGCCGGGGCTGGTGGTGGCCTGTCGTGATGCCGGGATAGACGTGCTGGCGGCTTCGGTGAAGCGGCCCACCCTCGACGATGTGTTCCTCGGATTGACGGGCCGCTCGCTGCGCGAGCAGGCCGCAGCTTAGGGAGAGATGAGAATGGCATTCCTTTCCGATGTTATGATTTCGTTCCGGCGCGAGATCACGCCGACCCTGCGCAACTGGTACTATGTCCTGTTCGGGCTGATGCAGCCGTTCCTCTATCTCGGCCTGTTCGTGCCGCTGCTAGGCGGCTTTGGCGCGGCGGACGGCGGGTCTGCATTGCAGTGGTTCGTGCCGGGCATGGTCGTGATGCTGGTGCTGTTCACTACCGTGATGTGCGGCTGGACGCTGACCGAGGAGCTGCTGTCAGGATCGTTCGAGCGCTTCCTCACCACACCGATGAGCCGGCCAGCCATGCTGGTGGGCCGGGCCCTGAAGGAACTGGCGCCGCTCCTCGTGCAGGCGCTGATCGTGATCCTCGTGGCGGCGCCGTTCGGATTGACGCTCTATCCGCTGCAGATGCTGTTCGGCCTCCTCCTCCTGCTGCTGTTCGGCATCGGGGTCGCGGGGCTGAGCTATGCCCTGGCAATCGCCAGCAAGCGGGATGGTTCGCTGTTCTATATGGTGAGCCATTCAATCGCGCTGCCGATGATGCTCCTGGGCGGCGTGCTGCTGCCGATGGAAGGCGCGCCGACCTGGCTTTATGTGGCGAGCCGGTTCAACCCCCTGAGCTATCTGGTGGAGGCGGAACGGGCGCTGTTCAGCGGTGCCTGGTCTACGTTGCCGGTGCTGATCGGCATTGGCGTCTCGGTGGTGACGGCGATCGTGGGGTTGGCCGTCGGCGCGGCAACGATCCGTAAGGCTTCGGTCTAGCCAGAGACCCCACTCTTCGCCGGCGCGGCTGGCGCTGCGCCGGCGATACGCGCTGCGAGGGCATCGATGACGCCCTCTTCGGAGAAGGCCGCGCGCGGCAGAATAAGTACGCCGTCGTCGCTGACGAGGAACAGGTGACCGCTGCCCGGAATGCTTTCGCGAATGTCGCTGAATTTGACTTCGCGCGGCAGGCTGGCGGCAACAACTTCCAGACGGTCCTGCCATTCGGTCAGGGTGACTTCGACGGGCCGCTTGATGCGGCGGCCGGCGGCGAGCCATTGGCGGAAGGCGATGCCGATGAGCACCAGCACGTAGCCGATGGCGATGAGGATGGAGACGAGGATCGAGAAGCTCCAGCCAAACTGCGCGCCAGCCCAGTCGGACGGGATGAGCCAGGCGAGACCGCCCCAGAAGCCGAGCCAGAGCAGCAGGCTCACGAGGCCGAGCGGCGAGAGGTGGCCGGCCGCCTGCTCATAGGCGAGCGCATCGGCCCGGGTGAGCGTGAAGGTGGTGGTGCGCAGCGGTTCCTCGACCATGACGGGAACCTAGCACAGGCTTTGTTGCCGGCGCATTGCGCTCAGCGGTAGCCGGCGGCCTGGAGTTCGAAGAGTTCGGCGTAGTGGCCGCGGAGGGCCACCAGTTCTTCGTGCGTGCCGGCTTCGCGCACCTGTCCCTGCTCCAGCACAACGATGCGGTCGGCCATGCGGACGGTGGAGAAGCGATGGGAGATGAGCAACGCAGTAGCGCTCTCGCTCAGCGATTTGAAGCGGGCGAAGACTTCGGACTCGGCGCGGGCATCGAGAGCGGCGGTAGGCTCGTCGAGGATGATTATTTCGGCTTCGCGCATATAGGCGCGGGCGATGGCGAGCTTCTGCCATTCGCCGCCCGAAAGATCCTGGCCACCCTCGAACTGCTTGCCCAATTGCTGGTCGTAGCCGCCGGGCAGGCGCTCGATGACTTCGCTGGCGAGGCTCTGTTCGGCCGAGCGGGTGATGCGCGGCAGGTCAGCGGTTTCCTCGATGCGGCCGACGCCGATGTTTTCGCGCGCAGTGAAGGAGTAGCGCAGGAAATCCTGGAAGATCGCGCCGATATTAGTGCGCAGGTCCGCGGCCGAGAAATCGCGAATGTCGATGCCGTCGATGGTGATGCGGCCTTCCTCAGCTTCGTAGAGGCGGGTCATCAGCTTGACGATGGTGGTCTTGCCGGCGCCGTTCTCGCCGACGAGCGCGACGGTCTCGCCCGCCTTGATCTCGAGATTGAGGTTGCGGATGACGAAGCGCTCGGACCCCGGATAGCGGAAGCCGACATTGTCGAAGACGATGCCCTGCTTGAGCGGCACCGGGAACGGCTTGGGGTTGGCCGGCTCGGTGATGGTCGGCTTGATGTCGAAGAACGAGAACAGATCGTCGAGATAGAGCGCCTGGCCGGCGATCTGGGTGAAGCCGATCAGGATCTGCTGGAAATAGCCGTTGAGCTGGCTGAAGGAGCCAGACAGGAAGACCAGATCGCCGATGGTGAAATCGCCATTGAGGGCGCGCCAGACGACGTAGGCATAGGCGCCGTAATAGGCGAGGGTCGAGAGCGTGCCGAGCAGCGCACCCCAGGCGGTGCGCTCGATGGTGAGCCTGCGGTTCTCGACATAGATGGCTTCGGCGAGCAGGCGGAAACGCTCGACGAGGTGCGAGCCGAGGCCGAAGAGTTTGACCTCCTTGGCGCTGTCGGCGCTGGCGCCGATCTGGCGCAGATATTCCATCTGCCGGCGTTCGGGCGAGCGCTCATGGCTCAGCCAGTAAGCGAGACGGTTGAAGCGCACTTCGCCCCAGACGGCGGGCAGGATGGCGAGGGCCATCAAGAGGATCAGCAGCGGCGCATAGACGAGCAGGCCGATGGCGAGGGCAATGGCGGTGATGACGCTCTGCACCTGGCCGAACACCTGCCCCAGCACGGTGGAGCGGCTGGAGGCCTGGCGGCGGGCGCGTTCGAGCTTGTCCTGGTACGACGCTTCCTCGAAATGCATCAGGTCGAGATCGGCGGCGTGGCGCATCAGATCGATGCTGACGCGGTTGGAATGCAATTCGCCCTGCAGGGCATCGAGCACCTGGATGGCGCGCTGCAGCAGATCGCGGCCGAAGACGAGGGCGAATTCGCCGACGAGGAACAGGCCGAGCAGATTGAGCCGGCCAGTCTCCATCCAATTGGCCTCGACCGGGCCGAGGCCGGTCTGGCGCACGACTTCGTCGATGATGAGCTTGGTGAAATAGAGCACCAGCGGCGGCTGCACGGCGACGATCAGGCGCAGCACGATGGAGCCCAGCATCAGGCCGGGGCTGGTCTGCCACATCTGCGTGAAGAGCCGCCCGACATTGCGGACGGTTTTCATTCGCTGGCCCTTCTGGAAGGGCAGGACCTGGGGGATGCGGGAGGGTCGCACGGTAACTCGCTAAAAGCACGGCGCCCGGGAGTGGTTCCCGGGCGGCCTAATGTAGTAGCGATTGCGGCCCGTTGACAGGGCGGCGTTGGGCGCCGTCAGTTCAGGCGGACGTTGATGCCGGCCTGGAGCGTATGGACCGTGACGGGGCCGCCCTGGCCGAGAGCAAGGCCCACGAAGGCGCCGCCGCCGACATACTCGCCGGCCATCGCCGTACTGTTGTTGCTGGCGGCAGCCTTGAAGCGATAGCCTAGATCGAGGAACGAGGTCTCGTTGAGATCGACGAGCAGGCCGCCGCCGAGCTGACCGGCCGGGACCCAGGCCGAGCTCGAGCCCGAAGCGCCGCCCGACATTACGGCCATGGTCTGCACATTGGCCAAGCCAAGGCCGGCACCAAGATAGGGCGTGAAATCGGTCTCGTTGGCGAAATCGTACCAGGCATTGCCGAGGACGAAGGTCGCGCTGGTCGAAATGGTCATGTCGCCCAGATCGACCGGCGGAAAGCCGCCAAACTCGGTGGGCGAACCCGGCTGCGTCCAGTTCCATTCGGTGCCGCTGAAGCCGCCGATGATGTCCTGACGCGAGGATTCGGTGATGGTGAGGCGCGAGGGCTGGAATTGCGAGACCGACCAGTCGGATTCGACGCGCACGCCATTGCCGAAACTGTAGCCGGTGACGGCGCCCAGAGTCGGGCCCGGCGCAAAGCCGAGCGTGCCATTGGCAACAAAGGCAATTGCCTCGGCGTCCGGAACGGAATCGACGGCCTGCAGCACCTGCGTCAGGATGTCGAAGGCCAGCGGATCGATATTGCCGACATTGTTGACCGCGGTCGGCGGCCAGATGGCACCATCTTCGCCGAACTGGCCGGCCACCAGCGCGCCGTTCATGGCCGCATCGTTGCGGACGGATACGCCGCCATAAATGCCGGCGTACCAGCCGGTCCAGTCCATGGCCAGCACGGGCGTGACGCAGGACGTGGTGACGATGGCCGCAAGCGCGGCGAGCTTAATACGCATTTGATTCCCCCAGGAGCCGACAATGTGGCACGAGTGGCCGCCAAGCACTGTGGCATGAGCGCAACAGTGACGGATATCCGCGCAGAATCAAGGGGATGTGACTGACTTTCGGGCGTGAGTCATCCTCCATCGGGTGTGAGCCTCCGGTTGTGGGGGAAGTGGACGGGGCCCCGAGGCGCGTACGCCTCGATGTTTTAGATAAGAGGCGCACGACGCCTCGGGGCGCGGGATTTCAGGTCCCCATGCGGCCGTACGGGCTTCAGCCCGTCGCATAACCCATGGGGCCCAGGCAGAGGACGCCTCTGCCGCCCGCTTGCTGGAGCGCGTCCTTCGTCGCGAACTCCGTCCGTGCGACCCAGCTGAGGGGATCATACACCCGGGTTTGGGGGACGTGGATAAGTTCGCCCAAAATCGGGGTGTGAGCCTAGAGGATGCTGGGGAATCCGCTAGTTGAGTTAAGCGATTTTCGGGGTGCGGATGAGTACGTAGATTCTGGGGGAATCGGGCAGTCGTCTCCCTCCCCCTTGCGGGGAGGGATCAAGGGTGGGGGTGGCGGCGCCCGGTCGCTCCTGGATGGGTCACGGGCTCATCGCCCCCACCCTAGCTTCGCTACGCCTGCGGCGAGCTGCGCTACCCTCCCCGCAAGGGGGAGGGTGGAAGCGAGCGCGGTGTACTTGGCCCGCCC
>SEEL01000061.1 GCA_004144345.1 Hyphomicrobiales bacterium
TGCCATATGCCCCGTGGCACACTCGCCGCGCACGCTGAATTGGTTGGCCCACTCCTGCCCCACGACCCGCGCGTCCAGAAATTCGCCCTCTCTGGCCCCCGGCCCCACCCGCGCCAAACTTCAACTGACGCCGCAAAACAAAAGGGCCCGGTCGAAACCGGGCCCTTCGTATTTGGACGTGCCGAACCTTACAGCGTGCCGGCCCGCTGCTGGGCCTGCAGGAACGCGTCGAAATTGAGTTCGGCGATCTGGTTCCAGAGATAGTGGTCCTTGCGGAAGCCCTTGAGCGAGGTCCAGATCGTCTTGAAGGCCGGGCTCGCGGCTTCGAGTTCGGCATAGACCTCGTTGGCGGCCTTGTAGCTCGCTTCCATGATCTCGGGGCTGAACGGGCGCAGTTGCGCACCGGCCGCCACGAGCTTCTTGAGCGCCGTCGGGTTCACGTAGTCGTACTTGGCAAGCATGTCGTTGCTCACTGCCTGCGCGGCGGTCTTGAGCAGCGACTGATAGGCCGGCGGCAGCGCCTCGAACTTGGCCTTGTTGATCAGCGCATGGACGGTCGGCCCGCCTTCCCACCAGCCGGGGTAGTAGTAGTAAGGCGCGACCTTCTGGAAGCCGAGCTTTTCGTCGTCATACGGCCCCACCCATTCGGCGGCGTCGATGGTGCCCTTTTCGAGCGCATTGTAGATTTCGCCGCCCGGCAGGGTCTGCGGGATGACGCCCAGCTTGGTCATGATGGCGCCGGCGAAGCCGACCCGCATCTTGAGCCCCTGCAGATCCGCCACGGTGTTGATTTCCTTGCGGAACCAGCCGCCCATCTGGGCCGCCGTATTGCCGCACGGGAAGCCGACGATGTTGTAGGTGGCGAAGAACTCGTTGGTCATGTCCACGCCGCCGCCATGGTAGTACCAGGCGCTCATGCCGCGGGCATTCAGCGAGAACGGAATGGCCGACAGCGCTGCCCAGGCCGGGTCCTTACCGGCAAAATAATAGCCCACCGTGTGGGCCATCTCGACCGTGTCGTTCTGCACGGCGTCGACCACTTCGAAGGCCGGGACGATTTCGCCCGCGCCGAACACGTCGATGGTGAAATTGCCGTCGCTCGCCTCGCTCACATATTTCGCCAGGGTCTCGCCGCCGCCATAGATGGTGTCGAGTCCCGGCGGGAACGACGAGGCGAGCCGCCAGCTCACCTTCGGCGTCGATTGGGCGATCGCCGGCATGGCCAGCCCGGTCGCGGCAACGGCAGTCGCCGCCCCGAAAAACTGACGTCTCTTCATAGAAATAGTCCTCCCGTTGAAGTCTTATGTGGCCACCTCAGCAGGTGCCGGAGCGGCCGACAAGATATTTCTTGGAGATGGGAATAAGATGGTTTCGGGGCCGTTCTTGACTGCAGGCGACGCTTCTCAGGGCGCGCCACGAAAGCTCCAAGGGAGACCCATGATGAAGTTTCGCACTCTGCTGCTGGCCAGTGCTGCCGTCGGCCTGCTGACTACCGGTTTCGCCATGGCCGAGGACTATCTCGGCGGCGCCGTCAAATCCGCGGATGTCGGCGGCAAGGAAGTTCTCACCGATGCCAAGGGCATGACGCTCTACATCTGGGACAAGGACGCCGTGGGCGTTTCCAACTGCTACGAGCAGTGCGCCGTGAACTGGCCGCCGCTGCTGGTCCCCGCCGGCACCGCCGTCACCGGTGACTTCACCCTTGTCGACCGTACCGACAGCGACATGAAGATCGTCGCCTACAAGGGCTGGCCGCTTTACCTCTGGATCAAGGACACCAAGCCCGGCGACACCACCGGCGACGGCGTCGGTGGCACCTGGCACACCGCTGTCGAATAAAACACGCCGCGGCGGCGCGCCGTTACGGCGTGCCGCCCGCCAACGCACGGATCTGATTTGCAACAGTTCCTGGACGAGATCGAGGAATGCGTGCCGGCTCTCCGCCGCTATGCGCGCGCCCTCACGCGCAACGCCGACCGCGCCGACGATCTCGTTCAGGATTGCCTTGAGCGCGCCATCCGCAAGCAGTCGCTCTGGCAGCCGACCGGCCCGCTGCGCGCCTGGCTGTTCCGCATCCTGCTCAACCTCTACCGCAACGAGCTGCGCACGGCGCGCCGTCGCGGCGAGCATGTGCCGGTCGAAACCATGATCGTCGAGCCGTCCGTGGCGCCGGCCCAGCCGGGACGCATCGCCCTCGCCGAAATGTCCCGCGCCATCGATACGCTCAACGCCGAGCAGCGCGAAGCCTTGCTGCTGGTGGTGCTGGAGGGCTTGAGCTACGCCGAAGCTGCCGAAGTGATCGGCATCCCCATGGGCACCTTGATGTCGCGCCTCGGCCGAGCCCGCGCGGCGCTGAAACTACTGACCGGCTCGGGAGACGAGCCGAGATTGAGAACGGTGAAATGACGGACGGCAAGTTTGCCATCGATAGCGACGCGCTCCACGCCTATGCCGATGGCCGGCTGGGTGAAGCCGAGCGGCTGGCTGTCGAGCGCCATCTGGCTGCCCATCCGGAAGCGGCAGCCGAAGTCGCGAACTGGCAGCGCCAGAATGACGCTCTACGCGCGCTGTTCGCCCCGGCCGCCAGCGAACCCGTGCCGCCGCGGCTGAAGCCGCACCGCATTGCCCTCAACCAGCGCCAGGAGCGCCAGCAAGGCTACCGCAACATCGCGGCTGCGCTGGTGCTGGTAGCGCTCGGCAGTGGCATCGGCTGGTTCGGCCGCGATTACGCGACGCCCACCCGCGCCGCCAGCGACTACCTCATCGAGGCCGCCGTCACCGCGCACACGCTCTACGTCAAGGAAAAGACCCGCGCCGTCGAAGTTGCCGCCGATGCGCCAAACCTCATGACCTGGCTCTCCAACCGCATCACCACGCCCATCGATGCGCCGGACCTCAGCAGCGATGGCTTCACCTTCCTCGGCGGCCGCCTGCTGCCCTCCGATCCCGACCAGGGCGTGCCGAGCCCCGCCGCCCAGCTGATGTATGAGAACGCCAATTCCCAGCGCGTCACGCTCTACATCACCGCCGCGCTGCCCGACAAAAAGGAAGCCTGGCAGTTCGAGACGCGCAACGGCGTCGAAGCCTATTACTGGGCCAACGACAAGGTGACCTGCACGGTGGTCGCCGACCTCCCCGGGGAGCAGATCCGCACCCTCGGCCGCAAAATCTTCCAGCAGCTCACCTGGCGCGCCGAAGGCGGCCTGACCCAGTGGTGAGCCGCTCAGTGGTGGCGTAGACCGTTGGCATAGAGATTGTGCGCCCCGAAATTGCGGATGTCGCGCTCGCCCAATAGGGCCATCGTCACATCCATCTCCTGGCGCAGAATGTCGAAGGCGCGGGTGACGCCCGCTTCCCCGCCCGCGCCCAGCCCGTAGAGCACCGGTCGCCCCACCAGCGCGCCTTTAGCCCCGAGCGCCACGGCCTTGAGCACATCCTGCCCCGAGCGGATGCCGCCATCCATGAGCACTTCAATCTTGTGGCCCACGGCCGTAACGATCTCGGGCAGCACCCGGATGGACGACGCGGCCCCGTCGAGTTGGCGGCCGCCATGGTTGGACACCACGATCGCATCGGCGCCATGCGCCACTGCGGCCAGCGCATCCTCGACGTCGAGGATGCCCTTGACGATCACTGGCCCTTCGAACCGGTCCTTCACCCAGCCGATTTCGCTCCACGTCAGGGTGAGGTCGAACTGCTCCGCGATCCAGGCTGAGAGCGAGCCGAGGTCCGACACGTCGGCCGCCTGCCCCACCACATTGGAGAAGGTCCAGCGCTTCGCCCCCAGCATCCCCATCGCCCATTGCGGCTTGCGCATCAGTTCGAGCACGAAGTACGGCGTGATCCGCGGCGGCGCCGACATGCCGTTGCGGATGTCCGCATGGCGCTGCCCGAGTATCTGCAAATCCATCGTCAGGATCAGCGCCGAACAGCGGGCCGCCTTGGCGCGGTCGATGAGCCGCGCCATGAACGGCTTGTCGCGCATCACATAGACCTGGAACCAGAACGGCGTCGCCACCGCTTCGGCCACGTCCTCGATCGAGCAGATGCTCATGGTCGAGAGGCTGAACGGCACGCCGGCCCTCTCTGCCGCCCGCGCCGCATGGATTTCGCCATCGGGAAATTGCAGCCCGCAGATTGCCGCCGGGGCCACGGCGATCGGCATGCTGGCGGTTGCACCCGCCATGCTGGTCGCCAGCGAGCGGTCGCGCAGATCGACTGCCACGCGCTGGCGGAACAGGATGTCGGCGAAGTCGCTCTCATTGGCGCGGAACGTCTGCTCCGTCCACGAGCCCGATTCCGAATAGTCGAAGAATTGCCTGGGCACCCGGCGCCGTGCCCGCTCCTTGAGATCGCCGATGGTCAATGCAGATTGCAGTCCAGACATCGCCACTCCTTTCGGAGCGGTCGGACTAATACCCCTGCCGCCGCTCCAGATCGTTGGAATAGATGTTGTGCAGACCGATGTTGCGGATGTCGCGCTCGCCCATCAGCGCCATCGTCGTGTCGGTTTCCTTGCGCACGATTTCGAGCGCCCTTGTGACGCCCGCTTCGCCGCCCGCGCCAAGGCCGAACGCCATGATGCGGCCGACCATCGCGCCCTTGGCGCCGAGCGCCAGCGCCTTGAGCAGGTCCTGGCCCGAGCGGATACCGCCATCCATCAGCACTTCGGTCCGGTGACCAACCGCATCGACGATTTCGGGCAGGACGCGGATCGACGACGGCGCGCCGTCGAGCTGCCGGCCGCCATGGTTCGATACCACGATGGCGTCGGCGCCATTGTCGATGGCGAGTTTCGCGTCCTCGGCGTCGAGGATACCCTTGACGATCACGGGGCCGCCAAACCGCTTCTTGATCCAGGCGATATCTTTCCAGTTCAGCGTCAGATCGAACTGCGTTCTGGTCCATTCCGACAGTGAAGACAGATTGACTGCATCGCTGACATGGCCGGCGATGTTGCGGAACGTGCGACGCTTGGTGCCCAGCATGCGGAACGCCCAGCCGGGCTTCAGCATCATCTCGGCCACGAATCTCGGCGTGAATTTCGGCGGGGCTGTAAGCCCGTTGCGCAGATCCTTGTGGCGCTGCCCGAGCAGCTGAAGGTCCATCGTCAGCACCAGCGCCGAGCAGTTCGCGGCCCGGGCGCGGTCGATCAGCCGCTCGATGAAGGCGCGGTCGCGCATCACATAGAGCTGGAACCAGAAGGGGTTCGACGTATTCTCGGCAATGTCCTCGATCGAGCAGATGCCCATGGTCGAGAGCGTGAACGGAATGCCGAACTTTTCGGCCGCCTTGGCGGCCTTGATCTCCCCATCCGCGTCGGTCATGCCGGTTGAGCCGACCGGCGCGATGGCGATGGGGAGGCTCACCGGCTGGCCGAGCAGGGTGGAGCCGAGATTGCGGTTCTCGAGATTGACCGCCACCCGCTGCCGGAAGGTGATCTTCTTGAAGTCGGCTTCGTTGGAATTGTAGGTCTGCTCGGTATAGGCGCCGGAGTCGATATAGTCGAAGAACTGCTTGGGCACCCGCCGCCGGGCGAGGGCCTTGAGTTCATCGATGGTGAGCGCGCGATCGAGAGCGGACATGGAACAACCCCTGTTTCCGCCTGCTCTACGCCACTAACATGTTAGTGGTCAACTAACATGTTAGTCTAGCCGGATGCTGTTCAGCCGGAGCGCATTGCCGATCACGCTCACCGAGCTCAGCGCCATCGCCGCCGCCGCCAGCATCGGCGACAGCAGCCAGCCGGTGAACGGGAACAGCACCCCGGCCGCAA
This sequence comes from Hyphomicrobiales bacterium, assembly GCA_004144345.1. Lineage (GTDB taxonomy): Bacteria > Pseudomonadota > Alphaproteobacteria > Rhizobiales > Devosiaceae > Devosia_A. The sequence goes on from SEEL01000061.1 coordinate 5,777, forward strand.
TCGGCACCCCCAACGCATTGTAGCCGAACGCAAACCAGAGGTTCTGCTTGATGTTAGAGAGCGTGCCGCGCGCCAGCCGCCGGGCCCGCACCGCCCCTCCAAGGTCACCCTTGAGCAACGTGATACCGGCGGATTCGATCGCCACATCGGCGCCCGTGCCCATGGCGATGCCCACATCGGACGCCGCCAGCGCCGGCGCGTCGTTCACCCCGTCGCCCGCGAACGCCACCCTGTGGCCCTCGCGCTTCAGCCGCAGCACCAGCTCGTGCTTGCTCTCCGGCGTCATGCCCGCCTCGATGCGGCTGAGCCCCAGCTCGCGCCCCACCGCCTCGGCCGTCCCCTGCGCGTCGCCCGTCGCCATGATGATCTCGACGCCATCGGCGCGCAGCGTCTCGATCGCGGCTTTCGCGCCCGCCTTGATCGGATCGGTCACCGTCACGAGCCCGATCACCCTTGCACCCTCGGCGACGAACATCGCCGTGCGGCCCTTGCCTGCATGTTCGGCCTGCAGCGCCGCGAACGCCTCGCTCACCGGCGCGCCGGCTTCCGCCATCATCGCCGCATTGCCCAGCGCCACTTTCGTGCCGCGCAGTTCGCCCGTCACGCCCTTGCCCGTCACCGAGCGGAAGTTCCCGACCTCGAGCACTTTCGCGCCCCGCGCTTCGGCGCCGACCGTGATGGCATGCGCCAGCGGATGGGCGGAACCACGTTCCAGTCCGGCCGCCACCGCCAGCACCCAGCCCTCGTCGACGCCCTTGTCCGGCACCACCTGCCCCAGCACCGGCTTGCCTTCGGTCAGCGTGCCCGTCTTGTCGACCACCAGCATGTCGGCGCGCGCAAACGTCTCCAGCGCCTCGGCATCCTTGATCAGCACACCCGCATGCGCCCCGCGCCCGGTCGCCACCATCACCGACATCGGCGTTGCAAGCCCCAGCGCACAGGGGCACGCAATGATCAGCACCGAGATCGCCGCCACCAGCGCTTCGGAGAGATCGCCCGAAAACACCAGCCACGCCGCAAACGCCACCACCGCGATCGCCACCACCAGCGGCACGAACCACGCCGCGACGCGATCGGCCAGCGCCTGGATCGGCGCCCGGCTGCGCTGCGCGCTGCCCACCAGCGCCACGATCTGGCTGAGCCGCGTCGCCGCACCCACCGCCGTCGCCGCCATCACGAATGAGCCCGAGCCATTGAGCGTGCCGCCGGTCACCGCGGCACCCGCCACCTTCTCGGCCGGCACCGGCTCGCCGGTCAGCATCGACTCGTCGACCTCCGAATGCCCCTCGGTCACTTCGCCATCGACCGGCACCGCCTCACCCGGCCGCACCCGCAGCCGGTCGCCGACCACCACCTGGTCGAGCGGCACTTCCTCCTCGCGCCCATGCATGAGCCGCCGCGCCGTCTTCGGCGCGAGGTTGAGCAGCGCGCGGATCGCCTTGCCCGTCGCCTCGCGCGCCCGCAATTCGAGCACCTGCCCGACAAACACCAGCGCCACGATCACCGCCGCCGCCTCGAAATAGATCGGCGGCCCCATATGGCCCACGCTCATCGGGAACAGCTGCGGCGCCAGCACCGCCACCACCGAGAACAGATAGGCCGCGCCGACGCCGAGCCCGATCAGCGTCCACATATTGGGCGAGCGATTGACGAGCGAGGTCCAGAACCGCTCGAAGAACGGCAAGGCCGCCCACAGCACCACGGGCGTCGCGAGCACCAGCTGCACCCAGCCGAACCAAGGCCCCATCCAGTTCACGAAATCGAGCCCGACCACGTCGCCCATGGCGATGACCAGGATCGGTAGCGCCAGCACAGCGCTGACGATCAGCCGCCGCGTGAAATCGACCAGCTCCGGGTTCGGCCCGTCATCCAGCGACGGCACCATCGGCTCGAGCGCCATGCCGCAGATCGGGCATGCCCCCGGCCCGTCCTGCACGATCTCGGGATGCATCGGGCAGGTATATTTCGCCCCCGCCTTCGCCGGCGCAGCAGGCGCCGCCGCATGCGCATGATGATGGTGCGCGTGATCGTGCGCCGCCGCCGGCGCGGCCTTCTTCGGCGGCAGCACGAACGGCTTGGCGTTGAGGTACTTTTCCGGTTCGCCCGTGAACTTGGTCCGGCAGCCCTCGCAACAGAAATAGTAGGTCTTGCCGCCATGCTCGGCGCTCAGCGCCGTCGCCGGATTGACGCTCATCCCGCACACGGGATCGATCGCCGTCCCGGCCCTGTCGTGATGCTCATGCGCCATGTCTCGTCTCCGTCCAGTCCACCGGGGCCAATATCACCCTTGATTTCCGATATGCACCTTCCCATCATGGTAAGGTCAACCCAAAAGGTGCGAAACTATGCAGATCGGTGCAGCCAGCCGGGCCACGGGCGTCTCGGCCAAGATGATCCGCCACTATGAGTCCATCGGCCTCATCCCGGCCGCCGACCGGCGCGACTCCAATTATCGCGACTATGGCGCCGAGGATGTGCACCGCCTCGGCTTCATCCGCCGCGCCCGTGACCTCGGCTTTTCCATCGACGAGATCCGCGATCTGCTCAAGCTCTGGGGCGACCGCCGCCGCTCCAGCCGCAACGTCAAGAAGCTCACCCTCGACCACATCGCCGAGCTCGATAGCAAGATCGCGCTGCTCGGCGAAATGCGCGCCACGCTCGCCCATCTGGCCGAGTGCTGCGATGGCGGCGACCGGCCCGATTGCCCCATCATCGAGAGCCTCGCCGGCGCGGCGCCGCTGCCGCATCGGCATCATCATCACTAGGCCGGGGAAGAGTGCGCGAGCCTAGAGACAGACCCGCGCCCGCTCATGTATGAGCGAGCCCCGGTGCATTCCTTCTCGAAAGTCTCTCTCGTGCCAGCCAAGATTGCGAAGATCGTCCTGCCCGAAGCCGGGCTGTTGCAACTCGTCGACATGAAGGGCAAGGGCCGCGGCGTCGTCGCCACGCGCGCCATCAAGAAGGGCAAGCTCATCGAGAAGGCGCCCATCATCAAGCTGAAGAAGGCCGACCGCCTGAGCCGCGAGACGGTGCTCAGCCACTATCCGTTCGAATGGCCGGCCAAGCCCTATGTGCAGGCCTTCCCGCTCGGCTTTGCCGGCCTGCTCAATCACTCGGACAAGCCCAACTGCAAGATCGAGCGCGACATGGAGGGCGAGACCCTCGACATCTACGCCCTGCGCGACATCGAACCCGGCGAAGAACTCTGCTGGAACTACGGCATCGACCCCTGGTTCGAGGTCGCCAAGTAAGCTCGGCATCGAGGGTGGTGCTCCACCCTCATCCGGGCTTCGCCCACCTTCTCCCCTCGAGGGAGAAGGACCGACTGAGAGCTCTCGGCTCTATTGCCTTCTCCCTTGATGGGAGAAGGTGCCCGAAGGGCGGATGAGGGTGGTGCCGCTGGAAACAGCCCTACGCCGCCGCCCGCAGCCGCAGCTTCCGCACCACGCCATTGTCCAGCTGCTTGCGGAACACGCCGCGTGGCGTCGCGACGCCGCGGCCATCGACCGACCAGTCGTCCTCGACGAACACGATGGCATTGGTGCGCGGGTCGTAGCGGATATCGAGCCGCTGCCGCTGGTGGCGCGGGCGAACAAATGGGACGAAACAAACTCAGAAGCACGCATGTCAGTCTCCTAAGCAATCGGGGGCGTCATGCTCTGTTAGCTTTGACGCTTGTCCGCTCGATGACCTCTGTCCGAAGCAATTGTGACGTCCCAACGCCCTGCCGGAATTGATCGTTCCGGCAGAGCAGGGTTGCATTGTGGATAAGTCAGCGGGGAATCAGGCCGCCGCCGGCCCGTGATCATCGTCATTGCCGTCGCTCTCGGGCGGCCAGACGTCGAGCACGGTGAGGATCTGCGGCCGCCCGTCGCGTGTGCGGAAGCTGATCGACTGGCCCGGCCGCATGCCGATCAGCGCCGTGCCCACCGGGGTCAGCACCGAAATGCGCCGCTCCGCGATATCGGCTTCCGCCGGATAACACACCGTCACGTGCCGCTCGTCGCGGCCGGTGCGGAACTTCACCAGCGAGCCCATGCGCACCACATCGGGCGGCACGCTCGGATCGGCCACCACCTTGGCGCGATCGAGTTCCTGCAGCAGATAGTCCGACGCGTCGGGGGCCTGGCTGGTGCCCGCCAGCGCCAGCTGCGTCAATTGTCCGTGGTCCGACCGGCCGAGCACGATTTTGGGGCTGAGCCGAAGGTCGTTGATCGAAATAGTGTTCATGTCAAACTCCGCCCGGCGCGCCGCGCGCTGCCGGTTGATCAAAACTGGATGGGATGAGTTGGCGTCTTGCCGTTCGTCCGCGCAAGCAGACCCCCAGGCCCGCAGACGCCGCCGCCGAGCCTAGGGTCGCCAGCCTTCCACGGGAAACTCCCGGAGGCCGCGCAGATCAATGATGCAGCTTTTAGCGGTCATGTAATGCAAGGTAGGCATTCGCCCACCGAAAGCAACCCTTGGCGCAGTTTGCGCCTGGCCACTCGCACGATCCCGCAGTCGGCACCTTGCACTGAGGGCGCAGCATCCGCGACCGCCCCCACCACCGCCTGCGGCGGTCCCCCTCCCCCGCAAGCGGGGGAGGATAAGGGAGCTGACTGCAAATGCCGGTGCTCTGGAGATATCCTCCCCCGTGCAACGGGGAGGGGGACCGGCACCAGCGGTTGGCCGAGCGAGCCTTCTCAGGCTCGTTCGGACAGAGCGCAAAAAAGCCGGTGGTGGGGGCGGCCCCAGCCACCGTGCCCTACTCTGTCCGCAGCGTCCGGAACCCGCGCTCGGTCGGCAGCTCCGCCGCCTCGCTCGTCACCTTCTCGACCACGCTCGCCGGCGGCCCTACGCGAAACGCCGCCAGCATCTCGTCTATCGTTGCCTCATCGCCCGCGATCAGCGCTTCCACCGACCCGTCGCGCCGGTTGCGGACCCAGCCATCGAGCCCGCGCGCCCTCGCCTCGCTCTCCGTCCAGTAGCGATAGCCCACGCCCTGCACGATGCCGGTGATGCGGACCAGCACCGCCTTTTCCGTCGCTGCCATGGCGCTTTCTTTCCCGGAACCCCGGGAATTTCCCGGCTGCGTCCGCTGACTTGAAATGACTGCTTTACCACCCGCCGCCTCCGTTCGCGACATGCGGGCCGAGCGGGCGCATAGAACACGCAGGTACGTCCCCCCAATACCTGCGTCATGCCGAAACCCCGATTACTGCCCAAGGATCCATCGCCCGCGATCGCCGCCGACAGCTTCCGGCTGATGATCGAAACCGCGCCCGATGGCTTCTTCATCCACGACGCCGATGGCCACATCCTCGACGTCAACGATCAGTCCTGCACCGACCTTGGCTATTCGCGCCGCGAACTGCTCGGCCTCACCATCAACGACATTTCCTGCGGCACGCCGCCGCTCGTGAACGTCCACAACTGGACCATGGCGCCGCCGGGCTCGTCGCGCACCATCGACGAAACCGCGCTCCGCAAGGACGGCTCAACCTTCCCGGTACAGATCAGCGTCACCTGCCAGCTCATCGAGGGACGCAAGCTCTTCCTCGGCCTCGCCCGCGACATGACCGAGAGCCGCCATCATCTCAGCCAGGAACATGGCCGCCTGCATCTGGCGGCGCGCGTCGGCGGACTCGGCATCTGGGATTACGACATCGAAAGTGACCGGCTGCATTGCGATGCGCAATGGTACGCCATCATGGGCCGCGATCCGGCGACCCCGGTCCGCTCTGTCGGTGACTTCCGCAGCTTCATTCATCCCGACGATGTCGAGCGCGCCACCGAAGTGAAGATGATGGCCGCCCATCTCGCCACCAGCGGCGAGGATTATTCCATCACCTTCCGCATCATCCGCCCCAATGGCGAGATCCGCTGGGTGCGCTCGGCGGCCTGTCTCGCCGGCACCGCGGCCGGTGCGCCGCAACGGGCCGTCGGCTTCGTCGTCGATATCACCGACAGCAGGCTGGCCGAAGAAGCGCTGCGCATCAGCAACATCGAGCTGCAGGCGGAGAAGCGGCGGCTGGCCCAGCACAGCGCGCAGCTCGAACGCCAGACACTGGAGGACGCGCTGACCGGCGTCGGCAATCGCCGCGCTTTCGATCGTGCCTTCAACCGGGAATGGCGCCATGCCATGCGCAGCGGCCAGCCCCTCGCCCTCGCCATGGTCGATGTCGACCATTTCAAGCTCTACAATGATCGCTACGGACATGCGCAAGGCGACCTCGCGCTCAAGGCCGTCGCCCGCGCCCTGTCGCTCGCGGCCCAGCGCCCGCACGATCTCGTCGCCCGTTACGGCGGTGAGGAATTCGTCGTCCTGTTGCCCGGCGGCGCCAGCCTCGCCACGGTGCTCGAACGCGCCACGGCCGAGCTCGCCCGTCTGGCGCTTCCGCACGCCGCCTCACCCATCAGTGAAGTGCTGACCATGAGTTGCGGCTGCGTCGTCGCCGCGTCGCTCGCCGGCCTTGAACCGGGCGACCTGATCGCGCTAAGCGACCAGGCGCTCTATCGCGCCAAGCAAGCCGGGCGCAATCGCATCACCATCTCGCAGCTCTAGCCGCGCCCGCCCGCCAGCGGCCGGGTGCGTTGCCGCGTGCCACCGCGGCCATAGGGATAGTCGGTGATATCCGGTGCGCTCGCCGCATCGAGCGCCGCAATCTCGTCCGCGCTGAGCTTCACCGACGCCGCGCGAAGATTCTCCTCGAGCTGCGCCACGGTGCGCGCGCCGAGAATGACCGACGTCACGCTCGGCCGGTCCACCAGCCAGCCCAGCGCCATTTCCGCCATGCTGACGCCACGCGCTGTCGCGGCCGCTTCGAGGGCCTCGAGCACGCGCCAGGTCCGCTCCTGTGCCGCGCGCGGCTCATAGGCCTCGCCGCCGCGCTTGGGGTCTTCGCCCAGCCGCGTTGCGCCGGTCGGGAACTGGTCACGCTTGTATTTGCCGGTCAGCCAGCCGCCCCCGAGCGGCGACCATGGCAACAGCCCGATCCCGGCATCGAGCGCTGCCGGGACCACTTCCAGTTCCACGTCGCGCATCAGGAGATTGTATTGCGGCTGCAGCGTCACCGGCGCATTGAGCCCGAGCCGCAGCGCCGTGTGCGCGGCCTTGGTCACCTGCCAGCCAAGATAATTTGAGAAGCCGTAATAGGCGATCTTGCCGGCCTTCACCGCGTCGTCGAGGAAGCGCAGCGTCTCCTCGACCGGCGTCGTCGCATCCCACGCATGCATCTGGTAGAGGTCGATGCGTTCGACCCCGAGCCGCTTCAGCGACGCATCGAGCGCCACCCCCAGATGCCGGCGGCTGAGGCCGATATCGTTCGGCCCCGGTCCCGTCGGAAAGCGGCCCTTGCTGGCCACCACCGCCTGCGCTGCCTCCGTCGGCCGCGCCTTCAGCCAGCGCCCGACGATCTCCTCGCTGATGCCGTTGGAGTAGACATCGGCCGTATCGATGAAATTGCCGCCCGCCGCCACATAGGCGTCCATGATCGCGAACGAATTCGCCTCGTCGGCTTCCTTGCCGAACGTCATCGTCCCGAGGCACCAAGCCGTAACGATGGCGCCGCTATTGCCGAGCCGGCGGAGTTCCATGACTAGACCGTCGCTCCAATGTGCCACGGCACGAATTCATTGTCGCCATAGCCGAGTTCTTCCGACTTGGTCTTTTCACCCGAGGCGACGCGCAGCATCATGTCGAAGATCTCCTGCCCCTTCGCCTCCAGCGACGAGCCTTCCACCACTTCGCCGCCATTGATGTCCATGTCGTCGATCATGCGGTGATACATCTCGCTGTTGGTCGCGATCTTGATCGAGGGCGTCGGCTTGCAGCCATAGGCCGAGCCGCGGCCGGTGGTGAAGGCGAGGATGTTGGCGCCGCCCGCCACCTGCCCCGTCGCCGACACCGGGTCGTAGCCCGGCGTGTCCATGAACACGAAGCCCTTGTCGGTCACCGGATCGGCATAATTGTAAACCGCGTTGAGCGGCGTCGTGCCGCCCTTCGCCGCCGCGCCCAGCGACTTCTCGAGGATCGTCGTCAACCCGCCCAGCTTGTTGCCCGGCGACGGATTGTTGTTCATCTCCATATTGTTGCGGCTGGTGTAGTCCTCCCACCAATGGATGATGTCCACCAGCTTCTGGCCCACTTCCGGCGTCCGCGCGCGCCGCGTCAACAGATGCTCGGCGCCATAGATTTCCGGCGTCTCCGAGAGGATGGCGGTACCGCCATGGCGCACGAGGATATCCGCCGCATAGCCCAGCGCCGGGTTCGCCGTGATGCCCGAATAGCCGTCCGAGCCGCCACACTGCAGCGCCAGCATCAGCTCCGACGCCGGCGCCGTTTCGCGCTTCACATTGTTGACCACCGGCAGCATCGCCTTCACCGCCTCGACGCCCTTTTCGACCGTCTTCTTGGTGCCGCCCACTTCCTGGATGGTCATGGTGCGGAACGTCTCGTTCTCGGTCACCCCATAGGCCTCCTTGAGCTTGGGGATCTGGAAACCTTCGCAGCCGAGCCCCACCATGATGACGCCGCCCATGTTCGGGTTGGTCGCGTAGCCCCAGGTGGTCTTCTTCAGCGTATCGAAGATCACGCCGCGGCTGTCGACGATGCAGCCATTCGATTGCTTGAGCGCAATCACGCCATCGATATTGGGATAATCGTCGAGGATGCCGCTGCGCTCGATCTCGCGCGCGATGAACCCCGCCACTGTCGTCGAGCAGTTCACCGATGTGAGGATGCCCACATAATTGCGCGTCCCCACCGTGCCGTTCGAACGCTTGTAGCCCTCAAACGTCGCCTGCTGCGCCCCGGTGAAGAACTCGACCGGCGTCACGCCCTCCGAGAACGCATAATCGCGTGCGAAGGCGCCATGCTCTTCGCCGATCCCGCAATTGTGCTCATGCACCCATTCGCCGGCCGGCAGCCCTTCCTTGGCAAAGCCGATGATCTGCCCGAATTTGACGATCGCCTCGCCGGCCTTGACCGGCCGCACCGTGAATTTGTGCCCGCGCGGCACGCGCTTGGTGGTCACGACGCCCTGCGGCGTTTCCACCCCGACATCGAGATTGCTGAGCGCCACCGCGACATTGTCCTGCGAATTGAGCAGGAGCGTCTTGGCGGCAGGGCGGGAAAGCACGTCTGACATATCGGGTCTCATGCAAAAAGGGGCTGGGCGGTTGCCTCGCAGCCGCGATCCAACTAACATGTTAGCATGGATGCGACGGAAATCCCCTACAAATTTCTGGCCAATGCGGCCTCGCCGCAGCGCGGCAACGCCACGGCTGCCGTCACCGCGGAACTGCGCCGCGCCATCGTCACGCTGGAGCTGAAGCCCGGCGAAATCCTCGACAAGGGGGTGATCTGCGAGCGCATGGGCGTCTCCCGCTTCCCCGTGTCCGAAGCCCTCGCCCGTCTCCAGGCCGAGGGCTTGGTCGAGATCATGCCGCAGCGCGGCTCGATGGTCAGCCGCGTCCGCATCGGCGACGTCGTCGAATACATGCTCATCAGGAAGGCCCTCGAAGGCGAAGCCATCCGCGCCCTCGTCGCCAAGAAGCCGCCGGGCATCGTCGAGGAGCTCGAGCGCAACCTCGCCGAGCAGCTCAAGGAAGCCAACAAGGGCGACCGCGACACCTTCCACCAGTTCGATCTCGAATTTCACGAAATCCTGTTCGAGGCCATGCGCTTCGACCGCATCCGCGCCGTCATCGACAGCGCCCGCGCCAATCTCGACCGCGCCCGCCACCTGATCCTCGATCCGCGCCGCCTGTCGCACACCCATGCCGAGCACAAGGCCATCGTCGATGGCATTGCGGCCGGCGATGCCGACCGCGCCGCCGCCGCCATGCGCCAGCACATCGACAAGGTCACCGCCGAACTGCTGGTCTTCGCCCGCAGCCACCCCGAACTCTTCGCCGACAGCGACCGCCTCGCCGAAGATCTGCCGCTCTTCGGCTAAGGAGACACCATGCTCAAGCACATCCCGCATATCCTCAGCCCCGAACTGCTGCATGCGCTGCAGGCCATGGGCCATGGCGACGAACTCACCATCGTCGATGGCAACTACCCCGGCGCCAGCGCCGGCCCGCGCCTCATCCGCGCCGACGGCCATTCGGGCACCGATCTGCTCGAAGCCATCCTCACGCTGATGCCGCTCGATGACTTCGTGCCCGACCCGGCCGTTGTCATGCAGGTCGTCGGCGATGCCGGCCAGGTGCCGCCCGTCGTCACCGAATATGGCAAGATCGTCGCCCGCCACGAACCGGCGGTGAAGCTGACCTCGCTCGAGCGCTTCGCCTTCTACCGCCGCGCCAATGCCGGCTACGCCGTCATCCAGACCGGCGAGCAGCGCCTCTACGGCAATATCATCCTAAAGAAGGGTGTTATCCGGCCCGACGGCTGAGGCCGCCGAACGGATTCCCCATCCCCTGCCCTCGATTTCGGGCGTCGTTGCCGCTAGAGCGGCCTAAATCCACTATCAGGAGCCATCCATGAAACTGCTGCGCGTCGGCGCCCCCGGCCTCGAAAAGCCCGCCATCCTCCATACCGATGGTACCTATCGCGACCTGAGCTCGATCGTTCCGGAGCTGCGCGGCCTCGTGCTGACGCCGGAAGGCCTGAGCCGCATCCGCGCCGCCGATCACGGCTCGCTCCCCATCCTCGACAGCAATTCGCGCATCGGCCCCTGCGTCGATCAGGTCGGCAAGTTCATCTGCATCGGCCTCAACTACGCCGACCACGCCGCCGAAACCGGCTCACCGATCCCGGCCGAGCCGATCATCTTCATGAAGGCCACCAGCGCCATCATCGGCCCCAATGACGATGTCATCATCCCCAAGAACGCCATCAAGCCGGATTGGGAAGTCGAACTCGGCATCATCATCGGCAAGGAAGCGCGCTACGTCGACGAAGCCGATGCGATGGATCACGTCGCCGGCTTCTGCGTCGTCAACGACGTCTCCGAGCGCCACTTCCAGACCGAGCGCGGCGGCCAGTGGGACAAGGGCAAGGGCTGCGACACCTTCGGCCCCATCGGCCCGTGGCTCGTCACGCCCGACGAAGTCCCCGATCCGCAGAACCTCAAGATGTGGCTCGACGTCGACGGCCACCGCTATCAGAACGGCTCGACTAAAACGATGATCTTCAACGTCATCCAGATCGTCAGCTATGTCAGCCAGTTCATGTCGCTGCAGCCCGGCGACGTCATCTCTACCGGCACCCCCCCGGGCGTCGGCATGGGCATCAAGCCGAACCCCGTCTGGCTCAAGCCCGGCAACGTCATGAAGCTCGGCATCGAAGGCCTCGGCGAGCAGACCCAGAACGTCAAGGCCTACTCGGCCTAAGCAACTCTGGCTGGTGGATGGGGATCCCCCCACCCACCGGCTGCGCCGGTCCCCCCTCCCCACAAGGGGGAGGGATGGG
>SEEL01000062.1 GCA_004144345.1 Hyphomicrobiales bacterium
CCCGTGGCCGTAGGTGCGACCGGGCGCCGCCACCCCCACCCTTGATCCCTCCCCGCAAGGGGAGGGAGACGACTGCCCGATTCCTCCGGAATCTACGTAGTCATCCGCACCCCGAAAACGGCTTAACTCAACAAGCGGAATCCCCAGGCGGCTCTAAGCTCACACCCCGATTTTGGGCGAAGTTATCCACGTCCCCTCGGGCCGGGTGTATTCTCCCCTCATCCCGCTCACAGAGAGCGAAGGTCATGACGAGTGATCTGGGAGGGGGAGGCCGGGTGGGGCGGGGTCGCTCGCCACTACAAACCCGGGATTGATGCTGTGTCCGCCATTGGCGGCACGGTGGACGGCAGGGACAGTTACCACCCCTGTCGAGCAGGTGCGTCAGGAGCCGGTAGGGCGGCGCATCTGCACCACCGCCGGACGTGGAGAGAGATTCCGGCAGACCATCGGTCCTGAGGCGAGCCCGGTTGCAGCGGCGAGGCGCGAGCCTCACCTCCTGCGGACTACCCGCGTCGAGGCAAGCCCTCGCCGCTGCTCGCTCCATCCCTCGGATGGAGCCACTGCCCGAAACCCGGACCGCCGGGCGCTTGCGCTCGGCCATACGGCGGTTGGATGAGGGAGCGCTTGCGCTCGCCCGCCAAAATCAGGACAAAGCCATGATCGAACTGGAGTGCCTACCCCGTGAATCAGCGTTTTAGTCTGGCCGCCGCCGCCCTCATCCTCATCGGCGCCGCCGTCGCCCTGTGGTGGTCAGACCGGCAGCCGGGCACCACGCCGGCCACGACCCCCATCGCCGTCAGCCAGGCGGCAGCCAGCGAAACCCCGGCCGCCGAGCCCCCTGCCCCGGCGCAGTCCTTCACCCTCGCCATCAGCTGGCACCCCGCCTTCTGCGAGCAAAAGCCCAATCTCTCCGAGTGCCGCGGCCAGGCCAGTTCCGATTTCGAGGCCAGCAATCTGACCCTCCACGGCCTCTGGCCCGAGGATGAGTATTGCGGCGTCAGCGACAGCCTCGTCGCCACCGACAGCGCCAATCGCTGGAACCAGTTGCCCGAGCCGAAACTCAGCAATGCCACCTGGCGCGAGCTGGCCACCGCCATGCCCGGCGTCGAGGACAATCTCCACCGCCATGAATGGGTGTTCCACGGCACCTGCTCGGGCGCCAGCGCCGAAACCTATTTCAAGCGCTCGCTCGATCTGCTCGACGCCGTCAACGCCTCCCCCGTGCGCGATCTGCTCTCGCGCAACATCGGCAAGCACGTCTCGCGCAACCAGATCCGCGCCGCCTTCGATGCCGCCTTCGGCGATGGCGCCGGCCGCAAGGTGCGCGTCGATTGCGACCAGGACGGCGATCGCACGCTGATTTCGGAACTGCGCATCAATCTCTATGGCGAGGCCATGGGCGATGCGACCTTCGCCGACCTCATCCACTCCGGCCGCAATGCCGGTGCCGGCTGCAATGGAGGGATCGTTGATCGCGTTGGCCGGCAATAGCGCAACGAAAAGGACGGCCGCCTGGGCGGACCGTCCTTTTCCGTTCGGATGTGAGATCTACTGCCCGTCGGGCGTCACATCCACGGTCACTGCCGGCACGTCGATATCGATGGTGCTCGAGCCGCCCCGGTTCATGCCGGTGAAAAAGAAGAAGCCGACAACCACCAGTGCCACGACAAGCAGTCCGGCAACAAGTCCAGCGGCGCCCCCATCTCCCGTTTCGATGATTGTTTCGCGGTCAGCCATTTTGTTGTCTCCGTTGCCTTTCGACTGGCGTAACCGCCTGCCCCCGTCGAAAGTTCCCGATGGCGAAATCTTAACTCAACCGCTTCACCCCCCCTCAACCCGCGCCTCCTACGGTGTTTCAAGCACTTCCGGAGCCAGCCATGTCCGACGCCGCCCTCGCCCTCGACATCCAGGGCCTCAACAAGAGTTTCGACCGCCCGGTCGTCAAGGACCTGCAATTGCGCGTCAGGGGCGGCGAGTTCTACGCCCTGCTTGGCCCCAATGGCGCGGGCAAGACGACGATCCTGCGCATGGTGGCAGGCCTGTTGCAGCCCGAAGCGGGCAGCATCTCGGTGTTCGGCATCGACACCCGCAAGGACCCGCTGGCCGCCAAGTCGATCATCGCCTGGGTCTCGGACGAACCCATGGTCTATGATCGCCTCACGCCTTACGAATATCTCGAATTCGTCGCCGGCCTCTGGCAGATCGACCCGCGCAAGGCTCAGGCCCGCGCTACAGAACTCATCGGCTGGCTCGGCCTCGCGCCCCACGCGCATGAGCGCTGCGGCGGCTTTTCCAAGGGCATGCTGCAGAAGGTCGCCCTCGCCGGCGCCCTCGTGCACGAGCCCAAACTCATCATTCTCGACGAACCGCTCACCGGCCTCGACGCCGGCTCGGCCCGCCAGGTCAAGCAGGTGCTGCTCGAAAAGGTCCGCCAGGGCGTCACCGTCATCATGACCACCCACATCCTCGAAGTGGCCGAACGCATGGCCGAGCGCATCGGCGTCATCAATCATGGCCGCCTCGTCGCCGAAGGCACGCTGGCCGAACTGCGCACCCGCATCGGCCGCGAGACCACGCTCGAGGAGATCTTCCTCGATCTCGTCGCGCAGAAGGAAATGGATGGCGACGCCGCCGCGTCGGACCCCGTGGTGGCAGCCGTCGCATGAGTTTCGCTCCCGCTACCATGCCCTGGTTCGCCGCCCATGAATGGCGGCTGATGTGGCGAGACGGCGTCGCCATGATGACCGGCGGTCACCAGACGCGCCGCATCGTGCTCATCGTCGTCCTCGCCATCGCCGCGCTGCTCCTGCATTTGATGGCCAATGCCATCGTCGCCCCCTGGGTCGGCGAGGGCGTCGCCATCGACAAGCCGAACCTCGTTCTGGTCACCGGCGTCGGCTTCCTGTTCTGGACCGTGATGTTGAGCCAGGCGCTCGAATCCGTCACCCGCGCCTATTACGGCCGCTCCGATCTCGACCTGATCCTGAGTTCGCCCGCCTCGTCGCGCCAGCTCTTCGCCGTGCGCACCGGCATCACCGCCATCACCACGCTGCTGCTCGCCTGCCTGCTCGCGAGCCCCATCGTCAACGTGCTCATCGTCCACGATGGCCCGCACTGGCTGATGGCCTATCTGGTGCTCGCCGCCCTCTCGGCGCTCGCCACCGCCATCGCCGTACTCATCACCATCGGCCTCTTCCGCCTCGCTGGTCCGAAGCGCACGCGCCTCATCTCGCAGATCATCGCCGCAATCGTCGGCGCCGGCTTCGTCATCGGCATCCAGGCCGTGGCCATCCTCCACTTCGGCAACATGAACCGCTTCGCGCTGTTCGCCGATCCCGAGTTCATCACCTCGATGCCCGCGCTCGATAGCCTCGTCTGGGCCCCCGCCAAGGGCGCCTTCGGCGACTGGCCCTCGCTCATCGGGACCGTCATCATCGGCTTCACCGCGCTCGCCGGCACCATCGCCCTCGCTTCCTCGAGCTTCGGCCGCCACGCCATCGCCGCCGCCGGTATTTCGGCCCAGCGCCAGACCCAGCGTCATGGCGAGCTCAACTTCCGGCCCCGTAGCCAGAAGCAGCAGCTGCGCGTCAAGGAATGGAAGCTGCTCGCCCGCGATCCGTGGCTGCTCAGCCAGACGCTGATGCAGATCCTCTACCTCGTGCCGCCGGCGCTTTATCTCTGGATCAGCTACGGCCAGACCGCCGGCACCTATGTCGTTGTCATCCCCGTGCTCATCATGGCCGCCGGCCAGCTCTCGGGCGGCCTGTCCTGGCTCGCCATCTCGGGCGAGGACGCGCACGATCTCGTCGTCACCGCGCCGGTCTCGCCGGCCACCGTGCTGCAGGCCAAGGTCGAGGCCGTCGGCGTTGTCATCGCCGTCACCTTCGCCCCCATCATCGTCCTGATGCTGTTCGCGTCCTACGAACTGGCCGCCATCACCGCTGCCTTCGCCGCCATCTCGTCGGGGTCGGCCACCGCCATCCAGCTCTGGTTCCGCGTGCCGATGCGCCGCGCCATGTTCCGCCGCCGCCAGGTTGCCTCGCGCGTCTCGACCATCGCCGAAGCGCTGAGCTCGATCTTCTGGGCCGGCACTGCCGTGCTCGTCGCGGGCGAAATGTACCTTATCGCCCTGCTCCCCGGCACGCTCGCAATCGCGACCCTCTTCGTCGCCTGGAGCCTCAGCCCCAAGGGCAAGAAGGTCTAGCATGGCGCTCAACTATCGCGCCGCGACCCCGGCCGACCTTGCCTTCATCATCGAGCTCATCGTCGAGGACAGCGTCATCTCGACCGGTGACGATCCGGCCGATGCCGCCCACCCCGACTATGTCGAGGCGCTCGCCGCCATCGACGCCGATCCGAACCAGGAAATGCTCATCGTCGAACGCGACGGCCAGCGCGTCGGCTGCTTCCAGCTGAGCTATCTGCCCGGCCTCATGCGTCGCGGCATGTGGCGCGGCCTCATCGAGGTCGTGCACGTCGCCGAGACGCATCGCAATCTTGGCATCGGTTCCGACATGATGCGCTGGGCGGTCGAACGCTGCCGCGAACGCGGTTGCGCCATGGTGCAGCTCACCTCCAACAAGAAGCGCCTCGACGCCCACCGTTTCTACGAGCGGCTCGGCTTCCTCAAGAGCCACGAGGGCTTCAAGCTCTATCTCTAGCGCTCGATCGCGCCGAGCCGGAACATCACCTCATTGGTGATGCCATAGTCGTTGATCACCCAGCGATGGTCGCGCATCCCGCACATTTCGCGCTGCACGAAATAGCCCCACACGGCCTTGGCCGCTTTCTTGAGCAGCGCCACGCGCTCCTCGTCGCTCCCGGTCCCGGCCGCGTCGAACGCCCGGATCGCGTTCATCGCCGCTTCCACCTGCCGGCCGTGATGTCCCAGCGAAGATGCGCTCTCGCCCGCCAGTTCGGTCTTCAGCAGATCGAATGCATTGCCCGAATTGCGCAACGCGGCGATACGGTCGGCGAGGTCATGCGACATAGGCCCAATGTAGGCAGCCGCGTCACGCTGCGCAATTTCCCTTGTCGCAATAAATCGGCTAGAGCCGACGCCAGCGAGGCCCCGTGACAACCCTTTCCATCCGCGAACTCTGGATTTACCCCATCAAGTCGCTCGGCGGTGTCCGCGTCGCCGAGGCCGCCATCACGTCCGCCGGCTCGCTCGAACTCGACCGCGAATGGATCGTCGTCGACAGCGACAATCACAAGGTCTGGCAGGGCGACATCCCGCGCATGACCCTCGTCCGTGTCAGTCTCGATGCAACCAACCTCGGCCTGTCGATGGACGGCATGTCGCCCGTGAGCATTCCCCGCCGGCATGACGGCGCACCGGCCACTATCAGTGTCTACAAGCGCCTCTTCCCCGGGATCGATGCCGGCGACGGCGTCGCCGCCTGGCTCACCGCTGCTCTCGGCCAGAAGCTGCGCCTGGTGCGTGTCGGCGATGCCGCCCATCGCTGGGACGGGCTCAACCCGCTGCACGTCCTCTCCGACGGCTCGCTGACCGCGTTGAACCAAGCCCTGATCGAACAGGGCGACTCCCCGGTCAGAGCCCAGAATTTCCGCCCCAATGTCGTCCTCGGCGGCGCCGAACCGTGGAGCGAAGAACAGTATCCCACGCTCGACTTCGGCGAAGCCCGCATCGTCCTTCGCGAACCCTGCGTCCGCTGCGAACTGCCCAACATCAGCCTCATCGATGCCAGTCGCGGCAAGCAGCCGCTCAAGCTCATCGGCCGCCTGTCGCGACAGCGTCCGGCCGCCCGCCCCGCCTCCTTCGGCACCTATTGCCGCGCCGAAGGCACCGCCCTCCGCACCGGCATGGAAGCCCGTCTCGCATGAACCGTTCGACCGCCACCGCCATCGGCTTCACTGCTGTGCTGCTCTGGAGCCTGCTGTCCTTCTTCACGGCAGCCAGCGGAGCCATGCCGCCCTTCCAGCTCACCGCCATCACCTTCGGTATCGGCGGTCTCGCCGGTGTCGCCCTCTGGCCCTTCCGCCCCGGCGCCGCAAAAGCCCTGCGCCAGCCTTGGCCGGTATGGCTGGTCGGCGTCGGCGGCCTGTTCGGCTATCACGCGGCCTATTTCATCGCGCTGCGTAACGCGCCCGTCGTCGAAGCCGGCCTCCTCAACTATTTCTGGCCGCTGCTGATCGTCGTCTTCTCGGCCTTCCTGCCGGGCGAAAAGCTCAAATGGCAGCACATCGCCGGCTGCGCCCTGGCGCTCATCGGCGCGGTGCTCGTCGTCACCGGCGGCCGTGGCTTCAGCTTCGATCCGGCCCACACCTTCGGCTATGGCGCAGCGCTCTTTGCGGCAGTGACCTGGGCCGCCTACTCGGTCCTCTCGCGCCGTCTCGCCCACGTGCCGAGCGACGCCATCACCGGCTTTTGCCTCGCCACCTCGGTGCTGGCAGGCGCCGTCCACCTCGCCATCGAACCGACAGTCTGGCCGACCGATTTCTGGCAATGGGCGGCGATTGTCGGCCTCGGCCTCGGTCCGGTCGGGCTCGCCTTCTATGTCTGGGACATCGGCGTCAAGCATGGCGACATCCAGGTGCTGGGCGCGGCCTCCTACTCCGCGCCCCTCGTGTCGACTGCCATTCTGGTGCTCACCGGCTACGCCAGCTACAGCCACAATCTGCTGATCGCCTGCCTGCTGATCACTGCCGGCGCAATCATCGCCGCCAGCGATCTGCTGTTCCGCCGCCAGCGCTAGCGAGCCCTAGAACGTATCGTTGTTGGTCGCCGGGTTGCTGCCCGTGCGGCCGTCTTCGCCCTTCCCGAGCCCCGACAGCGTCGCCATCTCGTCGTCGCTGAGCTCGAAGTCGACCACGTCGAAATTCGCCTTCATCCGGTCGGCATGGGTGCTCTTGGGGATCACGATCAGCCCCTGCTGCAGGTGCCAGCGCAGGATCGTCTGCGCCACCGATTTGCCATGCGCCTTGCCGATCGCGGCAATGGCCTCGTCCTCCAGCACCGCCCCCGAACCGAGCGGGCTGTAGCACTCGATCTGCACATTCCGCCGCTTCAGCCAGCCGCGCTGCTCGAGCTGCGGGAAATAGGGATGCAGCTCGATCTGGTTGATAACGGGCACCACGCCCGTCTCCTCGATGATCCGGTCGAGATGGTCCTCATTGAAGTTCGACACCCCGATCGACTTCACCCGTCCCTGCTGCCGCAACTCCACCAGCGTCGCCCAGGCCTCGGCATATTTGTCCTGCCCCGGCACCGGCCAGTGGATCAGGAACAGATCCAGTTGCTCGATGCCGAGCTTCTGCATCGTCTCGTCAAACGCCTTCAGCGCCAGATCGCGCTGATGCGCGCCATTCCTGAGCTTGCTGGCGATGTAGAGATCCTCGCGCGGCACCTCCGCACTGCGGATCGCCTCGCCCACGCCCTTCTCATTGTCATAGCCCTCGGCGGTGTCGATCAGCCGGTACCCAGCCGCAATGCCGTCGCGCACCACACGCGCCGTAATGCCGGGGTCCACCTGCCAGACGCCGAGACCGAGTTGCGGGATCGACGTACCGTCGTTGAGAGTGATCTGGGGGACGCCTGCCATGCTGCAATTCCTCTTCATCTGCGGGAGTTGGGGATCGCAGGCAGAACTGGCTCGATGTCAGATGGTTCAACCGGCGGGACCGGCCGCCTTCATCATGTCAGGGCTTTTCCTTGTTTTCCCCGGCTTGGCTGCTATTTTGCGCCCGGTTTCGCCGCTAATCGCCTGTCTGCGGAGAACAATAGTGCAGTCGGAGCGAGCCGCTTGCGCATAACTGCCTTAGCCTTCGGCGTATTGGCCGGTCTTGTCGCGTCCCTCATCCTGGCCCTGGGCGGCCTCGACGTGAGCCCGGCTGGCACGGCCGGCGAGCGTCAGGTTCAGGCCATCCGCTTCGGTCTCTACGTCATCGGCAATCTCGGCTTCCTCGGTGGCGCCATCGCCTTGGCCGTCCCGCTCGCGGGGGGCGCCCTGCTGGTCCTCGCCGCCCTTGCCTGGACGGTCGCCGCCCTCCTCCTGCATCACACCAACGAGCTGGTGCTGATCACCCCGCCTGTCCTCCTGCTGCTCGCAGCCATCCCTGCCTTCGTCGCGCACTTCCGCCCGCCGCGCATCCCGGCCCCCGAGCCGGAAATCATCGCTCCGCTCCGCCGGGCACGCCCGGCCCAGCAAGAAGCCTACGACGATGATGACGAGCCCGATGTCGGCATGCCGAACTTCGGTGAGCCGCCACCGCGCTATGCCGAGCCGCCCCCTCGCGCCGCTAGTTTCTCGGCTCGCGACAATGAGCGCCGCCGCCCCGCTGACGATGACTGGAACCCCGGCCGGCGCCGTACCGTGCCGCCCCGCGCCCGCCCCTCCTTCCGCCCCGTTGACGAGGACGACGAGCCGTCGGGCTTCTCGCGCTTCGCCCTCGGCGCCAGCTCCCTGCTGAGCTTCGGCCTCTACGCCGTGCTCGCCGGCGCGGCGCTGCTGGCCTTCTGGACATTCCGCGATCAGTTCACCGGCGGCGCCCCGCAGACGGTCGCGACCGCCGAGATCTCGTCCGTAGAGCAGCCCGCGCCCTCCAGTGAACCGGTACTCGCGCCCGTGCTGCAGGAGCCGGCGCCCGCAGCCGCGCCGCCCGCCAACCGCCTGCCCGCCATCGGTGGTGGGGCGGCACGCTCGACGCCCGCCCCTGGGACCCCGGCCGCGGCTGCAGCGGCTGTCGCCACGCCCTCCTCTCCATCGCCGGAAGCCGTGCCCCAGCCCGAAGCTCTGCCCCAGCCTGAAGACAATTTCGGCGACATCGTCATGTCCGACGACCCGATGGCGCCGCCGCGCCTCGTCGAGTCCGCTGGTCAGCCCTTCGAAGAAGCTGCCGCCCCCGCCGCCACACAACCCGAACCGGCTCCCGCCGAGCCGCTCGTCGCCTCCATCCCCACCGTCGGCTCCATGATGCCGCGCACCCCGACGGGCCAGATGGCCGCCATGCGCATGGCCCAGGGCACCGGCCCGACCATCGTCACCACCGCGCCCGCCGCTCGCGCCCCCGACGCCGGTCTGTGATATACTGCCCGGCGGAGACCGCCGATGGCCGACACCAGCATCAGAACCCGCAGCAAGACCCGGACGGCCCGCCCGCCGCTCTACAAGGTCATGCTCGTCAATGACGACTTCACGCCCCGCGAATTCGTCGTCCGCGTACTCAAGGCCGAGTTCCGCATGAGCGAGGAGCAGGCCTCCCGCGTCATGATCACCGCCCACACCAAGGGCAGTTGCGTCGTCGCCGTGTTCACCCGCGAGATTGCCGAGGACAAGGCCAAGCGCGCCACCGACATGGCCCGCGGCGAAGGCTATCCCCTGCTCTTCACACCGAGCCCGAGACCTGAAGTGTCGCGCTGCAGATAAAAGTGGACAGTAGATGTCCAGATTAATATGAGCCCCTCGACTTGTCTTGGAGGCTCTCATGAAACTGCTCACCCTTTCCCTCGCGGCCGCACTCATTCTGCTGCCGCTCGCGTCTATCGCCAGGGAGGTGCAGACCTCCGAGGGCCCGGTGACCATTCCCGACGAGCCCAAGCGCATCATCGTCCTCAATCCGGCCATGGCCGGCAACGTCTATGCCCTCGGCCTGCCCGTCCTCGCCGTCACGGAATCGACCCGCTCGCCCACGGCAGAAGGCTATTCCGGCGTCTGGGCCGCCCAGGCTAGCGAGCAGGGCAGCCAGGTCCTGCCCTGGGATTTCGACCGCTTCAACATGGAACTCCTGCTCAGCCTCGAGCCCGATCTGATCATCGGCGGCGGCCAGGGGCGCCCCGGCTTCATGACCATCGAGGCCTATAAGGACCTCTCCGCCATCGCCCCCACCATCCTCGTCGATGCCTCGCTCGCCAATTGGCAGGCCGAGTTGGATTTCCTCGCCAATGCACTTGGCCGCGAGACCGAGCAGCAGGCCGCGCTCAGCACCTATGCGGCGCGCATCGCCCAAGTGAAGGCTGCCATCGATCTGCCGCCGCAGCCGACCGCCTTCCTCCTGCCCGTCGAACTCGACAATATGTACTTCATCCCCGAAGGCACAGCGACGCCGCAACTCTTCGCCGACGTTGGTTTCGAGGCCGATCCGATCCTCGCCAACCATCCGGATTGGAAAGCCTTCGGCACCGGCGACTCCGCCGAGATCAGCGCCGAATTCGCCACCGAGGCGCTCACCGCGCCCACAATTATCCTGACCCCGTGGTCGGCCGGCGGCATCTCCGTCACCGACCTCGCCGCCCATCCGATCTACGGCACCCTGCCCGCGGTCAAGAACGGCAACGCCTACGACTTCCCCGACTACACCTATCGCTTCGACTATCTGGGCGCGCTTGCCGTGCTGGACGTCATCGAAGCCACCTTCGGCCGCTGACATGACCATCACCGTCCCGGCGACGACCCGCATGCGAATTGCCCTGCGCAAGCTGTCGGTCGTCGCCATCCGCGACATCACGCCCGCCCTGCGCCGCATCACCCTCGGTGGCGCGGAGCTCGGCGCCTTCCGCGCCAACGGCCACGATATCGAGGCCTTACGCACTGGCGGTCCCGACGATCACATCAAGCTGTTCTTCCCCGACCCGGTGACCGGCGTGCTGTCATTGCCCGTACAGCGCGAGAACCACATCGACTGGCCCCGCAACCCGGCTCCCATCAGTCGCGACTACACCCCGCGCGCCTTCGATCCGGCGGCCGGCACGCTCGATCTCGAATTCGTGCTCCACGGCCACGGCATCGCCAGCACCTGGGCCGCCGGCGTGAGCCTCGGCGACACGGCCTATGTCGCGGGACCGCCCACCACCGATGGCCTGCCGGTCTGCCCCCGCTATGTGCTGATCGGGGACGAAACGGCCCTGCCCGCCATTGGCAACTGGCTCGCCTTGCTCAAGGATCACGACGTCACGCTGACCGCGCTGCTCTACAGCCGCACGGCTGATGGCGAGCAGCCCCTGCCCGCCCCGCCGGGCGCCAGCATCACTTGGCTGCGGCAGGACACGTCACGCCCTGAAGCCATGGCCGAAGCGCTGGCGGAGATCGACCTGCCCGAGGGCACTTTCGTCTGGGCCGGGGGTGAGCGCGAAGCCATGCGCGCCATCCGCCGCCAGCTTGCCGCCCGCGGCGTGCCCAGGCCGATGACCAGCGTCGTGGCCTATTGGCGCGCCGGCCTCGACCAGGACCAGTTCGAGGACGAAGAGGAGCACGAGCACGACCATGATCACGACGACCATGATCATGATCACGACCACTGATCGCTAGAGCGAGAGGCGTGCGTTCGTCCGCAACGCCGCCAGCTTCTCCGGCTTCACCTGCGCCAGCAGCTTGTCGAGCGGCTCGCCCTCGCCCTTGAGGGCGCTGTCCTCATGGGCTGTCCGCGACCGCCCGACCTCGCGCTGCGCCATCGATACGAAGCGCCGCACGCAATCCTCGGCCACCACCAGCATGCGGTCGCGCTCCTCCTCCGCCGCCCCGTCCCATTGGCAGGCGATCTGGTGCGCCACCACCACCGGATCGAGGATCATCGGCCGGTAGCCGCGATAGGCCGGATGCCGGTGCGCCCCGTAACTCGGGTCCGGCGTATTGCGGAAGAACAGCCGTCCCTGCTCGACCAGCACCGACGTATCAACCGCAATCTGCGCCAGCGCCGCCCGGCTGCTCGCCTTGTCGAAGGCGGCATCCCCGAGGAACAGCGTCAGGTACAGCGTCTGCAGATTGCGGATGACGTCGTTGGCCCAGCGCAGCACGTCGTCCTGCCGCAGCTGCCGCTCGCGCCACTGCAGCCACACCATGAACGCCGCCGCGGCCGCCACGCCCGCCGAGGTGAACCCCGCGATCGCCGCCAGCGGCACCTCCAGTCCGAAAAGCACCAACATTGCCGGTTCAGCCCCCGTTAATACGCAGTATCGCGAAACTTACCGCACCCCGGGCGCGTTCACGCGACAGTGACGCATGGGTGATATGCGCCCCGACCTTAACCACCCTGGCTCCCTCCACTTGCCACATTTGCTGCATAGGCGGATAGCGGGGGGTCTCTACAAGGACCAGCACTATGTTTCGCAAAGTCGCCATATCCATCGCCGCCGCCGCGATGCTTGCCTTCACAGCCGCACCGGCTTTTGCCGGCCCGGCCGAAACCGCGTTCTTGCAGAAGCTCGCCAATACCTGGTCCGGCAAGGGCCAGCTGAAGGGCGCCGAAACAGGCCCGGTCTCGTGCAAGGTCGTCATCAGCGCCGGCGGCAAGAACGCCAAGTTCCAGGGCCGCTGCAACATCCCGGACATGGCCCAGCAGGCCTTTTCCGGCTCGATCAGCTACAACGACAAGACCAAGCGCTATGAATCCCGTTCGGCCAGCGGCACCGTTCCGGGCGTCCGCAAGGGTGATCGGCTGATCTTTACCACCAACAGCAAGAACCTCGCCGGCTCGTCGCGCTCCGTCATGACCATCTCGCCCAGCTCGCTCGTCATCGACATGTCGATCGTCAGCAAGAAGGGCGAAAAGACCACCTCGCGCATCACTTTCTCGCGCTGATCTACGCCGTGGCACGCTCGGGGAAGCGCAGCTTTGCGCGTTCCCGGGCCTTGGCCGCCACCAATTCCCGGTCCTTCTTGGGCGCATTGGTCTCGAGCGACTTCAGCAGCGTCCGGACCGACTTCTCCACTTCCTCCACCGCCGCGTGAAACGCCGCCTCATTGGCGTGCGAGGGCGCGTTGTAGCCCGAAATCTTGCGCACGAACTGCAGCGCCGCCTCGTGGATTTCGTTCTTGGTCGCGGGCGGCTCGAAGTTGAACAACGGCTTGATATTGCGGCACATTGGCGCCTCCTCGTGAGCAATGTGCCCAGTTTCCAACGCTTCGATGGTCCGGGCAAGACGGGATAACGTCCCGCGCCCTTCCCTTCGGCGCCATCCTCCGCTAAGGAGCCGCCTTAACCTACAGATTCCCGCCTCGAAAACCCGCCCCTCCCGGGTCTTTTCGCGTGCGCCCACACAGCAGAGTGTCCGATGCCAAAACGCACCGATATCAAGTCGATCCTCATCATCGGTGCGGGTCCCATCATCATCGGACAGGCCTGCGAGTTCGACTACTCCGGCACCCAGGCCTGCAAGGCCCTTAAGGAAGAGGGCTACCGGATCATCCTGGTGAACTCCAATCCGGCGACGATCATGACCGACCCGGATCTGGCCGACGCCACCTATATGGAGCCGATCACCCCCGAAGTGGTCGCCAAGATCATCGAGAAGGAGCGTCCCGACGCCCTGCTCCCCACCATGGGTGGTCAGACCGCGCTCAACTGCGCCCTGAGCCTCCGCAAGATGGGCGTGCTCGAGCAGTTCGGCGTCGAAATGATCGGTGCCGATGCCGAAGCCATCGACAAGGCCGAGGACCGCGAACTGTTCCGCGACGCCATGAAGAAGATCGGCCTCGAAACGCCGCGCTCCATGCTCGCCCACAACATGATCGAGGGCCTGCAGGCGCTCGAAGTGATCGGCCTCCCTTGCATCATCCGCCCCAGCTTCACCCTGGGCGGCACCGGCGGCGGCATCGCCTACAACAAGGAAGAATTCCTCAACATCGTCGAGAGCGGCATCGATGCGTCGCCCACCGACGAAGTGCTGATCGAGGAAAGCGTGCTCGGCTGGAAAGAGTACGAGATGGAAGTCGTGCGCGATCGCAACGACAACTGCATCATCATCTGCTCCATCGAGAACCTCGATCCGATGGGCGTCCACACCGGCGACAGCATCACCGTCGCCCCGGCCCTGACGCTCACCGACAAGGAATACCAGATCATGCGCGACGCCAGCATTGCTGTGCTGCGCGAGATCGGCGTCGAGACCGGCGGCTCCAACGTCCAGTTCGGCATCAACCCCGCCGACGGCCGCATGGTCGTCATCGAGATGAACCCGCGCGTGTCGCGCTCCTCGGCCCTTGCCTCCAAGGCCACCGGCTTCCCCATCGCCAAGGTCGCCGCCCGCCTCGCCGTTGGCTACACGCTCGATGAACTCGAGAACGACATCACCGGCGGCGCCACCCCGGCCTCGTTCGAACCGACCATCGACTACGTCGTCACCAAGATCCCGCGCTTCGCTTTCGAGAAGTTCGCCGGCGCCGACAATCGCCTCACCACCTCGATGAAATCCGTGGGCGAGGCCATGGCCATCGGCCGCACCTTCCAGGAATCGCTGCAGAAGGCGCTGCGCTCGCTCGAAACCGGCCTCACCGGCCTCAACGAGATCGGCATCCCGGGTCTCGGCCTCAACGAGGACGAGAACCGCAACGCCATCCGCGCCGCCGTTTCCGTCGCGACGCCCAATCGCCTGCTCTACGTCGCCGAAGCCATGCGCCTCGGCATGACCGACGAGGAAATCTACGACGCCTGCAAGATCGACATGTGGTTCCTCGAGCAGATGCGGGGCATCGTCGACACCGAAAAGAAGGTGCGCGACTTCGGCCTGCCGCCGGACGCCAGCAATTTGCGCAGTCTCAAGGCCATGGGCTTTTCGGACAAGCGGCTCGCCGAACTCGCCGGCAAGCAGCCCAAGGACGTGCGTGCGCTGCGCAAGAGCCTCGACGTCCACCCGGTCTATAAGCGCATCGATACCAGCGCGGCCGAGTTCGCCTCGCCGACCGCCTACATGTACTCGACCTACGAAGCCCCCTTCATGGGCAAGCCCGATGACGAGGCGCGTCCCTCCGACCGCAAGAAGGTCGTGATCCTCGGTGGCGGTCCCAACCGTATCGGCCAAGGCATCGAGTTCGACTATTGCTGCTGCCACGCCGCCTTCGCCCTCTCGGACGCCGGCTATGAAACCATCATGGTCAACTGCAACCCCGAGACCGTGTCCACCGACTACGACACCTCCGATCGCCTCTATTTCGAGCCGCTGACCGAGGAAGATGTCATCGAAATCCTCGAGCGCGAGAAGTCGAACGGCACTCTACACGGCGTCATCGTGCAGTTTGGTGGCCAGACCCCGCTCAACCTCGCTGAAGCCGTCGAGAAGGCCGGCGTGCCGATCCTCGGTACCAAGCCGGAAAGCATCGACCTCGCCGAAGACCGCGATCTGTTCTCCAAGCTCATCAGCCGGCTCGAGCTGACGCAGCCCCGCAACGGCATCGCCTACTCGCTCGAACAGGCACGCATCATTGCCGAGCGCATCGGCTATCCGCTGGTCATCCGCCCGTCCTACGTGCTTGGCGGCCGCGCCATGGAGATCGTGCGCGCCTCCAACGAGTTCGAGAACTACGTGCAGGGCACGCTCACCTCGCTGGTGCCGCCCGATATCCTGCTGCGCTACCCCAACGACAAGACCGGCCAGATCAACTCGGTCCTCTCCGACAATCCGCTGCTGTTCGATAGCTATCTGAGCCGCGCCACCGAGATCGACGTCGACTGCCTCTCCGACGGCACCGACGTCTTCGTCTGCGGCATCATGGAGCACATCGAGGAAGCCGGCATCCATTCGGGTGACTCCGCCTGCTCGCTGCCGCCGCAGAACCTGAGCCCGGAAATCATCGACGAGCTCAAGCGCCAGACCACCGAACTCGCCCTCGCCCTCAAGGTCGGCGGCCTGATGAACGTGCAATATGCGCTCAAGGACGGCATCATCTACATCCTCGAAGTGAACCCGCGTGCCTCGCGCACCGTGCCCTTCGTCGCCAAGGTCATCGGCGAACCCATCGCCAAGATCGCCTCGCGCATCATGGCCGGCGAGACGCTCGCGAGCTTCGGCCTCGTCGAAAAGACGCTCAAGCACATCGCCATCAAGGAAGCCGTCTTCCCCTTCGCCCGCTTCCCCGGCGTCGACACCGTGCTTGGCCCCGAGATGAAGTCGACCGGCGAAGTCATCGGCCTCGACTATAATTTCGCCATCGCCTTCGCCAAATCGCAGCTCGGCGCCGGCATGAAGGTGCCGCGCGAAGGCACCGTCTTCGTCTCCGTCCGCGACGAGGACAAGCCGCTGATCCGCTCGGTGATGCGCGACCTCGAAGGCGCCGGCTTCAAGATCCTCGCCACCTCGGGCACCTACCGTTACCTGCATGACAACGGCATCGTCGCCACCAAGGTCAACAAGGTCGCCGAAGGCCGCCCGCACATCATCGACGCCATGAAGAATGGCGAAGTGCAGCTGGTGATCAACACCACCGCCGGTGCCAAGTCGATCAGCGACAGCCGCGACATCCGCCGCGCCGCGCTGATGGGCAAAATCCCCTATTACACCACCATTCCCGGCGCCATCGCGGCCGTCGAAGGCATCATCGGCTACCGCGGCGGCCAGCTTACCGTCCGTCCGCTGCAGGACTACTTCGCCTGATATGGCCCGACCCGCGCCCGACATCGTCGCGCGGGTCGAACGCCTCCTCGGCTGGACGCCGGACACCTGGCGCCCGGTCCACGGCGGCTACACCCCCACCGCCCGCTACGCCGTCGCCGACGCTCGCCACCGTGCCTTCGTCAAGATCTCGACCACCGGGATGACGGCGCAGCAGATCAACCGCGAGATCGCCGCCTATGCCGGTATCTCCGGCCGCTTCGTCCCCAATGTCCTCGCCGCCGATCCCGATCCGCAGGTCCCGATCCTCATCATCGAGGACCTGAGCGACGCCATCTGGCCACCGCCCTGGACCGATACCGCGCTCGCGCAGGTTCTCGACACCATCGCCGAAATGCACGCCGCGCCGAGCACCCTGCCCCAAGGCAGCCTGCTCGATGGTCGCGAAGCCGGCTGGCCCACCGTCGCCCAAAACCCGGAGCCCTTCCTTGCGCTCGGTCTCGTCACCGGCGCCTGGCTCGACCGCGCCCTGCCCGCCCTCATCGCCGCCGAGCAGTCCTGCGTCCTCACCGGCGACGCCCTCACCCACCTCGACCTGCGCAGCGACAACCTCTGCCTCACCCCCGAGGGCGTAAAACTCATCGACTGGGCCGAGGCCTGCCGCTCCTCGGCCGCCGTCGACCTCGGCTTCTTCCTCCCCAGCCTCGCCCATGAGCAGGGCCCGCCGCCCGAAACCATCCTCCCCGACCGGCCCGACGTGGCGGCAGTCGTCTCCGGCTTCTTCGCCGCCCGCGCCGGCCTCCCCACCATCCCCAAC
>SEEL01000063.1 GCA_004144345.1 Hyphomicrobiales bacterium
ACGCTACCCTCCCCCTCGCGGGGAGGGTAGCGTAGCCAGGAGCGTCAGCGAATTGGCGAAGCTAGGGTGGGGGCGGATGAGCCCGTGACCCATCGTTAGCAACCGGGCGCCGCCACCCCCACCCTTGATCCCTCCCCGCAAGGGGGAGGGAGACGACTGCCCGATTCCTCCAGAATCTACGTAGTCGTCCGCACCCCCAAAACGGCTTAACTCAACAAGCGGAATCCCGAGGCGGCTCTGGGCGCACATCCCGATTTCGGGCCAACTTATCCACGGTGGTTTCGACCGGGTGTATGATCCCCCTGCTGCCGCCGTATAGCCCGGCGTACCGACGAAGTGCGGGTGGCAGCGGCGGGGGCGGGGCAGTCGTGTCTCGCATGGTCCAGCCTTGGGGTACCCGTTGGTGAGCGACTGGGCGCTGTGAGAGGGCGCGCCAGACCCGCAATAAGCCCTCGCGCGCCCCACTGGTTCCTCACATCCCGTCCGGCAAGCGCGGAGCGTCTTCTTACGCTCCTAAAGCAACCGGAGGCGCTCCGCGCTTTCCGTCCGGGGACCGCTTTGCTCCCCGGCAAGGTAACAACCGGGGCCGCAGGGTTGCCGGAAATCTCCGCTTACCCAAAATTCTGAACCGCCGCCCCCGCCCTCACGTTAACATCGAACCATGAGCCCCTTCCTCAGCCGCGACCTCGAGATCAGCCCCATCGGCGCCTTCATCGATCCTCCGCAGCCGCGCGACCGGGCCATCATCACGCATGGCCACGCCGACCACGCCCGCGCCGGCCACGGCGCCGTGCTCGCCACCCCCGACACCATCGCCATCATGCAGACCCGCTATGGCGCGGACGCCGCCGGCACATGGGACCCGCTGCCCTTCGGCGAAAGGCGCGAGGTCGACGGCGTCACCATCTCGCTTCATCCGGCCGGCCATATCCTCGGCTCGGCGCAGGTGCTGCTCGAATATCGCGGCCAGCGCATCGTCGTCACCGGCGACTACAAGCGCCTCGCTGATCGCACCGCCCAGCCCTTCGAACTCGTGCCTTGCGATCTGCTGGTGACCGAAGCGACCTTCGGCCTCCCCGTCTTCCAGCATCCGCACCCCGCCGACGAGATCGCCCGCCTGCTGCGCTCCGTCGCCGCCTATCCGCAGCGCGCCCATGTCGTCGGATGCTATGCGCTCGGCAAGGCGCAGCGCGTCATCTCGCTGCTGCGCGAAGGCGGCTATGACGCACCGATCTACCTCCACGGCGCCATGCTTCGCCTCTGCGACCTCTATGTCGAACGCGGCATCCCGCTCGGCGACCTCCGCCCCTCGCTCGATGTGCCCAAGGCCGGCCTCGCCGGCCAGATCGTCATCGCCCCGCCCAGCGCCATCAAGGATCGCTGGAGCCGCCGCCTGCCCGACCCCGTCCTCGCCGTCGCCTCGGGCTGGATGAGCGTCAAGCAGCGCGCCCGCCAGTCGGGCGTCGAACTGCCGCTCGTCATCTCCGACCATGCCGACTGGAACGAGCTGCGCCAGACCATCACCGAAACCGGCGCCAACACCATCTGGGTCACCCATGGCCGCGAGGACGCGCTGGTCTATTGGAGCCAGCAGCAGGGCCTCGCCGCCGAGCCGCTCAACATCGAGGCCTATGAGGACGGCCCCGAGGATGACGGCGGGGACGGCGAATGAAGAAATTCGCCCAGCTGCTTGAGCTCCTCGCGCTGACGCCCTCCCGCAATCGCAAGATCGAGGCGCTGAGCCAGTACTTCGCCACCACGCCCGACCCCGATCGCGGCTACGCCCTCGCCATCCTCACCGGCGCGCTGACCTTCAAGAACGTCAAGCCGGCCGTGCTGCGCGATGTCGTCACCCGCGAGGTCGACCCCGTCCTTTTCGGCATGAGCTACGACTATGTCGGCGATCTCGGCGAGACCATCGCCCTGATCTGGCCGCATCACGGCGCGACCGAGGATTTGCCCTCGCTCACCCAGCTGATCGAGCTCTTCAACACCACGAGCAAATCCGAACTGCCGGCGCTCATCGCCTCGCTGCTCACCCGCGCCGCCATCAATGAGCGCTGGGCGCTGGTGAAGCTCGCGACCGGCGCGTTGCGCATCGGCCTTTCCGCCCGCCTCGCCAAGACCGCCCTCGCCGACATGGGCGGCAAGGATCTGCAGGAACTCGAGGAGATCTGGCACGGCATCGAGATGCCCTACACGGAACTCTTTGCCTGGCTCGACAACAAGGGCGAGCGTCCGGACATCGACCACACCTCGCGCTTCCACCCGATGATGCTGAGTAACCCCATCGACGAGGACAAGGACCTCACCGTCCTCGACCCCGCCGATTTCGCCGCCGAGTGGAAATGGGATGGCATCCGCGTCCAGCTGATCCTGGGCAAGGGCAAGGTCTCGCTCTTCTCGCGCACCGGCGACGATATCGCCAACGCCTTCCCCGACCTCGTCGGCAATGTCTTCGGCGAAGCCGTGCTCGATGGCGAGCTGCTCGTCGGCCACGATTTCGAGCCGGCGCTGTTCAACGACCTCCAGCAGCGCCTCAACCGCAAGGTGGCAACGCAGAAGTTGCAGGACGACTTTCCCGCCTTCGTGCGCGTCTACGACATGCTGTTCGATGGCAGCGAGGACATCCGCCCCCTGCCCTGGACGGAACGCCGCCAGCGCCTCGAAGCCTGGTTTGCGCGCAACAGGCAGCCGCGTATGGATGTGTCGGAAGTGCTCCAGTTCACGGACTGGGAGGCGCTCGCCGAGCTGCGCCGTCGCGGCGCCGCCGAGCACGGGCACGAAGGCGTCATGCTCAAGCTGCGCACCTCGCCCTATGTGCCGGGTCGCCCCAAGGGCCTCTGGTTCAAATGGAAGCGCGACCCCAATGTCGTCGATGCCATCCTGATGTATGCCCAGCGCGGCCACGGCAAGCGATCGTCGTTCTACTCCGACTACACGTTTGGCGTCTGGAAAGGCAACGAGATCGTCCCGATCGGCAAGGCTTATTTCGGTTTCACTGACGAGGAACTGAAGCAGCTCGACAAATGGGTGCGCAACAATACGGTTGCCGCTTTCGGCCCGGTGCGCGAAGTGCGGAAGGAGCTCGTCTTCGAGGTCGCCTTCGACTCGGCGCAACAATCCACCCGCCACAAATCCGGGGTGGCGCTTCGCTTCCCCCGCATCAACCGCATCCGCTGGGACAAGCCGGCCAGCGAGGCCGCGACCCTCGACGATATGCAGATTTTCCTGGAGGCCATCTGATGAGTTCGCAATCCATCCAGCGCAAGGTCCACGAGCTGACGAGGCAGATGGCCGAGGCCGCCGCGGCCGAGGATTTCGAGCGCGCTGCCGCCCTTCGCAACGAGCTCGACGCCCTCAAGGGCAGCGCCACCATTCGCAAGCCCCCGCCCGGCGAGATGGGGCTCGGCACGCACATTCCGGTCACCGCGCCGCCCAAGGACTGGAAGCGGCCGAAGAAGCCCGACCCCATGACAACGAACGTCAGGCCACGCGGAGGTCGGTAATCGCCACATGCGGTAAATACTTCCGCAACCATGGCGCGGATTGCGCCGGTCGTCGCGGCCCTTTTGTTTACAATCGCCGTCGCTTCATGCGGGAAGCAATTGGGGATGATGCGCAGAACGCGCGTCCGGGGTGTATGGATCGGGAATTGGTGGACGGGGGTTCGACCGGGCTCGACAGGCAGCAGCTCATCGAGCTCGCGGTCAACGAGACCAATTCGGCCGTCTATGTCACCGACGACAAGACCAACATTGTCTTCGTCAACCGCACCTTCACCGACATGCTCGGCTACCAGCCCCACGATGTATATGGCCGTCGCGCCCGCGACGTCCTCGGCAGCCAGCACTATACCGAAGCCGACTACATCAAGCTGTGGAACGATCTGGGCCGTGGCCGGGTGGTGCAGCAGGAAGTCCGCACCCACGCGCGCGATGGGCGCGAAGTCTGGCTCACCCTCTCCCTCCGCGCCGTACTCAAGCCCGATGGCAGCTTCGCCAATCTCGTCGGCATCCTCGAAGACATCACAGAATCCCGGCAGATTCAGACGCTGCAGCGTGACGTGCTTGAGGCCGTGGCGCAGGACATGCCGCTGGCCGGGATCATGAACATGATCTGCGAACGCGCCGAGCGCATGTTCCCCGAGATCGCCTGCTCCATCCTCGGCGTCGATGAGCAGAAGAAGCTCCGTCCCCTCGCCGCCCCCTCCCTGCCGCCGCATTTCAGCGCCGCCATCGATGGCATCGACATCGGTCCCAAGGCCGGCTCTTGCGGCACCTGCGCCTGGCGCGGTGAGGCGGTGACGGTCGTCGACATCGAAACCGATCCCCTATGGGACGATTTCAAGGGCCTGCCGCTGCCGCTCGGTCTCGTCGCCTGCTGGTCGAGCCCGATCAAGCTCAAGGACGGCCGCGTCGCCGGCACCTTTGCCTTCTACTTCCGCGAAAAGCGCGGCCCCGGCATGTGGCACGAACAGGTGGTGGAAGCCTGCGTCCAGCTCTGCATGCTCGCTTTCGAACGGCACGAAGCCACGGCCCGCATTGCCCGGCTCGCCTACTATGATGGCCTCACGGGCCTGCCCAACCGCACCAAATTGCGTGAGGAGATGGAGGCCCGCTTCGACAATGCGGAATCGCCCAAGGCGGCGTTGCTCTTCATCGACATCGATCATTTCAAGGACGTCAACGACACCCTCGGCCATTCGGTCGGTGACAGCTTCCTCAAGGAGCTGGCGCGGCGGATCGAGAGCGTCATCTGGGACATCGACATCATCAGCCGGCATGGCGGCGACGAATTCGTCATCGTGCTCGACGGCGCCGATGAGCCGCGCGCCTCGCGCGTCGCCGAAGCGCTGCTCGCCGCCATTGCCGAGCCGGTGCGGGTTGATGGCGTGACGCTGCCCGCCTCCGCCTCCATCGGCATCAGCCTCTGCCCCAAGGATGGTACCGATAGCGCGACGTTGCTGCGCCATGCCGATATGGCGATGTATCGCGCCAAGGGCGACGGGCGGAGCACCTACCGCTTCTTCTCGGCCGAAATGAACAGCCAGGCCCAGGACCGGCTGCTGCTCGGCGCCCTGCTGCGCGATGCCGTCGGCAATGGCCAGATCCGCCTCGCCTACCAGCCGCAGGTCGATACGCGGACCGGCGGCGTGGCGGGTGTCGAGGCCCTGGCCCGCTGGACCCACCCGGCCCTCGGCGCCGTGCCGCCGAGCCGGTTCATTCCTCTCGCCGAAGATGTCGGCCTTATCGAAACCATCGGCGCCTTCTGCATCGAGGAAGCCTGCCGCCAGCTCCGCCACTGGGACGATACCGGCTATGCGGTGCCGCACCTCGCGGTGAACGTCTCCGCCATCCAGTTCCGCAATCCGAATTTGCCCGGCATCGTCGCCGCCGCTCTCGCCCTCAACCGGCTCGGGACCGACCGCCTGACGCTCGAGGTCACCGAGAGCGTGATGATGGATGCCCTCCCCACGGCCGCTGCCAATGCAGCAGCGCTGCGCGAGATGGGCATTACCATCTCGATGGACGATTTCGGCACCGGCTATTCGAGCCTCAGCCATCTCGCCCGCCTGCCGGTGTCGGAGCTGAAAATCGACCGCAGCTTCATGTCCGATCTCGAAGAAAGCGAAGCGGTGCAGGCCATGGTCACGGCCGTCATCCGCATCGGCGAAACGCTCAAGATGCGGGTTGTCGCCGAGGGAGTGGAAACCGTCGCGCAGCGCCGTTTCCTCGAGGCCCTGGGCTGCGACGTGCTGCAGGGATATCTGTTCGCCCATCCGATGAGCCCGGACGATTTCACCGAGTGGATGGACACCCGCGGGGCGCTCATCCCGCCTGTGCCAGACGTTCATTTGCGAGCTTCTTGATCTCGCGCAGCTCGCCGATGGTGGTCTGCAGATCCGCCAGCTGCTGTTCCAATAAATCCATCCGCTGATCGACCTTGTCGATGAGCAGTTTCACCTGCGCGTGCTGCGTGCGGTCGGCCTCGTAGAGGCTGAGATAATCGGAAATGTCGCGCAGCGAAAAACCGAGACGCTTGCCGCGCAGGATCAGGATCAGCCGCGCGCGGTCGCGCCGGCGGAACACCCGGGTCGAGCCGACGCGTTCGGGCGTCAACAGGCCCTTGGTCTCGTAGAAGCGGATGGCCCGGGTCGAGATACCGAACTCCCGGGCCAGGTCAGCGATCGCGAACAGATCGCGATTTTCGCCCTCAGGCCGGTTCACTCTTATGTCCCTTCATCGCCTTGTACTCATCGCGCAATTCCTTCTTCGAAAGCTTGCCGATGAGCGTCTTGGGCAGTTGGTCCTTGAAGATGATTTCACGCGGCATTTCGAGCTTGTTGAGCCGCTCGCCGATGAACTTCTTCAACTCCGCCTCCCCGACGGTCTTGCCGTCCTTGAGTTTCACGAAGGCGACCGCCGCCTCGCCGCGATAGTCGTCCGGCACGCCGATGACATTGGCCTCGTCCACCGCCTCGTGCACGAGGAGCGCTTCCTCGATGGTGCGCGGATAGACGTTGAAGCCGGAGGAAATGATGAGGTCCTTGATGCGGTCGACAAGGAACACATAGCCATCCTCGTCGACGAGGCCGACATCGCCCGTCCTCAGCCAGCCATCGGTGAAGGAGTCGCTGGTCGCAGCCGGATTGTCGTAATAGCCCAGCATCACCTGCGGTCCCTTGACCTGCAGCTCGCCGCGTTCGCCGATCGCCGCGATCTCATTGGATTCGATATCGACGAAGCGCACATCGGTGCCGGGCAGCGGCATGCCGATGGAGAGCGGCTTCGACGGCACGCGCAGCGCCGCGCAGCAGACCACCGGCGAGGCCTCGGTGAGGCCATAGCCTTCGGCCAGCAGCGCCTTCGAGACTTTCGCGAAATTGGTGCGCACTTCGGTCGGCAGGCCGGCGCCGCCCGAGACGACGACGTCGAGGCAATCGAGGGCGCGGCGGTCCTCGCCCGTGACCTTGGCCAGCGCCGAGATCAGCGTCGGCACCGCCGGCAGGATGTTGGGCCGGGTGCGGCGCAGCAGGTCGAGGAAGCCCTTGAGCTCGAAGCGCGGCATCATCACCACCTGCGTGCCGTTGCAGAGCGGCACGTTGAGGCAGACGGTCATCGCGAAGATGTGGAAGAAGGGCAGCACCGCCACAACCTTGCTGGGCGGATAGAACACGCCGAGGCCCCACGCATCGATCTGGCTCATATTGGCCGCGATGTTGGCATGGCTGAGCATGGCGCCCTTGGGCAGGCCGGTGGTGCCGCCGGTATATTGCTGCACCGCGACATCCTTCAGCGGATCGATATTGACCGCGAGGGGCTGGTCGTTGCGCGCGATGAGATCGCGATACCAGACGGTGACGCCACTGGCGGTCGACGCGCCGATATTGGCAAGGTCCTTGCGCTTGGCGATGCTGTAGAGGATGCGCTTGACCAGCGGCAGCGCTTCGGGGAAGTGGCAGGCGATGATCTTCTTGACATGGCCGGCCTTCACCAGCGCTTCGGCCTTCTCGAAGATCTGCTGCAGATCGAGCGTCACCAGCACCTCGGCGCCGGCGTTCGAGGTGATATGGCTGAGCTCGTGCACCGTGTAGAGCGGATTGCAGTTGACCACAGTGCCGCCCGCCAGCAGCACGCCGTAATAGGCGACCGCATAGAACGGTGTATTAGGCAGCAACAGGGCGACGCGGCTGCCCTTCTTGACGCCATAGTGCTTCTGCAGCGCCCCGGCAAAGGCGCGGATGGAGCTGGCAAGGTCACCGAAGGTCGTGGTGCCGCCGAGGAAATCGAGCGCGACGTTGCCCGGCGCCTTGGCGCAGGCAGCCAGCACTTGCTCATGCACCGGCGTCAGATTGAGCTCGGCGTCCCATTTGATGCCGTCCGGGTAGTGGGCGATCCAGGGGCGCGGGTGCTCCGCGGCGCTTTCCAATGTCATCTGCTTCCTCCGGAGCGTTATCGCCCTCTGCTTCGCGAAAAGTAGACCACGGGCTTACCTATGCGTCAAACCAGTTACCTTGCGGCAGTGTGCAAAACCGCGGCGCCGATGCCGGCCAACCGCCGCACAGCCGGAGACTTCCGGCAGCCCGTCGGCCCCGGTTGTTACCTTGCCGGGGAGCAAAGCGGTCCCCGGACGGAAAGCGCGGAGCGCCTCCGATTGCTTTAGGAGCGTAAGAAGACGCTCCGCGCTTGCCGGACGGGATGTGAGGAACCAGTGGGGCGCGCGAGGGCTTATTGCACCCCGGTCCGCCCTGTCACAGCAGCCGGTTAGCTCACCAACGGGTACCCCAAGGCTGGACCATGCAGAGCACGACTGCCCCGCCCCCGCCGCTGCCACCCGCACTTCGTCGGTACGCCGGGCTATACGGCGGCAGCGAGGACATTATGCGGGTGCCCCAGGGGGACGTGGATAAGTTTCCGGATATTTCTGAGATTGGTGTTCGTGCGCAGTGTGTTGTGGGCGTTTGTTTATGTGAAGTGTAGCGGGATATGAGGTTGGGGCACCACCCTCATCCGCCCCTCGGGCACCTTCTCCCATCAAGGGAGAAGGCCACCCCACCGGCATCGCGCTTCACTCGCATTCGCCACAGGCCCCGCGGCTCCATTGCCTTCTCCCTTGATGGGAGAAGGTGGGCGAAGCCCGGATGAGGGTGGGGCAAAGGGCCCGGCGCTGACTGCCCTGGATTCCCGCCTGCGTGGGAATGACGTCGGGGGTGGCGGCCGGTCGCTATTGATGGGCACTGGCTCTCCCACCCCCAACCCAGCTTCGCTACGCCTGCGGCGAGCTGCGCTACCCTCCCCGCAAGGGGGAGGGTGGGCATTGTGGCTTCGGCTCGCCCCACCCACCGGCTTCGCCGGTCCCCCCCTCCGCGCTTTCTTGCGCTCTGTCCAAAGCACGCGAAGACGCCTGCTTTGGCCAACCGCTGAGTGGGGAGGGAGTCTCCAGAGCACGGAGTCCTCAGTCGGGTATCCCTCCTCGGCGCGTAGCGCTGGGGAGGGGGGACCAGCCGTAGGCTGGTGGGTGGGGTGGACTGGGACCGTGCGTGGGGGTCGCCCCCACCACCGCTGCGCGGTCCCCCTGCCCCGCCATGCGGGAGAGGAACCTGACTGTAGGATCGTGGGTGTGAAAAAGGCCGGGGTTTTGCCCCGGCCTTTTTGCGTCAGTTCTTTTCTTCGGCCTTTGGCTTTTTGGCTGCCTTGGGGCCGGGGATGGCTTTGGGTTTGGCGGGCCTCGGCGGTGAGGCGATCAGTTCGAGCTTGGCGTCGGGACCGATGCCGACGACGGCGACGGTGACGTTGCCGCCATTGACCAGCTCGCCGAACAGGACCTGGTCGGCCAGGGGCTTTTTCACATGCTCCTGGATGACGCGGCCGAGTGGGCGGGCGCCCATGCGCTCGTCATAGCCACGCGAGGCCAGCCATTCGGCCGCTTCCGGCGTGAGGTTGATGCTGACGCCGCGTTCGGCCAGCTGGCTTTCGAGCTGCAGGACGAACTTTTCGACCACCTGCCGGACGACTGCCGGGGGCAGCGGGCCGAAGGAGATGATGGCATCGAGGCGGTTGCGGAACTCCGGCGTGAACATCCGGTTGATCGCTTCCTCGTCGTCACCGACCTCGCGCTTGCGGCCGAAGCCGATCGGCGATTTCTGCAGCTCCATCGCGCCGACATTGGAGGTCATGATCAGAATGACGTTCCGGAAATCGACGGACTTGCCGTTGTGGTCGGTGAGCTTGCCGTGGTCCATCACCTGCAACAGGATGTTGAACAGATCGGGATGGGCCTTCTCGATTTCGTCGAGCAGCACGACGCAATGCGGATGCTGGTCGACGCCATCGGTGAGCAGGCCGCCCTGGTCGAAGCCGACATAGCCCGGCGGGGCGCCGATCAGCCGCGAGACGGTGTGACGCTCCATATATTCGGACATGTCGAAGCGCAGCAGTTCGACGCCGAGCGTATCGGCGAGCTGCTTGGCGACTTCGGTCTTGCCGACGCCGGTGGGGCCGGTGAACAGATACGAGCCGATCGGCTTTTCCGGTTCACGCAGGCCCGCGCGGGCGAGCTTGATGGCCGAGGCGAGCGCGCCGATGGCGAGGTCCTGACCGAAGACGACGGTCTTGAGGTCCCGCTCGAGATTGGCGAGCAGCTCGGTATCGGACTTGCTGACCGATTTGGGCGGGATGCGGGCCATGGTGGCGATGGTCGCCTCGATGTCCTCGACATCGATGATGGCCTTGCGGTCCGCTTCGAGCAGCAGCGCCTGGCTGGCGCCGGTCTCGTCGATCACGTCGATGGCCTTGTCGGGCAGCTTGCGGTCGTTGATGTAACGGGCCGAGAGCTCGACGGCGGCCTTGAGCGCGTCATCGGTGTATTTGAGCTTGTGGTAGTCCTCGAAATAGGGACGCAGGCCCTTCACGATCTCGATGGCGTCGGGGATCGTGGGCTCGGGGACGTCGATCTTCTGGAAGCGGCGGACCAGCGCCCGGTCCTTCTCGAAGAACTGGCGGTATTCCTTGTAGGTGGTCGAGCCGATGCAGCGCATGTTGCCCGAAGCCAGAGCGGGTTTGAGCAGATTGGACGCATCGAGCGCGCCGCCGGAGGTGGCGCCGGCACCGATGACGGTGTGGATCTCGTCGATGAAC
Organism: Hyphomicrobiales bacterium; assembly: GCA_004144345.1. GTDB lineage: Bacteria > Pseudomonadota > Alphaproteobacteria > Rhizobiales > Devosiaceae > Devosia_A. Next base: position 10,641 of record SEEL01000063.1, read on the forward strand.
AGGATCGCGTCGGGGTGCTTTTCGAGCTCCTTCATGACGGCCTTGAGCCGCTCTTCGAAATCGCCGCGATAGCGGGTGCCGGCCAAAAGCGCGCCCATGTCGAGCGAATAGATGGTGGCGTTCTTGAGCACTTCGGGCACGGTGCCCTCGGTGATTTTCCGCGCCAAACCTTCGGCGATGGCGGTTTTGCCGACGCCGGCGTCACCGACATAGATCGGGTTGTTCTTGGAGCGGCGGCACAGCACCTGGATGGTGCGGCGCAGCTCGGCGTCGCGGCCGATCAAGGGATCAATCTTGCCGGCCTTGGCCTTGGCATTGAGATCGACGCAGAAATCGGCGAGCGCCGACGACTGGCCATTGCCCTGCCGCGGGCTGCCTTCTTCGCCGTGACCGGTGCTGGCGCCATCTTCGGCGCCGCGCACGGGACGGCTCTCATTGGGGCCGGATTTGGTGATGCCATGCGAGATGAAGTTCACCGCGTCGAGGCGGGACATGTCCTGCTGCTCGAGGAAATAGGCGGCGTGGCTCTCGCGCTCGGCAAAGATGGCGACCAGCACATTGGCGCCGGTGACCTCTTCCTTGCCCGAGGACTGGACATGGATGACGGCGCGCTGGATGACGCGCTGGAAAGCGGCGGTGGGCCGCGCATCCTGGCCGTTGGGCACGACGAGGCTATCGAGTTCCTCGTTGATGAAATCTTCGAGATCGCCCTTCAGCGCCTCGATATCGACGTCGCAACCATTGAGCACGGCAATGGTGTCGCGATCGTCGGTGAGGGCCAGCAGCAGGTGTTCGAGCGTGGCAAATTCATGCGCGCGCTCGCGGGCGAGGTTCATCGCCTGATGCAGGGCCTTTTCCAGTCCGCGTGAGAAAGAAGGCATGTAACTGGTTCCTATTGCTTTTCCATCACGCATTGCAGCGGGTGCTGGTTCCTGCGTGCCGTGTCCATAACGCGCGTGACCTTGGTTTCAGCCACCTCGTATGGATAGACTCCACATTCACCGACCCCCTTTTCGTGAACGTGGAACATGATGCGGGTCGCCTCCTCCCGCGTCTTGTTGAAGACGTCCTGGAGCACGAGGATAACGAACTCCATGGGCGTGTAGTCGTCATTGAGGAGCAGCACCCGGTACAGGCTGGGCTTCTGCGTCCTGGGTTTGGTCTTGGGGCGGACAATGGTGTCCGTGCCGGTTTTGGAGTTGCCGCCGTCCTTGCGGTCATCGTCCGGACCTGCCTTCAGCGGCAAGCCCAGCCCGTTCGGGGACCGGGGAGTCTGATCGGTGATAGCCAAGGTTCGATCGCAACGACGCAACATGGTGAGAGGCATTATGTAGGTAAAACTCTTCGGGTTGAAAGGGGCACTTTCGCACGACAACGCGACCTGCGCAGAGCCCCGGAACTCCGGCATTTTTACCATGTTCCGAATTCGTTTTGCATTTTACCTAATGGTAAGGCGAGGCCCCTATCCTGCCCAAGTTGATGGGCATGTCGCGGGCCGAGGGGAAGCCGCGTCACACCCTCTCGAGTCGCCAGGAAGGGCCAGAAGGCCCCGTTAGTTTGGAGTACCGGGGTTGGCTTCCCAAAGGGTTATTGAGTTTTCGCGCGTCACCCTGTCGCGCCTTGCAGCAGCAGTCATCTTTGCGGTCCTCGCCTTCGCCCCTGTCGCCGCGCAGGCGGCCACCGCGCCGCGCGCCTATGCCGGGATCGTGGTAGACGCAAAGTCGGGCAAAGTTCTCTATGAGAGCGACGCCGACGATTACCGCTACCCCGCGTCCGTCACCAAGGTGATGACGCTTTACGTGCTGTTCCAGGAGCTGAACTCCGGGAACATCAAGCTCTCCGACAAGATGCCGGTTTCCAAGCACGCCGCCTCGGCCGTGCCGACGAAACTCGGGCTCAAGGCCGGGTCGAGCATTTCGGTCGAGAACGCCATCAAGGCGCTCGTGACGCTCAGCGCCAACGACATGGCGCGCGTCATCGCGGAATATATCTCGGGTTCGGAATCGGCCTTCGCCAAGCGCATGACCTCGACGGCCAAGGCGCTGGGCATGAAGCACACGACCTATGCCAATGCCTCGGGCCTGCCCGACAGCCGCCAGATCACCACGGTGCGCGACCAGGCGGTGCTGGCGACGGCGGTCTACCAGCACTTCCCGAAGTACTACGAGTTCTTCCAGACCAAGAGCTTCAGCTACGGCAAGCGCACCTACGGCAACCACAACAATCTGCTGGGCCGGAACGGCATTGACGGCATCAAGACCGGCTACATCAATTCGTCGGGCTACAATCTCATGACGGCAGCCCGCGCGGACGGCCGGCATATCGTCGTGATCGCCTTCGGCTTCAACAAGGCCGCCTCGCGCGACGCCAAGGTGCGCGAACTGGTGCAGAAATACATGCCCAAGGGGCGCAGCGGGTCCTATCTCGATGTCGCAATGATCCCCGAGCCGGGCCGCAAGGCCGCGTCGCAGGCCGGCGCGACCGTGCAGGTCGCCTCGGTGCCGGTCGTGCCGATGCCGATGCCCGCCTTCCGCGGCTTCGTCACCGAAGATGCCGGCAGCCCCGAATTCGGCATTGGCGATATCGATACCTCGATCGAAGTGGCGGCGATTGCGCCCGCGCCGGCGGATTTGCCGCCGGCCGTGCAGGCAGTCGAGAGCGTGGCCCCGAGCCCGATGAGCCGCACGACGCTCGATCGCGTCATCGGCGACTTCACCGACGCCTATCTCGGCTCGCCCCCGGCCGCGCTCGGCGCGACCCGCCCGTCGGCGCCGATCGTGCCGCCCGTCGGCGTGGGCGAAGCGGGTGAACCGATCGACCTGATGACTTCGGGCAGCGTGACCGCCGTCGCCGAAATTCCGGCGGCCCAGGCCATGCCGCTCGTGACGACGGCCCCGGCGGCCAACGGCCCGGTGGCCAGCGGCTGGATCGTCCAGATCGGCGCGGCGCCGAGCGAGAATGGCGCCAATACGCTGCTCAGCAGTGCCGCCGGCAAGGTGGGCTCGCTGACCGGCTTCGAGGCGTTCATCCAGCGCTTCGAGAAGGACGGCCAGACTTTCTTCCGCGCCCGGTTCGGAGGGTTCTCCGGCAAGGACGCGGCCAACGATATGTGCAAGCAGCTCAAGCAGGCCAAAATGAGCTGCCTCGCGATGCAATCCTAACGGAAAGCACGGACGAGGCAGCCGGACAGCGGAAGCGAATTTGTGGCGTGTGTATGGAGTAGCCCAAATGAGCGAGACTTCGAGCCTTACAGAACTGGCCCGCTTCGTCGGGCAGTCGAGGCTTATTTCGAGCAGTGCGGCCGCTAACCGGCGGGCCGTAAATGACATCGTCGATCGCATGAGCCATCGGCCGCCGCGGCAGCGCGTCTCCGATCTGCTCGGGGTGGTGTTGACGCTTTCGGCGCGGACGCGCCGGATGATCATGCCCAAGGTCGAGATCGAGCTGGACGTGTTCGCCCCGGGCGGCACCCGGGCGGTGCGCCTCCGGCTGCCGACGACCAGCGAGTAATCCGGCAATCGCCTAACCCTGCCCCGGCGGCGCTTCGCGTGCCGCCGGGGCCGTTGGTCATCTGACGGCAAGCGCCGATGGCCCATGCAGAGCTCAAGCCCGCATCGCGCGAGGCGCTCAGCGCAGCACAGCATTCAGTTGAGACAGGTGGGCGGCCGGTTCAGGCGCGGCGGCGTTCGGGCGCCGGGGCCAGTTGCTGGCGCAGCAGCGCGGCGGGTTCGGCAACGACGACGCGGTTGCGACCGCGGGCCTTGGCCTCGTAGACGGCCGCATCGGCGGCGGCCAGCAGCACATCGACATCGACAGCGCTGCGCGTCGCCGCGAGGCCGATGCTGACGGTGGTCGTGGCGGGACCGTTGGCGGTGTCGATGCTCGCCAGTTCGACGGCGCGGCGAATACGCTCGGCGATCGCCACGGCCTCGGCGGCACTGGTGTCGGGCAGCACGAAGCAGAATTCCTCGCCGCCCATGCGGAACAACTGGTCCGACGGACGGACGCTGTCCTCGGCCACCTGGGCGAAGGCCTTGAGCAGGCGGTCGCCGGCTTCGTGGCCGAAGCGATCGTTGACCTGCTTGAAGTGATCGAGATCGAGCACCAGCAGGGACAGCATTTCATCGGCGCGGCGGCGATTGAGGCGCTGCGCGAATTCGGCAAAGGCGCGGCGATTGAGCAGCGAGGTCAGCGGATCGGAGAGGGCGAAATTGCGCTGCTCCGCCTCGCGGCGCTCCAGGGTCATGGTGAGGAAGAGCATGGCCGCGAACATGGCATGACCGAGCACGAGCCAGGAGAAGATGCCGAGGGCGAGCGGATTGACCGGCCCCGCCCCGATCGGGAAAGGCGCCGTGCCGGAGAAGGCGGCGCGGGCCAGCATCAGGACGCCGTAGCTGGCAAAGACGCCCATCAGCGGATAGCGCGAATGGAGCCGTTCGGCGCGATCGCGCCAGAGTTCATGGACAGCGCAGAGGCAGATCACGCCATGCAGCAGCGAGACCATCATGACCCGCGCCGACATGCTGGCGACGAAGGGCGGATAAAAGCAGAGCGCGATCCAGAGCAGCGTGATGCCGGAGATGACGCCCCAGGGCGGACGGCGGCCCTGGAAGGCGCGGATGCCGTACCACAGGCAGCCGATGGCAAAGATGCGGGCCGCATTGCCCAGCGCGATGGCGAGAAAATCGTCCTGCCAGCCGGCGCGCAGATAGAGCGTCAGCGCAACGCCGTTGAGGCCGAGCGGCAGGCCCCACCAGAGCAGCCAGACAGCGCGGCGGTCCCGCCACCATAGAAAGGTGAGCAGCCCGCCGAACATGACGAGCAACGCGCTGCACGCGACCAGCAGGGTGAAATCGTCGAGCAAGGGATGGGCCTGAATCAGTACGGTCGGATTTTATCCGGCAGGCCTTAACGAGGTCGAAAGTTGCGGGGACCGGCCCGTCAGTTTCCGCCGGCCATATGCTCAAACTGAGCGGGCTTGCCCTGCCCTTCGGCGAAGGCGGCCATGGCGGCGTTGCGGGCCAGAGCGCGCTCGCTGATGGGCAGTTTCAGGGCCTCGACCAGTTGGCGGTATTCCTGCCGGGCGCTCAAATGCGACATCGAGGGCAAGCCGCCGAGCAGTTCCTCGTCCAGCGGATCGAAGACGGTGAGGCCGGTGGGGAACAACGAGCGGAAGATGACGCGCTCGGCGATGCCCTCGGCGACGCGGCAGCCGAGGCGCACCGCAATGCGCTCGATGGCGTTCTGGACGAGGCGCATGGAGCGCGACGACAGCATCGAGATGCGGTTGCGCACGAGGATCCAGTCGATGGTGCGGCCGTCGATGGCGAGGCGCTCGGTGCGGGCACGCTGCACGAGGCGCGCATAATGGCTCATCTCGCGCGGATCGCCGGTGACGGGATCGACATGCGCCATGACGTCGAGGTCGATCAGGCTGTCATTGAGCGGGGTGATGAGCGTATCGGCGAGCGAATGGGCGAGCCGGGTAAGGTGGGTGTCGAAGCCGGGCGTATCGACGATGAGGAAATCGGCGACGCCTTCGACTTCGACCACGGCCTGGCGGAAGAGGTCGAATTCGAGCTTCTGGTTTTCCTTGATCGAGTCAGATTTGGGGATCGGCAGATGGAAGTGGGTGGTGTGCGGTAATTTGAGATCGCGCGCCTGCGCCCAGTTACGCCGGTTCTTGACGTAAGTCGTAAAGGTCTGCTGGCGAGAATCCACGTCGATCGTGGCGACGCGATAGCCTTGATAGAGAAGATAAATGGCGAGGTGGAAGCCGGTCGTAGACTTGCCGGACCCGCCTTTCTCATTCCCTATGACTATGACATGCGTGCCCGTGCGCCCCAAAAAGCGTCTCCGTGTCCCCCTGCCGAACCTGCGGCGAAAGTGTGATTTGGTTCAAGAGGCAGTTTGGTCACAAGCGCGAGGCCTGTGGGGGGTGGTCGCGCAATTAACTTGACCGGGGTGTGACGGGGGGATTCGGAGGCGTAGCCTCTTCTACTTGGCGGCGGTGGTGGTCTTAAGGTCAATGCGAATCGAAGTCGAACTCGAAGACGATGGGCGGTGCATCACCGAAGTGACGGAACTTCCTGGTGTAATCGTCTATGGGGCGAACGAAGCCGAGGTGCGCGAGTCTGCCGCGGCATTGGCGCGGTACGTGTTGGCCGACCGGGCTGCGCATAGGGAAGATTTGCCGTTCGATCCTTCGTAGGCGGGGCCGCCCCCTCCACCATGCTTCGCATGGTCCCCCT
>SEEL01000017.1 GCA_004144345.1 Hyphomicrobiales bacterium
CCACCCACCGGCTACGCCGGTCCCCCCTCCGCGCTTTTTTGCGCTCTGTCCGAAGCAAGCCAAGAGGCGTGCTTCGGCCAACCGCTGATGGGGAGGGAGGGGCTCCACTCAAGGTGCAACTGTCCCACCTACCTCACAGTGGGGTCTCCCTCCTCGGCGCGAAGCGCTGGGGAGGGGGGACCACGCGTAGCGTGGTGGGTGGGGTGAGGCTAAAACCGAAACTCCAGGCGAAGGAGGATCCGGATGCTTTCACCGCAGACGTTGAGCGAGGCGGAGCGGCGGCTGGTGGCCCAGTGGGCGGCGGATTGCGCCGAGCGGGTCGTCGGGCTGTTCGAGGCAGAGCGGCCGGGGGATGCGCGGGCGCGGGACACGATCGAGCGGGCGCGGGCTTATGCGCGGGGCGAGCTCGATACCAGCGAGGAGATCAGGCGGCGCTTCGGCGATGGCGGAGCGGCCAAGGGGTTGAGCCCGGCCGCGGCGGCGGCCGTGAGGGCGGCCGGGCAGGCGTCGGCGGTTTGCCATATGGGCGCGCATGCGCTGGGGGCGGCGGCCTATGCGGCGAAGGCCGCAGGGCTCGCGGCGCCGGAGCGGCCGGGAGCGGCGCTGGACGAGGTGGCGTGGCAATTGGGGCAGATGTCGCCGGAGGTAAGGGCGGTGCTGCGGACGCTGCCACCGCTGGGCGAGAACCGGTCGGGCCCGCTCGGGCCGGGGCTGCTGGCCTCGGGGGTGTTGGGGGACATGATCCGGGCATTGCAGGCGGGGATGCGGGGGTAGGAGTGGATGGGCGGGTGCAAGGTGCACCCCCCTCCACCGCGCGGAGCGCGGTCCCCCTCCCCCGCAAGCGGGAGAGGATCCCGACTGCAGGCTTCGTGGCGGGGTTGGGTTGGCACAGCGCTCGCGACCGCCCCCTCCACCAGCTTCGCTGGTCCCCCTCCCCCGCCAGGCGGGGGAGGATCGGTGCTGACTGCGCGATTGGAGCTAGACGCTGGGGACCATCAGGCCTTCGTCGCCGTCGAGGGCGGCGATGATGTTGAGGAGGGCGCGGTCGCGGATGCCGAGGGAGAGGAGGTGCCTGGCGGTGTTGCGGACATATTCGGTGTTGTGGCCGGATTCGCCGAGGCCGGAGCGGACGAGTTTGACCTGCTCGGCGACGCTGAGATGGCCGGCGAATTGCGGGTGGTCTTCGTTGACGAGGTAGGCGAGGGCGCGGACGGTTTCGCCATGGGCGAGGGTGATGCTGCGCCACGCCTCGCGATAGACGCCGCGATCCTGCTCGCGGGCCTGCAGATAATCGAAGACATTCGGCCAACTGGCCGGCTCGATCTCGAAGGCGACGCCGAGGCAGGAGCCGCCGCGGCTGAGGCCGAAAACGAGGCCGGGGCGCTCGGGCGTACCGCGATGGCGGTGCGAATAGACCGAGAGCGAGCGATGGGCGCCGCGAAGCAGGGCCCGCTCCGACCTGAGGAAGGCAAAGCCGGGATTCCAGATCAACGAGCCGTAGCCGAAGACATAGGGGTTGCCATTGGCCATGGCTTTTCGTAGTCGCGCCGCGAATGCGCCGCAAGGCTCGCCGATGAGGATGGCCAGTGCGCAGAACGGAAAGCCGCCGCTTATGAAGAAGATCGCGACCCTCGCCCTCGTCCTCGTCGTGCTGGTGGTGGGCTATTTCATCGCCTGGTCGTGGGCGGCGGGGCAGGCGACGGACTATGTGAAGCAGCTGGAGACGGCCGACGGCGTGACCACGCCGCGCGTCAGCTGCAAGGAATTTGCGATCAGCGGCTTCCCGTTCGGCTTCGACGCCATCTGCAAGGACGCGACGATCGTTTCGGGCGATGTGACGGTGACGCTGGCCGGGTTCAAGGCGGCCGCCGAAGTGTGGAACCCGACGCATGTGATCGTGCTCGGGCAATCGCCGATCGGGGTGAGCGATGCGTTCACCGGCAGCCAGAGCCGGCTCGATTTCGCGTCGCTGCAGGCGAGCGCGCGGCTGAGCGGCTGGCGCATCGGACGGGTGTCGGTGATCTTGGAGCAGCCGGTGTGGAACGACACGGTGCTGGACGACCGGCTGCTGGCCGAGGCGAGCCGGGTCGAGGCGCATCTGGTGGATGTGCCGGAGCAGCGCGACGCCGAAAAGGGTCTCGCGACGCTGGCCGAGTTCGGCAAGGTCGAAGGGCTGAGCGCGCCGGGGCTGGAGATCGCCGCGGGCGAAGTGATCTTCGAGGGCGAAGTCACCAATCTTTCGGACGATGTGCGCACCTATGGCGATGGCGATCTGCTGCAGCGCTGGCAGGCGGCGGGCGGGCGCTTCCTGATCAACAGCCTTACGGGCAATGATGGCGCGACGCGTTTCGAGACCACGGGCACGCTGGGACTCGACAGCGCGGGACGGGCCGAGGGTCAGCTAAAACTAAGTTCCAATGGCGTGGTCGAGCGGCTCGGCGACATGATCCCCGAACAGTACAAGGGACTGGTGGTCGGCGCGCAGGCGGCAGACGGCTCCTACAGCCAGACGATCAATCTCGCGGCGGGCGTGGTGTTTTCGGGGATGGTGCCGGCGGGCCTGATCCCGCCGCTGTACTAGACGAGGCGATCGAGCGCCTGACCGGGCGTCGATGGCTGCTGGATGGTTTCCAGTGCGCGCTCGGTGGCAGTATTTCTGGCGGCGACCGGCATTTGCTTGAGTTCGGCGGCGCGCAAGGCGGCGTCGAGATCGTTACGGTGCTTGGCGATGAGCGCGACGGCGCCGCTCAGCGTGCTGGCCTCGGAAAACGCAATCGCACGGATGGCGTTGTCGAGGCTCATCTCAGGCCCGCTTGTCGACGACAAGCCCCTGGCCGGACGGGGCGGGCGCGGATTTGGCGACTTCCGCCACCATGTTCACGAGCGCCATCTCGATCTCGTGGTTCTTCTTGATCAACGCCATCTGCGCGGCCTGCTGAGTGCCGGCCATGCGCATGGCAAGAAGTTGGGAGGTGACGTCGGTGGTGTCCATCCCGCTATGGTAGGCTGCGGGAGTAAACAAAACTTAACCGGTCTCGGGCGGGTTTGATCCGTGTCCGTAACGTCCGGGGGTCCACAGCACGTCGTTGCGGCCATTAGCATTGGCAACGCGGGCGAGGACGAAGAGCAGGTCGGACAGGCGGTTGAGATAGACCATCGCCTCGGGATTGACGTCCGGTTCGGTGAGCACGAGCTCGACCGCGAGGCGCTCGGCGCGGCGGGTGACGGTGCGGGCGACATGGAGCGCGGCCGCCAGCGCGGTGCCGCCGGGCAAGACGAAGCTGGTCAGCGGCGCGAGGCCTTCATTGTAATGGTCGATCTGCTGCTCGAGCCAGATTGTCTGCTCCGGCGTGATGCGCAGCGATTTGGGCGTGCCCGCCGGATCGTCGCCCGGGGTGGCGAGGTCGGAGCCGAGATCGAACAGGTCGTTCTGCACGCGGCCGAGGACGTTATCGACCTTGGGCATGGAGGTGGTGTTGAGGCGCGCCACGCCGATGGACGAATTGGCTTCGTCGACGGTGCCGAAGCAATTGACCCGCAGATCGTATTTCAGCCGGCGCGAGCCGCGGACGAGGCCGGTCGTGCCGTCATCGCCGGTCTTGGTGTAGATCTTGTTGAGCTTGACCATGGTGCGTCAGCCGCCGTTGCCGCGGCCGAACAGGAAGAGCGCGCCGAGCAGCACGGCGATGGCCACCGCCTGGGCGATGACGCGGGCGCGCATCAGCATCTGGCTGCGGTTCTCGTCCTGGCCCTTGAACATGTTCCACAGGCCCATGAACAGAATCACGGCGACCACGCCGACCGCGACGATGGCGATGATGTTGAGAATGGTCTGGTTCATGCGGAATCCAACTGGCCGGGGCGGCGGGAGGTACGCGCGACATAGGCTTCGAGCGCCTGTGCGAGCCGGTCATAAATGGCACGGATTCGCGGGCTGAGAAACAGTTCACGATGGCTGGTGAGCCAGACCTCAAGCGGGGGCGGGGTCAGCATGGGCAGGATTTCGCGCATGCCGGGGGTGTCGTGCACCAGCCCGCGCTGGGCGAAACCGATGCCGAGGCCGGCCTTGATGAGCTCCCAGCCGGCGGTCTGGCTATCGGTGCGCAGGGCGAAAGAGTCGCGGGTGAAGGAAAAGCCCATGGCGCGGGCGGCACTGATCATCAGATCGGAGCGGTCGAAGCCGATGAGGTCGTGGTCCCGCAATTCCTCGGGCTTTTGGGGGGTGCCGCGGGCGCCGAGATAGGACTGGTGGGCGCAGGCGACGAGCGGCAGTTCGCCGAGCTTTTTCGCGATCAGTTCGAGCTGGGTGGGACGGAACATGCGCACGGCGATATCGGCCTCGCGCAGCAGCAGGTTCTCGACCGAATCGGAGGGCACGAGGTCGAGCGAGATGGCGGGAAACTCGGTGCGGATCGGGCGCAGCAGGGGCGGCAGCACATAATGGCTGACGACGGTGCTGGCGGTGAGCCGCACGGTGCCCTCGAGCTGGGCCACCGAGCCTTCGGCGACGAGGGCGGCCTCGGCGAGGGATTTTTCGGCGGCGGCGACCGGCTCATAGAGGCGGAGCGCGGTGGCGGTGGGCTTCAGGCCCTGGATGGTGCGGTCGAACAGGACCACGCCCAATTGCTGTTCGAGGGTTTCGATGTGGCGGCCGAGAGTGGGCTGGCTGTAGCCGATGCGGCGCGCGGCGGCTGATAGCGAGCCGTCGGCGACCACCGCCGCGAAGCTTTTCCACAAGGCCCAGTCGGGATCGAGGTTCGCCATGCCCATGCAATCATGAATAGCCAGGGTGCAGTTCTGGCTGATTTTCCTTTGTTTGTGAATTGCCGATGTTGAGACTGTTCAACACGCAAGGAGGCCGCCATGGCCAAGGGCAAAGTCGTCATTCTCGGGATCAACGGGCATATCGGGCAGGCCGCCGCGCGGGCCTTCGTGGCAGCGGGCTGGGACGTCACCGGCATGGGGCGGACCGACAAATACCGGACGCCCGGCGTGCGGTTCGTGACAGGCGATTCGGATTCGGTGGCGGAGACGCGCCGGGCGATCGGTGACGCGGCGGTGGTCGTCAATGCGCTGAACCTGCCCTATGCGGCGTGGGACAAGGGGCGCAAGGAAGCGCTGATGGGCCGGGTGCTGGAGGCCATGGGCACGACCGGCAAGACGATGCTCTTTCCGGGCAACATCTACAATTTCAGCCGCACCGACCGGGTGGTGACGCCTGATCTGGCTCAGCGGCCGGAGACGCCGCGCGGGGCGATCCGGGTGCGGGTGGAGCAGATGCTGGAAGCGGCCACGGCGCGCGGCGATCTGCAGGTGATCATCCTGCGGGCCGGCGATTTCTACGGGCCGGGCTCCTCGGGCGACTGGTTCGACCAGGCGATCCTCAGCGCCAAGGGCAAGGTGCAGATCATGGGCGCGCCGGGCGCCGGGCACAGCTGGGCCTATCTGCCGGATCTGGCGCGGGCCTTCGAGGCGCTGGCCGCGGTGCGCGGGACGCTGGGGGTGTTCGAGCGCTTCCACTTCGCCGGCAATTACGTCACCGGCGACGAGATGGCGGCGGCGATCGTCAGGGCCGCGCCGGTGCCGCTGAAGGTGACGCGATTCCCGATGTGGCTGCTGGCGGTGATGGGGCTGGTCAGCCCGCTGATGCGCGAGATCGGCAAGATGGCCTATCTCTGGCGCAACAGCATGGAGTTGCGCGACGGCCGACTCGACGAATTGCTGGGGCCCGATTTCAGTACGCCGTTCGAGTCGGCGGTGGCGGCGACGGTGGCGCCGTTCTTTGCGGGCGAAACGGCAAGGGCGATGGAACCGGCGACGGCCCTGCGCGGTTGAGCGGGCCGTGGCACCCATAATGGGTGCCGGGATCGCGTCATGGGCTGCCGCCAGCGAATATGAACACTGGCTGAATGTCGTTCTCACCTCCTCTTAAGAAGGTTTGCGCCATGGTCCTGACAAGAACGGTCGCTCCTGATGCGTTCCCCACCATTTTCTAGGGACAGCAAAATGAAAAAGACTCTGGCCATCGCCGCCCTCCTCGTTGCGGGCTCCTTCGCCGGTCTCGCGCAGGCCGACGATATCGCACTCGGTGAACCCGGCTATGGCGGCACCGGCTGCCCCGATGGCAGTGCGTCGGTGACGCTCAGCCCGGACGCGAAGTCGCTCTCGATCATCTTCGACGAGTATTATGTTGAAGCCGGCGGCGCGACCAACAAGTCGTTCGACCGCAGGAGCTGCAACATCGCCATCCCGGTGCATGTGCCGCAGGGCCTGAGCGTGTCGGTGCTCAACATCGACTATCGCGGCTACAACAACATTCCGTCCGGCGCGAAGACGACCTTTGCGGTCGAGTACTTCTTTGCCGGCGCCAAGGGCCCGACCTTCAACAAGAGCTTCAACGGCCCGCTGGATGATGACTACCTCATCAACAACAAGCTGCAGGCCTCGGCGCTCGTCTGGTCGAAGTGCGGTGCGGATGTGAACCTCCGCACCAACTCGTCGATCCGCGTGCAGACCAAGCAGAACAAGGAAGCCCTTGCCACGGTGGACTCGCAGGACGTGAGCGCGGCAATTGTTTACCAGTTGCAGTGGAAGAAGTGCTAAGCTCCACAGCCTAGGCTGAATCACAAGGGCGGCCTTCGGGTCGCCCTTTCTGTTTGTTGGTATCGAAGAGGGCGTAATGAAGAGATTGGCAATTGCAACTGGGCTGGTGCTGTTTGGTAGCACTGGGGTGATGGCGGCCAATGGTTGCCCCGCGGGCAGTTTCGACACCACGGTTAGTCCGGATGCCAAGAGCTACTCCGTCCTGTTCGACAATTTTGTCGCCTTTGCCGGCGACATCACCACTTGCGATATCGCTGTGCCGCTGACCGGGGTGCCCAAGGGCACCATCGGCGTTTATCAGGCGGACTATCGCGCGTTCATGTTCCTTGAGGACGTCGGCACCGAGAGTTCGATCTCCATCGACAATAGTGGTGAGGACGTCAGCGAGGGCTTCGTCGGCGATGTCGACACGGACCTCTTCTACAGTGCGATCGTTGCAAGCAATGGTGACTCGGTGATCAACAGCCGCGCCACCGTCGATATGTCCGAAGCGGTGGGCGACGATCAAGGCGGATTCGAAAGCGCCGAATTTGTCGAACTTGGCCGGGTTACGCTTGGCACCGACGAAATGGCGATCGTGACGCATCTGGGCGCCAGCGGCGAACTGCTCGTGGGCAGTGATGGGCCGCTGGAAGGCGACGATAGCGTGAGCTTGTTCGGCGGCGTGGGCTCGGCGATGCTGGGCGCTACGGGCCGCTTCAATCTGGGCGAAGGCTTGAGCCTGCTCGGTGGTGTTTCGCTGATCCAGCAGGGCTATGAGACTTCGAGCGTGAGCGGTGTCGTTGGCTCGGTAGCGGTTCGCTATGTGCAGCCGGGCGTCACCTCGTTCAGGCCGTTTGCGGAAGCCGGTGTAACGCTGGGCGGCCTCCACACGACCTTTGCCGATACGCCGAATGATGCGTCGACCAACATGCTTCTTGGCTCGGTGCATCTGCGCGGCGGTGCCGAAATGGCTCTCGATGATATCAGCACCGTGACGCTTGGTGTGTCGGCCCAGCAGAGCGCGCTTGGTGTCGACGGCTACACACTGACCGATGGCGGGCTCTTCAATGTGTCCATGCCGGACCAGGTTGGCCATTTCACCAAGCTCAAGGCGTCGGCCTCGTGGCGCGCACAGATCACGCAGGACGTGGATATCGAGGGCACGGGCGCTGCGGGTGCACTCGTTGCACATAGCGACGTCATCGCCGATATCGACGGCGTAGGAACGGTTACGGCCAAGGCGCCGATATCGCTCTTCGTCGAGTATGGCGCGCGTGTTGGCTACAACATTGCGCCGGGGTCGCGCATCGAAGGCTTCGTGCAGGGGTCGACGAGCAACGATTACGGCACGCATGCCCAGATCGGCGCGGCGTATCGACTGTCGTTCTAGTCGAAGCCGACTTCGCGCCGGATGGCTTCGGCGCTCCAACCGTCTTGTCGAAGGCTCCTCAATGTTGGGGAGCCTTTTGATTTACTGAGCTTCTTGCCCTCGGCGTCGAGGATGAGGCGGTGGAAGGTGTAGAGGGGCTGAGCGAGGCCGAGCAGCATCTGCAGCAGCACATGGATATCGGTGGAGGGCTCCATGTCGCGGCCGCGGGTCACATGGGTGATGCCCTGCGCCGCGTCATCGACGACCACGGCGAGATGGTAGGACGTGGGCGTGCCCTTGCGCTGGATAATCACATCGCCCCAGAGCTCGGGGCGGGCGTAGCGGATCTGCGGCCGGTCGAGCGGGGTGGGGCCGGCGACAGTGAAACTCAGCGGGCCGGCGAGGGCGCGGGCCTCGGCGCCGCGCAGACGATATTGCACGGGATCGCCGCGGCCGAGCCGTTCGTCAATTTCCGATGGCGACAGATGCCGGCAGGTGCCGCCATAGAGCGGGGCGCCGTCGGGGTCGGCGCCGATGGCGTGTTCGTGGACTTCGGTGCGTGAGCAGAAGCAGGGGTAGAGCAGATCGTGCGCGTGCAACCGCTGGGCGGCGGCGGCATAGATGTCGAAGCGTTCCGACTGCACCATGACCGGCTCGGGCCAGGCGAGGCCGAGCCAATGGAGATCCTCCATGATGGCGTCGGCAAATTCGGGTTTACAGCGCGTGGGGTCGGTGTCTTCAAGGCGGAGCAGGAACGTGCCGCCGAGGCGCCCGGCCCAGAAATGGGTGTAGAGGGCCGAATAGGCATGGCCCAGATGCAGATGGCCGTTGGGGCTGGGCGCGAAGCGAAGGATCGGGTGCGGCATGGCTCGCTCTCCTAACACAGAACGGCTCGACTCGCCCGGGGCGCTGGAGAGGCAATTGCGCGCGCTGCTGCTGCGGCATCCGGCGCTACGGCCGGTGGCGAAAAAGGCGGGGGCGTTCGAGATCAGGCTGACGGCGGGCGGCTTTGCCGGGCTGGTGCGGGTGATCTGCGGGCAGCAATTGTCGGTGGCGAGTGCCCGCGCCATCTGGGGGCGCTTTGCGGCCCTGCCGGGGGCGCTGGACCCGGCGATTTATCTGACGATGAGCGAGGCGGAGATTCGCGCCACCGGCTTTTCGGCCGGCAAATACCGCACGGTGCGGGTGATCGCGCAGGCGATTGTCGACGGGACGCTGGATTTCGAGCGGGTCGAGACGCTGCCCGCGGCGGAGGCGATCGCCTACCTCGTGGCGCATAAGGGGATCGGGCCGTGGACGGCCGAGATCTACCTGATGTTCTGCTCGGGCCATCCGGACATTTTCCCGGTGGGCGATCTTGCGCTGCGCAAGGCTGTGGGCCATGCACTGGGCATGGACAACGCGCCCGCCGAGAAGGAACTGAGCGCCATTGCCGCAGACTGGTCGCCGTACCGGCATGCGGCGGCGCTGCTGTTCTGGAAATATTACGCGACGGTGCTGCGCAAGGCGGAAGGAATCGCGCTGTGACGATGACGCTATCGGGGCCGATGCTGCCGCCCAAGAATGGCGGCGCGCCCAAGCAATTGATGGTGCTGCTGCATGGCTATGGCGCCGATGGCAACGACCTGATCTCGCTGGGCGTACAGTGGCGCGAATTGTGGCCGGAGATGCTGTTCGTTTCGCCCAATGCGCCCGATGTCTGCGACATGAGTTCGAGCGGCTATCAATGGTTTCCGCTGGCGACCGACCGGATTGCCGGGCGGATCGAAGGGGCGGCGAGGGCGCGGCCGGTGATCGTCAACTTCCTGATCGATTTGTGGGCGCAGAGCGGGGTGCTGCCGCAGCATACGGTGCTGGTCGGATTTAGTCAGGGCGCGATGATGGCGCTGCATGTGGGCACGTCGCTCGACCAGCAACTGGCCGGGATCGTCGCCTTTTCGGGGGCGTTCGTGCCGGCCGAGGGGTTCGAGGCGGGCAAATTCGCCAAGCCGCCGGTGGCGCTAATCCATGGCGATCAGGACGGGGTGGTCGACCCGCAACTGAGCCAGGACGCGGCCGAACTGCTGGGGGGCAATGAGTTCGATGTAAGCCTCCACATTTCGGAAGGCGTTGGACACGGGATTGCGCCCGACGGGCTAGATTTCGCGACGGCGTTCCTGGTCGCGCAATTGGGGGCTGACGCCTAATATTGTTGGCGAATTGGCGCTTCACAGCGCCGACACACTGCATGTAGTATGGTCAGCAACATGAGTGCTGACGATTCCCAAGTCGGGAGTCTCCGGTGACAATACATGTGTCGCCAGAGTCGTGTCCCGCGCTGGTCCTGAACGCCGATTATCGGCCGCTCAGCTATTATCCGCTGTCCCTCTGGTCATGGCAGGACGCGATCAAGGCCGTGTGCCTGGATCGGGTGCACATCGTTTCGAGCTATGACCGGGTGATCAAATCGCCCAGCTTCGAGATGTTCATCCCGAGCGTGGTGTCGCTGAAGGAATATGTGAAGCCGGCGCGGCATCCGGCGTTCACGCGCTTCAATGTGTTCCTGCGCGACAAATTCCAGTGCCAATATTGTGGCTCGCACCACGATCTGACGTTCGACCATGTGATCCCGCGCTCGAAGGGCGGGCGCACGACTTGGGAGAACGTGGTGGCCGCCTGCGCGCCGTGCAATCTGCGCAAGGCCAACCGGCTGCCGCAGGAAATCCGCATGTTCCCGCAGCAGATCCCGTTCCAGCCGACGGTGCATGATCTGCATAATAATGGCCGGGCGTTCCCGCCCAACCATCTGCATCAGAGCTGGCTGGATTATCTGTATTGGGACATCGAGCTGGAGGAATAGTTCCCGGCGCTCTGTCTCTTTCTTGATGCTCTGGACCAAGCGGTTACGCGCTGACGCGCTCCAGCCGCTTGGCCAACCGCAGGGTTCCCCACCCACCAGCCTTCGGCTGGTCCCCCCTCTTAGCTTTCTTGCGCTCTGTCCATTCCACGCGAAGACGCGTGAATTGGCCAACCGCGTGTCGGGAGGGAGTCCCGACTGCAACCGCTCTTGCGCTCGGTCGCGAACGCTGGCTCAACTCGCCCGTGAGGGGGAGCGATGGCAGTAGGGGTGGTGGTGAATCCGGCGGCTGGGGGCGGGCGGTTGCTCGCGGCCTGGCCGGAGCTGGCGCGGATGCTGGAGGCGCGGCTCGGGCCGCTCGAGGTCCTGCGCACGTCGGCGCCGGGCGAGGGCAGGGCGCTGGCCGGACAATTGGTGCGGCGCGGCGCGCAGCTGGTGATTGCGGCGGGCGGCGACGGCACGGCCAATGAAGTGGTGGACGGGCTGCTCGGGGCCGGCGGCGGACCGGAACTGGGCGTCATCTCGGTCGGCACCGGGCGCGATTTCATCCGCACGCTGGGCAACAATGCCGACCTCGCGGCGGCGGTGGACGCCATCGGCTCGGGCCGGGCGCGGGCGATCGATGCGGGACGGGTTTCCTACACCGCAGACAATGGGGCGCGCGAGGCGCGGCACTTCCTCAATGTGGCGAGCCTCGGTGTCTCGGGGCCGACCGTGCGGGCGGTGAATGCCTCCAAGCAAGGGCGGCGCGTGCACGGTAAAGTGGCGTTCTATTACCACACGGTGATGGAACTGCTGAAATACCGGCCGCAGCAGGTGCGGGTGCGTTTCGAGGATGGCGAAACGATCGAGGTGAGCACGGCGCTGGTCGCCATCGCCAATGGCAAATTCTTCGGCAGCGGCATGATGATTGCGCCGGATGCAGCGATCGATGACGGGCAGTTCGACGTGCTGGTCTACCGCGCCGAGGGCAAGCTCAGGATGATCCTCGATTTCAACACGATCTATCGCGGCGCGCATGTGGCGCTGCCGCGCGTCACCAGCAGGCGCTGCCGCTGGGTGGAGATCGAGCCGGTGGGCGATGTGGCGCGCAACGCCGCGATCATCGAGGTGGACGGCGAGTCGCCGGGACGCATCCCGGCGCGGTTCGAGGTGATGCCCGGCGCGCTGCGGCTGCGCGGCTGAGCGAGTCTTTGTCTGTCTGGCCGAGCGAGCCCGAGCAGGCTCTCTCAGCCAACCCTGTTGCGGTTGGCGCGGATGAGCATCGCCGCGGCGAGGAGGCCGACCACGGCGGCCGAGATCAGCGCATTGTAGCCGGCGAGCGAAATGCCGAGGAAGCGGAACTGGACTTCGTCGCAGGGCACGACGCGCTCGATATTGCCGGCGCTGAGATCGTCGAAGCTGAGACCCGTACCGGTGCCGGTGCAGGCGGTCGGGCCGGGCCAGAAGCCCCATTCGACGCCGGCATGGTAGCCGCCCATGTAGGTGGACCAGACGAAGATGGCGGCGACGAGCGCCATGCCGATGAACCAGACGGCGCGCGGCAGGCGGTTCCAGAGGACCAGCAGCAGGGCGAGGAGCGGCAGGCCCCAGTAATAGGCGAGGCGCTGTTCGAGGCAGAGCTCGCAGGGGACGAGCCCGCCGATCAGCTGGCTGCCCCAGGCGCCGGCGATGGTGGCTAGGGCGAGCAGGAAGGCGAGGCCGGCAAGGAGCCGGTCCAGCGGCTGCGATCGGGTGGAAAGCGTGGCGTCGGTCATGGTCATATCCATAGTCCTTTGACGGCGGATTGAGGCTCTTCCTTGGCGCAAAGCAAGAGGATCGCCGCGGTGTGATCAGGCGGTGGGCTTGATGCCGAGCCGCCGCTGGATGCCCAGTGCGTTGACGGGAGCGTTGGGTTTGTCGGTCGAGACGAAGAAGGCGAAGACGTCGCGCTGGGGCTGCGTTCCCGATGCCGGGGCGATGGTCTCGCCGGATGGCAGTTTCCCCGTCGACAGGGCCTTGAAGTTTGCCGCCCAGGCGTCGAGCCCGGCCGGCTCGTAATGGTCGCTGCCGGGCGCGCCCTGCAGACGGCAATAGGTGAAGTCGGCGGTCTGGTCGACATAGGGCCAGTCGGCGGTGTCAGAAATCACCAGCGCGACATTGTGGGCGCGCAGCAGATCGAGGAAGACCGGGTCAGCATAGGTCTTCGAGCGCACCTCGATGGCCTGGCGGATGGTTTTGGGCAGGCGCTGCAAAAAGGCCTCGATGCGCTCGGCATCGAATTTGAGGTTGCCCGGCAGCTGCCAGCAGACGGCGCCAAGACGGTCGCCGAGGGATTCGATCGAGTTGAAGAAGAATTCGAGCGGCTGGTCGACGTCCTTCAGCCGCTTGATGTGGGTCACCTGCTGGTGGCCTTTGACGGTGAAGACGAAATTTTCGGGGGTCTGGCTGGCCCAGTTCTCAAAACTGGCCGGCTTCTGGTTCTGGTAGAAGGTCGCGTTGATCTCGATGGAGGTGACCGCGCGGCTGGCCCAGTGCAGTTCCTCCTTCTGCTTCAGCCCCTCGGGATAGAATTGCCCGCCACGCCATTCGGGGAAAACCCAGCCGGCCATGCCGGTCCTGATCGTGCCTGCCATGAAAGCCTCCGGGCGCCCGATTGACGCTGCCACCGGATTTGCTTAAGTCCGCGCACGCCGCTGGAAAAGCCCCTGTGGTGGAATTGGTAGACGCAGCGGACTCAAAATCCGCCGCCGCGAGGCATGTCGGTTCGAGTCCGACCGGGGGCACCAGGGGGCATAAGCGCCGTTGCGAGGCGTATTTTCCAACAGATCAGCGCCTCAGCGAGGACCAGCGGTCCACTCGCCGCACCCCGCCTACTCACACAGCGCTTCGAGTGCCGGGCGGTTGAGGATTTCGATTTCGGTGATGCTGTTGAGGCGGATCAGGCCTTCGTCTTTCAGGTGGCGCAGGGCGCGGGAGACGGTTTCGAAGGTCATGCCGAGATAGTCGGCGATGTCGTTGCGCTGCATGGCGAGGTGGACGAGGCGTCCGTCGGCCTGGCGCTCGCTGAGATCGAGGATGAAGGTGCCCATGCGGACATTGGCGCTGCGGCAGCCGAGCAGCATCAGCAAATGCTGTGTGCGGGCAAGGCTTTGCAGCAGGGCCGTGGTGGTTTCGGCGGGGCTGGCGGGGCGCAGCAGGCGGATGCCGGCGCCATCGACGCTTTCAGCGCTGGAATTGTGCTCGGCGCCGGCCTCGAAGCCGAAGACGTCGCCGGCGGTGAGGAAGCCGGTGATCTGGCGGCGGCCGTCGGCGGTCATGCGGCAGATGCGGATGGTGCCGAATTCGACCTGGTACAGGGTGCCGGCGGCGTCGCCCTGTGCGTAGATCATCGTATCGGCGGCATGGAAGGTGACGCCGGCGGGGGGCATGCCGGCGAGAGCGGTGCCGCGGAAATTCGACTGGATGTGCATGGCCTTGGCCCCCGTGTGCTGACGGGGCGAAACTGGACCAAGGCGGGCCGCCGCGAAATTCCGGTCGGAGTCCTAGGGGGATTACTTAGGGTGGATCACACGGCGATGGAGTGGCGGGCGGTGCCGCGGGCGAGATAGGCGTCGAAATTGGCGGCAATGGCGCGGACAAAGGGCTTGCCGCGCTCGGTTATGGTGAGGCCGGAAGGGGTTAGCTCGACGAGCTGGTCGCTGTCGGCGAAGGCGTAGGCGCGCAGCTCCGCGATCAGCGGCTCGGCCGCCGCGCCGAAACGCCTTCGAAGCGCGGCGAACGGCGCGTGAAAATCGCACATAAGTCGCTCGATAACGTAGCCCCGTTGACGGTCGTCGCCGGTGAAGGCGATGCCGCGGGCGATGGCGAGGCCAGTGGCCTCGATGCGGCGGATGTATTCGGCGGTGGCGGTGACGTTCTGCACATAGCCCTGCGGCAGATTGCCGATGGAGGAGGCGCCGAAGCCGAGCAGGGCCGGCGCGTCGTCGGTGGTGTAGCCCTGGAAATTGCGGCGCAGCGTGCCATCGGCGGCGGCGACGGCCAGATGGTCGGCGGGCAGGGCGAAATGGTCGATGCCGATCTGGCGGTAGCCGGCGGCGAGGATGCGCGTCGCGGCGGCCTGCGATTGGTCGAGACGCTCCCCGGCGGAGGGCAGGGCGGTCTCGTCGATCATTTTCTGGTGCGTCTTCATCCACGGCACATGTGCGTAGCCGAACAGGGCAATGCGATCGGGGCGCATGCTGAGGGCCTGGTCGACGGTGCGCTCGACCGTGTCGACCGTCTGGAACGGCAATCCATAGAGGATATCGAGATTGGCCGAGGTGACGCCGCGGGCGCGCATGCCCTCGACGACGTCGCGCGTCTGCTCGAAGCTCTGGAGGCGATTGATCGCCTGCTGCACCTTCGGATCGAAATCCTGGAGGCCGACGCTGATACGGGTGACGCCGGCGCGGGCGAAGCCGTCATAGCGATCGGGCGTCATGTCGTTGGGGTCGATTTCGATGCTGAATTCGAAGGCAGGATCGATGTGGAAGAGGGCGCGGATGCGGTCGCCGAGCGCGATGAGATCGGCGGGCGCGAGCATCGAGGGCGAGCCGCCGCCGAAATGCAGCGCCACGGTGCGGCCGCGGCCGCCGAGTTCGCCGGCGACGGTTTCCATCTCGCGATGCACCGCCGGCAGATAGGCGGCGATGGGATCGTAGCGCAGCACCTGCTTGGTGTTGCAGCCGCAGAACCAGCAGAGGCGATCGCAGAAGGGCACATGCACATAGAGCGACAGGGCGGTATCGGCGCTGAGCTCGCTGAGCCAGTCGCGATAGGCATTGTCGTCGATGCCGTCGTGGAAGTGCGGCGCGGTGGGGTAGCTGGTGTAACGCGGGACGGGCTTGGAGTAGCGCGCGATGAGATCGTTGGACATGGTCACCTCGCGGGGTGCTTGCCATTGCACCGGCGACGGCACCTTGATCGGGATCAAATGGCGCGCGGCGCGGCGTGCGAGAAGGCAGGCAACGGAGCAAGCCCCATGCCACCGGCCATACCTATTTCATCAGCGGTTCCCGAAGGCTGCCAGGATTGCCATGTGCGGCATTCCGGCATCTGCGCCGTACTGACCGCGAGCGAGCTGCAGCGGCTGGCGCAGAGCGCGCGGCATACGCGGCACGACGCCGGCGCCCCGCTGCTGTTCGAGAACAGCGCGATCACCTCCTATGCCAATGTGGTCGAGGGCGTGGTGAAGCTGTCGCGCGTCTTGCGAGACGGCAAGCAGCAACTGGTCGGGCTGCAATTTGCGCCGGATCTGCTGGGCCGGCTGTTCGGTGACGAAAATCTGCTCAATGTCGAAGCGGCGTCGGATGTCGATCTCTGCCGCGTGCCGCGCAATGTGCTCGAAGAGCTGGTGGCCTCGAGCACCGAACTCAAGCAGCGGCTGCTCGATCAATCGCTGCAGGATCTCGACGATGCGCGCGACTGGATGGTGACGCTGGGCCGCAAGGATGCGCAGCAGCGCGTCGCGAGCCTGCTGCTGTTGATCGCGAAACGCAGCGGCGCCGATGCGGCCGACACGGGCACGAGTTTCGACCTGCCGCTGTCGCGATCGGACATGGCGGATTTTCTCGGGCTCACGATCGAGACGGTGTCACGGCAGATCAGCAAGCTTCGGCATGAGGGCGTGATCGAGGTGGCCAACCACCGCCGGGTCACGGTGCCGGATATGGCGCGATTGGCGCATCGGGCGGGGTAGGGGCTGACGCAGTGGTGTGGCCCGCCCCACCCACCGGCTTCTTTTGCGCTCTGTCCGAACGAGCCTGAGAAGGCTCGCTCGGCCAACCGCTAGTGCCGGTCCCCCTCCGTGCTTTCTTGCGCTCTGTCCAAAGCACGCGAAGACGCATGCTTCGGCCAACCGCTGAGTGAGGAGGGATGGGCTCCACTCAAGGTGCTGTTATCACCGCCACAACGATTATGCCGACTGCCCTGGATTCCCGCCTGCGCGGGAATGACGTAGGTGCTGTGCTTGGGGTCGCCCCCACCACCGGCTTCGGCCAACCGCTGGTGGGGAGGGATGGGGTCCACTCAAGGCGCTGGTATCGACGCGGTGGGCGGGTACCAGGCGGAGTGTTTGGGGGCGCCCCCACCACCGGCTTCGCCGGTCCCCCTCCCCCGTTGCACGGGGGAGGATATCCAGAGCCCCGGCATCGACTATCCACGGCTCCACTCAAGGGTGTCGTCATCACCGCGTCATCCCCGCGAAGGCGGGGATCCAGGGCCACGATCACCGTGCTGACCGCCCTGGATTCCCGCCTGCGCGGAATGACGTTGTGGATAAGACGATGTGCGGTGATTGGGGTCGCCCCCCACCCCCTCCCACCACGCCGTGGCTCCACTCCCGCATGCGGAAAAGGGCAGAGCCGAGGGCTAGGCCTTTGGTTTGTCGTCTTCGTTGAGGATGCGCTGGCTGGCGCCGTCCATGTCTTCGTATTGGCCGGAGCGGAGGGCCCAGAGGAAGGCGAGGAGGGCGGCGAGGCCCATCAGGATGGCGATGGGGATGGAATAGGCGAGGCCGCTCATGCTGGCTTCTCCGAGAGAATGCGGGGCTGGGGTTCGGCGATCAGCCGCCGCGCGAAGAGGCGGAGGCGCAGGGCGTTGGCGACGACGATGATCGACGAGGCGCTCATGGCGATGGCGGCGATCAGCGGCGTGACGTAGCCGCCGACGGCCAGCGGAATGGCGATGGCGTTGTAGCCGATGGCGATGGTGAGGTTCTGGACGACGATGCGCGAGGCGCCGCGGGCGGTGGCCACGACGAAGGGCACGGCGCCGAGGTCGTTGCCGGTGAAGACGAAGTCGGCGGCGCTGCGGCCGATGTCGGCGGCACTGGACGGGGCCATCGAGGCATAGGCGGCGCGCAGAGCGGGGGCGTCGTTGATGCCGTCGCCGACCATCAGGGTGCGGCCGGCGCCGACGTCGGCCAGCTTGTCCTCGGGTGTGAGGCTGGCGCGGGCATTGGCGATGCCCGCGTCGCTGGCGGCAGCCAGCACGGCAGGGGCGGCGTCGCCCGAGAGGAGGCGGACCGGCAGATGCATCGCTTCGAGCGCCGCGATGGTCTGGCGGGCTTCGGGACGGACCGAATCCTCGAAGGTGAAGTGGCCCATGGTCTCGCCGTCGCGGGTCAGCCAGACGCCGCCGGTGGCCGCATCGGATGTGACACCGCACCAGGCGGCCGAGCCGAGGCGCCAGAGCTGGCCGTCGCGGCGGGCTTCGACGCCCTTGCCGGGGATCTCGCTGACGCCGTCGAGAAGGAGCGGCACGCGGTCGAGGCTGCGGGCGATGGCGCTCGACAGGGGATGCGTGCTGGAGGCGGCGAGGGCGGCCGCGAGGTCGGTGGCCTCTGCGGTCGCGAGGTGGCTGTCGACGAGGCGCGGATTGCCCTCGGTGAGGGTGCCGGTCTTGTCGAAGGCGACGGAGTCGATCTCGGCGATGCGTTCGAGGGCGGCGCCATCCTTCATCATGACGCCGCGTTCGAACAGCTTGCCGGCGGCAACGACATGGACGATCGGCACGGCGAGCGCGAGGGCGCAGGGGCAGGTGATGATCAGCACGGCGACGGCGTTCATCAGGGCCGTGTGCCAATCGCCGCCGCTCCACAGCAGCCAGCCGACAAAGGTGGTGAAGGCGATGGTGTGGATGATGGGGGCGTAGACGGCCGAGGCGCGGTCGGCGATGCGGCGCGGGCGCGTCTTGGCGGTTTCGGCCGCATCCATCATCTGCGCCATGCGCGAGAGGAAGGAATCGGTGGCGGCGCGGCTGGTGCGGACGAGCAGCGGGCCGCTGAGGCTGGCGGCGCCGGCGATGATCTCGTCGTCGGTGTCGATGAAGTGGGGCAGCGACTCGCCCGAGATGATCGAATAGTCAAAGCTCGCGCCGGCCGAGAGCAGGACGCTGTCGACGGGGACGCGCTCGCCGGCCTTGATCTCGAGCAGCATGCCCGGCTGGATCTCGTCGAGCTTGATGTATTCGCGCGCGCCATCATCGCGCACCAGCGTGCCGCCGCGCGGCTGCAGGCGGGCAAGGCCGGTGATGGCGTTGCGGGCGCGCTCGCGCATCATGTGGTCGAGGGCGCGGCCGATGAGCAGGAAGAACAGCAGCATGGTGACGCCATCGAAATAGGCGTGGTGGCCACCATTCATGGTCTCGAACAGGCTGAGCGCCGTGGCGAGGGTGATGCCGATGGTGATGGGCACATCCATGTTGGTCTTGCCGACGCGCAGGCCGCGCCAGGCGGAGCGGAAGAAGATGCGGCCGGAATAGGCGACGGCGGGCAGCGCGATGGCGGCCGAAATCCAGTGGAAGAGATCGCGCGTCGCATCGGTGGCGCCGGACCAGACCGACACCGAGAACAGCATGATGTTGGCGGCGGCGAAGCCGGCGACGGCAAGGGAGCGCAGCAGCTCCTTCATCACCGGGTCGCCGTCGCTCTCCTGGCCGGGGTCGAGCACATAGGTGTGGTAGCCGCTGGCCTTGATGGCGGGCGCAAGCAGCGAGGGCGGCTGGGCCGGATCGTAGACCACGCGGACGCGGCGGCGCGTGAGGTTGACGCGGGCCGAGCGCACCATGGGCATGGCCGCGAGCGCGGTCTCGATGGTGCGGATGCAGGCGGCGCAATGGGCATCGGGCACCGCGAATTCGAGTTGTGCGGTGCCGTCGCCGAGCTTGCGGCTGAGCGCGGCGAGCGCCGCGTCGTCATTCTCGATGGCGGCCGGGTCGTTGTCGACCACCGCCATCGCGTCGGGCACGCAGCAGGTCATCTGTCGGTCTCCACCTTGAAGCGGTCGCGCAACTCGAACGGGCCGAGCGCGGTTTCGGCGGCCGTGGCGGTGGCTTCGAAGACGCCATGCGGCAAGGTGAGTGCCGCTTCGTAAGCGCCATCGGCGCGGCGTTCGAGCGTCACGGTCTGGTCGTCATGGCCGCCGACGGGGCGGTTGATGTGAAGCGAGACATCGCCGAGGTCGATGGGCGTTGCGGCGCCATCGACGATCACCAGCCGGGCCACGCCGGGGAGGTAGGTGAAGGTCGCCTGCCAGCCGGCGGCGCGCTGCGCTTCATGGGCAAGACGCTTGGTCTCGAACTCCTGGCTGGCGACATAGGAGTTGGTGACGACGAGGCCGGTCCAGCTGCGCGTGGCGAGGACCGCCATGCCGACATTGACGCTGATGATGACGCCGAAGAACGAGATGGCGAACACCCACATGTGGAAGCCGGTGAAGCCCTTGCTGGCCTTGGGTTGTGCGCTGCTCATTTGTGCTCCGGGACGTCGAAGGTGGTTTCGGTTTCACTGCGGACGGCGCCATCGGTGGAGGCGACGCCGACAATGAAGCGGGTCTGGCTGGTGGGCAGGAACTCGGCCGGCACCTGCACAAAGGCGCGCAGCGACATGACCTTGTCGGGGGCGAGCTGCAGCTCGATGGCGGTGGCCGAAGCGGTCTGGTCGCCGGCGGTGAGCGTCGCGCCCTCGAGGCCCTCGATGCGCAGCATCACGGTGCGCGGCTCGGGCGTCATGTTGAGGATCTTGATGTCGTAGCCATTGCTGATCGAGCCATCGCGCATCTGCACATATTGCGGGTTGCGGTCATGGAGGACGTTGATCGAGAGGGGCGAGCGGAGCGCGAGGGCGGTGACCATGGCGAGGCCGATGGCGGTCCAGCCGATGAAATAGACCACGGTGCGCGGGCGGACGATCGAGCGCCAGTCGGTGAGCTTGATGGCATCGACGAGCTTGCCGCTGAGCTTGTCGCGGATGCGGGCGGGCTGCACCACCTGGCCGGTGCCCATGGCGAGCGCCATGTTGGCGTTGTAGTCCTTGAGCGTGGCGTAGGAGATGAGGCCCTGCTCCTTGCCGAGCCGCGTCATCACGTCGTCGCAGGCATCGATGCACAGCGCGCAGGTGATGCATTCGAGCTGCTGGCCATCGCGGATGTCGATGCCCATGGGGCAGACGACGACGCAGGCATTGCAATCGACGCAATCGCCGACCGATTTGTTCTCGGCGATGGCCTTCTTGGCGTGGCGCGAGCGCGGTTCGCCGCGCCAGTCATTGTAGGTGACGGTGAGCGAGTGCTCGTCGAGCATGGCGCCCTGGATGCGCGGCCACGGGCACATATAGGTGCACACCTGTTCGCGCATCAGGCCGCCGAAGGTGTAGGTGGTGGCGGTGAGGATGGCGATGGTGATGTAGGCGACGGCGGGCGCCTGCAAGGTCGCGACCGATTGGAGGAGCGACGGCGCGTCGGCGAAATAGAAGATCCAGGCGCCGCCGGTGCCGACGCCGATCAGCAGCCAGATGGTGTGCTTGCTGACGCGCTTCCAGAGCTTGTCGAAGGACCAGGGCGCAGCGTCGAGCTTGATGCGGTTGTTGCGCTCGCCCTCGATGGCGCGCTCGACCACGAGGAAGAGATCGACCCACACGGTTTGCGGGCAGGCATAGCCGCACCAGGCGCGGCCGACGGTGGAGGTGACGAGGAAGAGGCCGATGCCCGCCATCACGAGGAGGCCGGCGACGTAGTAGAATTCCTGCGGCCAGATCTCGATGAAGAAGAAATAGAAGCGGCGGTTGGCGAGATCGACCAGCACGGCCTGATCCGGCGCGAAGGGACCGCGGTCCCAGCGGATCCAGGGCGTGATGTAGTAGATGGCAAGGGTGATGAGCATCACCAGCCATTTGAATTTGCGGAAGCGGCCATTGGCGCGCTTGGGGAAGATCTTCTTGCGCGGCTCGTAGAGCTGCTCGCGGCGCTTCTTGGAATTGACCGGCTCTACATCGTAGAGCGGGGAGGTCGGTTGATCCGCAAGCATGGTGGACTCGAATAGGGGATGGCGTTGTCCAGCTGTCGCATGGACGGCGGCAACGGCCCTTGATTCAAATCAAGCGAGGCGGATGGCGGTGTTCCAATGGGCCAAAAAAGAACCGTCCCGGAGGGCACCTGACCTCGCAAGAGATCATCGCCCGCCGGGACGGCACTGGGGGAGCTGCCGCTCACCCCGGGGAAGCGGCCGCCCCTATTGGCCGCCTCCGAGACCGTGGACATAGATGGCCAGCTGCTTGACCGAAGCTTCGCCGAGGCGCGCATGCCAGGCGGGCATGACGCCGTGGCGGGCGCGCTCGAGCTGGGCCTCGATGCCGGCAAGCGTGCCCTCATAGAGCCAGATGCTGTCATTGAGCGACGGGCCACCGATATCGATGACGCCTTCGCCGCGCTCGCCGTGGCACGAGGCGCAATTGTCGGCGAAGAGCAGGCGGCCTTCCTCCGTGTCTTCACCACCCTCGATGCCGCTGAGCGAAGCGACTTGCTTGGCAACGACCGCGAGCTGCGGCTTTTCGAGCAGGGCGTCGGCGCCGAAGTTCGGCATGAAGCTGTAGTGGGTGTCCGGATCGACGGGCGAGCGGGCGCCGTGGGCGATGGATGCGTAGACCTGATCGATGGTGCCGCCCCAGATCCACTCGTCGTCATTGAGGTTGGGGTAGCCCGCCGCGCCGGTGGCGCCGGTGCCGTGGCACTGGCTGCAATAGACCTTGAACATGGACTTGCCACCGGCGGTGGCAAAGCGCGTGAGGTTCGGGTCAGCGAGAATGTCGGCGACCGGCAGTTCGGCGATACGGGCGATGGTGCCGCCCTGCGCCGCTTCGGCCGCCGCAACTTCAGCCGCATGGTCGGCGCGGCTCGAATAGCCGAGCACGCCCGAAGTGGCCGACGAGATCAGCGGCCAGGCCGGGAAGGCGATGGTGTAGCCGATGGCGAACACGATGGTGCCGTAGAAGGTCCACAGCCACCAGCGCGGCAGCGGGTTGTTGAGCTCCTTGATGCCGTCCCATTCATGGCCGGTGGTCTCGATGCCGCTCAGTTCGTCGATATCGCGTTCGCTCATTTGCGGTCTCCCGGCAGGGGCATGTCGTCATCGAGCGGGATGCGGGCCGCATCGAGCGCGCGCGAGCGGGCGCCAGGCAGGAAGAGCATGACCACGACGACGAGGAAGATGCAGACCATGTAGAGGAGGCCCCAGCTGTCGGCGAAGTGCCGGAGCATGTCGTAATGTGCGGTTTCCATCGGTGGTCCTCAGCGATAGTTCGCGGCCGCGTCGTAGGTCGAGAAATCGACCAGCGTGCCGAGCATCTGGAGATAGGCGACGAGCGCATCCATCTCGGTGATCTTCATGGGGTTGCCGTCGAAATCACCGGTGGTGACCTTGGCGTAGCGTTCGAGCAGCCCGGAAGTATCGGCATCGAGGCCGGCCTGGGCGACGACGTCGGCCCGGGCGTTGTCGATGGCGGCCTGGCTGTAGGGCACGCCCACCGCCGCATTCGCCCGCAGATTGCCGGCGATGTTGGCGTAGTCGAGCTCGGTGGTCGCAAGGAACGCGTATTTCGGCATGATCGATTCCGGCACCAGGGCGCGCGGATCGCTCAGATGCTCGACGTGCCACTCGTTGGAGTAGCGGGCACCGACGCGGGCGAGGTCCGGACCGGTACGCTTGCTGCCCCATTGGAAAGGGTGGTCGTACATCGACTCGGCTGCCAGCGAGTAATTGCCGTAGCGTTCGGTCTCGTCACGGAACGGACGGATCATCTGGCTATGGCAGGTGTAGCAGCCTTCGCGGATGTAGATGTCGCGACCGGCCAGTTCCAGCGGGGTGTAGGGCCGCATGCCCTCCACCTTTTCGATGGTGTTCTGGAAGTAGAAGAGCGGTGCGACTTCGACGATGCCGCCGATGCTGACAACGACCAGCGAGAGGGTCAGCAGCAGGGTGGCGTTGCGTTCGATGACGCCATGTTTGCCAAGAATATCCATGGGTCGCTCTCCTATACAGCCGGCTGCAGCGCAGGGGCCGTCACTTCGACGATGGGCCGTTCGTTGCGAACCTTGCCGCGAATGGTCATCCAGACGTTGTAAGCCATCACCAGGCCGCCCAGCAGGTAGAGGAAACCACCGAAGGCGCGGGCCACGTAGTAGGGTTGGAGTGCAGCCACCGTTTCGGCGAACGAATAGACGAGGAAACCGTCCGTATCGTATTCGCGCCACATCAGGCCCTGCATCACACCCGCCACCCACATGACAGCGGCGTAGATCACGATTCCAACCGTCGCCAGCCAGAAGTGCCAGTTGACGAGGCGGAGCGAGTAGAGCTGCTTGCGGCCCCACAGGCGCGGCACCA
This sequence comes from Hyphomicrobiales bacterium, assembly GCA_004144345.1. Lineage (GTDB taxonomy): Bacteria > Pseudomonadota > Alphaproteobacteria > Rhizobiales > Devosiaceae > Devosia_A. The sequence continues at coordinate 23,970 of SEEL01000017.1, forward strand.
TGAAGTAGATGGCGCCGAAGGTGATCATGCCAACCCAGCCAAGGGCGCTCGAATGCACGTGGCCGATGGTCCAGTCAGTGTAGTGGCTGAGGCCGTTGACCGACTTGATCGACATCACGGGGCCTTCGAAGGTCGCCATGCCGTAGAAGGCGACGGCGATGACCATCATGCGCATGATCGGGTCGGTACGCATCTTGTCCCAGGCGCCACGCAGCGTCATCAGGCCGTTGATCATGCCGCCCCAGCTGGGCATCCAGAGCATGATCGAGAACACCATGCCCAGCGTCTGCGCCCAGTCGGGCAGAGCCGTGTAGTGGAGATGGTGCGGGCCGGCCCAGATGTAGAGGAAGATGATGGCCCAGAAGTGGATGATCGACAGGCGGTAGCTGTAGACCGGCCGTTCGGCCTGCTTGGGCATGTAGTAGTACATCATGCCCAGGAAGCCGGCGGTGAGGAAGAAGCCCACGGCGTTATGGCCGTACCACCACTGCGTCAGCGCGTCCTGCACGCCCGAGAACAGCGAGTAGCTCTTGGAGCCGAAGAAGCTCACCGGCATGGCCAGATTGTTGACCACATGGAGCATCGCGATGGTGACGATGAAGGCCAGGTAGAACCAGTTCGCCACGTAGATGTGGGGTTCCTTGCGCTTAATCAGCGTGCCCATGAACAGCACGAGATAAGCGACCCAGACGATGGTCAGCCAGATGTCGACGTACCATTCCGGCTCGGCATATTCGCGGCTCTGGGTGATGCCCAGCAGATAGCCGGTGGCGGCCATCACGATGAACAGCTGATAGCCCCAGAAGACGAACCAGGTGAGGCTTTCCGAGAACAGGCGGGCGCGGCCCGTGCGCTGCACGACATAAAGGCTGGTCGTGATGAGCGCGGTGCCGCCGAAGGCGAAGACCACTGCGGAAGTGTGCAGCGGACGCAGCCGGCCGAAATTGAGGAAGGGCTCGAGATTGAGATCGGGCCAGGCCAGCTGCAGCGCGACCACGAGGCCAACGAGGAAGCCGACGCAGCCCCAGAACACGGTGAGGATGCTGCCGACGCGGATGGGCGCATCGAAATAGCCCTCCTGCTCGGCGGCTATCTCGGCCGCCGATTTTTCCGGCAGCCGCGCAACGATGATGGCGGCGATGCCGAGCACCGCCGCGATGATGCCCATGTGCAGGCGGAATGGTGCATCCACCGCAAGTCCTGCCAGTGCGAAACAGATAAACGCGCCACTGGCGAGCGCGATGAACCAAGGCATATAGCGCAAAACGACGCCCCCGATCCGTGCCAATTGATGTTCGGCGGCAAACTAGGCGAGCGGCGCGCGGCCGCCTTGATCTAGATCAAGGTGCGGCAGACAGGGCAGCGGGCATCCTCGGCAAAACTTGTTTCGATGAGGGCAAAATGACCGTCCAGACCACGCTAGCGCCCGAGCTGCTGCGGATTTTCGAGCGACAGACGAAGCTGTGCGACGATCTCGAGGCCGTCGCCGATTCGTTGCCGAACCGCACCGACCGGCAATTCTGCCTGCATCTGGCGCGGCAGATCGGGCCGTTGCTGAAGGCGGCGCACGATATCGAGGAAAAACACCTGTTTCCGGCGATCATCGAAGCCCATGGCGGCGGCGCGGAACTGGTCGAGCGGCTTCGGCTCGAGCATATCGAGGATGAGTGCTTCGGCGAGGAAGTGCAGCACGAGCTGATGCAGCTCGGGCAGGGGCGTCCGGTGCTGGCGCCGGAAGCGACCGGCTACATGCTGCGCGGCTTCTTCGAGGGGATGCGGCGGCACATGCGGCACGAGCTGGAACTGATGGGCCAGCCGGTGCGGCCGGCGGCCTAGGCCGCGTCGCCGGGGGCGGCGGCGCGGATGGCGGCAATGATGTCGTTGCCGGAGAGGGGCAGCTCGACGCTGCCCGCCACCCATTCGAGCAGCCAGGGATGCGGCCGGGCGGCGAGGAGGACCACCGGATGCGCCTTGATGCAGAAGGCGATGGCCTCATAGGGCTCGCCCGCAAGCGCCTTCTGGTCGAGGATGGTGCAGTCGAAGCGGTTCCTTGCCAGCCAGCCATGCGCCGGCGGCGCGTCGCGCAGCGTCACCTCGAAACCCTCGGCTTCGAGCGCGAAGAGCAGCGATTTCCGCAAATCGGTCTCGGGCGCCACAAGGAGGAGGCGGCTGGACGGCATCAAGGACTCCACCCGGGCAACAGAGCCCGTGCCCCGTCCTAGAGGCAAAGCTGATGCGACCAATTGAGGCGGATCAAATCGCGGGGCGTTGCCCCACCCTTCGGTGGCAAAGCCATTTGAGCGATAGTTGGCGGGTTAAGTCCGCGCGTCGAACTCAATGTCCATCGCCATGCGCACGAGTTCGGGCAGGCTTCGGGCCTGCATCTTGGCCATGAGGCCGGCCCGATAGACTTCTACGGTGCGCGGGCTGATGCCGAGTTCGTTGGCGATGGTCTTGTTGGCCTGGCCGGCGACGACGCCCTTCAGCACCTGGCGCTCGCGATCGCTCAGCGAGGCAATGCGCTGGCGGACCGCCTCGGTGGCGGCGGCGCTGTGCACGCGCTCGGCGGCGCGGTTCGCGGCGCGGCCGATCGATTCGATCAGGATGTCGTCGCTGAAGGGCTTCTCGATGAAATCGATGGCGCCGTTCTTCATCGCCTCGACCGCCATCTGCACGTCGCCATGGCCGGTCACGACAATGGCGGGCAGCATGGCGTCGGCGGCCCGCAGGCGGCGCAGCAATTCGACACCGTCCATGTCGGGCATGCGCAGATCGGTAATGAGGCAGCCATTGCTGACATTGGGCGCGATGGCGAGGAAATCGGTGGCGCTCTGATGCACGCGCACGGCGAAGCCGGCCGTGGTCAGCAGGAAGGCGAGCGAATTGCGGACGGCCTCTTCGTCATCGACGATGTGGATTACGGTATCAGTCGTGCTCAACGCTTTCCTCCGGCAGAAGTGGGAGCGAGAAGGTGAAAGTGGCGCCGCCGGCCGCGTTGCGGCTCACGGTCAGATCGCCGCCATGCGATTCGATGATGCGCCGCGAGATGGAGAGGCCAATGCCCATGCCGCTCGCCTTGGTGGTGACGAAGGGCTGGAACAGCTGCGGCGCGATATCTTCGGCGATGCCGGGCCCGGTGTCCTCGACCTCGACTTCCATGCGGCGATTGGCGGTGGGGCGGGTGCGGAGCGTCAATTCCTTCACCGGGCTGTCGCGCATCGCTTCCATGGCGTTGCGCATCAGATTGATCAGCACCTGCTGGATCTGCACGCGGTCGGCGAGGACGAGACCGCCCGCATCGGAGAAGTCGAAGACCGATTTGACGCCGCGCTCGCGCGAGCCGACCAGCGCGAGGGCACCGGCCTCCTCGATCAGATGCTTGATGTCCTCGGGGGCCTTGTCGGTGTCGCCGCGGGTCACGAATTCGCGCAGATGCCGGATGATGTCGCCGGCCCGCAGCGCCTGCTTGGCGGTTTCATCGAGGGCGCCGCGCAGGGCGGGCGGCACCTCGCCGTCGAGCCGGTCGAGCATGCGGCGCGAGCCCTGCACGTAATTGGCGATGGCCGACAGCGGCTGATTGAGCTCATGGGCGAGGGTGGACGCCATTTCGCCCAGCTCGTTGAGGCGGGCGAGATGCGCCAGTTCGCTGCGCGCCTGGTCGAGCATGGCGGCCGATTGTTCGCGCTCGGTGAGGTCGCGGATGAAGCCGGTGAAATAGACGAGATCGCCGCGGCGCATTTCACCGACGGCGAGCTTCATGGGGAAGGTCGAGCCATCCTTGCGGCGGCCGACAACGACGCGGTCGAGGCCGATGATGCGCCGCTCGCCGGTGGCGAGGTAGCGCTCGATATAGCCGTCATGCTGTTCGCGATAGGGCGCGGGCATCAGCATGCTGACATTGTGGCCGACGACTTCCTCGGGGGTGTAGCCGAACTGGCGCACGGCGGAGGCGTTGAAGGACAGCATCTTGCCGCGCGGATCGATGACCACCATCGCATCGAGCACGGTGTCGAGGATGGACTGCAGATGGGCGTCGCGCTCGAGCAGCGTGTCGCCGATCTCGAGATTATGCTCGCGGGTGGCGAGCAGATTGCGGGTGAGGAGGAAGAGGCAGATCAGCCCGGCGGCCGCGAAAATGGCGGTGGAGGCGCTGCGAATTTCGGCGGAGACCAGCGGCTCGGCCGCAAAGGCCATGCCGGCGATGATCAGCAGCGCCGCAGCGGCGCCGCCGGCCAGCAGCAGATCGGTGCGGATCGCAATCCTGTTCGCGGCGACGGACCGGGCTCGGTCTTCCATGGCCATCCTCGGGCACGGGGCAACAGCGCCCCTTAGCACGAATGGCGGCACGAACAGAATGCGGCACGGAAGGTGCCGGGCGGACCCTAGCGCTGGATGGAGCGGAAGGCGGCCGGCTCGATGCCGAGGGCCTTGAGATCGCTATTGGCGGGGGTGCGGCCATTGTCCACGTCGCTGGCGGCGCGGGCCGCGGCGGCGAGCGTCGCAAAGGTCTTGTGGAAGCTACGGATGAATTTGCTGGGCATCTTCGGTCTCCTTATCGAGGGAGATAGGGCCCGCAGACGCCAATGTGCAGGGCTGCCGGCGCATGCGAGGCATGCACCGGCGCATGGCAGGCGCTAGCGCTTCATTTCCATGTGGGACTTGATGTCGGAATCGCCCCCCGGACGGCGGACGAGGGTGTCGATGATGATGCGGCTCGGGCTGATCTTCATGGTCGAGGTGCCGCTCGCGAGGCCCTTCACCTTGCCCACAAAGGTCAGCGTGTTGCCGCTCTTGGTGCCGAGGGTGAGCTCGCCGCCGGTGGAGCGCGCCTCGTAGCGCTTTTCGGCGTCGTTATAGGTGATGACGCTGGTGAAGTTCTGTGGGCCGAGGTCCTCGACATCGCATTTGGCGCCGAAATTGGCGCCGACGCTGCGCTTGCGGACGACGAGGGAGCAGTTGATCACGCCGGTCTCGGCGCCGGTCAGCGTGCCCCGTCCGGCCCATTTGCCGGTCAGGCTGCCGAGATAGGCCTCTTCCGCCGGACCGGCGAGCGCCGGCAGCGGGGCCAGCAGGCAGGCCAGGGCCAAAGAGATGGCGGTCAGTCGCGTCATTGTCGGCTCCCCTCCGGATGATTCGCTTGATCAGGCTGCCATGCGACCCTGCGGCAGGGAAGACGGCAAAGCGGCAGCCCAAGGACTGCCGCTCGCAAGTGTAGCCGCGCGGTGACTAGACCGGCGGGACGTTGCCATAGGCGGTGCGGTAATCGCGGATCTGCTCTTCGGTATAGGCGGGCTGATCTTCGTCGAAGCCGTTCCAGCCTTCGGCGAGATAGTCGCGGCGGCGCGCATCGATATCGACGCCGGCCGAATTGCGGAGGATGGCCGCAACGGTGTCGGCGCGATCGTCATCGGCGCGGACGCTGACGAGCGTGCCGCCGCGGCGGACGCCTTCGGCATAGATATGCGCTTCCTCTTCGGGCACGCCGGCATTGGCGAGCGCCCCGAGGAGGCCGCCCGCGGCGCCGCCGACGGCTGCACCGGCGAGGGCGCCGACCGCTGTCGCCAGCAGCCAGCCACCGGCGATCACCGGGCCGATGCCGGGGATGGCGATGGTGCCAAGACCGGCGAGCAGGCCCGCGCCGCCACCGGCGACAGCGCCCACACCGGCGCCTGCCGCGGCGCTTTCGCCGGCGTCGATCTCGTCATTGGGCACGTCGCCGCCCGCATTGTTGGCGATGATCGAGACGTCGCCCGAGGCGATGCCCGCGTCCTTGACGGCGCGCACTGCCGAGGCCGCATGATCGTAAGTATCGAAGAGTGCGGTGATGGTTCGCATGAACTTTCCCTCCACTGTTGGTTGCCGGGGCGCAATTGCCCCATCAGGCGACCAACTCCGCGGGCGGGATCGCGTTCCGTCAGTGGCGAGCGCTAGAGGCCGGCGAAGCGGCGCAGCAGGAAGATGGCCAGTACGCCGCCGACGATGGTGGCAAAGACATTGCGCGTCGCGAGGTAGACGAGCGTCGCGGCAAGGGCGGCGAGCCAGGCGGCGGGGCCGCCCTTCAGCACTTCGGGGGCAATGAGCGCGGCGAGCACGGCGCCGGGGATGTGGCGCATCCACAGCGCCATGAAGCCGGTCGAGGGCAGGCGCTCGGCAATGAGCAGGCCACCGGCGCGGATGGCGAAGGTGACGATGGCCATGCCGAGAATGGCGAGCAGCGAGTCAAGCGACACGGGCCTGGCTCCTGTGCTGGGCGATGGCGCCGATGAGGCTGCCGCCGAGACCGCCGGCGATGATGTACCACGTACCGGGGACGACATAGGACACGGCGATGGCGATGAGCCCGCCGGTCAGCCAGGGCAGAAGATCGGCCTTGCCCTTCCACATGCCGAACAGCAGCGCGAGGAAGGTGGCGGTGAAGGCGAAATCGAGCCCGTAGGTGGTGGGGTCGTCGATCACCGCGCCGAGCAGGCGGCCGGTGAGGGTGGAGGCGAGCCAGGCGGTCCAGGCAAGGGCGCCGCAGCCGAGCATGAAGGCGGCGCCGTTGGTCTCGCCCTTGGCGGTCTGGCCCATGGTCATGGCCCAGACCTCGTCGCTGACGAGGAACATCGAGAGCAAAGCGCGCCAGCGGGGCATGTCGTTGAACAGCGGGCGGAGCGTCGCCGTCATCAGCAGCATGCGCAGGTTAATGATGGCGGCGGCGACGATGATTGAGACGATGGGAAGGGAGGTGGGCGACCACATGGTGAGGGCCACGAACTGGCTCGAGCCGGCATAAACGAGACCGCTCATCAGCACCACTTCGAGCGGGCTGAGCCCGGCCTGGCCGGCGAGGACGCCCCAGACGACGCCATAGGAGGCGATGGACACGGCCACCGGCAGGAAGAGCCGGAGGGCGAGGGTAAAGCTGGGCCAGGGAGAGGCGGGGGAAGTCATCAACAGTTGCAATAAAGCGCAACCCTTGCCCGGCGCAATGCTTTGCAACACTTAGGATGCTGGGTATTATTGACGCGTCGATAGGCGGCACGATAGACACCGCCACGCGTTTCCATTCCGAGCTCCGACCCGCCGGCGTCCCACACGGACGTGAAGTGGCCTTTATCCGACGGTCTGCCGACCGGCGGCCCGGTAACGCGCATGGCAAAAAGGGTCTACGGGTTCACGCATGACGCAGGTTCAAAAGCCGCTCTGGCACCGCTTCCTGTTCTTCCTCATTCCGCTGATGATCAGCAACATCCTGCAGGCGCTGTCGGGGACGATCAACTCGATCTATATCGGCCAGCTGCTGGGCGTCGAAGCGCTGGCGGCGGTGTCGACCTTCGCGCCGATCATGATCCTCCTGATCTCGTTCATCGTCGGGCTCGCCTCGGGGTCGACCGTGTTGATCGGGCAGGCCTATGGCGCCAAGAATTTCGACAAGCTCAAGCAGGTCGCCGGTACGACGCTGACGGCGTCGTTCATCCTCGGCCTCGTCGTTGCCGCGATCGGCATCTTCTTCACCGAGCCGCTGATGCGGCTGCTGGGTGCGCCGGCCAATGTGTTCGAGCAGTCGGTGAGCTATGGCCGCATCGTGCTTATCGGCATGCCCGGCTTCTTCATCTTCCTGATCGTCACCTCGGTGCTGCGCGGCGTGGGCGACACGACGACGCCGCTGATCGCGCTGGTGCTGTCGATCCTCGTTGGTCTCGTGGTGACGCCGGCCCTGATCCTCGGCTGGTTCGGCCTGCCGCAGATCGGCGTCGATGCTGCGGCGGTGGCCTTCATCGTCGGCTTCATGGCGGTGCTGGTGTTCCTGTTCTTCTATCTGCGCGCGCGCAAGAGCCCGCTCGCGCCGGATGAAGAACTGCTGCGCGACCTCAGGATCAATGTGCCGCTGCTCGGCACGATCCTCCGCCTCGGTATTCCGGCCGGTGTGCAGATGGTGGTCTCGTCGCTGGCGGCGATCGTGGTGGTGGGCATCGTCAACCGCTTCGGCTCCAACGCCACGGCGGCCTATGGCGCGGTCAACCAAGTGTTGAGCTATATCCAGTTCCCGGCCATGTCGATCATGATCGCGGCGTCGATCTTCGGCTCGCAGGCGATCGGGGCGGGGCAGAACGACCAGCTGCGGCGGATCGTGCGCACGGCGCTGATGATGAACCTCATCATCACCGGCGCGCTGGTGATCATCGCCTACATCTTCTCGCAGCATCTGGTGGCGCTGTTCATCACCTCGCCTGAGGTGATGGAGCTGACTGAAACGCTGCTCCATATCGTCTTGTGGAGCGTGGTGCTGTTCGGCTTTGCCGGCGTGTTCTCGGGCATGATGCGCGCTTCGGGCGATGTGCTGATCCCGATGCTGCTGAGCCTCGCGGCGATCCTGCTCGTGGAAGTGCCGGTGGCGCTTTACCTGTCGAGCACGTCCCTCGGGCTCAACGGCATCTGGTGGGCGTATTGCGCAAGCTTCACCACGATGCTGCTGCTGCAGGCGGGCTACTACTGGTTCTTCTGGCGGCACAAGCCGATCAAGAAGCTGATCTGAGCGCCCGCTCGATCCAAGCAACCGCGAAGGGGATAATCTCCTTCGCCTCGACCAGAACAGCAGACGCGGCGCCCACGGTGCCGCGTTTGCCTTTTCCGGTGGCGAGGAAGTCCTCGACGATGCTGGCGAAATAGTCGTCGGCGAGCCCGTCCGGCGGATCGGACGTGTCGAATTCCTCAAAGGCCCGCCAGACGATGCGGCCGTTCTCGAGGAACGGCGACTCATAGCGGCGGATGCGCTTCGGGCTGAACCGGGCGAGGTGCTCGGCGTGGTGCAACAGCGTCATGGTGTCGAGCGGCGCGCCCAGCATCAGCGTCTTGCCGCCGGCTTCGACCAGTTTGCCGAGCGGCGATTGCGGGCCATAGCCATAGTCCAGCGCATGATCGGCGGTGAACCAATCGGCGCGGGCGCCTATCGCCGCCATCGAGGCGCCGGGATTGCTGCTGCGCCGCGCGCCGGGGGTGGTGCGCAGCATTTCGGGGAAATAGCCATTGTCGCGGATGGACCGCGAAGTCAGCGGATCGAAGGGCCGGGCTTCGCCGCGCAGATCGGGATGGTTATCGACATCGTCCTGGCCGTCCCAATCGGTGTAGCCGAGGATGGTGCCCTCGGCGCCGACCGCGTCGCGCAGCGCATCGAGAATGGATTGCGCGCCGCCCATGACGGGCCCGACCTGGCGGAGGGCGGCATGGACCAGCACGGCATCGCCGGGCCCCAGGCCCAGCCGCTGGAGATCAGCCGTGAGGCCCGATCGCGTCGCGGTCAGTTCGTCGCCCCGGCATAGCGGCGCTCGGGCTTGGGCTCGGCCATCGCCTCATGCACGCGGTCGTAATTGGCGCGCGCCTCGTTGACCGAATGCATGTGCTCGGCGGCCCAGTTCCACAGCGTATCGAGCGGCGTGGTGAGGGTGCGGCCGAGTTCGGTCAGCTGATACTCAACGCGGGGCGGGATTTCCGGATAGACGGTGCGGGTCACGAGGCCGTCGCGCTCGAGATTGCGCAAGGTCAGGGTCAGCATGCGCTGGCTGATGCCGCCGATGGTGTGGCGCAATTCGTTGAAACGCATGGTTTTGCGGGTCAGCTGGCCGACGACCATGACGCTCCATTTGTCGCCGATGCGATTGAGGATGTCCCCCATCGCGTTGCACACCTGCGATTTGTTGCCGTCCTCGCGAAAAGCCATGATCGAATCCTTGATTGACGGGCACATATATAGCGCAGGTTACTGTCTGTGCCTAGGGCTGGGTTTGATAGTTGGCCACTCCAGCGACATGAAGGCACGCCGCTGATCGTTGACAGGCGGCCTGCCGGATGTTCGTTCATTTTGGGAATTGGGAGGCAATATCAATGAGCGAAGACCGGATCCGCGAACTCGTGGAGCAAATGACGCTGGCCGAGCAGGTCAGCCTCCTGTCGGGCGAGGATATCTGGTCGTTGCCGGCCATTCCGCGGCTGGGCATCCACAAGCTGCGCGTGACCGACGGGCCGAATGGCGCGCGGGGCGGCGGCGGGCTGATCGGCGGGGTGAAATCGGCCGCTTTCCCGGTCGGCATTGCGCTGGGCGCCACCTGGAACGCCGAGCTGGTGCGCGAGGTGGGCGCGGCGCTGGCCGACGAGGTGAAGTCGAAGGGCGCGCATGTGTCGCTGTCGCCGACGGTCAACATCCACCGCTCGGTGACCAATGGGCGCAATTTCGAGTGCTATTCGGAAGATCCGGTGCTGACGGCGCAGCTGTGCGGCGCGTTCATCGTCGGCCTGCAGGAGCAGGGCATCGGCGCGACGATCAAGCATTTCGCCGGCAATGAATCGGAGATCGAGCGCACCACCATCGATTCGATGATCGACGAGCGGGCGCTGCGCGAGGTTTATTTGCTGCCGTTCGAACACGCGGTGAAGGTGGCGGGCACCTGGGGCATCATGAGCTCCTACAACCAGCTCAATGGCAGCTTCACCTCGGAGAATGAGTGGCTGCTGACGCAGGTGCTGCGCAATGAGTGGCACTATACGGGCATTGTGATGTCCGACTGGTTCGGCTCGCATTCCACGGCGCCCACCGTCAATGCCGGGCTCGACATGGAAATGCCCGGCCCGCCGCGCGACCGCGGCCAGAAGCTGATCGATGCGGTGCAGGCAGGGGAGGTTTCCGCCGACATGGTGCGCGAGCGCGCGCTCAATGTGCTGCGGCTGGCGGTGCGCACCGGCGCCATCGACGACGAACGGCCATTCGAGGAACATGCCGACGACCGGCCGGCGCATCGCGCGCTGATCCGGCGCGCCGGCGCCGAGGCGAGCGTGCTGCTCAAGAACAATGGTCTATTGCCGCTCGATGCGGCGACGCTGGGCAAGGTGGCGGTCATCGGCCCCAACGCGCAGACGGCGCAGATCATGGGTGGTGGCAGCGCGCAGCTCAATCCGCATTATGCGGTGTCACCGTGGCAGGGGCTGATTTCGGCGCTGGGCGAGGACCGGCTGAGCTATGCCGCGGGCGCCACCAACCATCGCTGGGAGCCCAAGCTCGACCGGCGCTACGACGTCGAATATTTCAACTCGCCCGACCTCAACGGCGAGGTGGTGCATCGCGACACGCATGAGGGTGGCGAGATGTTCCTGTTCGGCCTCGTCGCGCCGGGGATCACCAATCCGCAAAGCTGGTCGGCCCGCTACAGCACGAGCTTCACGCCGGAGACGACGGGCGAGCATCGCGTCGGCATCTACGCCACCGGCTATGCGCGCATCAAGATCAACGGCGTGCTGGTGGCCGATGCGTGGAAGGGCTGGAAGCCCGGCCGCACCTTCTTCGAAGAGGGCTGCGACGAAGTGGTGGGCGCCGTCTATCTCGAAGCCGGCCGCGCCTACAGCGTCGAGGTCGAGTACGGCAAGAAGCCGGCGCGCATCCTCGATTTCACCGGCATCCGGATCGGCATTGGCCTGCCGCTCGGCGACAAGGCAATCGCCGCCGCCGCGGCGCTGGCGCGCGCATCGGACGTGGCCATCGTCTGCGTCGGCCGCAATGGCGAATGGGACACCGAGGGCAGCGATCTGCAGGACATCAAGCTGCCGGGACGGCAGGACGAGCTGGTGAGCGCGGTGGCCAAGGCCAACAAGCGCACAATCGTCGTGCTGCAGACCGGCGGGCCGGTGGAAATGCCGTGGCTCGATCAGGTCGCGGCGGTGGTCGAGGCCTGGTATCCGGGGCAGGAGGCGGGCAACGCCATCGCCGATGTGCTGGTCGGCAATGCCGAGCCGGGTGGCCGCCTGCCGCAGAGTTTCCCGGTGCGCTGGAACGATAATCCAGTCCATTCGCAGGACCGCGAGATATATCCCGGCCTCAATGGCAAGGTACGCTATGAGGAAGGCGTGTTCATCGGCTATCGCCACTATGACCGGCAGGGCATCGAACCGATGTTCCCGTTCGGCTTCGGCCTCTCCTATACGAGCTTCGAGCTGGCCGACCTCGCGGTGGATGACAGCCGCTTCGAGAGCGATGGCGCGGCGAGCGTCTATGTCAGCGTCACCAACACCGGCAGCCGCGCCGGCAGCGAAGTGGTGCAGCTCTATGTGGGCGACGAAGCCTCGTCGGTGCCGCGTCCGGTCAAGGAGCTCAAGAGCTTTGCCAAGGTGTACCTGCAGCCGGGCGAGACGCAGCGGGTGAAGCTCGAGCTCGACGAGCGCGATTTCGCCTTCTACAGCGTCGACGCCAAGCACTGGCTGGTCGAGCCCGGCGCCTTCACACTGATGGTGGGGACGTCCGCGACGGACATCAAGCTCACCGCCCAGCTCCGCCGCAGCAACAGCGTGCTGATCCCTGTGTAGTTTTTGCGCTCTGCTGAGCGATCCCCACCGGGTTCGCTCAGCCAATCGCGGGGTGTCAGGCGGCCAGCTTCTGCGCCCCGAACTGCGCGGCGTGGAGGCCGAGATAGTAGGCGAGGTTGTCGTCGGAATGGCCGAGAGCGGCCATGACGCGTTCCATGAAGCTGACGGGCGAGGTGCCGGCGGCTGTCACCACGCGGTTGGCGAGCACGGCGCTGGCGCCGTCGCGGTAGTGCGACGCGCCGGCATAGCCGGTCTGGTCGAGAAAGCCCGGCGCGTTGCTGGTGTGGGCGATGCCGTCGAGCAGCCCGGCTTTCGCCATCTGTAGCGTGCCGGCGCAGATGGCGGCAACGATCTTGCCTGCCGAATGCATGGCGCGAAGTGCGGCGGTGACGTCGGGCGCGTCCGGCTGTTCCCAGGCGCTGCCGCCGCAGACGATCAGCGCGTCGGTCGCTGCCGGGTCGAGATCGCTCAGCGCGAGATCGGGGGTCACCCTGAGGCCGCCCGAGGAGGTCACCGGCTGGCCGTCGGGCGTCGCATAGAGCGTCTCGAAGCCGTAGTAACTGCGGCCCACCGCGTTCAACAGCGCCGTCTCCCAATCCGCAAAACCCTCGGTGAGGATGGTCACGATCCGCGTCATTCTTCGATTCTCCTGCATTGCTCTGGCCAATCGATCCCGAACGGGCTCGCTGGCCAACCGCCATGCCGGAGGTCTAGAGCCATCCGCTGCCAGATTGTGGCAGTAATCAGCGGTTCAAAATCCCGTCAGGGCCGCTGGCCTTCCTTGAGGCCGCCAAACTATGGGGCTAGAAGCGACGCACACATTCCATGACGAGCCCGACGATCTGATGCAGGTGAAGCGAATAGCCCGGACCCTGGCCCTTGGCCTTGCGCTTCTCGCCTCCTCGCTCACGCCCGCGTCGGCCATTCCGCTGCTGCTGGTGGACGCGCAGACGCTGCAGGTGCTGTACCAGGAGGACGCCGGCCAGCCCTGGCATCCTGCGTCGCTGACCAAGATGATGACGGCCTATCTCGCCTTCGCGGCGATCAAGGACGGACGCGTGTCGCTCGATACGCCGGTGAAAATCTCGCAGCATGCGTGGAACCAGGCGCCGGCCAAATCGGGGCTCGACAAGGGCTCGGCCGTGACGATGCAGGACGCGCTCTACATCATGCTGGTGAAGTCGGCCAACGACATCGCGGTCGCCATCGCCGAGACCGTCGGCGGCGACGAGAAGACCTTCGTCAAGCAGATGAATCTGATGGCGCAGCAGATGAACATGACCGCCACGCATTTCGAGAATGCCAGCGGCCTCAACAATGCCAAGCAGGTGAGCTCGGCGCGCGACATGGCGATGCTGGCGCTCTATCTGCGGCGCGACTATCCGCAATATGAGACGATGTTCCTCACCGAAGCGGTGCAGATCGGCAAGACGACGCTCAAGACCTCGAATGAAATGCTCGAGCACTTCGCCGGCGTTACCGGCATGAAGACGGGCTATATCTGCGCCTCGGGGCTCAACATCGTGGCGTCGGTCAATCGCGACGGGCGGCAGCTGATCGCGGTGGTGCTAGGTGGCTCGTCGGCGCGCGAGCGCAATGAGCTGGCGGCGCAGCTGTTCCTGCGCGGTCTGTCGGGGGCGCTCGTGCCGACGGGCAAGACCGTGGTCGATGTCGCCAATATCGATGCCGCGCCCACCGATATGCGGCCGCTGATCTGCGGCGCCAAAGCCAAGGAATATGTGAAGCAGCGCGAGGCCGATTTCCCGATGGGCCTCAAGGGACAACCGAGCTATCTGACCGACGACATCAAGGGGCCGGTCTATGTGGCGACGGACCTCGGCAAGATCGTCACCGGCGTGCCGCTGCCGCGGCCGCGTCCGAGCTTTGTGCAGCAGCTCGCCTCGAACTGAGTTCTAGGCGGCGGCGCCTTTCACGATCGCAAAGCGCATCACTTCGCCCTCGCTGCTCATGTCGCAAGCGTGGCCGTTCTGCGTGCAGAACAGCGGGATGTCGATCTTGGCGATCGGGTCGGTGGCGAGCACGGTCACGGCGGCGCCGGGCGGCAATTGCGCGAGGCGCTTTTCCGTCTTCAGCACCGGCAGCGGGCATCTGAGTCCGCGGCAGTCGATGATCTCGTCAGCCAACGATGACGACCCAATAGACGCCGTAGGGCGAGTTCTCTTCATAGACCACGGCGATACCGGCACGGGTGGCGCTCGGCCCCGACATGGCGATCGATTCCTGGCCCGAATTGCGCCAGCCCGAGAAGGTCTCGGCGAAGGTGGCGTAGCCGGCCGAATAGCGGATCTCGAGGGTGCCTTCGGGCTTGGGCGCCTGCCGGCCGGTCTTGGCGTAATTGCTGGCCATGGTCGCGGCCGTGGCGTTGAGCGTCGCGTCCTCGGTCAGCGGTCCGGCGCCGACGGTCGAGCGATAGGCGTTGATGATGCCCAGCGCTTCGCCGCGATTGAGCTGGGCGCCGCTCTGGTCCATGCGCGCCGTGAGGCCCGCCGACAGCCCGCCGCCGCCCGTCGAACATCCGGCCACGGCCAGCAAAGTGGCGACAAGGCCGATACGGGCGAGGGTGGTGAGGCGCGTCATCATCCGGGCGAACTCTTCATTCTGGGGTCGGGAAGGGCCAAGGGGTGGCTGACCGCGATGGCTTTTATGTGGTGCCGCTCCGCCAGGGCAGGCGCGGAAATGATGGTGACCCCGACGCGATTCGAACGCGTGGCCTCAGGATTAGGAATCCTGCGCTCTATCCAGCTGAGCTACGGGGCCGTGGGGGCGTGGGTAGCAAAACCAGCGCTTTGTGCCAACTGGGAACGGCGCGACTAGGGCTCGGGAAACGCCGCGGCGAGCAATTGCCGCGCGTCGCCGGGCGAAAAGCTGGTGCGGTCGCCGATGAGAACCAGCCGGTTGCCGTGCCGTGACGGCGCGATCGGGGTGAGCGACGCCCGGCGGCCGACCATCTGGAAGAGCAGCGGGCGATCCGGCAGTTCGGCGAAATTGACGATGCCCTTGGCGCGCAGCAAAAGCGGCGCCAGCGTCTCGATGGCGTGCTGGAAGGCCGGCAGCCGGCCCGGCGCCGCGGAGTTCCATTCCAGCGAGACAAAGCGGCTCGCGGCATCGAGCGGCAGCGGCGGTGCGGACGGCCGCGGGCGGTCGAGCAGCGGATCGAACAGCAAGGCCAGCGGCAGCGGCTCCGCATCGCCGTCGAAGACGGGTGTGTTGCCCAGCCCGGCCAGATGCTGGCCGAGTGCGGGCGGGATGCCATGGAAGGTCTTGGCGAGGACGATGAAGTCGGCCGCCGCGATCTGCGTTCGCCATAGCGGGTCGTCGAGCAAGGCCGGCATGGCGTCGACATCCTCGGCGCCGATCACGGCGATCACGGCGCTGAGCTGCACGTGCGCCCATAGTTCCGGATCGCCCAGCGCCGCGATGATGCCATTGGGGTCGGCGACCCCACTCGCCTCGATGACGATCTGGTCGATGCCGCCCGGTCGCGTCAGTAGCGTTTTCAGCACACGCAGCAGGTCGCCCTGCAGCGAACAGCACACACAGCCATTGGCGAGGCCGATGACATTGTCGCTGCGCTCGGCGATCAGCTCGGCATCGATATTGATGGCGCCGAAATCGTTGACGATGGCGGCGAAGCGCCGGCCGTCGTTTTCGGTGAGCAGCCGGTTGATGAAGCTGGTCTTGCCGGCGCCGAGAAAGCCGGTGACAAGTGTAACCGGCAGGCTCATCTGTCGCCCCGGCGCAGCGGCTTGCCGGGCGCTGCATCGAGCAGCAATTGGCCGTCGGCGACAATTGGCGTGCCGCCGACAAGCACATGCCGCATCCCCTCGGCCGGCAGGTTCATCCGCGCAAAGCTGGCGCGTTCGCCGATGCTGTCGAGATCGAACACGACGATATCGGCATCAGCGCCGGCGCTGAGCCGGCCCTTGCGCCTGAAGGCGGGCGCGCAGCTTTCCATGATCTGCGCCGGAATGAGCGAGCACTTCGCGATCGCGTCGCTGAGCGACAGCGCCTGCCGCTCGCGCAGCCATTGCCTGAGGAAGCGGGTGAAGGTGCCAGCCGATCGTGGATGCGAGGATTTGTCGTCGCCCAACGGCCACTCATCGCCCTCATAGAGCGAGCCGTCGGGATTGCTCCAGGGCACTGCGTCGGAGGCAATGGCGCCGCCCGGAAACATCACCGACCGGTCGAGCAGTTCGCGATGGCGCGCATTGCCGTCGATATCGAGGAAGTGCCACAGCACCAGTGCCGACGGGTTGTCGGCGCGCTGCCGGTCGAGATCGTCGCGGTCCCTCAGCGTGCGCCGCTCGCCCAGCATCTCGATGCTGCCAAAGCCGGTGCCGGTGCGCGCCGGAAAAGCCGGGTCGTCGAAGAAGGCCGCGCTCACCACGGTCGAGCCGGTGCCATAGGGATAGGCCTCGGTGGTGATGTTGAGCCCCTGCGCCTGCGCCTTGGCAATAAGCTGCGTGGCGCGCTCGACATCCTGCAGGCTCGTCGAATTGAGGTGGCAGATATGCATATGTGCGCCCGTCGCCCCGGCGAGGCCGATCAGCATCACATAGGCTTCGACGGAGCTCTTGGGGTCGATGTTCGACATCTGCGCGATGTGCGTATAGGTCGGCGTGTTCGTCGCCGCGGCGAGATCGCAGACGAGGCTCATCTCCTTGGCGGCGGCGCCGGGCGCATAGGCGTAGGGAATGCCGATGCCGAGTCCGCCTTGCTCGATACCGTCGCGGATCATGCCGACGATGCGTTCCACTTCCGCTGGTGTCGCGGCCTCGCGCGACCAGCGTGGATTGTCCGCGCCGTGCCCCATCGCCGCCAGCGACGAGCCGGTCGCATCCGGCGCCAGCCCGATCATCGCGGCCTTGCGGGCAAACAGCCAGGCGGTGGCGGTCCCGTAATTGAGGAGGCGCCTGGTCCTCGCCTGAGTCTCGTACCATTGCGCGACCGGCAGGGCGCCGACCTCAAGCTCGAGGGCCGTGGTGACGCCGTCAAAGGCCTGCATCCGGTCGGCGGGCAGCGACTGGCCATGGGCATGGAGGTCAATGAAGCCCGGCGCGACAACCAGCCCGGCGGCGTCGATCTCGCGGTCCCCGGCGTCCAGCCCCGGCGCGATCGCCACCACGCGACCATCGGCGATGGCGATATCGGCGATGCCGTCATGGCCGCTTTCGGGATCGACTACCCGCCCGTTGCGGATCACCAGGTCAGGCACGATGGCACTCCATTCCGTCAAACGAGGCACGCGACTGCTGCATTGCAAGCGCCCCAGCCGTCCTAGACTGCACCATGCCGCCGCCGCAACGCCTACCTTGGCCTGTGGCCCTGCCGCAACAATGCGGCCCAGATGCCCGGCGGAGCAGGATTTTTGCCGCAATCTGCTGCATTGTACGGAATGAGTGTGGTGGGGCCGGTTTTGCTCGCAAGACGTGCGGTTTTTGGCGCTGTGGCTGCTTCGGTGATGACGATTGCGGCCGTGCCGGCCTGTGAGGGATTGCGGGACGGGCCGAAGGGTACCGTGACGGAGATCGTCGACGGCGACACGCTGTTGCTCGATACCGGGCTCGTGGTGCGCCTGATGGGCATCCAGTCCCCCAAGCTGGCGCTCGGCCGCGACGGCTTTGACGATTGGCCCAAGGGCAATGAGGCCAGGGCCGCGCTGATCGCGCTCACCTACAAGAAGCCGGTATTGCTGCGTTATGGCGGCGAACAGATCGACCGTCATGGCCGTGCCTTGGCGCAGGTTTATGCCTTGAGCGGCGAGCAGCCGGTCTGGGTGCAGCAGAAGATGCTCGAGCAGGGTATGGCGCGGGTCTATTCGTTCCCCGACAACCGGGCGTGCCTGCCCGATCTGTTTGCGGCGGAAGGGCGGGCGCGGGCCGGCGGGCTTGGCATCTGGAGCGATTCTTACTACAGGGTGCGGCGCGCCGACCGGCCGGCAGACCTTGCACAATTGCTTGGTCATTACGAACTGGTCGAAGGCCGGGTGTTCCAGGCGGAAAAGCTCGGCGGGCAAGTATTCCTGAATTTTGGCCGCTATTTCAAAGAGGACTTCACCGCGGTGATTGACGCGCGCGCGCTTCGTTTGTTTGCCGATCTGGGCGCCGACCCGCTGAAGCTGGGCGGGGCGCTGGTACGGGTGCGCGGCTGGATCGACGAGCGCGACGGACCGCGTCTCGCGATCACGCATCCCGAACAGATCGAAGTGCTGGCGGTCCCGTGATGTTGCGCGCGCTTCCCCATTCTCTGGCGATCCTGCTGCTGGTGTTCCTCGCCGGCTGTTCCAGCGTGCTCGGGCCGGGCGTGCAGGTGTCGTCCACCGGCGACAATGCGGCGCCGCTGGTGTCTGAAACCGGCGATCCCGAAGACGACATGATCGGGGCGCGCGAGAACCCGCGCATCGTCGCGCAATATGGCGGCATCTATTCCGACCGGCCCGCCGAGATCATGCTGGCGCAGATCGTGTCGAAATTGCTCGCAGCGGCCGACCAGCCCAATACGCGCTTCACCGTCACCATTCTCGACAGCGCCGACGTCAACGCCTTCGCGCTGCCGGGCGGCTACATCTATGTGACGCGGGGCATCCTTGCCCTTGCCAACGACCAGTCGGAACTGGCGGCGGTGCTGGCGCATGAGATCGCGCACGTTGTGCTCAAGCATGCCCGCGCCCGCACCAACCGCATCAAGACCACCGAGATCGTCGACAAGGTGGTGACCGGCGTGTTTGGCGCCGATCCCTCGACCGACCAGTCGGCCAACAAGGCGAAGCTCTCGCTCGCCGCGTTCAGCCAGGGCCAGGAACTGTCGGCCGACAAGGAAGGCATATTGATCGCGGGCAAGGCCGGGTTCGATCCGCATGCGGCGGCGCGCTTCCTCGGCGCTATGGGGCGCTTCGCCGGCTATTCGGCCGGTGGCGCCGACGATGGCGACGATTTCCTGTCGTCGCATCCCTCGACGCCCGACCGTATCCAGAAGGCGACCGAGAACGCCCGGGCGTTCTTTGGCGCGCCGGGGCTCGGCACGCAGGCGCGCGCCGAATACATGGCCGCCGTCGCCGGCATCACCTATGGCGACAGCCCGACCAATGGCGTCGTGGTGGGCCGCAAATTCATCCATCCGGGGCTGAAGTTCACCTTCACGGTGCCCGCCAATTACCAGCTGCAGATTTCGCGCGGCGCCGTGGTGGGCGTTGCCGGCGATGGCGAGGCCGTACGCTTCGACAGTGCCGAAGTGCCGCCGGCGATGGCGCTGGCCGATTATCTCAAATCGGGCTGGATCGCGGGGCTCAGGCCCGAGACCGTGACGGCCGCGAGCCAGAACGGCTTCGATACGGCGTCGGGCATTGCTGCGACGCCGCAGTGGAACTTCCGCGTCGAAGTGGTGCGCTTCCAGGGCAAGGTCTATCGCTTCATCTTTGCGGCGCGCATCGACAGCGAACTGTTCGCGCGCGGCGCGGCCGAGACGCTGCGGAGCTTCCGCACGGCGGCGCAGGCGGATCTCCGCCAGGTGCGCAGCATGACCATCAAGACGGTCACCGCCGGGCCGGTCGATACCGCGGATTCCCTCGCGCGGAAGATGGACGGGGTGCGCGATGGCGCGAACCTCTTCTACATCCTCAACAACCTCTATCCGGGCGACACCGTCACCGCGGGCGCGGCCTATAAGGTCGTGGTGCTGCAGTAGGGCGAGGCCCAAACAAAAAGGCCGGCATTGCTGCCGGCCTTGGTATTCCTGCGATGAAATCCGCGCTTAGGCGGCAGCTTCCTCGGCGTCCGGTTCGGTCTTGGGACCACGGCGCGGGCTCTTGGCGAGCTGCTTTTCGATCAGCTGCACGGCTTCGGTCAGCGTCAGCTTGTTGACGGCGCCGATCTCGCGGCTCATGCGATCCATCGCCTGTTCGAACAGCTGGCGTTCCGAATAGGACTGCTCCGGCTGGTCGTCCGAGCGGTAGAGGTCGCGGACCACTTCCGAGATGGCGATCAGATCGCCCGAGTTGATCTTGGCTTCATATTCCTGGGCGCGGCGCGACCACATGGTGCGCTTGACGCGGGCGCGGCCGGTGACGGTCTCGAGCGCCTTCTTGACCACGTCTTCCTCGGCGAGGTGACGCATGCCGACAGATTTGATCTTGGCGGTGGGCACGCGCAGCGTCAGCTTGTCCTGTTCAAAGGAAATGACGAAGAGTTCGAGCTTCAGGCCAGCAACTTCCTGCTCGTCGATAGATGTAATCATCCCCACACCATGGGCGGGGTAGACGACAAATTCGCCGGTCTTGAATCCGAGGCGCTGCACTGACTTCTTGGCTACCATGAAATACTCCTATGACGCCGCCGCCGGACTGGTTCTTTGCGGAAGACCGTCCTTGTTACTTTTGAGGCAGTAAAGCCCTGCCAACGCCCGGTCCCGCTAGACCGTCCGTTGGGTCAGATCAAAGATCCTGTCAAAAAAAGAGTGCCTTTCGGCACGGGGCTGGGTTCTGCATCGATAGCTAGGACCATAGCACAATTTTCCGGCAAAATCAAAACTACCGAATCAATCGGGTTAATAGCCTTGCGCGGCGGGGTCTTCGCTGTTGGGGACATGCCCTCAAAATGGGCAGTCGCGGCGGGAATTCAACGCGGGTGCGCTGATCAGTCGCCCTGGCCGGGTGCCTCGGAGAAGAATTTCTCGAACTTGCCCTCGACGCCGTCCATCTCCTTGGCATCGGCCGGCGGATCACGCTTTTCGGTGATGTTGGGCCAGGCGGCGGCGTATTTCGAGTTTATCTCCAGCCACTTATCGAGACCGGGCTCGGTGTCCGGCTTGATCGCCTCGGCCGGGCATTCGGGCTCGCACACGCCGCAGTCGATGCACTCGTCGGGATGAATGACGAGCATGTTGTCGCCTTCATAGAAGCAGTCGACGGGGCAGACCTCCACGCAGTCCATGTATTTGCAGCGGATGCAATTGTCGGTGACGATGTAGGTCATTGTGGCAGGCAGGTCCCGAAAGAAGCCAGGGAACGCCGGACAGCGAGCTGCCCGGAAGGTCGCGGCGTTGCTAACGCTTTTTAGAATGGCTCGCAAGTGAAAGGCCGGGCAGACCATTCCCGGCAACCCCGCCATTCGGGAAGAGGTTTCCAGTTGACCTCAACCATGGTTGAGGTTGTAGGGGCTTGGCGATTTCGTTTCCGGAGCCGCCAAAACACCATGACCGACGCCATGAACATTGACCGCACAGCCGACCTCGCCTCGATCCGCCGCTTCGTCCAGGTGGTGGAGAATGTGCAATGGCAGCGCAACGCCGATGCCTTCATCGCTCTGTTTGTGCCGGATGCGGTGTGGACCAATCCGGTAGGCCGGCGGCTGACGGGCATCGCCGAGATCGGTGCCTTCACGCGGCAGGGCCTGCGCTCCGCGCCGGCCGATGTGTTCGCGACCTATGAGGTCGAGCATGTCACCTGGCTGGGCGACGATGCCGCGGCGGTCAATGTCCGCTCGCGCGCCGTGCGGGCCGACCGCACGCCGATCGCGGGTGAGCCCGATGGCGCCAAGCTCTATGTGCTGGTGCGGCAGCGCGGCGAATGGTGGCTCGCCGCCGGCCACAACACCTTCGTCATGGAAGTCGCGATCGAGACGCAGAAGCGCGAACTCGAACAGGCCTAGTCGTCGTCGAACAGGCGGTCGGTGTCGCGGCGTTCCTTCTTGGTCGGACGGCCGCTGCCGGGTTCGCGTTCGACGAAGGGAATGGGTTTGGGTTCGCGCGGCAAAAGTGGCGGCGACAGATCTTCGTAAAGCGCCTGCGCTTCGGCGGGCGGACCGCGTCGCGTGCCGGGGTCGAGGATCTTCCATACCAAGAGGCGCGTATGCACCGTCATGGTCAGCACATCATCGGCGCCGACCTGATGGTCAGTGCGGACGGTGCGTTCGGAATTGACGCGGATCACACCGCTCTCGATCAGCTTCTGCGCCAGCGTGCGCGACTTAACGGCCCGCGAGTAGAACAGCCATTTATCGAGGCGCTGTTTCGCCAAGCGCTACTCTGATTTGGGGTTGCGCAACGCGGCGAGCGCCGCCCAGGGCGAGTTGGGATCGAGCGCGGCGGGCTTCCTGTCCTCGCGCGGCCGATGTTCCTTCCAGTCCGACTGCTCGCGCTTGCCGCCGAATTTCGGCTTGCCGCCGGGCTTGCCGGCGCCGCCGCCTTCGACGCGGGGACGGAACGGCTTGCCGCCGGCGGGACCGGCATTGGCCTTGTCGCGGTCGGGACGGCGGAACTGCCTCGGCTTGCTGTCGCCTTCAGTGGCGGTTGCACCGTCGGCGGGGGCCTGAGCTGCGCCATTGGCCGGGCGCTGGTAGCGCTGGCGCTTGTTATTGTCGTTGCGCTGGGTGTCGGGGCGGCGGCCACCGGGGAACCAGACTTCGTCGAATTCGGGCTCGGCGGATTTGGCCGGCTCGGGGATGGTCTCGGGGTGCGGCGGGGATGCACCGAGATCTTCGGTGGCCTCGACGATAGCTGCTTCCTCGGCGACGACCACCGGATCGGCCGGGCTCTCGCTCTCGACCGCGTCCTTGGCCGCTTCGTTGGTGGCCGCATCGGCGACTTCCGCAGCCGACGGGGTGGCCGTCACGCCTTCGACGGCGTCCATCGCCGCTTCATTGGTCGCGGCATCGGCGGCATCCGCCGTCGCGGCATCAACCGGCGCGGCGAGCTTGGGCGTACGGCGCACGCGATAGCCGAGGGAGCTCAGGATCGAGGCGAAATCTTCGCCGGCGGTGCCGAGCAGCGAGGTCATCTCCACCGTGACGCGGAAGCCATTGGCTTCGGCGGCACCGGCGGGCAACTCGCCCTGATGGGTTTTCGGATCGAGCGCGATCAGCGGCCGGATGATGTCGGCGAGGCGTTCGAGGATATCGACGCGGACGGCGCGCTTGCCGGCCACCTTGAAGCCCGCGACTTCATAGAGCTTGGTGTTGATCTCGGGGTCGATCTGGAATGAAGTTCTGCCCGAGAGCACGGTATGCGGCAGCTCGCTGACGCCGGGCTGGCGCACGCCGCCATGCTTGAGGCTGTAGAGGATCAGCGCCAGTTCGCGCGGCGCCGGCTTCAGCGCCAGCGGCACATAGATGTGGTAGGCGCCGAACTTGACGCCGAGCTTCCGGAGCTTGGCGCGGACGTCCTGGTCGAGGGCCTTTACCTCGTCGCTGACCGCCTGACGCGGCATGAGGCCGAGATTTTCGAACAGCCGATAGGCGAGGCCGCGGGCCGCACCTTCGAGATCGGCCGGCGCTTCAAGCTGCAGCACGGGCTCGAGCACGGTGTTGACGTGATGGCGCAGCCAGAGGTTGAGCCGGTCCTGCACGCGGTCGAGATCGGGGCCGGTGAGGCTTTCATCGGCCAGCACGATCAGGCGCGGGGCGAACAGGCTGTCGCCTTCGGCGATGGTCGCCACCACTTCGCCGCGCCAGCGCATCGTGCCGTCGGTCGACAGGACGAATTCTTCATTGGGGGCACCCGCGAGCCGGTCGGCGCGCTTGGCGATCTCCGGGGCGATCACCTGGGCCGCGGCGCTGGCCAGCGATTTGGCATCGGTTTCGCCGTCCGACCGCGCGAGCGTAAAGCGGAAGCCCTGGATCGACCCGATAAGGTGACCCTCGAGGCTGATCTCGCCGCGATCGTTGATTTCGGGGGTGGCCATAGATCTATCTCTCAAGTGACGCATCAGCACGCTGGTGCGCCGGTCCACAAAACGCTGGGTGAGCCGCTCATGCAGGGCGTCACTCAGCCGGTCTTCGATGTCTCGGGTCTTTTCGCGCCAATGAGCGGGGTCTTCAAGCCAGTTTTTCCGGTTGGCAACATAGGTCCAGGTGCGAATTTGCCTGATCCGGTTGCTTAACGTGTCGATATCCCCCGCGACGTTTTCGCAGAAGCGGACCTGTTCGGCAATCCAATCGGTCGCAATCGCCCCATGGCGGCGCAGATCCGTGTAAATCCTCGTGATGATTTCGCCGTGCTGGGCAGGCGAGATATCCCGATAGTCGGGCAGGGCGCAACACTGCCAAAGTAGCTCTACCGCCGCGCGGCCGATGGCGAGGTCGCCCGCTTCGTTGCGGCTGAGGAATTCCAGCGCCTGCTGGTCGGTGGCGATGGGCACGCGGGTGAGGCTCTTGCGGTCGGGCGTCACCTCGAGGCTGGCCCGTAGATTCTCGAGCGAGGCGAAGTCGAGATCGGCGTTGCGCCACTGGATCTGGCGCACCGGCTCGAAATCATGGCTCTCGAGCGCCACCACCAGCTCTTCCTCGAAGGGCGCGGCATTGCCGGTGACGCCGAAGGTGCCATTGTGCATGTGCCGCCCGGCGCGGCCGGCGATCTGGCCGAACTCGGCCGGGGTCAGCGGGCGGGTCTGGTGGCCGTCGAACTTGCGGTCATCGGCGAAAGCGACGTGGTGCACGTCGAGATTGAGGCCCATGCCGATGGCGTCGGTGGCGACGAGGAAATCGACGTCGCCATTCTGGTACATGTCGACCTGCGCATTGCGGGTGCGGGGGCTGAGCGCCCCCATCACCACCGCCGCGCCGCCGCGCTCGCGCCGGATCAGCTCGGCGATGGCGTAGACCTCGCGCGCCGAGAAGGCGACGATGGCGGAACGGCTCGGCTGGCGCGAGATTTTCCGCGAGCCGGCATAATTCAGCGTCGAAAAGCGCGGCCGGTAGATGATCTCGGCCTCGGGCAGCAGCGTCCGGATGATCGGCGCCATGGTGGCGGCGCCGAGCAACAGCGTTTCGCTCAGGCCGCGGGCCTTGAGGATGCGGTTGGTAAAGACGTGGCCGCGGTCGAAATCGGTGGCCACCTGGATTTCGTCGATGGCGACGCATTCGACCGGCATGTCGAGCGGCATCGCCTCGACGGTGCAGACCCAGTAGCGCGCCTTGGGCGGGACGATCCGCTCCTCGCCCGTCACCAGCGCCACGCCGTCCTTGCCGATGCGCTCGGCGATGCGGCCATAGACCTCGCGTGCCAGCAACCGCAATGGCAGGCCGATCATGCCCGAGCGATGCGCCAGCATCCGCTCAATGGCGAAGTAGGTCTTGCCGGTATTGGTCGGCCCGAGGATGGCCTTGAGGGAAGAAGCGGCGGTCATCTGCGGGCCTATGTAGGGGAGCGGAGGCACAACGCCTAGCCTGCATCTCACGCCCCCGTTAACGACCAGTACAAAATGGGAACGAACAGGGGGAGAATCGGCGGCGAGGCGCCAATGCCGGTTTGTTCCCGACTACATCTGGTGGGTGACCGGAGGTGATTCCGGCTAGAGCGCCCACAATGGCCCTCGCTTATGACCAAAATTGGCCGCAAGTCGTTCACAGAGCTTAAGATTTCATTGCTTTCGCCGGTTTGTGCCGGTGAATCGGACAGGTGTAAACGGGGGGTGAACACCATGATTGCAAAGATAGTTTCGCCGCTCATTTCCACGGCCCCGGCCCACCGGGCCCTCTTCGCTACAAATTGTCGAAAAAGCGGTTGACCGTGCCAGAACGGCACGGCCCGAAAATTAAGCTTTCGCTAACCATAAAAATGGCGACGGGGCCATTCCGGCGCTGCCGGCCGTCCCGCTCGCTCCAGAGTGAACCAAACAGAAGCGAGATATCGATTGGTGCAGCATTCCATCCTGGTGATCGGCGCCGCCGGCAAGAGCGGCGCGCCCGTGGTCGAACAGGCCATCGCGCGCGGCCACAAGGTCACCGCCTATGTGCGTAGTCCCGAGAAGGCGGCCGGGTTGCCCAAGGCCGCGCGCATCGTCAAGGGCGACGGGCTCGATGCGGTGGCGCTCGCCGCCGCGATGCCGGGGCACCACACGGTGATCATCACCGCCGGCGGGGTCAAGGACATGGTTTCGGGACCAGTGACGCGCAATGCGGTCGCAGCGATGCGCGCGGCGGGTGTCCGCCGCGTGATCCTGCTGTCGGCTTATGGCGTGGGCGACGGCGCGCACGGCCTCTATGGCTTCGTGATGTCGAACCTCGGCAAGAAGCTGGCTGCCGACAAGATCGCGTCCGAGGCGGCGCTCGAGGGCAGTGGGCTCGACTGGACCGCGGTGCGTGCGCCGGTCCTCAACGAAGCCCCGGCGACGGGCAAGCTCAAGCATGGCATCGGGGTCAAGCCGAGCGGCTTCAAGGCGATCTCGCGGCAGGATCTGGCGGCCTTCATGCTCGACCAGATCGACAGCCCCGCCTATGTGAACAAGAAGCCCGTGGTGTATCGCGACTAGCGCTAGTCGAGCTTGGTCAGCACCATCGAGAGGTCACCCATCGAGGTGCTGAGCAGCACGCGATAGGGCAGGTAATAGCCGCTGTCCTTGAGCGGGGCGTACCAGATCAGGATCCGGTCTTCCTGCGCCAGCGAGTTGGTGATCTCCGAGGTGGTGTAGTGCCCGGCGATCGGCTTGTACTTGACGGCGCAGAGCACGACCGGACCCTGATAACCCGTGCGCTTGCTGGTCGCCTCGTCATCCTTGGCGTAGCTGAAATCGAGATCGAAGCGCTCGACGCCGGTGAAGATGCGGGCGCGATAGTCGCAGAGCGAGCGGTCGAATTTGTTGGCCTTGCGGAGGAAGGCCGCGAGGAAATCATTGACGCCGCCCAATTGCTTCCGCTCGAGCGGCACGCGGTCGATATTGTTGACGATGGGCGGCTCGATGATGAACGAGGCGACGTTGCCCTTGTCGTACTGGACGCGGACGTTGAACGTGTCGCCGCTGGCGCGAGTCAGCAGGTCAAAGCTCTCCGAGCGCAGCCCGTCGGCCGCCACCACGCCGTTCGAATCCACCTTGGCGGTACCCGAGGCGACCAGCTGGGCGATGCCGCTGACATTGGCGTCGAGCGCCAGATTGTAGGCCTTGCCGTCCTCGGCGAAGCGGAATTTGGCCGTCGCGACATTGTTTCCGCCCAGCGTCACCACATAGGTAGCGCCGGCTTCGACCGCCGACGCAGCCGTATTGGCGCCCAGAAGCAGGAGCAGGGCTGCGGGCAGCGCGGAAAGCAGGCGGGAATGGGCCAATCGCATCTCGGGGGCTCGAACAGCCCCGAAGGGGGCGAATCGCGGCAGACGCCCAAACTGCCTGCGCCTCATGGCGCTGGCAAGGCGATCGGGGCCCGTTCACTTGACTCCGGCGCCCGGTTTCTCTAGGGAGGCCGCCTCAATCAAGAACAGACTACCACCCGTTGCGGAAAATGTTTTCCGCCCAGGGACACCAAGGATAAAGAAATGGCACGTCGTTGCGAACTCACCGGCAAAGGGCCGATGACCGGTAATAATGTGAGCCACGCGGTCAACCGGACCCGTCGTCGCTTCCTCCCCAATCTGGTGAATGTGTCGCTGCTCTCGGACGCGCTTGGCCGCGCCGTCAAGCTGCGCATCTCCGCTGCCGCCCTCCGCTCGGTCGAGCATCGCGGCGGTCTCGACGCGTTCCTGCTCAAGGCCGATGACAGCGAGCTGAGCAGCAACGCTCTGGCGCTGAAGAAGGAAGTCCGGGCCGCGCTCGCCGCCGCCTGATCCCTTCGGATCGATGCATTCACGATGCCCGCGTTCGTCGCGGGCATTGCTTTTTGTGGGGCCCGCAATGGGCTACACTGAGCTTCGCGCCGGTCTCATGCCGGAAGGCGAAACAACAAAGGTGCGATATGTTCGCTCGCTTCGCTGCGGCCGTGGCCGCCATGGTGGTGGTCGTCACTGCCTCCAATATTCTCGTCCAATATCCGGTGGTCGCCGATCTCGGCCCGATCCATCTGGGTGACATCCTCACCTGGGGCGCCGTCACCTATCCCTTCGCCTTCCTCGTCTCCGATCTGACCAACCGGCATGACGGGCCGCAGCGGGCGCGGCTCGTGGTGCTCATCGGCTTCGTGGTGGCGCTCGGCATCTCGTTCTTCCTCGCGACGCCGCGCATCGCCATCGCTTCGGGCAGCGCCTTCCTCCTCGGCCAGCTGCTCGACATCGCGGTGTTCCAGCGGCTGCGCAATCGCTACTGGCTGATCCCGCCGCTCAGCGCCTCGCTGTTCGGCTCCCTCATCGACACGGCGATCTTCTTCAGCCTCGCCTTCGCGCCGATGTTCGGCTTCATCGACCTCGCCTTCGGCATGGAGGATGGCTCGCTCGGCTTCGGGGCGCCGTGGCTCGGCATCGGGTCGGAAGTGCCGCTCTGGCTGTCGCTGGCGACGGGCGATTTCGCGGTGAAGTTCCTTGCCGCGCTGCTGCTGCTCGCACCCTATCGGGTGCTGATGGGCAAGCTCATGCCGTTCCCGGCCAAGCCTGCTACGGCAGGCTGAACTCCAGCAGCACATTGCGCTGCCAGTCGTTGAAATTGTTGTCCGAGGCGATGACGATGCGCGTCTCGCCCGACGGCGTCACATAGACGGCGACGGCTTCCATATTGTCGATGTCGCCGCCGACGCCTTCGAGCAGCACGTCGCCCTGCAGCGTCGCCTCGGGCTTCACTTCGGCGGCGGGCACGCGCACCAGCCGCATGCCGAAGGCGAGGAGCGACACGCCGCGCTCCAGCACCAGCAGATCGCCATCGGGCAGGAAAGCGCAATCGGTCGGGTTGAGGCCGGGGCCGGGGCGATAGCTCAGCGGCCCCTTGTCGGCATTGCCCAGCATCCAGCCGGCGCGCGTATCGTCGCCGGCGGGCACGCCTTCGGTGATGATCACGGTCGAACCCGCCACCGGCGAGGTGTCGGGCGCGATGCACAGCGCTTCGATCGATTCATTGGTGCGGGTGTCGGTCAGCCAGCGCGGGATGCTGATCTCGCGCGCCGCGCCCACCGGAACGCCGTTCTCCAGCATGAAATCGGCAACGCGGGTCAAATTCTCGAAGCCGACGCGCACGGCGGCGGGCACGCCCTCGCGGCGCACCACCGACATCGACTCCGCATCGCGTGCAAAGGCGCGGGGCAAATCCACCCCGCCCGAGTTCTTCATCGCGGTGATCGTAGTGCCCACCAGCGACAGCGGATGATTGTCGGCATCGTAGATCAGCCGGCCGGCGATGAAATTGCCACGGTCGGAGACGGCGACAAGGCCGCCATTGTCATCGACAAAGCCCAGGCCCGAAATGCCGCCAAAAGTGTCGGCGACGCTCGACAGCTGCAGGCCACCGCGGAACACCAGTCCCTGCACCGGCTCGCCCACGGCGGCGTTCTGGAAACGCGGCAGCTGTACGGCCGTAACCGTCACCGTCTCGGCCAGCGCCGGTGCCGTCGCCGCCAACGCCAGAGCGAGTGGGGCGAGGGGGCGCAACATCAGCGGTAGGCCCGGCGCACGTCGGACGGCGGTTCCTCGTCGAACAGCGAGGCCAGCTCGTCGGTCAGCGCGCCGCCCAGTTCCTCGGCATCGAGCAGGGTCACGGCGCGGCGATAATAGCGCGTCACGTCATGGCCGATGCCGACCGCCACCAGCTGGATCGGCGAGCGCGTCTCGATGTCTTCGATCACCTGGCGCAAATGAGCCTCAAGGTAATTGCCGGCGTTCACGCTCTGGGTCGAATCGTCCACCGGCGCGCCGTCGGAAATGACCATCAGGATGCGGCGATTTTCGGTCCGCGCCATCAGCCGCTTGCGCGCCCATTCGAGCGCCTCGCCGTCGATGTTTTCCTTCAGCAGGCCCTCGCGCATCATCAGGCCGAGATTGCGGCGCGCATGGCGCCACGGCTCGTCGGCCGCTTTGTAGATGATGTGCCGGATGTCGTTGACGCGGCCGGGGCTCGCCGGGCGACCGGCTTCGAGCCAGGCTTCGCGGCTCTTGCCGCCCTTCCAGGCGCGGGTGGTGAAGCCGAGGATCTCGACCTTGACGCCGCAGCGTTCGAGGGTGCGCGCAAGAATGTCGCCGCAGATCGCGGCAATCGTAATCGGACGCCCGCGCATCGAACCGGAATTGTCGATCAGCAGCGTCACCACAGTATCGCGGAAATCGGTATCGCGCTCGACCTTGAAGCTCAGCGCCTGCAACGGATCGGTCACCACGCGGGTGAGGCGCGCCGTATCGAGCAGGCCTTCCTCGAGGTCGAATTCCCAGCTGCGCGATTGCTGCGCCATCAGGCGGCGCTGCAGCTTGTTGGCCAGCCGCGCCACGGCGCCGGCAAGGTTCTCGAGCTGCTTGTCGAGCAGCGCCCGCAACTGGTCGAGTTCCTCGGGCGGGCAAAGCTCGGCCGCCTTGACGATCTCGTCGAACTTCTGGGTGAAGATCTTGTAGTTGAAGGCGTTGGTGAATTCCTTGGCGTTGTGGCCGGGTGGCGGCAACGGGGCCTCGTCGCCTGCCTCGCCGGGGGCGTCGTCGTCGGATTCCTGGAAATCCTGCTCGGCGCCGTCGGTCTCGCCGGTCTCGTCGCTCTCGCCCGGGGTCTGATCCTCCTGAGCGTCGGTATCCTCGTTTTCGCCTTCGCCCTGCTCGGGCGTCTTGTCGTCGTCCTGGCCGCGCTCGGGTTCCTGGTCGTCGCCCATCTCCTCATCCTCGCCCTCGCCATCGTCGAGGTCACCTTCCGGCACGAGGTTGAGGTCGCGCAGCAGATGCCGCGCGGCGCGGGCGAAGAGATCCTGGTTCTCGAACTGGGTGAGCAGCGAGGTCAGCGACAGGCTGGCCTTCTGTTCGATCTCCTGCTTCCACAAATCGACAATGGCGTGACCCGAGGGCGGGATAGCGATGCCCGCCAGCCGCTCGCGGATCAACAGGCCCAGCACTTCGGCAAGTGGAGCGTCGTCCTTGTGGCTGATTTCGGCGAGGTTCGAGCGGAACAGCCGGTCGTCCAGCATTTCGTGCAGATTGCCCGCCATGCCCGGCATGCGGATGGCGCCCAGTGCCTCGACGCGGGCCTGCTCCAGCGCATCGAACGCAGCGCGGGCCTCGGGCTCGGCCGGGGCGCGCTTCTTGTGCACATCGGGGTCGTGGCTCGCGAGCCGCATGGCCATCGCATCGCCCTGCCCACGGGCAATGGCGATGTCGCGGCGTGTCGGCAGCCGCGGCAGATTGGCCAGCCGCGCCTTGTCGGCGGTCAGCAGCGGCCGGTCGGCCGAAAAGCTCACTTCGAGCTCCGGCTTGCCGGCGACTGCACGCACCGTCGACGTCATGGCGGACTTGAAGACCGCCGTGGTGTCGGGCTTGTTGGGCTTCCGCGGAGGCGTGGCCATGTCGTTAGGCGGTCACCGCCAGATTGGCCGCCGATTCCGGCAGATCTTCACCGAACACGCGCTGGTAGAACTCGGCCACCACGGGGCGTTCGAGCTCGTCGCACTTGTTGAGGAAGGTCAGGCGGAAAGCGAAGCCGACATCACCGAAGATCTGGCTGTTCTCGGCCCAGGTGATCACCGTACGCGGGCTCATCACGGTCGACAAGTCGCCGTTGATGAAGGCCGAACGCGTCAGATCGGCGAGGCGCACCATGTTGGAGACGAGCTTTTTGCCCTTCTCGTTCTGGTAAGCCTTGGCCTTGGCGAGGACGATGCCCGCTTCCTTCTCATGCGGCAGATAGTTCAGCGTGGTGACGATCGACCAGCGGTCCATCTGACCCTGATTGATCTGCTGCGTGCCGTGATAGAGACCCGACGTATCGCCCAGACCAATGGTGTTGGTCGTCGCGAACAGGCGGAAGGCCGGGTGCGGGGTGATGACGCGGTTCTGGTCGAGCAGCGTCAGGCGGCCCGAGGCTTCGAGCACGCGCTGGATCACGAACATCACGTCCGGGCGGCCGGCGTCATATTCGTCGAAGACGAGCGCAATGTTGTTCTGCACGGCCCAGGGCAGGATGCCGTCACGGAATTCCGTGATCTGCTTGCCGTCCTTGAGGACGATGGCGTCCTTGCCGACGAGATCGATACGGCTGACATGGGCGTCGAGGTTGACGCGGACCAGCGGCCAGTTGAGGCGCGCCGCGACCTGCTCGATATGGGTGGATTTGCCGGTGCCGTGATAGCCCTGCACCATGACGCGGCGGTTGAACGCAAAGCCGGCGAGAATGGCCAGCGTGGTGTTGCGGTCGAACAGATAATCCGGGTCGGTGGGGGGCACATGCGAGTCGGCCTCGGCATAGCCCATTACCTTCATGTCGCTATCGATGCCGAACGTCTCGCGGACGGAAAATTCCTTGTTCGGCAGGTTCGTCAAATCAGCCATTTCATGGGACTCTTAGGGAGTTTCGGACAGCCTCGGCTGCCCTCGAGGATGCGGGCTCTATAGCAGCATCGTCCGGACGAGGGTAGGGGCGCTTTCGCGGCCCGGCCCGGCCCCAATCCACTGCATTCCGGCCGCTTCCGCGGCCCACCCTAAATGAGGCGCCCACCGCCACATTGTGGCGTCTATCAGTAGCCGCCCTGATTTGGCGGAGTTGGTTGTATGAGTGAGGCGGCGGCGTTCGAGCTGGGCGTGGTACGAGGCATCAGCTACGGATTGTTCGGCCCGCCGGGCAGGTTCATGCCGCAGTTGCGGGCGCTGGGCAGCCGGCTGACGCGGGTGTTCCTCAGCTGGCACCAGATCGAGCCGCAGCCGGGCGTGCATGACTGGAGCGCCGTCGATGCGCTGCTCGGCCAGCTGGAGCCGGGCGATCGGCTCTGGGTCACCGTGGTCAGCGCCTCGCGCTGGGCCACGCACCAGCCCACCGATTTCCTGCCGGCCTCGCTGCCGCGCGATGCGGGGGCTTATCAGCTGTTCCTCGGCGCGCTGATGTCGCGCTGCAACGGCAAGGTGGCGTTCTGGCAATGCAACAACGAGCCGTCCAATCCGGGTCTCTGGTCGGGCAGCGCCGCCGAATATGCGGAGCTTGCGGCGATCTTTGCGCGCACGGTGCGGCAGGCCGATCCGAAGGCCAGGGTCGTGCTCGGCGGCTGCGGGTTTGATGTGCTCGGCTCGACCGAGGACAGCGAACCGCGGCGCTTCTTCGATCAGGTATTGGCCAATGCCGGCGATGCCTTCGACCTGTTCGACGTGCATCTCTACGACGCGCCGCAGCGCATTCCCTCGCATATCGAGGATGCCCGCCGCATGATGGCGGCGCATGGAATCGACCGGCCGATCGTGGTCGGCGAATATGGCGGGCCGACTTTGCTCGGCCTGCCCGAACTCGACAGCGTCATGCAATCGGTGATGGCCGAAGCCCTCGCCAGTGGCGCGCCCTCGCTCGACAGCGCCGACCTTGCGCAGCAGGAAGAGACGCCCGACCGGCTCGCCATGCGCGCGCTCTACGCGCAGATGAGCGAATTGCCGCCGGCGCTGCAGATGTTCATGCAGAATTGCCCGCCCATGCTCGAGGCCAAGCGCCATCGCATCGCCTGCCGCGAGATCGTGACGCGCAACCTCCTCGCCATGGCGAGCGGGGCGCGGCTGACGCTCGCCTGGAACCTCGCGCCCGAAGTGCCGAACTATCGCGACCCCTTCAACATGATGGGCTTCCTCTCCGACAAGCTGGCGCTGATGGGCTACAATCATCGCGACGAGATTGCGCGGCGCGAGCCCGCCGCCGAAGCTTTCGCGCGCTTCGCCGAGCTGATGCGCGATGCGACGGAAGTGCGGCGGCTCGAGACCGATCTGGGCATCGTCGCGATGGAGATCACGCGCGAACGCGGCACGCTCTACGCCTTCTGGGCCGAAGCCGATCCCTTTGCCGGCGAGGACGAACTGCCTCGGCTGGTCGAATGGATGTGGACCGAGCCCAGCGCGCAGGTGGTCGATATTTTCGGCAATGCGCGCGAGATGACGCCTTCGGTCGATCATCTGAGCCTCGGCGTCTCGGTGACGCCGCTGTTCGTGTCGGCGACGCCCTAGGGCTTGGTGGCGAGCCAGATGGTGTGGCGGGCGCCCTTGCCGTTGGAGCGCTCCCGCACCGTCTGTTCATCGACGCGGAAGCCGGCATTCGCGAGCCGTCGCGTGAAGTCCGCATCGGGCTCCGAGGCCCATACGGCCAGCACGCCGCCCGGCTTCAGCGCCGCCTTGGTGACACCGAGGCCCTTGTTGGAATAGAGCCGGTCGTTCTCGGGCCGGCTCAGCCCGTCCGGGCCATTGTCGACATCGAGCAGGATCGCGTCATAGGTGCCCCTGGCGGCAGCGATCACCGCGCCGACATCGCCCACCTTCACCTCTGCCCGGGCGTCGTCGAGGCTGCCGGCGAACAGCCAGTCGAGCGGCCCCTTGGCCCATTCGACCACTTCGGGCACGAGTTCAGCCACGGTGACGCGCGTCTCGGGCGTGCCGATGGCCAAGGCCTTCCGCAGGGTGAAGCCCATGCCGAGCCCGCCGATCAGCAGATGCGGTTTCGACCGCTTGGCGATCTTGTCCCAGCTCAGCGTCGCGAGCGCTTCTTCCGAGCCGCTCATGCGGCTGTTCATCAGCGGGATGCGGCCGGCCATGATGACGAATTCGGTGCCGCGCTGCATCAGCCGCAATTCACCGCCCCCGCCGGGAACGATCGCCGTACCGAGATGCACCCAGGGCAGCATGCTAGCCTCGTCTGGCTCGCCGGCTCAGTTGCCGACGAAGCCCTTGTGCTTGAGATGAGAGTAGGCGGCGATGATGGCGCGCAGCCGCTCTTCCGAGGTCTTGTCGCCGCCATTGGCGTCGGGGTGATGGATCTTCACGAGCGCCTTGTAGGCGCGCTTGATCTCATCGGACTTGGCCGAGGCCTTGAAGCCCAGCGCCTCGAAGGCGCGGCGGTCGATCTCGTTGAGCTTGATGACGCGCTCGGGCGCCGGGCCGCGCGCATTGGCGCGGGCATAGCGGGCCCAGATATGCAGCGGATCGGAGAAGCGCTTGGCCTTGGGGGCGCTGGCGTCGCGCTTGGGCATGCGCGGACCGCTATTGACGCCCGGCTTGCTGCCCAGCCCCCAGCTCGGCCGGCCATCGGTCTGGCTGGTCGTGTAGAGGTGCTTTTCGCGCTCGGCCTCGTTCATGTCGGCGAAGAAGTTGAATGCCGTGTTGTAGTGGCGCACATGCTCAAGGCAGAAATGGTGATATTCGCCCTCGAAACGGTGGCCTTTGGGCGCCTTGTAGATGCCCGGCTGGGCGCAACCTTCCCAGCCGCAGTCCGGGACATCCGGCTGAGGTTCTGGTGCATGCTGCCGCGGCTGGATGCGGATCCGATCGAAGAGCTTGGAATCGATAGTCATCAGTCCTAGTTACGTCCCGAAAAGCTGACGCCCAAGAGGGGTACCCTTATGCCTGTTCGCGATGCGATTGTTGCAAAACTTTCGGCGGAATTCGCCCCGAGCCACCTTGAAGTGATCGACGAGTCCTCACGACATCAAGGACATGCCGGGTCCCGGCCCGAGGGCGAGACGCATTTTCGTGTTCGCATCGCCTCCGCGCGCCTCACCGGGACGCGTGTCAGCCAGCATCGTTCCATCATGAAAGCGCTCGACGCCGAGATCAAAGGCGGCGTGCATGCCCTCGCCATCGAGGTGTTGTCCCCCGGTTCTCCACAGGCGGCGCCACAGGGCAGCTGAAAAGATAGATAGGAAGCCGCTGTCCCAAGCGCCAGTTTGCGGCAGCAGCATGACCGTCCCTATGTTGTGACGGGATTTGGCGATTTTCGCCGGCGCTGTGTCCACCTTGCCATAATACGGCGGAAGTCCGGCGCCGCGACGACGGCGCGCCGCGATCTCGGCGAAGTTTCGCCCGCCTGAGTGCCTAGCACTTTTCGTGCAGACAGCTTTCAGGAGGGCGCAATGAAAATGTCTCGGCAGCGAGCGATGTTGCTCGCCATGTGCCTCGCCGGTGCAACGGGCCAGGCGCTCGCCACCGACAGCACGCTGACGCTGGTGATGGGTGGCGAGGCCTATGATGGTCCGCCGAAATTCTCGGTGAGCTTCGCCGGTCAACTGATCGGCGAGGGGACGGTTGCGGCTGCCATCGACACCGGCAGCGCGGGGCGCTTTGCCGATGCGAAGGACAAGACGCCCTATGTGCAGACGTTCACCTTCAAGGTGCCCGAAGCGGCGTTCGATCAGGACGGGCAGGTGAGCATCAAATTCCTCAACGAGGCCTATGGCGGGCCGGGCTCGGAGCGCGACCGCAATCTGTTCCTCGCCTCGATCTCGCTCAATGGCCGCGCCGTCACGGCCTCCGGCCTCACTACCGAGAGCCAGGACCGGCAGGGCGTCGCCAACGAAATGCTGGGCGAGTTCCTCGTCATCCCCGACGGGACGCGCGAGGCGGTGTCGCGGGCGCCACAGGGCGGCTGGCCGCCGCCACTGAGCGATGTGGCGAAGCCGGTCGGCGCTCCCGCCGCGACGACCGCCAAGGCCGAACCCGCAGCACCTGCCGCGGCAGTGCCGGCGGCAAGCACGGAGCCGGTCGAAACCGCGGCGCTCGATCCCGATCCGGAAGCGGCGGCGCACAAATGCGATCTCGATGAAAAGTACAATGTCATCGGCTTCAACGCGAACTCGAACGACCTCACCGTCAAGCTGATCGAACGGCTCGACCAGGTGGTCGCCGATATCGGCCAGCGGCAGTGCAACGTCACGGTCACCGGTTATTCGAGCAAGCAGGGCTCGATCGCGTCCAATGCCCTGTTCGCCATCGAGCGGGCGCAGAACTCGCTGCGCTATCTGCAGGAGAAGGGCGTCAAATTCATCAAGGCCAGCGCCAGTGGCGTCGGCGCCACCGATGAATTCGGCCCCGATTTTGCCTCCAACCGGCGGGTGGTCATCACCGTCACGCCGTAGTCCCCATTCCGGTATTCCCTCCTCCTCGCCGAGGAGGGAACGGTGGACCTTCGGGTCCACCCCCGGCGTCGTTCTCGCCTCCGCAAGGCGGAACCCAGTGGTTAGTATTGTTTCGATCTGGATCCCGGTTGGAGGCAACCACCGCAGCAATGCGGAACCCGGGATGGCGCCGGACCCGGGGGCGGGTCCTTACTGCTTCGAGCGGCTCGGCTTTTTGGCAGCGCGCTCGATTGCCTTCAGATGGTTGAAGGCGATCGCCGCCTTCACAAGCTTTTTGAACGGCCGCACCCGCAGCTTATCGCCCTCGACAAAGTCGATCGAGCGCCAGACATTGCCGTTGAAGCCATTGTTGAACAGCCCATCGGATCATCGAGACTCGCGCCATGGGCGAAGGTGACCTTCACCTTGCCCTTGTGCGGATTGGCGATGGCGAACGCGCCGTCGCTCTCCCAGGTGGGCGTGCCCATCCATTTGAAGGTCTCGACGATATCGGGCGACACGCCCAGCACTGCCTTGCGGATATCGGCGAGCAGCTTGCCGCGCCAATCGTCAGTGCGCGCGATCAGCGCGTCGATCGCGGCAGACGCGTCGTCGACCTTTACCGCCATCTAGCCTGCCGCCTGCTTGATCCGCGCCACGATCTGCTTCTCCTCCGCCGGGCCGATCTTCAGCAGGGCATAGGAGGTCGGCCAGAAATTGCCCTCATCGAGCTTGGCGCTCGAGGAAAAGCCGAGCGTCGCATAGCGCTCCTTGAACTTCTCGCCGGGTGTGAAGAACAGCACCGCCTTGCCATTGTCCCCGGCCCAGGCCGGCATGCCGTACCAGGTGGTGGGCTTCAGCCCGGGCGCATGCGCCGTGACCAGTTCATGCAGCTTTTGCGCCAGCACCTTGTCGTTCCCGCCGAGCTCGGCGATCTTGGCCGCGAGGTCGGCGGCGCCATCCTTCTTGCCGCGCTTGCGCTCCTTGGCTAGGTCCTTCATCGCCTCCTTTTCGGCGTCGGTGAAGGTCTTTTCGCCTTTGACGGCTTTGGTGCTCTTGGTCGCCATGCTTGCCTCCTCAGGCGCGGTTAGCTCTTGCGAAATAGGGCAGGGCGAACATCCATAGCCCCGTCAGCAGCATAAAGAACAGCGGCAGCAGCGGCGAATAGGTCACCCAGGCGATATTTTGGCCCATGCTGATGAGGGCGATATTGGCGACCACGGTCAGCGTGAAGATGATCGACAGCCAGCGATGCGCCTGCCGGATCAGTTTGTTCCAGTTCATGACATCCTCCTCCGTTCAATCCAGCCGTGCGAGCACGGTTTCCATGGCATCGAAATAATTCGGCCAGGCCATCTGCGCGCCGCGATAGGCCTGTTCCTGCGCCAGCGGGAAGCCGGCCTGTTCCATCCTCAGATGCGTGCCCGTGCCGCTTGCGGTCAGCGTCCAGGTCACGACGCTTTCGAGGCCGAAGGCCGACCAGCTGTAGGACAGGGTTCTATGCGGCTCGACTTCCAGCACCTTGCAGTCAATGGCGCCCCAATCCTCGCTGAAGCGGAAATCGTGGCCGACCCGCGGTTTGAAATCGCTCTGCATCAGCCATTCGCCGATCAGATGCGGCTGGGTCAGCGCCCGCCAGATTTTTTCCGGCGGATAGGCGATGTCGCGCTCGACGATGACGGAGCGGAGTTCGGTCATTGGTCCATCCTCTTGAGTAAGTCCTCGAGCCGGTCGATGCGGTGCTCCCAAAAGCCCTGCATCTGCCGGGTCCAGTCGGTGAGGGGCGACAGCGCATCGAGCCGCGCCGAATAATGGGTCTGGCGTCCCTGTGGCCGGTCGCGTACGAGGCCCGCCTGCTTGAGAATGCCCAGATGTTTCGACACCACCGGCTGCGACACGCCCGCCTGTTCGGTCAGCGCGCCCACGGTCTGCTCACCCTGCTGGCACAGGCGTTCGAAGATCGCCCGCCGCGTCGGGTCGGCAAGTGTCCGGAACAGCTGATCCTCGGCAGCCGACATAAATCCATACCTCGTTGGCTATGGATCAATCTATAGCCAAATGGCTATGGATGAGTCAAGCGGCCGTCAGGCGGCCTTGCGGGTCTTGAACTCGACCGTCATGCCGGCTGCCGCAAGCATGCCGACAATCGCATCGATGCTGAACAATGCGATCTTGCCGCGCATGAGATCGGAGACGCGCGGCTGCGTGACGTTCAAGCGCCCGGCGGCCTCGCTCTGGGTCCAGCCCTGCTGCCGGATGTGATCCTGGAGCGTCGACATCAATTGCGACAGCAGCTTCATGCGCTCGCGCTCGACGGGATCAGCCTCGATCGCATCCCAGATATTCTCGAAGCGTTCATTGGCCATTGCCGACCTCCTTGATCAGTTCGCGATACCGCCGGGCGGCCAGATCGATGTCGTGGGCAGGTGTCTTCTGCGTCTTCTTCTGGAAGCAGTGCAGGACATACACAGCGTCCGCCAGCTTGGCGACGTAGACAACGCGGAACGTGCCGCCCTCTTCCCACAGACGTAACTCCATGGCGCCAGCGCCGATGGAACTCATTGGCTTCCAGTCGTCAGGCTCCCGGCCCTGCTGCACCTTGTCGAGCTGAAATCCAGCCTCCGCGATGGCAGCGCGCGGAAAGCTCAGCAGGTCTTTGTAGCTTGTGTTGCGGAACTCAAGCGGCTTCGCGACCATGAGGCAATATACAAATTTTTATATACTCACGCAAGGTACTAACCCCGCATCTCGTCCAGATAATCCCGCACTGCCGCTGGATCGACGTTCTTTTCGATGAAGCTCTGGCCGATGCCGCGGGTGAGGATGAAGGTCAGGGCGCCGCGCACGACCTTCTTGTCCTGGGCGATGGCGTCCATCAGGAAGCCGGTGCCGGGCAGCTCGCCGGGGATGTCGGCCAGTCTCGTCGGCAGGCCGGCGCGCTTCAGATGCGCCTCGATGCGGCCCGTGTCCTGGCTCGGGGCGAGGCCGAGCTTGGCCGAAAAGCCATGAGCCAGCACCATGCCGATGGCGACGCCCTCGCCATGCAGCAGCCGGTCGGAATAGCCGGTCGCGGATTCGAGCGCGTGGCCGAAGGTGTGGCCGAGATTGAGCAGCGCGCGGACGCCGGTTTCCTTCTCGTCGGCCAGCACGAAGCGGGTCTTGGCCTCGCAGCAGCGGGCGATCATTTCGCTGCGCAGCCTTCGAACGCCGGTAAAAATGGCCAATTGGTGCTGTTCAAGCCAGAAGAAGAAATCTTCGTCGTCGATGAGCCCGTATTTCACCACTTCGGCATAGCCGGCCGCGAACTGGCGCGTGGACAAAGTGTCGAGCGCGCCGATATCGGCCAGCACCAGCTTGGGCTGGTGGAAGGCGCCGATGAGGTTCTTGCCGTGCGGCGAGTTGATGCCGGTCTTGCCACCGACGGACGAATCCACCTGCGCGAGCAGCGAGGTCGGGATCTGCACGAAATCCATGCCGCGACGGGTGATGGAGGCGGCAAAGCCGGCGAGGTCGCCGATCACGCCGCCGCCCAGCGCCAGCACGATATCGCCGCGTTCGAGCCGCGCTTCGAGCAGGCCCTCGACCACCTCGTTAAGCCGGGTGATGGATTTGGTGCTCTCGCCATGCGGCACGGACACGGTCGAATATTTGAGCCCCGCGGCATCGAGCGAGCGCGTCAGGCGCGGCAACTGGGCGCTCGCTACCTCATCGTCGGTGACGATGCCGAAGCGGCGGCCGGGGAACATCGCCTGCAGCTTGTCGCCGGCGCTCTCCAGCAGATCGTCGCCGATCAATATGTCATAGGCGCGCTCGCCGAGCGGCACGTGTACGCGGGTCGGTTCAGCCATTGCCACCTCCGAGATGGTTGAGCATGGCCGCGATCAGATCGCTCGCCACCTGGTCCTGCGGCACGTCGGTACTGACCACGGTCACGTCGGCTTCGGCATAGACGGGATAGCGCTTGTCGATCAGATCCTGCAGCGTCTGGCGCGGATTGGCGGTCTTCAGCAGCGGCCGGTTGGAGCGGCGTTGCACCCGCTGGAACAGCAGCTCGAAATCGGCCTTGATCCAGACCGAGAGCCCCATCTCCTTCACCGCAGCGCGAGTTTCGGCGTTCATGAAGGCGCCGCCGCCGGTGCCCAGCACGAGGTCCTTGTCCTTGAGCAGCCGGGCGATCACCCGCACCTCGCCGGCGCGGAAATCGGCCTCGCCATGCGCCGCGAAAATATCCTCGATGGTCATGCCGGCCGCCTTCTCGATCTCTTCGTCGCTGTCGACGAAGTGGCGGCCAAGCCGCGCCGCGAGGCGGCGGCCCACAGTGGTCTTACCAGCGCCCATCATGCCGACAAGCACAATCGGTCGGCCGCCCAGGAGGGCGTTGAGCTCGTCCTTATGGACATCCTTGTGCGGCGTTGCAGCGGTCATGACGTTCCCCGAGGCGTCGCGTTGAACCGTTAGGGGAGGGTAAAGTCAATGCTGCTATCAAGCCGTCACGTCCTGCCCTTGATCGCGCCATAGAATGAAGGGACAGTACGCGCCACTCCGCGGTCGGACGAGCGGGCCCGCTTGGGATCGTTCGCACGGAGCCAAGAACGAGCTACTTCCGGGAACCCCATGCCGACTCTGATCCGCCTGTTTCTCGTCCTTCTGGTGCTCGCGGGGCTCGGCTTTGCGGGCATGATCGCGCTCACGGCGATGGTCGATCCGGGGGAAAAGGAAATCACCCTCAAGATCCCGGCGCGCGAGCTGGCGCCCTCGGGTGGCGGCAGCGGCGGCGGCATTATCGACCTCAACAATCTCCCCGACCCGGTGAATGTGGCGCCCCGCACCCCCAGCGCCGAGCCCAGCGGCCCGGTCCTTGGCGAGGTCGATGCCTCGGGCGTCCAGACCATCAGCATCCCGGAATGAGCCTCCATCTCGTCGAGGCCTTCCTCGAGATGATGAGCGCCGAGCGCGGCGCGGCGCGCAACACCATCGAGGCCTACCGGCGCGACCTCACCGATTATGCGGGCTTTCTCAAGCGCCAGGGCAAGTCCGCCGAGACGGCCGAGCGCGAGCAGATCGTCGCCTATCTGAGCGATCTCGACGCGCAGGGCCTGTCGGCATCGTCGGCCGCCCGCCGCCTCTCGGCGCTGCGCCAGTTCCACAAATTCCTCTGTGCCGACCAGATCCGGCCCGATGACCCGACGCGCATCGTGGCGAGCCCGCGCGCCCGCCGGCCCTTGCCCAATGTGCTGTCGGTGGCGGAAGTCGATCTGTTGCTGAGCACCGCCGAGGCCGGGGCCAATGCCGAGGCGAGCCCGGCGAAACA
Organism: Hyphomicrobiales bacterium; assembly: GCA_004144345.1. Lineage (GTDB taxonomy): Bacteria > Pseudomonadota > Alphaproteobacteria > Rhizobiales > Devosiaceae > Devosia_A. Next base: position 66,285 of record SEEL01000017.1, read on the forward strand.
CGAAGCGGCGCTGCGCCTCTATGTGCTGCTCGAACTGCTCTATGCCACCGGCATGCGGGTGTCCGAACTGGTGGGGCTGCGCCGCGCCGCGGTAATGCGCGATGCGAGCTTTCTCACCATCACCGGCAAGGGTAACAAGGAGCGCATCGTGCCGGTCAATGACCGGGCCCGCGATGCCGTGAAGATGTGGCTTGCCACACTGCCGGTGCAGCCCTGGCTGTTCCCGGCCAATGGCGAGGAGGGGCATCTGAGCCGCCAGGTGTTCGCCCGCGACCTCAAGGGGCTCGCCGGGCGCGCCGGCATCGCGGTGGCGCGGGTGGCGCCACATGTGCTGCGCCATGCCTTTGCGAGCCATCTGCTGCAGGGCGGGGCGGACCTCCGCGTCGTGCAGACGCTGCTCGGCCATGCCGACATCTCGACCACGCAGATCTACACCCACGTCCTCGACGAGAAGCTCCGCACGTTGGTCGAGAGCCACCACCCGCTGGCCGACAAGAACTAGCGGCGGCTAACGCCGCCAAACCTCGAGCCGCACGCCGGGGTCGAGCGCCTCGCGCTCCCGCACCCGCAATCCCGCCTGCGCCAGCACCTCATCGGGCCAGCCAGTCGAAAAGCACGGCACGCCGTCGGGGATCAGCGCGCCATCCACCGTCACCAGATCGAATCGCGTGAAGCGCTTGAGGAACAGGTCGAACACCGCCTGGCCGCCGGTCACCGCGATCTCGCCCGCCGTGATGCCCAGCCGGGCCAGCACGGCGTCGAACTCCAGCCCTGCCGGATTCCACAGCAGCACCTGCGGGTCGATTTCTTCGAAATCGGCGACCCGGCTTGTCACCACCAGCCGCCGCCGGCCGGGATTGGGGTGCGCCTCGTGCCCGAGCCGGCCGAGCACCACCAGGGCGGCCCGGTCCAGCGCCGCCTGGAAGCGGCTCCAGTCCTTGTCGTTGCGCAGCATCGCGGGCATCTGGCGCTGCTGGTCGGCGATGCGGCCGTCGGCGCTGACCACCGCATGGCCAATAATTTCGAGAGACACGCTTGACAGGTCCATGGTGTATTACATATGTAGCACACTAACTCGGCCGGAAGTTCATGCCGGGTTCAGTGCATCGCATTTAGCAGAGCTTTGATCTGGCAATTGCCACAAAGGCTTCGTTACTCGCGTCCATCGTTGGTCCGAAATCACGATCGAGGAATCATGGTGCTCAACATTTCAAGGGTGGCGCTCGTCGCCGCAACGCTCAGCCTCTCCGCTCCGCTGCTGCCGGCAATGGCGCAGGAGACCACACAATCCACCGAGACGGCGCCTTTCGCCTTCGAGATCAGCGTCCCCAACATCGTGGCGCTCGACTCCTCGATGTCCGAGGATCAGCTCAAGGCGGTGTTCAGCGCCAGCTTCCTCGATCATGCCGGTGCGCTGGCCTCGCTCAACGCCACCGAGATCACCATCCCGCTGCTCAAGGCGACCTTCAATATCGAAGACGGTGGCACCTCGACGGTCGAATACCACAACATCGTCCTCTCCAATGTGAAGGACGGGCTCGCGGCCAAGGTGTCGGTCACCTCGGGGCGGACCGATTCGCAGGGCGAGAGCACCACCCAGAACGGCATCAGCGCCGACAATTTCGACATCAAGCGGCTGCTCGAATTCACCGGCATGGTGAAGGGCGACCCCTCGGCGCCGTTCAAGCCGATCATCACCGCCGCCACCTCTGCCGGCAGTTCGCAGTCCAGTCCCTTCTATAGCTGCAGCTTCGGCGGCAGCACGACCAGCACCTTCGAGGCGCGCCCGTCGGGCACCGCCTTTGCCGATGTGCTCGCGGTCATCCAGTCGCTCGACCAGAGCAGCGAGCCCTCGCCGGCACAGATCAAGACGATGGTCGGCTATGCCGTCGACCTCTTCCGCGGCTTCCGTGGCGGTGGCGGCGATATCGGTGCCGTCGACTGCAACGTGCCGGGCGACACGCCGGCCAGCCTCAAGATAGCGGGGGCGTCGACCGGCGGCTTCGAGCCGGCGCTCTATCCGCAGGTCAAAGTCAGCGGCATCAGTGTCGAGGCGGGCGAGCTCGGCCACGGCGCGCTGGGCGAATTCGTGCTCAAGCCGATCGACTTCAACCCCACGCTCAATGCGCTCGGCACCAACCTCGCCGATCTCAGCGAAGAGTGGTTCGACAAGAACTGGCGCCTGCTGATCCCGTCCTTCTCGGGCCTGTCGCTGTCGGGCTTTGATATCGACGCGCCCAATCCCGACAAGCCCAGCGAACGCGTCCAGGCCAAGGTCGACAGCTTCGATCTCACGCTTGCCGATTATTTCAACGGCATCCCGACCAAGTTCTCGACGTCGGCCAAGGGCATCGACGTGCCGCTGCCGCAGAACACCACCGATCCGCAGATGCAGATGCTGCTCGCGGCCGGCCTCACCAAGCTCAATGTCGGCTTCGACGTTGCGGCTGCCTGGGACAAGGCCAGCGAGACCATCGGCATCGATAAATTCGGCATCGCCGCGGTGGATCTGGGCAGCCTGACGCTGGGTGCCAGCGTCGGCAATGCGCAGGAGGAACTGTTCGCGCTCGACGAGAATATCGCCATGGCCGCCGGCCTCGGCGTCACCGTCAAGCAGGTCACCATCCGCGCCTCCGATGACGGCATCGGCGCCATCGTCTGGCCGCTCGCCGCGGCGCAGGAGGGGCAGACCGACATCGTCGCCTTCCGCGCGCAGATGGCCGGCTTTGCCGAAGGTCTCGCGATCCAGCTGCTCGGCTCGAACGAGGCGGCCCGCCAGCTTGGCGTGGCGGTCAGCGATTTCGTCACCGGCGAGAAGGGCGCGTTGACCATCACCATCACGGCCAAGGCGCCCGGCGGCGTGCCGCTGGCGCTGTTCATGGCGGCGCAGAACGATCCGTCGATCCTCGCCAGCCAGGTCGATATCGTGGGCAAGGCCGAATAGCGGCCGAACCTGCCTTGACTCAAAAGGCCCCGCTCGCCACTTTCCGGCCACGATGCGCGACCACTTCAGCGCGCAGTTCAATGGCTTAGGCGGGCGGGGATGCAGTCCTATCTCGATTTCGAAAAACCGGTCGCGGATCTCGAGGGCAAGATCGCGGAGCTGAAATCGCTCTCGGGCGATGCCCGTGCGGTGTCGATCGACGACGAAATCAACGGGCTGACGGCCCGTGCCGACCAGGCGCTCAGCGACATCTACAAGAAGCTGACGCCGTGGCAGAAGACGCAGGTGGCCCGCCACCCGCAGCGGCCGCATTTCTCCGACTACGTCAAAGGCCTCATCACCGAGTGGCAGCCGCTGGCCGGCGACCGCAAATATGCGGAAGACCCGGCGGTGCAGGCCGGCTTCGGTCGCTTCAACGGCACGCCCGTCGCCATCCTCGGCCAGGAAAAGGGCAACAGCACCGAATCCCGCCTGAAGCACAATTTTGGCATGGCGCGCCCCGAAGGCTACCGCAAGGCCGTGCGCATCATGGATATGGCCGACCGCTTCGGCGTGCCGGTGATCAGCTTCGTCGACACGGCCGGCGCCTATCCCGGCATCGGCGCTGAAGAGCGCGGCCAGGCCGAGGCCATCGCCCGCTCCACCGAAAAATGCCTCGAGCTCGGCGTGCCCAACCTCGCCATCATCATCGGCGAAGGCGGCTCCGGCGGCGCCATCGCCATCGCCACGGCCAACCGCGTGCTGATGCTCGAAAACGCCATCTATGCCGTGGCCTCGCCCGAAGCCTCCGCCTCGATCCTGTGGAAAGACGCGGCGCGCGCCCAGGATGCGGCCAACAACATGAAGATCACCGCGCAGGATCTGCTCGGCTTCGGCGTTATCGACGGCCTCATCAACGAACCCGCCGGCGGCGCCCACCGCCACCCGGCCGTGGTCATGGCCAACACCGCCGACGCCATCACCGCCTTCCTCCGCGACTTCCCCCAAAGCCGCGGCCGCCTCGAAATCCGCGAACACCGGCGGGAAAAGTTCATGTCGATCGGGTCGGCACTGAACTGATCGAGTACGAGCGTTAGCAGGCAGGCCACCGCCACGATGCCCGCAGTCAGGCTCCTCCACCGCGCAGCAGCGAAGCTGGTGGAGGGGGCGGTCGCCGGCTAGTGTCCCCCGATGCGTTCTCCGGTCCAGACCCTCAAACGCGCAAAGAAACTCCGACGCGAGATGACGCTGCCGGAAGTGGTGCTGTGGACTCAACTGAGAAAACGCGCGGCGGGCATGCACTTTCGCCGCCAGCATGCCATCGGCCCCTACGTCCTTGATTTCTACTGCTCAGCCGCGCGGCTCTGCGTCGAGGTCGACGGCGCGTCGCATAATTTTGCCGCGGCAGCGGCGCACGACACCGTGCGCGATCGCTGGCTGGCGGCCCAGGGAATCCGCATCCTCCGCTTCGCTGCCGCCGATGTACTCAACGACGACGCCTTGAGCGGAGTGATGGTCGCCATCCAGTCCGCGACCGCCCCCTCCACCGCCTTCGGCGGTCCCCCTCCCCCGTAAACGGGGGAGGGGGACCGCCGAAGGCGGTGGAGGGGGCGGTCGCGGACTGGATGGCGACCATCACTCCGCTCAAGGCG
>SEEL01000018.1 GCA_004144345.1 Hyphomicrobiales bacterium
GGACCGGCGGAGCCGGTGGGTGGGGGTTGGGCTGGCACAGCGTTCGGCACCAGCCCTTCATCCACAGCCCGCCCTCCCCGGGCTCTATGGTTAGCTCTGGATTAACCACGGCAATCTAGGATCGCTCTTCGACCGGGTTTTCGTCCGGTGCTTCCAGTTAAGAGTGATTTCGACGATGCCGCCACGCGCCCTGCTTGAAGACCATTCGGCTCCCGCGCCTGCCATCGCCATCACCATTCCCGTGCGACTCATCGGGATGATCGTGCTGACGCTGGTTGGCGTGATGATGGTGTCGCTCGCCTCGTGGCATGTCGACGACCCCTCGCTGTCCTATGCCGTGTCGGCACCGGCGCGGAACTGGCTGGGCTTTCCCGGCGCCGTGGTGGCGGATCTGAGCTTCCAGATCCTCGGACTTGGCGTCATTGCCTTCCTCGTGCCGCCGGCGCTGTGGGGCTGGAGCTTCGTGCGCCGCCGCGTGCCTGCGGTGATGGGGCTGCGGCTGATCACCTGGATTGCCTCGAGCCTGCTCGCGACGGGCGTTCTCGCCTTCATGCCGACGCCCGAGAGCTGGCCGCTGCCCACTGGGCTTGGTGGCCTGATCGGCGCCGGCTTCACCAATGTCGCGGCGCTGGTGACCGGCGACAATCCGCAGCCGGTAACGGCTTGGCTGTTCGCCATCATTCTGTTCGCGCCGACCGCGGCGCTGTTCTGGATTGCCATGGGGCTGGGCGCCGTGTCGCTGCCCAAGATGCCGGTGGCGAGTGTCAAGGCCGGCAAGGCTGGCCGCAAGGCGGCGGCCGACGACGAGCCGGAGAAGAACGGCATTCTTGACGTGGCCATTGGCGGCCTCGTGCATTTCGGCTTCATGGCGCAATCGGCCCTACGCCGCGCCATCGTCAAGGCGCGCGACAACGCCGCTGCCCGCCGCGAAGCCGATGCCGCGCCCTGGCGCGACGGCGCGGTGGAGCCGAGCATGGCCGGCCGCGCCCCTGCCGTGCTGCCCGAAGGGCGGCAGGAACCGCAGATGCATGTCGAGCGCCGCATCTACGCGCCGAGCCAGCCCGAGGAATCGGAAGACGATTATTATCCGGCCGAAGAGGAAGCGGACGAGCCGCTTGCCGCCTCGCCGCGCGTTGCCGCCCCGGCCCGCCGCCCTGCCCCCGGCCGCCGCGCCGCGCGCGAAGCGCAGCCCTCGCTGCTCGATGAAACGGACGGCTTTGAACTGCCGGCGCTGAACCTGCTCGCCGAGGCCAAGCATCGCGGCCCGAGCCCCGAGCATGCGCCCGAGCGGCTTGAAGCCATGGCCCGCCGCCTCGAAGGCGTGCTGCAGGATTTCGGCGTCAAGGGCGACATCATCAATGTCCGCCCCGGCCCCGTGGTCACGCTCTATGAACTGGAGCCGGCGCCCGGCATCAAATCGAGCCGCGTGATTTCGCTGGCCGACGACATCGCCCGCTCGATGAGCGCCATTTCCGCCCGCGTTGCTGTGGTGCCGGGCCGCAACGCCATCGGCATCGAACTGCCCAACGAGGTGCGCGAGACGGTTTATCTGCGCGAAATGCTGGCGAGCCAGGATTTCGAGAAGATGAAGGGCAAGCTGCCCATCTGCCTCGGCAAGACCATTGGCGGCGAGCCGATCATCGCCGACCTCGCCCGCATGCCGCATCTGCTCATCGCCGGTACCACCGGCTCGGGCAAATCGGTGGGCATCAACACCTTCATTCTGTCGCTGCTCTACCAGATGACGCCCGAGCAGTGCCGCCTGATCATGATCGACCCCAAGATGCTCGAACTGAGCATCTATGACGGCATCCCGCATCTGCTGACACCCGTGGTGACCGATCCGGCCAAGGCCGTGATCGCGCTGAAATGGGCCGTGCGCGAGATGGAAGACCGCTATCGCAAGATGTCCAAGATCGGTGTGCGCAACATCGACGGCTTCAACCAGCGCGTCACCGAAGCGGCCGAGCGCGGCGAGACCATCACCCGCACGGTGCAGACCGGCTTCGACAAGGAGACCGGCGAGGCGATCTTCGAGAGCGAGGAATTTGCGCTCGAGCCCCTGCCCTTCATCGTCGTGATCATCGACGAGATGGCCGACCTCATGATGGTGGCGGGCAAGGAAATCGAAGGCTCGGTGCAGCGTCTCGCGCAGATGGCGCGCGCCGCCGGCATCCACGTCATCACCGCCACACAGCGCCCGTCGGTAGACGTCATCACCGGCACCATCAAGGCGAACTTCCCCACTAGAATATCGTTCATGGTGACCTCGAAGATCGACAGCCGCACGATCCTCGGGGAACAGGGCGCCGAGCAGCTGCTGGGCAATGGCGACATGCTCTACATGGCCGGCGGCGGCCGCATCCGGCGCCTGCACGGCCCGTTCGTTGCGGACGGCGAAGTGGAAGCGATCGTGCGCCACCTCAAGTCGCAGGGTGCGCCGGACTATCTCGAATCGATCACCGCCGAAGAGGAAGAGTTCGACCCGGCCAGCGCCCTCGACGAGGGTGGCGGCTCCAATTCGGGCGACGAGCTCTACGACAAGGCGGTCAACATCGTGCTGCAGGACAAGAAGGCCTCGACCTCCTATGTGCAGCGCCGCCTCGCCATCGGCTACAACAAGGCCGCCTCGCTGATCGAGCGCATGGAGCAGGAAGGCGTCATCTCGGGCCCCAACCATTCGGGCAAGCGCGAGATTCTCGTCGGCAGCGATCCATACTGAGCTGGCGCGATACATATAAGCATTGACTTATATAAGCGCCGGTTGATATCTCTCCCGCCAACAACACGGGAGATGAGCGATGGCTATGGCAGCCCTGGACTATGCCGGCGCAGTGGTGCGCGGCGTCAAATCGGTCGAGCGCGACGGCAAGCCTGCCAAGGCGGTGATCGCCACCGCGACCTATGACACCGACCTCGAGGATCTGTGGCACGCGGTGACCACGGCCGACCGCATCAAGCGCTGGTTCCTGCCGATCAGCGGCGACCTGAAGCTCGGTGGCCGCTACCAGCTCGAGGGCAATGCCGGCGGCACCATCACCGATTGCGACGCGCCGCATTTCTTCGCCACGACCTGGGAGATGATGGGCCAGACCAGCTGGCTCGAAGTGCGCCTCACAAGCGCCGGCGCCGGCAGATCGACGCTGGAGTTGAGCCACATCGCCATCGTCGATGAGGCGTTCTGGCCGACATACGGGCCGGGCGCGGTGGGCGTCGGCTGGGATCTGGGCCTGTTCGGCCTGCAGCGGCACATCGAGAACCCCGCCGCCGAGCGCCCGCCCGAGGGGGTCGCGGAGTGGCAGACCTCGCCCGAGGCGCTGCAATTCTACCGCGCCGCCAGCACCGCCTGGGGCAAGGCCGCCGCCGCCGACGGCATGGTCAACGCCGCCGAGGCGGCCGAGAACACGCGGAAGTTCTATTCGGGCGAAGCCTGAGGCCGCGCCGATGCATGCCTTCGATGTCCTCGGCGATCCGGTCCGCCGCCGCATCCTCGAATTGCTGGCGGCGGATGAACTGGCCTCGGGTGAGGTGGTGGCGACCATCTCGGCCGAGTTCGGCATCACCCAGGCGGCGGTGAGCCAGCATCTGAAGGTGCTGCGCGATTCGGGCTTCGCGACGGTGCGCGCCGCGGGTACCCGCCGGCTCTACACGCTCGATCCGGCACCGCTCGAACAGGTCGACGCCTGGCTGGACCCCTTCCGCGCCTTCTGGGCTCCCAAGCTCATGGCGCTCGGCACCGAAATCGCCCGCGGCAAGAAGCAGCGGCGCGACAATATCTAGCGGAACAGCGGCATCCATTTGGCGTGCGCAAGCAGCGCGTCGAGCGCCGCAGCCAAATCGCCGACATTGTGGTCCCAGAACAGCGAGCCGCCGAAGCGCGGATTGATTTCGAGCATGCGGATGCGCCCGTCGGAACCGCGCTTGAAATCAAAGCAGACCGGACCATCGTAGCCGAGCGGCAAGAGGAAGCGCTCGAGATCGGCCCGGTCGCTGTCCGATAGCGCCGCGGCCGCGGTCGGTTGTTGCGGCAGCGGCGCGCGAATGGCGAAGGGCGGCAGCGCCTCGTGTCTGTAGGCCGTCACCCAGACGAGGCGCCCGCCGACGGCAATGGCATGCGCCGCATATTCTGGCCCCTCGACATAGGCCTGGAGCACGAAGGGACGGCCGGACCAGGGTCTGCTCAAGAGATGGTGCTCGAGTTCGGCGGCGCTGTGCGCCACCACGACACCCTGCCCGCCCCACAGATCAGTGCGCTTCAACACGCAGGGAAAGCGCGCCTCTGCGACACTGGCGAAATTCGCGGGCGCCAGCGCCGCGAGGCCCTCGGCCGCAGTGAAAGCAGCAAAGCGGCGCTTGTCGTTGAGCACATGCACCGCGCGCCGGCTCGGCAACAGGCTCCAGCAGCAGCGCGGGGCAGCGAGAATGTTGCCGATCTGGAAGACGATGGCGAATTGCTGCGTTCCCCGCCACCAGGGCCAGCCCGGCCGCGCTGCGCCATCGCGCGTCAGGGCGACGCTGCGAACGCCGCGGACACCGCGCCATGCCGCACCGCCGGCGCGCAGCGTTGATTCCCAGTTTCCATAGGGCTTACCGACGATCACGACGTCGAACGCAGCAGGCCGCGACACGCCAGGCAGCCATCTCCATGCTTTGGCGACCAACAAAACCGAAACTGCCCCCCAAAGCGCCAACCGGGACGCTTCCGGGGCGTTGCAGCATCTCTAGCTCTTGCCGCAATTGTGCCCTAGCACCTACATGGTCCGATACGAGGTTTTTCGATGCAGCGACGTTCCCTTCTCGCCCTGATCGCCACTTCTTTCGCCCTGCCGGTGACCGGTGCGCTGGCGCAGGAATCGCCGCGCCGGCTGACCGAGGAAGAGGTTGCGCTGATCAATGAGATCTCGGCCTATAACAGCCAGATCACCACGATGACCGGGCGCTTCCTGCAGATCGACACGCAGGGCAACCGCATCGAAGGCACGTTCGGGCTCGAGCGACCGGGCAAGATTCGCTTCCGCTACAATCCGCCCTCGCGCGAAGAGATCATGTCGCTGGGCAATGGCTTTTACGTCATCGACCGCAAGGAGAAGACGCAATACGCCTATCCGCAGGACAAGGTGCCGCTGCGCCAGTTCCTCGATGCCAAGATCGATTTGCTGCGCGCCGGCCTCGTCGCCATCAACCACTCCGACAATTATGTCGAGCTGACGCTGCAGGACGACACGCCCGCCGGCACGGTGCGCGTGGCGCTGGTGTTCGACAAGGCCACCAAGGATCTCGTGCAGTGGGTGCTGACCAGCCCCGATGGCAGCGAACTGACCTTCTCGCTGTTCGACGTGGAACGCGGCGTGCCGATCCCGGCGGCGTTCTTCTACCTCAACATCAACGAGTACAATCAGATCAAGAACTGAGGGCAGGGCGGACGCTGTCCGCTGCCCAACCGACGGTGCTTGCATCCCTCTCGCGTGACCGGCAAAAGATGAGGCACCCCTCCTGCCGAGTCCCCCATGCCCTTCGCCCTTGCTACGTGGAACATCAATTCCGTTCGCCTGCGCCTGCCGCTGGTGCTCGATTTTCTCCAGCGCCATCCCGTCGATGTGCTGTGCCTGCAGGAGATCAAATGCCAGAACGAGCAGTTCCCGGCTGAGGCCTTTGCGGCGGCAGGCTATCCGTATCACGCCGTGCATGGCCAGAAGGGCTATCACGGCGTCGCCATCGTCTCGAAATTCCCGCTCACCGACATTTCGAGCCGCGTGTTCTGCGAGATCGAGGATTGCCGCCATGTGTCGGCGAGTGTCGGCTGGGGCAGGGAGCCGCTGACCGTCCATTCGATCTACATTCCCGCCGGCGGCGACGAGCCGGACCCCGACATCAATCCGAAATTCGCCCACAAGCTCAACTTCCTCAAGGAGCTGAAGCAGTGGTTCGGCGAGCCTAGCTTCAAGCAGGGGCAACTGATCTGCGGCGATTTCAATATCGCGCCGCATGAGGATGATGTGTGGAGCCACAAGCAGCTGCTGAAGGTCGTGAGCCACACGCCGGTCGAGACCGAGGCGCTCGATGCGCTGCTCTCCGGCAATCACGGCTGGACCGATCTGGTGCGCAAGCATCTGCCCTATGGCACCAAGCTGAGCTCCTGGTGGAGCTATCGCGCCGCCAATTGGGAAACCTCGGACCGCGGCCGCCGCCTCGACCACATCTGGTCGACGGCGGATATCGCGGCGCATTCGACCGGCGCCGAGATCATCCGGCCGGCGCGCGGCTGGAGCGACAAGCCGTCCGACCACGTCCCCGTCATCGCCCATTTCTGAGGGAGAGGCCGATGGCCGATCGCAAGCTCGTCAGTTCCGGCTCTTACCTCGAACCGATCATCGGTTTTTCCCGCGCTATTCGCGTCGGCAATTTCATCGCTGTCGGCGGCACGGCGCCGATCGCGGCCGGCGGCGGCACAGCAGGGAAGGGCGACGTCTATCTGCAGGCGAAGCGCGTGCTTGAGATTATCGGCAAGGCGCTGGACGATGCCGGCGCCGGCTTTGAGCACGTCGTCAGGACTCGTGTTATATTGACCGACATGGCGCTGTGGGACGCAGCCGCCAAAGCTCACGCAGAAATCTTTGCCGACATCCGTCCGGTGACGACCGTGATGGCGGTGTCAGGCTTCGTCGACCCGGATTGGCTGATCGAACTGGAAGTCGACGCGATCGTGCCCGACTAGGGCAGGGGCCTTAGCCCTTGGTGCCGCCGATCTTGCCGCGCACCTGTTCGATGGCGCCCAGATAGCCCATCAGTTCGGTGCGAATCCGGTCAGCCGCGCGCGCCGCGAGATCCGGCGCCTGATTGGCCAGCTTCATGAAAGCCGAGCGTGGGACGAATAGCGTCTCGACATTGTCTACTGCCTTGACGGTCACTGGCCGAGGCCGCGACACGACCAGCGACATGGCGCCGAGCACCGAGCCGAGCGAGGTGATGACATAGGGGTTGGTTTCGTCGCCTTCCTGGTAGGTGGCGAGGGTGCCACTGACCAGTACGTGGGCACCCTCCGGCGTATCGCCGGCCTGGTAGAGCACTGCATTTGGACGCCACTTTTTGCGCTCGCTCGCGAAGGCGAGGAGACGGCGCTGCTCGGCGTCGCAGATTGAGAAAAAATCCGCGCGCCCCAGGATCGTGGTCGCGTCGTCGAGCTGCATCGGCCCCTTAGCCTATATTCACGAACCGCCCCCACGGCCCAGCGCTGATATAGAGCATGCCGCTCTCTTTGCGAGAACGGATTTCACCGTTTTGGGGCGGAGAGGCGGGGGAAAGTGACGCGCCGGTGCCTACGGCACCAGGCGGTAGCCGCCATCCTCGGTCACCAGCAGCCGCGCATTGGACGGATCGCGCTCGATTTTCTGCCGCAGTCGGTAGATGTGCGTCTCGAGCGTGTGCGTGGTGACGCGATTATTATACCCCCATACTTCCTTGAGCAGCACGTCGCGCGTGATGGTCTTGGGGCCCTGGCGGTAGAGGAATTTGAGAATCGACGTTTCCTTGTCGGTCAGCCGCACCTTGTTGCCGTCGGTCGCTTCGAGCAGCTTCGCCGCCGGCTGGAAGCTGTACGGCCCGATGGTGAACACGACGTCCTCGCTCTGGTCGTGCTGGCGCAGCGCCGCACGGATGCGGGCGAGCAGCACGGAAAAGCGGAAGGGCTTGGTAACGTAGTCATTGGCGCCCGATTCGAGCCCCAGGATCTCGTCGGAATCGCTGTCATGCCCGGTGAGCATGATGATCGGGCTCTTGAACCCGTCGCGGCGGAGGATCTTCACGGCCTCGCGGCCGTCCATGTCGGGCAGGCCGACATCAAGCAGCATCAGATCGACATGCACTTCGCCGACCTTGCGGATGGCTTCGGCCGCGGAATCCGCCTCGACGAGGTCGAACTCGCGGTAATGCGCGAGTTGATCGATCAAGGTCTTCCTCAGGTCCGCATCATCATCGACAAGGAAAACGCGGCGACGGATCATGCAGCACTCCTGAATTTGCTGAACGTGAGTTAAGCCGGCCCTCGAAGCCCAGCCAGTCACAATGTGTTTATGCCCGTGCAGTAACGCACCGGAGGCCGCAAAGTTGCGAACTCACGACGGGTTAACGTTGGAAATACGCAGTTATTCCGCCAGTGGATTACTCAGCGCGGAAAGTTTCCGGCATTGATGACGGACTGCCACAGCGCGCGTTCCTGTACGTAGATGCGGGCCTCGAACGTCTCTTCACCATCCTGCAGCACGGCGTCGTGGTCCGGCCGCATGCCGAGCCGCTCCATCACCCGGTGGCTCCGGAAATTGGGGACGTCGGAAATCGAGATCAATCGCGGCGCCCCGAGCGTCGCAAAGGCATGGTCGCGCCAGACACGCGCCGCCTCGGTGGGGTAGCCCTGGCCCCAGTGGTCCTTGAAGAAGCGCCAGCCGATCTGCAGATCGTCGGGGTACCAGGGTTCGTAGGAGAGGCCGCAAATGCCGAGGAACTGGCCATCCTCGCGCCGCTCCACGGCCAGCATGCCAACTGCTATGGCGGCATATTGCTTAGAGATCGCCTCGATTTCGCCGATGCAATGCTCGGCCGATTTCGGTCCGCCCAGATAGCGCATGATCTCGGGGTCGGCGCTGAGCGCGACATAGAGCGGCACATCCGATGGCGTGAAATCGCGGAGGACCAGCCGATCGGTCACCGCGACGGGGGCGTTCATGGTCGCGGGCGATGCCCGAACAGCGCCGAGCCGACCCGCACATGGGTGGCGCCCATGGCGATGGCCGTTTCGAAATCCGCGCTCATGCCCATCGACAGCGTCGTCGCGCCGGTCTCACCGGCCAGGATCGCCAGCTGCGCGAAATAGGGCCCCGCCGGCACGCCTTCGGGCGGAATGCCCATCAGCCCGTCGATGGTCAGCCCATGCACCTCGCGGCAACGTTTGACGAAAGCCACCGCTTCGGCGGGCGGGATGCCGGCCTTTTGCGGCTCGAGCCCGATATTGACCTGCACCAGGAGACGCGGCTGGCGGCCGGCCTTCTCCATCTCGGTCTTGAGCACGCCGGCGAGCTTGTCGCGATCGACCGTCTCGATCACATCGAACAGCGCCACGGCCTCGCGCGCCTTGTTGGTCTGCAGCGGACCGATCAGATGCAATTCTATGCCGGCATAGGATGCCCGCAGCTCGGGCCATTTGCCGGCGGCTTCCTGCACCCGGTTCTCGCCGAAGATGCGCTGCCCCGCCTCGAGGAAGGGGCGGACCTCGTCGGCCGAAAAGGTCTTCGAGACCGCAACCAGTTCCACCCGCTCGGCCGGCGGGCCGAAACGGCGGTGCGCGGCGTCGATGCGGGCGCGAATGCTATCGAGACGTTCGGCGGCGCTGTCCATCGCCCTGCTGTTGACCCATTTCGAGTTTCGTGGTGTTGGTCCGCTACCCTAAAATTCCCCGGCAAAGCAACTCTTTGCCGCCTCAAGGACGTACCCGAAGTGAAACCTATCGAGCGCTACAACCCGCGTGTCGAGGAACCGCGCTGGCAGAAAGCGTGGGAGGACCAGCAGTCCTTTGTCGTCTCCAATGACGATCCGCGCCAGCGCTATTACGTGCTCGAGATGTTCCCCTATCCGAGCGGGCGCATCCACATGGGCCATGTGCGCAACTATGCGATGGGCGACGTGCTCGCCCGCTACAAGCGCGCCCGCGGCTTCAATGTGCTGCATCCGATGGGCTGGGACGCCTTCGGCCTGCCGGCGGAAAACGCCGCCAAGCAGACCGGCAGCCATCCCAAGACCTGGACCTACGCCAACATCGCGGCGATGAAGAAGCAGCTCAAGACCATGGGCCTGAGCTTCGACTGGTCGCGCGAATTCGCCACCTGCGACGTCGACTATTACGCCAAGCAGCAGAAGCTGTTCCTCGATTTCCTCGAGGCAGGCCTCGTCACGCGCAAATCCGCCAAGGTCAATTGGGACCCGGTGGACGAGACCGTGCTCGCCAATGAGCAGGTGATCGACGGCCGCGGCTGGCGCTCCGGCGCCCTGGTCGAGCAGCGCGAGCTGACGCAGTGGTTCTTCAAGATCTCGGACTTCTCCGAGGATCTGCTGAAAGCCATCGACGGCCTCGAGGGCTGGCCCGAAAAAGTGCGCACCATGCAGCGCAACTGGATCGGCAAGTCCGAAGGCATGCGCCTGCTGTTCGAGATGACCGACCCGGCCGCCGCGCCGGCGACCGCCATCGAAGTGTTCACGACGCGCCCCGACACCATCTTCGGCGCGAGCTTCATCGCGCTGTCGCCCGACCATCCGCTGGCGACCGAACTGGCGAAGTCGAACCCGGCGCTGGTCGATTTCATCGCCGAGTGCCATCGCCAGGGCACCGCCACCGAGACGCTGGAAAAGGCCGAAAAGCAGGGCGTTTTCACCGGGCTGACGGTCAAGCATCCGGTCAAGCCGGGCGAGACGCTGCCCGTCTATGTCGCGAATTTCGTGCTGATGGACTACGGCACCGGCGCCATTTTCGGCTGCCCGGCGCATGACCAGCGCGACCTCGATTTCGCCCGCAAATACGATCTCAACGTCATCCCGGTGGTGCTGCCGCCCGATGGCGACGCGGCGAGCTTCGCCGTGGGGACCGAGGCCTATGTCGGCCCCGGCCGCATCTATCACTCGGAGTTCCTCGACGGGCTGACCGTCGACGACGCCAAGAAGCGGATCGCCGCCTATTTCGGCGAGCGCCGCGTCGGCAACGGCCCGCAGGGGACGGTCGAGACCAATTATCGCCTGCGCGACTGGGGCGTCTCGCGCCAGCGCTATTGGGGTTGCCCGATCCCGATCATCCACTGCCCCGAACATGGCGTGGTGCCGGTGCCGGCCGCCGATCTGCCGGTGGTGCTGCCCGACGACGTGACCTTCGACCGGCCGGGCAATCCGCTCGACCACCATCCGAGCTGGAAGCACGTGAACTGCCCGCTCTGCGGCACGCCGTCCCGGCGCGAGACCGACACGATGGATACGTTCGTCGATTCGTCCTGGTATTTCGCCCGCTTCACGGAGCCGAAATCCGCCGACCCGACCGTGCCCGCCGTCGCCAATCAATGGCTGCCGGTGGACCAGTATATCGGTGGCATAGAACACGCTATCTTGCATCTGCTCTACAGCCGCTTCTTCACCCGCGCGATGCACAAGACCGGCCATCTGGGCATGGATGAGCCGTTCCACGGCCTGTTCACCCAGGGCATGGTGGTGCACGAGACCTATCGCGACCAGAACGGCGACTGGGTGCTCCCGGCCGACATTCTGCTCGAGGGCATGGGCGACGGCCGCAAGGCGACGCATGCCGCGACCGGTGCACCGGTCGAGATCGGCTCGATCGAGAAGATGTCGAAGTCCAAGAAGAACGTCGTGGACCCAGACGAGATCGTCCAGACCTACGGCGCCGACACGGCCCGCTGGTTCATGCTGTCCGACTCGCCGCCCGAGCGCGACGTGCAATGGACCGAGGCCGGCATCGAGGGCGCCAGCCGCTTCCAGCAGCGCGCCTGGAAGCTGCTGCACGAATCGATAGAACTGAGCGGCACCGCCTCGACGGGCGAGACGCCGGCCGGCGAGATCGAGGCGATCCGCAAACTCATCCACCGCGCCGTCGATGGCGTGGCCCAGAGCATCGAGGCGCTGCGCTTTAACAGCGCCGTGGCCCAGATCTATGAGCTGACCAACGGCCTCGCGAAGTTCTCGGCTACCCTCGAGGTGAAGCCCACCGCCAATGGCGCGGCCGCGCTGGGCGAAGGCGTTGAGCATCTGGTGCAGCTGATCGCGCCGATGATGCCGCATCTGAGCGAGACCTGCTGGGCAGCGCTCGGCAAGACCGGCATGGTCGCCGACGCCGGTTGGCCTGAGGTCGATCCGGCGCTGCTGGTCGATTCGGCCGTGGTGATCGCCGTGCAGGTGAACGGCAAGCGCCGCGGCGAGATCACGGTGCCGGTTGGCGCCCCGCGCGAGCAGGTCGAGAAAGAAGCCTTGTCTCTCGACGCGGTTGCCCGCATGCTGGAGGGCGTGACGCCCAAAAAGATCATCATTGTGCCCGACAGGATCGTGAATGTGGTCATCTGACACGCGGCGCATTCGCGGGCTCGGCTGGAGCGTCGTTCTGGTCGCGGCGCTCGCGCTGGGCGGCTGCACCGGCCTTCGTCCGGTCTATGGCGACAATGGCATCGCGGCGCAGCGCGTCGAGGTGCAATACGCCAAGCCCAACAGCCGCCTCGAGCAGGTGATCTATCAGGAGCTGGCGCTCAAGCTCGGCAAGTCGACCGGCGAAGTGCCCGTTGTGGCGATTGCCGTCAGCCAGTCGTCGCGCAATCTCACGAGCAACAGCGTGACGCGGCCGCATGATCAGCGGCAGGTGACGGTGAGTGCCCTGATCACGGTGACATCGCCTGCGGGCGACGTACTGTTCTCCGGTTCGCGCTCGCAGACCGCCGATTACACCACCAGCGCCCAGGCCGGCGCCAATGAGCAGGCCGCGCAAACCGCGGCGCTGCAGGCCGCAAAGCTGCTGGCCGACACGGTGCGTCTGCAGATCCTGGCGGCTCTCGCCAATTGACCGCGCTCAAGGCGCATGAGGTCGAGCGCTTCCTCAAGCGGCCCGACCTCGAAGCCGGCATCATTCTGATCTATGGCCCGGATACCGGGCTGGTTCGCGAATCGGCACAGCGCCTCGTGCGCTATTATGCCGGCGGCGACAGCGACGGCATGGGCCTCGTAACGCTCGACGGCGGCGACCTCGACAAGGACCCCGGCCAGTTGCTGGTCGAAGCTAGAACGTCGTCCTTGTTCGGCGAGAAGCGCGTGGTGCGTGTGCGCGGGGCAGGCAAGGCGATCACAACCGTACTGAGCCAACTGGGCGATGATCCTTCCGGGGCGATCGTGATTCTAGAGGCCGGCAATCTCGTGCCGAAGGACGCGCTGCGCGCGCTGGCCGAAGCCTCGCGCAATGCGCGCGCCTTGCCCTGCTATGCCGATAGCGATGAAACGATCCTGCGGCTGATCAATGAGAGTTTCGCCAAGGCCGGCGTGCGTGCCGAGCCTGAAGTGGCGCAAACACTGAAGGATCTGCTGGGCAATGACCGCGAAGTGACGCGCCGCGAGCTCGAAAAGCTCACCCTGTACGCGCAGGAGAGCGGGATTCTAGTCCGCGAGGACGTCATCACGCTCTGCGCCGACAATGCCATGCTGGTGCTCGACGAGGTGGCGGATGCCATCGGCACCGGCCACGCCGAGCGGCTCGACGCCGCGCTCGGCCGCGCGCTGTCGGCGGCCGTGAACCCGCAGCAATTGCTCTCGTCGGTGATGCTGCACTTCACGCAGTTGCGGCGCTGGCGTTCGGTCGTCGATTCGGGCGTTTCGGCGCGCGATGTGCTGGAAGGGGCTCGGCCGAAGCCGCATTTTTCACGTAAATCAGCGCTGGAGCAGCAATTGCGGCTCTGGTCCGATCCGGCACTCGCCATCGCCACCGAACGGCTGCACCAGGCCGTGGCCGAATCGCGCAAGAATTACGGGCGGGCCGAAACGCTGACGCGCCGGGTGTTCCTGGCGCTGACGCAGATGGTGGCGCACCACTAAGGCGCGCCGGCGGCCTCAGCGCTGCAGTTTCTCAATCACCAGGTCGAGCTGTTCTAGCGAACGGTAGCGAATCTCGACTTTGCCGCCCTTTTCCTTGTGGTCGATGGCGACGCTCATGCCCAGTACATCGGACAGGCGCTTCTCGAGCGCCAGCGTATCGGCATCGCGGGGCTCTTCCGACTTGGGCTCGCGCTTCGGCACACTGCCGCGCTGGCTGAGCACTTCGGCTTCGCGGACGGAGAGGCCATCTTCGATGATCTGCTTGGCGAGCGCCATCGGGTCGTCGACGGTGATCAGCGTGCGCGCATGACCCGCCGTCAGCTGGCCATTGGAGACCATATCGCGCACATTCTGCGGCAGCTTGAGCAGCCGCATGGTGTTGGCGACGTGCGAGCGAGATTTTCCGATAACCTGCGCAAGGTCTTGTTGCGTATATGAAAACTGCTCAATAAGCTGTTCATAACCCTGTGCTTCTTCCAGTGGATTAAGGTCCACTCGCTGCACGTTCTCAATGATCGCCAGCTCGAGCGATTCCTTGTCATCGACCTCGCGGATGATGACCGGCACGTCATGGAGGCCAGCGCGCTGGGCGGCGCGCCAACGGCGCTCGCCGGCGATGATCTCGAAAATGTTCGGATCTTCGCTCGGACGGACGAGCAGGGGCTGCATCACGCCCTTCTCGCGAATCGAATTGGTCAGCTCTTCGAGCTGTTCCGGCGCAAATTCGCGGCGCGGATTGGCACGGTTGGCGATGATGAAGTCGAGCGGCAGGCGCTTCTGGTTGCCATTGCTGGCCTCAGCGACGCGCGGCGCCTCGATCGGGGCCATATCGCCGATAAGAGCCGCGAGGCCGCGCCCGAGTCTGTTGGGTTTTTCTACCATTTTGGCCTCATGCAGCGTTCAGTTGCCGCTCGCGGCGGATGACTTCGGTGGCGAGCCGCAGATAGGCCTGGCTCCCGGCACATTTCAGATCGTAAAGCAAAGCCGGCTTGCCATAGGACGGCGCTTCGCTCAGCCGGACATTGCGAGGAATTACAGTGTCATAGACGAGATTGCCCATCGTCCCGCGCACGTCCTGCAGCACCTGCTCACTGAGCGAATTGCGCTTGTCGAACATGGTCATCACGACGCCCTGGATCTGCAGGCGCGGATTTAGCGTCGTCCGGATTTGTTCAATGGTTTGAAGGAGTTGGCTCAAACCTTCGAGCGCAAAGAACTCGCATTGCATCGGCACCAGCACGGCGTCCGCCGCGACCAGCGCGTTGACGGTGAGGAGGTTCAGCGAGGGCGGGCAGTCGATAATGACGTAGCTGACCGGCTGCTGCTCGATGGCCAGCTGCGGCAACTCCTTGAATGCATTGCGCAATTTGAATGCGCGGTCGGGCTGCTGCGAAATCGTCTGTTCGACACCGAGCAAATCGAGCGTCGAAGGCACAATCGCAACGCGCGGCACGTCGGTCATGATCGAGGCCTGGGCAACCGTAGCGTCGCCGACCATCAGATCATAGGACGACACGTCGCGGTCCTGCCGGTCGATTCCCAAGCCCGTAGAGGCATTTCCCTGCGGATCGAGGTCGACAATAAGGACGCGCTCGCCGATTGCGGCGAGGGCAGTGGCCAGATTGATGGCGGTCGTCGTCTTGCCGACGCCGCCCTTCTGGTTCGCGAGGGTGATAATGCGTGGTGCCACGCCCGTCTCCTGCCGCTAAGCGCTTGATTTGTCGCGTAAATTGCTGATCTCGAGAACGACGCCCTCGGGATCGGACTCGCTATTGTGAACTACCACATCGAAGTGGAAATGGGCAGTCGCCGCGTCAAGTTCTTGACGATAATTGCGTCCCTTTGGCAGCAAGCAGCGGGTGCTTTGGCTCGCGAAAGTCGCGCAATAACGCAGCAGCACGGGCAGGGCGGCGAGCGCCCGCGACGTAATGACGTCGTAAGTTTCACGTGAATCAATGTCCTCGGCGCGCAGCGCGAGGACGGTGATTGGCAGGCTCAGGTCGCGCGCTACGGTGCGAAGGAAAGACGCCTTCTTGGCAATCGGCTCTACCAGCGTGAAGCGCCGCTGTGTTTCACGTGAAGCAATCGCCATCGGGATAGCCGGGAAGCCGCCGCCGGAGCCAATGTCGAGCAGGTTGAGATCGTCGTCGCGCAGGAACTTCACCAGCTGCAGGCTGTCGGCGATGTGGCGGGGCCACAGCTCGCCGATTGTTTCACGTGAAACGAGATTCTGAACCGCGTTCCACTTGATCAACAGCTTTGCATAGGCTTCGAGGTCGGATTGCTGGCTCATCCGGCTTTCCGCAGCCCGCCACGCCGGATGATAGCCAGCAACAGCGTCGCTGCCGCCGGCGTCATGCCATCCAGCGCCTGGGCCTGCGCCAGCGTGGCCGGCTTGGCCGTCGAAAGCTTCTGCCGCAGCTCCGCGGAGAGCCCGGGAATCACGTTATAATCCAGCCATTCCGGGATGTTGACGGCTTCGTCGCGCCGCATGGCCTCGACATCCGCCCGTTGCCGGTCGAGATAGACCGCATATTGCGCGTCGATGGAAAGCTGTTCCAGAATCGGCGTTCCAATCGTGCCGATTACGGGCCAGACTCGTGTTATATCGCTACTGTCGACGCTGGGGTAGGCGAGCAAATCGAACGCCGTTCTGCGCTGACCATCGGCATTGACGGCAATCCCGGCCTTGCGTGCCTCTGTCGGGGTAACGTTCAGCGAATCCAGCAGCTTGCGCCCGTCGTCCAGCGCCTTGATCTTCGACTGGAAGGCCGCTTGACGAGTCGCGCCAACGAGACCCTTCTCGATGCCGAGCCGCGTCAGGCGCTGGTCGGCATTGTCGCTCCGCAGATGCAGCCGGAACTCTGCCCGCGAGGTGAACATGCGATAGGGTTCGGCGACGCCGCGCGTCACCAGATCGTCCACCATCACGCCCGTGTAGGATTCCGTGCGCGACAGAACGATCTGCTCATCGCCCTTGGCCTTCAGCCCCGCATTGGCGCCCGCAAGCAGACCCTGCGCGGCCGCTTCCTCGTAACCGGTCGTACCGTTGATCTGGCCGGCGAGGAACAGGCCCGGCAGCTTCTTCAGCTCCAGCGTGGCGTTGAGCTCGCGCGGATCGACATAGTCATACTCGATTGCATAGCCCGGGCGGATGATCCGGACATTCCCCAACCCCGGCATGGTCTTGAGGAACGCCTCCTGGACCTCGGCGGGGAGGGAGGTCGAGAGGCCATTCGGATAGATCGTCGGGTCGTCGAGCCCCTCGGGCTCAAGGAAGATCTGGTGGCTCTCCCGGTCGGCAAAGCGAACGATCTTGTCCTCGATGGACGGGCAATAGCGCGGCCCACGGCTCTGGATCCGGCCGGAATACATGGCCGAGCGGTGCAAATTGTCCGCGATGATCCGGTGCGTATCGGTCGTGGTGCGGGTGATATGGCACGAGATCTGCGACGTGGTGATCGCCGCTGTCAGCGTCGAGAAGGGCTCGGGCGGCGTGTCGCCCGGCTGCTCCTCGAGCACCGAAAAGTCGATGGAACTGCCGTCGAGCCGGGCAGGGGTGCCGGTCTTGAGGCGGCCCAGCCGTAGCCCAAGCTGCTCGAGCCGCACGGAAAGACCCAGCACCGGCTTCTCGCCGACCCGGCCGGCCGGAATGGTCTCTTCGCCGCGATGGATCAGGCCACGGAGGAACGTACCGGTCGTCAAGACGACGGACGATGTCGAAAAACGGCGGCCATCCAGCAGGATGACTCCTGTTATGTTGCCATTCTCGACCGTCAGATCGTCGACTTCACCCTCGATGATCGTGAGATTGGGCTGCGCCGACAGCGCTGCCTGCATCGCCTGCCGGTAGAGCTTCCGGTCCGCCTGCGCGCGGGGGCCACGGACGGCTGGGCCCTTGCGGCGATTAAGGACGCGGAACTGGATGCCGGCGGCATCGGCGACCTGGCCCATCAGCCCGTCCAGCGCATCGATCTCGCGCACCAGATGGCCCTTGCCCAACCCGCCGATCGCCGGATTGCAGCTCATCTCGCCGATGGTCGCGAATTTGTGGGTGATCAGCGCCGTCGGCACGCCAAGGCGCGCGGCTGCCGCAGCCGCTTCCGAGCCGGCGTGTCCGCCGCCTACAATGATCACACCGAAATCCGTCATGGCGGCGGTCTATACAGCGCGCGCGCCTCGCTCACAACGGCAATGGTTTCACGTGAATCGTTGGCGGCTACTTGCCGATGCAGAAACTGGCGAACAGCCGGTCCAGCACCTGCTCGGTATCGATTCGCCCGAGCAGCCGTTCGAGCGCCAGCGACGCCTGACGCAGATGCTCCGCGGCAATCTCGTCGGTCGCCCCTTCGTCAAGGAACGAGTCGATTGCCGTCTGGGCCGATTGCAGCGCCACGAGGTCACGCTCACGGCTGACCAGCGCCGGTTGACCGGCCCCCACCGCGTCCTCGGCAAAGATCGTCAGAGCTGACAGCAATTGCGGAATGCCGATGCCATCCCTGGCCGACAGCGCATATTCGGCCGGCACGGGGGCGATGTCTGCCTTGGTGCCGACGGTCCAGAGCGGCGGGCCTTGCGGCGGCTCAAGCGGCTCGACATCCGGCGCCACCAACCAGAGCACCAGATCGGCGCGGGCAATTTCGGCCTCGGCGCGACGGATTCCCTCCGCCTCCGCCCGGCTTTCGGTGCTCCGCAGCCCGGCCATGTCGACGAGGACCACCAGCCGGCCGCCGAGATCGAGCTGCACCTCGCGCACATCGCGGGTGGTGCCGGGTTCGTCGCTGACGATCGCGAGGTCCGATCGGGCCAGCGCGTTGAGCAGCGAGGATTTGCCGGCATTGGGCGGACCGGCCAGCGCCACGCGCAGGCCTTCGCGCACGATCCGGCCGCGGGCGACGGAATCGGCGGCCTCGCGCAACTCGCCGGCCAGATCGCGAACCGCCTGAATCACGTTATGTGGCAACTCGTCCGAGACGTCGCCCTCATCGGAGAAGTCGAGCCGGGCTTCCACCTCGGCCCGCGCATCGAGCAGCATCTCGCGCCAGCGGCCGATCTTGTCGGAGAGACCGCCGGCCAACCGGGCCACCGCCTGCTGGCGCTGGGTCTCGGTTTCGGCATCGATCAAGTCACCCAGTCCTTCGACTTCGGTGAGATCGAGCCGGCCATTGAGAAAAGCGCGGCGGGTGAATTCTCCCGCTTCCGCCAGCCGCACGCCCGGCATCGCCGCCATGCCGCGGAGCAGGGCGCGGACCACGGCGGGCGAGCCGTGGACCTGGAGCTCTGCCGTGTCCTCGCCGGTAAAACTCTGCGGCCCTGGCATCCAGGCGATGAGGCCGGAATCGATGATCTCGCCGTTGAGCCGGATTTCCCGCAGCGCCAGGTGTCGGGGCGCGGGGCGATCGATCGAGAGATGGGTGAGGACGGCAGCCGTCGCCGGACCGCTGAGCCGGATGATCGCCACGCCTGAGGGCAGGGCGCCGGAGGAGAGAGCGATGATGGTGTCGGAGTCGGTCATGATGCGGATACCGCAGTCGGCGTTCCTCTCCCGCTTGCGGGGGAGGGGGACCAAGCGAAGCTTGGTGGAGGGGGGTGCCCAGCACACCAGTGCAACTGGCGCCCCCCTTCCGTCGCCTTCGGCGCCACCTTCCCCCGCAAGCGGGAGAAGGCACCGACTGCCGAAGCCGGCGGACGGGACGGCACTGTTAGGTGTTCATCGAGTCGAAGAAATCGGAATTCGTCTTGGTCTGCCGCAGCTTATCCATGAGGAATTCCATGGCGTCGACCGTGCCCATCGGGTTGAGGATGCGGCGGAGGACGTACATTTTGCGCAGGATGTCGCTCTCAACCAGCAGCTCTTCCTTGCGGGTGCCGGACTTGGTGACGTCCATGGCCGGGAAGATGCGCTTGTCCGAAACCTTGCGGTCGAGGACGATTTCGCTGTTACCCGTGCCCTTGAACTCTTCGAAGATCACTTCGTCCATGCGCGAGCCGGTGTCGATCAGCGCGGTCGAGATGATGGTCAGCGAGCCGCCATCCTCGATATTGCGGGCGGCGCCGAAGAACCGCTTCGGGCGCTGCAGCGCGTTGGCGTCCACACCACCGGTCAGCACCTTGCCCGAGCTCGGCACCACCGTGTTGTAGGCGCGGCCGAGGCGGGTGATCGAATCGAGGAGGATCACCACGTCGCGCTTGTGTTCGACGAGACGCTTGGCCTTCTCGATCACCATTTCGGCGACCTGGACGTGGCGGCTGGCCGGCTCGTCGAAAGTCGAGGAAATGACCTCGCCCTTCACCGAGCGCTGCATGTCGGTGACTTCCTCGGGGCGCTCGTCGATGAGCAGCACGATGAGGTAGCACTCGGGGTGGTTGACGGCGATCGACTGCGCAATGTTCTGCAGCAGCACGGTTTTACCGGTACGCGGCGGGGCAACGATCAGGGCGCGCTGGCCCTTGCCGATCGGCGCCACCAGATCCATCACGCGGGCCGATTTGTCCTTCACGGTCGGATCGGGCAGTTCGAGTTTCAGCCGCTCATCGGGATAGAGCGGGGTGAGGTTGTCGAAATTGACCTTGTGGCGGATCTTCTCGGGATCCTCGAAATTGATCGTCGCCACCTTCAGCAGCGCGAAATAGCGCTCGCCTTCCTTGGGAGAGCGGATTTCGCCCTCAACCGTATCGCCCGTGCGGAGCGAGAAGCGGCGGATCTGGCTGGGGGAGACGTAGATGTCGTCCGGGCCGGGGAGGTAGTTCGCGTCAGGGGAACGGAGGAAACCGAAGCCGTCGGGCAGGACTTCCACCACGCCTTCGCCAACGATCTCGATCTCGCGCGCCGCCAGCTCCTTGAGGATGGCGAACATCAGTTCCTGCTTGCGCATGGTCGACGCGTTCTCGACCTCGTACTGCTCGGCAAAGGTGAGCAGGTCGGCGGGAGATTTGGCCTTGAGCTCGCTGAGCTTCATAGTTTCCATAAGGTGGTGACCCTGGGGGAATCGTAATTTTGGGAGGGGATGCACCGCGCTTTGCGCCGGGCGGCGCGCGCTTTGGTGGTGCGATCGCAGTGAGATAGCTTGAAGCGCGGTCGCATTCAAGGGGCGTCGAACGCCCGGCCGTGATTCATGGATTCACGTGAAACGCGACGCGCGCCGCCAGTAGGGGACTGATCGCCCGGCTCAGAACGGCCGGACGATCACCATCACGACGATGATAATGGCGAGCACGAAGGGCAGCTCGTTGATCATCCGAAAGAAGGTATGGGGCCGGGTATTCCCGTCGGCCGCGAAATCCTTGAGCAGCCGGCCGAAGAAACCGTGGACCCCCGACAGCGCCAGCACCGATCCGACCTTGATCCACGACCAGGCCATGCTCCAGTCGAAGGCGCCCTGCCACAGCATGATGAGGCCGAAGAGCCACGTGGCGATCATCGCCGGCGTGGTGATGCCGCGGTACAGCCGGCGTTCCATCACCTTGAACGTTTCGGATTTCTCCGAACCGACCGGGGCCTCGGCGTGATAAACGAACAGCCGCGGCAGGTACATCATGCCCGACATCCAGGCGAGCACGCTGATCACATGCAGCGCCTTGACCCAGCTGTACCAATCCATCAGCGACCCCTTTTGACGATTTCGACCAGCCGCTCGACATGGGCGATCGGCGTCTGCGGCACGATGCCGTGGCCCAGATTGAAGATATGCGGCCGGCCCGCAAAGCCGGCAATGATGGCTTCCACCCGCGCTTCCATCTGCTCGCCGCCGGCAATGAGCCGCAGCGGATCGAGATTGCCCTGGACGGGGAGGGCGGCCGGCAGCGCCTTGTCGATGGCGGCGACCGGGGTCATGTAGTCGAGGCCGAGCGCATTGACGCCGGTCTTTTCCGCATAAACCGGCAGCATCGCCGCCGCGCCGCGCGGAAAGCCGATGATCGGGGCGCCGGGGATTTCGCGCCGCACCGCCTCGACGATCCGCCGGTTCGGCTCGATCACATAGGCGGCAAACTGCTCCTCATCGAGATTGAGCGCCCAGCTCTCGAACAGCTGCACCACATCGGCGCCGGCCCGGAACTGCGCCACGAGATAAGCAGTCGACGCCTCGACCAGCATGTCGATCAGCCGGGCAAAGGCCTCCGGCTGGGTCAGGGCGAAAACCCGCGCCACCGCCTGGTCGGGCGAGCCGCTGCCATTGATCATGTAGGTCGCGACCGTCCAGGGCGACCCGCAAAAGCCGATCATCGTCTTGTCGGGGGCGAGCTCCGCCGTTACCCGGCGCAGCGTTTCGAGGACCGGGGCGAGATGGTCGAGCACGGCATCCGGCTTCAACTTCCCCAGCCCTTCCGGCGTGATCGGCTCGAGCAGGGGACCTTCCCCCACCTCGAAGCGAACCTTCTGGCCGAGCGCATCGGGGATCACGAGAATGTCCGAGAACAGGATCGCGGCATCGAGATCGAACCGGCGCAGCGGCTGCAGCGTTACTTCCGCAGCATATTCGGGCGTGTAGCAGAGCTCGAGGAAGCCGCCGACCTTTTCGCGCACGGCGCGATATTCGGGCAGATAGCGGCCGGCCTGCCGCATGATCCAGAGCGGTGGCCGTTCCTGGCGTTCACCCATTACGGTCTTCAGCAGTGGTTTGCTCACCGGGCTCACAGTCGCGCCTCTAAGAAAGAGATAGATTCTTTTATCATCAGTATCATAGCGGTGTTTTGCAGGAATTCATGGCGGCGACCAGCCGGAACGCATCCTGCGGGCCCGCGCGAAGAGTCGCATCCGCAAGCTGGGGACGGGCTTCTGTGAATCCGGGAGAAGAGGCCGGGACTCGCCTGCGTTAACGGGTCGTTAACCATTTCAGCCCGGCCGCTGCCCTTGGGGACAAGATGTGGACATCCGGCCACCGCTGGAATCACGTTATCCCCGTTCCGGGTCTTAACCTTTCATTAACCGCTCGGCTGAACGGAGTGGGGACGCCTGGACGGGCCAGCGTTAGCAACTCGTTAACCCTGCGGTCGGCGGCCGGATACCCACAGCCCGAACCGCGGGTCTGGGATGACTCTGTGGATTGGCGTCGGCGACCGGCGGCCTCGACAGAATCGCCGCCCCGGCAAAGTGAGGGATTGCAGGCCGGACTCGAAACTGCGAGTCGAGTCGAGTCCAATCAAGGGAAGCGGCCGCGGCCGTGGATTCACGTGAAACGCGCTTTCGTCATCGGCCATCCGATCAACCATTCCCGCTCGCCGCTGATCCACGGCCATTGGCTCAAGAGTCACCGTATCGACGGCTCCTATGAAGCGATCGATGTGGCGCCCGCCGACCTGCCGGATTTCTTCGAGCGGGTGCGGTCGGGCGAGTTCGCCGGCGGCAATGTCACCATCCCGCACAAGGAAGCCGTGTTCGCCCTGGCCGATGAGCGCGACCCGCTGGCCGAAACGATCGGCGCCGCCAATACGCTGGTGCACCGGCCGGACGGGGTGTTTGCCTTCAACACCGACTATCTCGGCTTCCTCGGCAATCTCGACCAGAATGTCCCGGGGTGGGACAAGGGTGTTAACGAAGTGGTGGTGCTGGGGGCAGGGGGATCGGCCCGCGCCATCCTCGTGGCGCTCAAATCGCGCGCCATCCCGACCATCCATCTTCTCAATCGCACGCTTCAGAATGCCGAGGATCTGGCCATCGATATTGGTGGGCCGATCCGGGCAGGGGGGCTGGGCGATTTCGCCAGCGTCGCGCCCGGCGCCGGGCTGGTGGTCAATTGCTCGTCGGTCGGCATGCATGGCAGCCGCTTCGACAGCGTCGATCTGAACCTCCTGCCGAAATCGGCCGTCGTCACCGACATTGTCTATGTGCCGCTCGAAACCCCGCTCCTCGCCGATGCCCGCGCCGCCGGCCTGCGCACCGTCGATGGCCTCGGCATGCTGCTGCATCAGGCGGTGCCCGGTTTCGAGGCCTGGTTCGGCGTCCGGCCGGAGGTGACGCCGGAACTGCGCCGTCTCGTGGAAGCGACACTCTGATGTGGAAGCTCGGCCTCACCGGTTCGATCGCCTCGGGCAAGTCGACCGCCCTCGCAGCTTTTGCCGAACTGGGCGTGCCGGTGTTCTCGTCCGACGAAGCGGTGCACGAGCTCTACCAGGGCGAGGCCGTGCCAGTGGTCGAACAGCTTTTCCCCGGAGTTACCAAGGACGGCGCCATCGACCGGGTCGAGCTTTCAAAGCGCGTGCTCGGCCATCCCGAAAAGCTCAAAGCCCTTGAATCCGCGGTGCATCCGCTGGTGCGCGCCCGCATTGCCAAATTCCTTGCCGACGCAGAATCCACCGGCGCGGCGCTGGCCATTGTGGATATCCCGCTGCTGTTCGAGGGCGGCCATGATTACGGGCTCGACCGCGTCGCGGTGACCATCGCCGAGGACGAAACCATCCGGAAGCGGGCGCTGGCCCGGCCGGGCATGAGTGTGGATAAGCTGGACGCCATCCTTGCCCGGCAGATGCCGCAAGCCGAAAAACGGAAGCGCGCCGATTATCTGCTCTATACCGAGCGTTCGGTGGCGGCGACGAAAGCCGCCGTCAAAGCCCTGGTCGAGGCGCTGCGCGCCGCCCCTCAAGGACTGCCCAAAGGATCACAATGACCCGCGAGATCGTCTTCGATACCGAAACCACCGGCCTCAATCCGCTGGGTGGCGACCGGGTGGTCGAGATCGGCGCGGTCGAACTGATCAACCACATCCCGACCGGGCGGCACTTCCACCAATACGTCAATCCCGAGCGCGACGTGCCGGTCGAGGCGTTCCGTGTGCACGGGCTCAGCGAAGACTTCCTGCGCGACAAGCCGCGCTTTGCCGAAGTCGCCGACGAAATGCTGGCCTTCTTTGGCGACGCGGTGCTGATCGCCCACAACGCCCCGTTCGACATGCAGTTTCTGAATTTCGAGCTGGAGAAGTCGCGCCGCCGCCCGATCGCCAACACCGTCAAGGACACGGTGGTGATCGCCCGCGAGAAGCACCCCGGCGCCCGCGTCAGCCTCGACGCGCTCTGCAAGCATTACGGCATCGACAATTCGAAGCGCACGCTGCACGGCGCCTTGCTCGACAGCGAGATCCTCGCCGACGTCTATCTCGAGCTGATCGGCGGCCGCCAGGTCGCCCTGGCGCTGGTCGAGGAAGTCCGCATCAGCGCCGCCGGCGCCGCGCCCGTCATCTACAATGCGCCCCGGCGCCCCGCGCCGCTGCCGTCGCGTCTCGACGACCAGCAGCTCGCCGCCCATCTGGGCCTGATCCGCACCATGGGCGAAGCCGCGCTCTGGGGCTATTACCGCGACGAAGAAGCGGCGGCCTGAGCCACGCGGCAAACGAAAACGGCGCCCGAAGGCGCCGTCCAATTCCTGCTACCGGAGCTCGAAAGCTCAGTTGACCTGCGGCGGCACGTCAGCCGGAGCGGCCTGCTGGGCCTGCATCTGGCGCAGCTTCTGCATGTAGATCGCGTTGAAATCGACCGGCTCCATCATCAGCGGCGGGAAGCCGCCCTGCTGGGTGACGGAGGCGAGCACCTGGCGCGCGAACGGGAATATCAGCCGCGGGCATTCGATGAACAGCAGCGGGGCGAGGTTGTTTTCCGGGATGTTCTTCATCCGGAACACGCCGCCATAGATCAGCTCGACATTGAACAGCACGTTCTTCTCGCGCTCGGCCTTGGCGTTGAGCGAGATTTCGACGGCGTAGATGTCGTCCGACTGCTTCTTGACGTCGGTATTGATGCCGACATTGAACTGCGGGTTCGGGCCACCGAGCATGATCGAGCCGGGCGCGCCCGGATTCTCGAAGCTCAGATCGCGGATGTACTGGCCGATGAGATTGAAGCTCGGCGCGGGCTGCGCATTGGCGGGGTTCGCACCAGCGGCGGTTTCGTCGGCCATTTCCTGAATATCCTTCAATAAGGGCGGGGCGGGACTAGCAGGTTTGGCTTTTGCTCACAAGCTCAGCGCGTCCGCCAGTCATCCTGATCGAGCTCGATCAAATCGGGCTGAGTGTTGCGATAGCTGCCCGGCGCCACCTCGACCACGCGGAAATTGCGGGCCAGCAGCCGGTAGATCAGCTCGCGCGTCCACGGCAGCAGCAGCAAAATGCCGATCAGATCGGTGAAATAGCCCGGCAGCAGCAGCAACACGCCAGCCAGCCCGATCAGCATCGTGTCGCCCATGGCGCGGGCCGGCAATTCGCCCCGGCTCATCCGCAAGCGCATCTCGTTGACCGCCGCCATGCCCTGCCAGCGCAGCACCAGGCCGCCGATCACCGCGGTGAGCAGCACGCCGAGCAGCGTCGGCACGAGGCCGATCGTCTGGCCGATCACGATGAACAGCGCGATTTCGACCAGCGGTAGCGCCAGCAAGGACAGGAGTAGAAAACGGCCGAACATCAAGGTCTCCCAACGGGGGCGGATTTGCCGCACGATTGCTCCAGTTTTCGTGAACTGGTTTCAGGGTACGGCATTGCCTATATAGGGAGGGTGCGCGACGACCTCAAAGAGGCACGCATCGATTCCAAAGGCTGGAGTAGCATGGACGAGTTTTTCGATATTCCCACTTTGATCGTCATCGGTGTTGCGATCTTCGTGTTGTTCCGCCTGCGTCAGGTGCTGGGTACCCGCACCGGCAATGAGCGGACGCCGCTGCAGCGCCAGCAGCAGCAGCAGCAGCAAAAGCCAGCCAATGACGAAAAAGTCGTCCCCATGCGTCCCGTCCCGCCCGCCAATGATGGCGACGCCGAGCGCCGGGCGCTCAAGCTCAATGCCGAAATCGAGCAATTGTCGCATGGCGACGCTGAACTGGCCGCGGGCCTGCGTGCCGTGGCCGACGCCGATTCGGGCTTCACGCCCAAGAGCTTCCTCGAAGGCGCCAAGAGCGCTTACGAGATGATCGTCACCGCTTTCGCCACCGGCGACCGCAAGACGCTGAAGAATCTGCTCGAAAAGGACGTCTATGACGGCTTCGAGCGCGCCATCACCGACCGCGAAGCCGCCGGCCGTACGGTCGATTTCACCTTTGTCGGCCTGCCCAAGGTCGAGATTTCGGACGCCGATTACGACAAGCGCGAGATCCGCGTCGTCGTGAAGTTCAATGCCGAGATCGTCCAGGCGACGCGCGACAAGGACGGCACGCTCATCGAGGGCAATGCCGACCAGGTGCAGCTCATCGCCGACGAATGGACCTTTGCCCGCAACCCCAAATCGCGTGATCCGAACTGGAAGCTGGTTGCGACCAACCAGCTTTCCTGAGGATCGCGGGGGCGATCATGGCCATGAAGGGCGGCAGCCGAAAACCGCCCGTTCCGGATTTCCACCTCTGGCACGACGTCGCCGAGACCGTGCTGCCGCTCAAGCCGCGGCGGCGCGTACGCCCGGCCCAGCCCTTGCCGCTGCCGCCGGCCGTGTCGCCACCGCCCAAGCCGCCCCGCTTTTTTGCTATGACGGCATATCAATCGCCGCAAACGCCCGGCATCCAGCCGCCTGGCGTGATCGAGCCCAAGCTCCGGAAAAAACTCGGGCGGGGCCGCATCGCCATCGACGGCACCCTCGATCTGCACGGCATGCGGCAGGATGAGGCTTACGCCGCCCTCACGCGTTATCTGCATGCGCGCGCCGGCCGCGGCGACCGCACTATTCTGGTGATCACAGGCAAGGGGCTCAAGAAAGTGAACGGCGACCCCACCACCATTGTCGAGCGCGGGGTACTCCGCACCATGTTGCCGATCTGGCTGAGCTCGCCCGAATTTCTGCCCATCGTCGCCGGCTGGGACCAATCGGCCCAGACCCATGGTGGCGAGGGCGCCTGGTATGTCCGCCTGAAGCGGCAGGAGCAAAGATGACCCCGCTCGGCCAGAAAATGCGCGAGTTGCGTGAAGCGCGCGGCGTCACGCTCAAGGAAATGGCCAAGGCGCTCAACGTCTCGAGCGCCTATCTGAGCGCCCTCGAGCACGGCAAGCGCGGCCGGCCCACCTGGGGCATGCTGCAAAAGATCATCCACTATTTCCAGGTGATCTGGGACGAAGCCGAAGAACTGCAGCGCCTCGCCGAACTTTCTGATCCGCGCGTCACCATCGACACGGCCGGCCTCGAGCCCGAGGCCACCGAACTCGCCAACCGCCTGGCGCGAGACATCCATCGCCTCGCCCCCGAAGATCTGGCATTGCTGAAGGCCGAACTCATCAAGCGGGTAAAATAGACTGACGACACCGGCCGCCGCCCTGCTGCAGCTTCTGCCCGAGACCGCGCGCCTCGTCAGTGTGCGCTCCGGCGCGAGCCTCGACGCCTCCGCTATCCGCGCCGCCATCGCCTCTCGCACCAACGACCTTGCCCGCCTTGGCCTCGATGCCGGTGATCGCATCGTGGTCGGCGAGGCCGATCCCGTCGATTTCATCATCGCCTTGTTCGCCTGCTGGCAGGCGGGGCTCGTGGCTGTCGCGGTCAATCCGGCGCTGGCCGGGCCGGAGCAAGCCAACGTCATCGCCACCACTTCGGCCTCGGCCTGGCTGGGCGAACTCCGCACGACGCTGCCGCCGCCCACTACCGGGAAGAACGATGTTCTGGTGCCGCTCGGAGTAGATGCGCCGGCGCTCATCCTGATGACGTCGGGCACGACGGGCCGGCCCAAGGGGATCGTCCATACCCAGCGCAGCCTCAGTGCTCGCATCGAGCTCAACATCGCGGCGATCGGCAGTAAAACGCTGTCTCACTCGCTGTGCGTGCTGCCGGTGTTCTTCGGCCACGGCCTCATCGGCAATGCGCTGACCCCATTGCTGTCGGGCGGCACGGTGCATCTGTGGCCCACACCTGGCCTCGCCGAACTGCCCAATCTCGGGCCCTATCTCGACTCCCACCGCATCGGCTTCATGAGTTCAGTGCCGTCCTTCTGGAAACTGGCGCTGCGCCTGTCGCCCAGACCGTCGCAGCCGCTGCAGCGCGTCCATGTCGGTTCGGCCCCGCTTGGCGTCGGCCTCTGGCGCGATATCGCCGCCTGGGCCGGCACCGATAGCGTGCTCAACATGTTCGGCATGACCGAAACCGCCAACTGGATCGGCGGCGCCACGCTGGCCGAGGCCGCCGGTCGCGACGGCCATGTCGGCCGCATCTGGGGCGGCAGCTTCGCGATCCGGGCAGACGATGGCACAGTCCAGCCGGCGGGCCGCGGTGAGGTGCTGGTCAAATCGCCTTCCATCATGCGCGGCTATTTCGAGCGCCCCGACCTCGACGCCGAAGCGTTCGCCGACGGCTGGTTCCGCACCGGCGATACCGGCGATCTCAGCGCCGACGGGGACCTCACGCTTGTCGGGCGCATCAAATCCGAGATCAATCGCGGCGGCATCAAGGTGCAGGCCGAAGAGGTGGATATGCTGCTCGAGCGTCACCCCGATATCGCCGAAGCCTGCGCCTTCGGCATCCCCGATCCGTCGGCTGGCGAAGCGGTGGCCGCCGCCATCGTCCTGAAACCCGGAGCGGTTCTCGATCCCGAGGCCATCAAGCGCTGGTGCCGCAACGAGGCGCGTGCCGATGCGGTCCCGTCGCGGCTCTATGCAGTTGGCGCCATCCCGCGCAACGATCGCGGCAAGATCGTGCGGGCCGATGTGCGCGCGCTGGTCGAGTCGCCCACATGAAGCTCACCTTCAAGCGACCCAACCAGCTTCTGGCTCAGCGGCTCGAAACGGCACGCTTCATCCTCACGCCGCTCACCGTGCGCAGCGCCTTCAAGCTGACCGCGCCCTGGCGCAACGACGCGGAGATCCTCGCCGCGCTCTATCTGACGCGCTCGATGAATCTGCTGAACTGGCTGCATCACGGGCCGATGCCCAATAATGTCGATCGGTTTACCTATGCGATCACGCCGCACGGATCGGCGACGCCGATCGGCATTTTCACCGTGCGCTTCCGCCCGTGCCGCACCGCCAGCACGGGTGTCGCGCTGCGCGATCGCGACTGGTGGGGCAAGGGCGTAACCGTCGAAGTGCGCCGCAAGCTGATGAACCATTTCTTTCGCCATGGCGGGGTCGATCGCTTCATCGGCCAGATCTATGGCCGCAACCCGGCATCGGTGTTCAACTACCAGCGCCTCGGCTTCCAGCACATCGGCACCTGGCATCGCCATGTCTGGGATCGCGCCAGCGGTGCTCCGGTAGACCTCACCATGTTCGAAATGCAGCGCGAAAACTGGGAGAAGGGTCCGCATGCCGACGCCGATTGATGCCTGCGCCCTCGTCGCCCGCGCGCTCGAGATACAGGGCAGCGTCGACCTGGGTGATACCGTGTCGACGCTGCCGGCATGGGACAGCCTGGGCCATCTGCGTCTCATGCTCGAACTCGAGGCCGTCACCGGCCGCCCTCTCACGGCCGACGAGATCGCGACGCTGAGTTCGGTCCGCGCCGTCGAGCGCATTCTCGCCGGCGCTTGAGCCGAGGCGCTACGCCGCGCCGAGGAAGCCGCCCGACTGCCGCGCCCACAATCCAGCATAGATACCGCCGGCGTCCAGCAGCGCCTGATGCGTGCCTTGTTCGGCAATGCGGCCTCGATCCAGCACCACGATCCGGTCCATCCGCGCAATGGTCGAGAGCCGGTGCGCGATGGCGATCACGGTCTTGCCCTCCATGATGCCATAGAGCGTCGACTGGATCGCGGCCTCCACTTCGCTGTCGAGCGCCGAGGTCGCTTCGTCGAGGATTAGGATCGGCGCATCCTTGAGGATGGCGCGAGCCAAGGCGACGCGCTGGCGCTGGCCGCCCGAAAGTTTCACGCCGCGCTCGCCCACGAGCGTGTCATAGCCGGTGCGGCCGTCGCGATCGGCGAGCCCGAGGATGAACTCATGCGCTTCGGCCTGCCGTGCCGCGGCCTCGATCTGCGCCGCGCTCACATCGGACCGGCCATAGGCAATGTTGTCGCGCACACTGCGATGCAGCAGGGTCGCTTCCTGCGTCACCATCGAAATGTGCCGGCGCAGTGTATCCTGCCTCACCGTGCCGATGTCCTGCCCGTCGATCAGGATAGAACCGGATTCCGGATCGAAGAACCGCAGCACCAGATTGACCAACGTGGATTTGCCGGCGCCCGAGCGCCCGACCAGCCCCACCTTCTCGCCCCCGGCGATATCGAGGCTCAGCAGGTCGAGCCCGCCATCGTCCTTGCCATAATGATGGCTCACCGCGCTGAAGCGGATGGCGCCGCTGCCGACGGCCAGCGGCTTGGCATCCGGCGCATCGACCAGCGCCAGCGGCTGCGCCACCGTCTTCAACGCCTGGTTGAGCGCGCCATAGGAGGTGAACAGCGACGACACCGCGTCGAGCAGCCATTCGCCCATTGCCGTGATGCGAAAGCTCAGCGCCACCGCGATGGCGACCAGCCCCACCGGGGCGCTGCCCGCCTGCCACAGCACGATGGCGTAGCCGATCAGCCCCACCATCAGCAGCGAACCGAGGAACAGCATGCCCATGTTCATCGTCACTTCGAGCCGCTGCAGCACGAAATAGCTGTCGCGCTGCCTTTCGAACATCTGCCGCCCCTCGCGGTCCTCATCGGACTGCGTGAACAGCTTCACCGTGTCGATATTGGCGTAGGTGTCGACAATGGTGCCCGACAGCACCGCATAGAGTTCCTGGTAATGCTCCACCGCCCGCTTGAGGCGCGGCACGCAATAGGCCATCAGCGCCAGGTAGAGCACCAGCCAGATGAGCAGCGGAATGACGAGGCTCGCATCAATCGCCGCCATGAGCCCGATCGAGCCCAGAATATAGCCCGTCACGTAGACCAGCGTGTGGATCACCGAATAGGCGAGCCCCGCGCCGGTGCCGCCGGTGATCTGCACCATGCTCGAGATGCGGCCCGCCAGATCATTGCGGAACCAGCCGACCGGCTGGCGCAGCACATGCTTGTGCGCCCGCCAGCTCATCAGGAATGTCGCATTGGGCCGGAAGGCGATGTCGTTGAGCGCTTCACGGATGAGGCCCGTCAGCGGCCGGGCGATCACCACGATCAGCGCCACCAGCAGCAATTCGCCGCCGCGCAGCGCCCACAGCGTCGCCGGCGAACTCGCGGCGAGCATGTCGACGAGCGAGCCGGCATAGCCGATCAGCCACACTTCGATGCCGGCGTTGATCACCGTGAACACGAGGCTCACCGCGATCACCCAGCGGAACGGGCGCAGATTGTGGACGAGATAACCCCATACGCTGGCCGGCGGCTGCGCATTGTCATCGGGCTGGAACGGGTCGACGAGAGTCTGGAAGAACCGGAGCATGAAGAGCCTCAAGGGCTGAAATTGTCGAATGAGATCAAGGGCCGACGCGGCAACCCTGACGGCTGGCCGGTCAGTTGATGGCGGTGCCGATAAATCTCATGTCGAACAATGCTCCGGCGCGGGCGTACGCGCTGGCCCATGCATACGCTGCTAGCGCGCGCCAGCACAAGCACCGGCCAGTCCGTACTGGCCGTTACGTGTCGCGCGCGCAACACCCGGCTAGACTGTTGCTCTAATCACCTTGAGGAAGGACTTGCCGTAGCGCTCAAGCTTGGCGGCGCCGAAGCCCGGCAGTTCCGTCATGTCGTCGAGGCTTGCGGGCCTGGCCATCGCCATGGCCTTCAGCGTCGTGTCGTGGAAGATCACATAGGGCGGCACGCCCTGCTCTTTCGCCAGCCGGCTGCGTTCGGCGCGCAGCGCGTCGAACAGATCCTGCGCATGGGCCGGCAGCTCCACTGCCTTCTTCAGCGCCCGCCGCGTATCGGCCGCCTTCTTGGGCTGGTCCTTGCGCAGCATGATCGTGCGCTCGCGCTTGAACACGTCACGCGCCCCGGCGCTCAGCCGCAGCGAACCAAAGCCTGCCGTATCGACAGTGATCAGCCCGGTCGCCGTCAGCTGGCGGATCACCGATTGCCACCCCTTGGCGTCGAGCTCCTCGCCCTTGCCGAACACCGGCTGGTTGTGGTGCCCGTTCATCAGCACCTTCTCGGTTTCCTTGCCCACCAGCACATCGACGATATGCCCCGCGCCGAAGCGCTGGCCGGTACGATAGATCGCGGCCAGCACCTTGATGGCGGCTTCCGTGCCGTCCCAGGTCTCGGCCGGGTTGAGGCAGGCATCGCAATTGCCGCAATTGCCCGGATGCGGCTCACTGAAATGGTTGAGGATCGCCTGCCGCCGGCAGCTCGTCGTCTCGCAGATGGCGAGCAGCGCGTCGAGCTTGCCGCGCTCGATCCGCTTGATCTCCTCGGGCGCCTCGCCCTCCTCGATCATCCGCCGCCGCTGCACCACGTCGG
Organism: Hyphomicrobiales bacterium; assembly: GCA_004144345.1. Taxonomy (GTDB): domain Bacteria; phylum Pseudomonadota; class Alphaproteobacteria; order Rhizobiales; family Devosiaceae; genus Devosia_A. The sequence continues at coordinate 32,879 of SEEL01000018.1, forward strand.
CCATGCCATAGGTCATGAACGCGTCGGACGGCAGCCCGTCACGGCCCGCGCGGCCGGTCTCCTGATAATAGGCCTCGACCGAACTGGGCATGTCGAGATGCGCCACGTAGCGCACATCCGGCTTGTCGATACCCATGCCGAACGCCACCGTCGCCACGAGGCAGATCGCGTCTTCCTTGAGGAACGCATCCTGGTTGCGGCTGCGCGTATTGGCGGGCAGCCCCGCATGATAGGGCAGTGCCGGCACGCCCTGCCCGGTCAGCCATTCGGCCGTGTCCTCGACCTTGGCGCGGCTCAGGCAATAGACGATGCCACTTTCATTGGGGTGGCGCTTCAGGAACTCCAGCAGCTGCTTCTTGCCATTGTTCCGCTCGACGATGGTGTAGCTGATGTTGGGCCGGTCGAAGCTCGTTGAAAACACCCGCGCTTCGCCGAGCTGCAGCCGCTCGACGATGTCGGCTCGCGTCAGCTCGTCCGCCGTCGCCGTCAGGGCGATGCGCGGCACATGCGGGAACAGTTCGGCCAGACGGCTCAGTTCGCGATAATCCGGCCGGAAATCATGGCCCCACTGGCTGACGCAATGCGCCTCGTCGATGGCGAACAGCGCGATATCGACGCCTGATATCAGCTGCAGGAAGCCCGCGGTCATGATCCGTTCCGGCGCCACATAGAGCAGGTCGAGCTTGCCCTGCCGCAGCAAATTCCGCACGCCGGAGGCTTCCTCGGGGCTGAGCGACGAATTCAGCGCTTCCGCCCGCACTCCCTGCTGGCGCATCGCCTCCACCTGGTCGCGCATCAGCGCGATCAGCGGCGACACCACGATGCCGACGCCGTTCCGGCAGAGCGACGGGATCTGGTAGCAAACCGACTTGCCGGCGCCCGTCGGAAACAGCACCACCGCATCGCCGCCCCCCACAATGTGGTTCACCACCTCTTCCTGCTGCCCACGAAACGCCGAGTGCCCAAAAGTCTTGTGCAGCACATCAAGCGGATTGGGCATCAGATTGAGCAAGGCAAAGTGTCCGTGAGTCGGGTGTCTATTGATACGATATTGGAGGCCGTCGCGGAAACAGCATCAGCGCCCCGACCGTTGAAACGGTCGCGGCGTCCTGTTTAGCTAACCCGTCGGCATTCGGAGCCTTTCAGCGTGCTCGCCAAGTCCATTCGCGTCGTGCTCGTGCTGCTCGCCGTCTTGGCTCTGACGTCCATTGCCCTTGTCTTGGTTGTCCCGGTCGCAACCAATGAAATCGCGGCGAGGGCGTTGACCAGCCAGAACCTCCAGATGCCTCATCCGTCAGGCACAGAGCGCATCGCCGTGAGCTATGGCGTCCATAAATGGTCGAACAGTGACAATTGCGACTTCGCCTATCTTGAAGCACGCTCCTACGATGCCAAGGATCGGGATACGATCTCCAGGTTCTACGGTCGGCTCGATCCGATAGGGTCACTTGGCAGCCGGATCCACCCAAATTTTGAGGCATGGGAAACCTACGCCCCGACCGACCAATCTACCGTCCACCGCGACTTCGCGAAGGAACTCGAAGGAGCAGCAGGCACGCTGTACTACACGCTGGAAGGCTACGATCAACTCGGGATTGACCTGCGCTGCATGTAAATCAAAACGGGCGGCGCCATCACAGCGCCGCCCGCAAAACCTGAATCGCGATTCTACGCTTACAGCACGTAGCGGCTGAGATCCGTGTCGCCGGCCAGTTTGCCGATGCGCTCCTCGACATAGGCGCGGTCGACAGTGATGACCTCGCCCTTCTTTTCCGGCGCGTCGAACGAGATGTCCTCGACCAGCCGCTCCATGATGGTCTGGAGGCGGCGGGCGCCGATGTTCTCGACCGTCGAGTTCACCTTCACCGCCGCATCGGCAATCGCCTCGATGCCGTCGGGCTGGAAGCTGAGCGTCAGCCCCTCGGTGCCCATCAGCGCCACATACTGCTTGATCAGCGACGCGTCGGTGTCCTTGAGGATGCCGACCAGATCGTCCTTGCTCAGCGCCGAGAGCTCGACGCGGATCGGCAGACGGCCCTGCAGTTCCGGCAGCAGATCGCTGGGCTTCGACACATGGAACGCGCCCGACGCGATGAACAGGATGTGGTCGGTCTTCACCGGGCCGTACTTCGTCGACACGGTCGTGCCTTCGATCAGCGGCAGCAGATCGCGCTGCACGCCTTCGCGGCTCGGGCCGGAATAGCCGCGGTCACCACCGGCAACCTTGTCGATCTCGTCGATGAACACGATGCCGTGGTTCTCGGTCAGCTCCACCGCTTCGCGCGTCAGCTGGTCCTGGTCGAGCAGCTTGTCGGCCTCGTCGGCCATCAGCAGCGCGTGGCTCTCCTTGACCTTCACCTTGCGCTTGGCGGTCTTGCCGCCCATCGCTTTCGAGATCATGTCCTGGATGTTGATGACATTGGGCTGGCCCGGAATGTCGAACATGCCGTTCTGCGGCCCGCTCGACCCGGTCACCTCGACCTCGATCTCCTTGTCGTCCAGTTCGCCCGCGCGCAGCTTCTTGCGGAACGAGTCGCGCGTGGCCGAACCGGCGCTGGCGCCGACCAGCGCATCGAGCACGCGCTCCTCGGCCTTCTCATGCGCCTGCTGCTTCACGTCATCGCGGCGAATGTCGCGCAGGACTGAAATGCCGTTCTCGACGAGGTCGCGGATCATCTGCTCGACGTCGCGGCCGACATAGCCGACTTCGGTGAACTTGGTCGCTTCGACCTTGATGAACGGCGCCTGGGCGAGCTTGGCAAGCCGGCGCGAAATCTCAGTCTTGCCGACGCCGGTCGGCCCGATCATCAAGATGTTCTTGGGGGTCACTTCGGCGCGCAGTTCCACCGGCAGCTGCTGGCGGCGCCAGCGGTTGCGCAGCGCCACGGCCACGGCGCGCTTGGCGTCCTTCTGGCCGATGATGTAGCGGTCGAGTTCGGCGACGATCTCGCGCGGCGAAAGTTTGGTCGGGTCTGCCATTGCTTTGTCCTTCGTGACGCCTTCGCCCGGAAGCGCGTCGTCCTGCCCGCTGCTGCCAGCCTGGCTGTTCGGTTCGTTGAGCATCTTAGGTCTCGATCTTCTCGAGCGTCACGCTTTCATTGGTGTAGATGCAGATCTCGGCGGCGATCTTCATGGCCTTGCGGGCAATGTCCTCGGCGTCGAAATCGGTGTTCTCGGCCAGCGCCAGCGCGGCGCTCTGCGCATAATTGCCGCCCGAGCCGATGGCGATCACGCCCTTGTCCGGCGTCAGCACGTCGCCATTGCCGGTAATGACCAGCGTCACCTCCTTGTCGGCGACGATCATCATCGCCTCGAGGTGGCGCAGATAGCGGTCGCCGCGCCAGTCCTTGGCGAGTTCGACGGCGGCGCGCATCAGCTGGTCGGGATATTGCTCGAGCTTCTTTTCCAGCCGCTCGAACAGCGTGAACGCGTCGGCGGTCGATCCGGCAAAGCCGCCGATCACCTTGTCGCCCACCAGCCGGCGCACCTTGCGGGCATTGTGCTTCATCACCGTGTTGCCGACGGAAACCTGTCCGTCGCCGGCGATCACCACCTTGTTGCCCTTGCGGACCGACACGATCGTCGTGCCGTGCCAGCCCGGAAATTCGTTGTCCTTCGACATTCAAGACTCCAAAAGGATTTCACCGTATTTAGGGGCAGGAACGGCGAATGCAATATCGGCATCTGCCGATGAAATGCCGCCCAGCGGTTGGCCGGACGCGCCATCGTCGGAGCGTTTGGACTGAGCAAAGAGACAATCATGCGTACTGCCAAGATCGATCGCAAAACCAACGAGACCGACATTTCCGTGTCGATTAACCTCGATGGTACGGGCGTTTACGACATCGAGACCGGCATCGGCTTTCTCGACCACATGCTCGACCAGCTGTCCAAGCACTCGCTGATCGATATCAAGATCCGCGCCAAGGGCGACCTTCATATCGACTTCCACCACACGGCCGAGGATGTCGGCATCGCGCTCGGCGAAGCGGTCAAGCGCGCCCTCGGCGACAAGAAGGGCATCCGCCGTTACGCCTCATCGGATCTGGTGATGGACGAAGCGCTCACCCGCGTCGCGCTCGACGTGTCGGGCCGGCCTTTCCTCGTCTGGAAGGTCGAGTTCAGCCGCGACAAGGTCGGCGACATGGATACCGAGCTGTTCCGCGAGTGGTTCCAGGCCTTTGCCATGAATGCCGGCATCACGCTCCATGTCGAAACGCCCTATGGCGACAACAACCACCATATCGCCGAATCCGCCTTCAAGGCGCTGGCCCGGGCCCTGCGCGACGCGGTCGAGATCGATCCGCGCGCCAAGGACAAGATTCCCTCGACCAAGGGCACCCTGTCGGCGTGACCGACCGGCTGAGCTGCAGCTGCGGGAAACTGACGCTTGAGGTCGAGGGCCCCTCGATCATCAATGCCGAATGCTGCTGCAATTCCTGCCGCACCGCCGGCGACCGCTTCGAGACCCTGCCCGGCGTGCCGATCTTCCGCACGCCGCAGCGCACCACCCCCTATGTGCTGCAGCGCAAGGACCGGGTGCGCTTCACCTCAGGCACCGAGCATCTCGCCGAATACCGGCTGACCGGCAAATCGCCCACCCGCCGGGTCGTCGCGACCTGCTGCAACACGCCGGTCTTCACCGAATTTCAGGCCGGCCATTGGCTCAGCCTCTATGCCAGCCTCTGGCCGGCCGCCTCCCGCCCGAAGATGCAGCTTCGCACCATGGTGGCCGATCTGCCCGATCCCGGTGTGCTGCCGCCGGATCTCCCCAATGCCAAGGGCCAGACCGGCAACTTCATGCTGAAGCTCCTCGGCGCCTGGATCGCCATGGGTTTCCGGGTACCCAAGCTCGACGTGCCGGGAAAACTCGCGCTCTGAACTCCTAACCGGCGTTAACCATGCTGGTATTTCAATGGGTTAGCGCAAGGTTTCATTAAGCGGCCCATGTTGATTCAAATCCCATGTTTGCCGCTGCCCTGCCCCGCCGTCCTTCCCTGCTGTGGAAGGCCATCGCCGCTGTCGCCGTCCTCTGTGCGCTGTCCGCCTGCGCCCGGGGCCCGTCCGATTTTCAGAGCGATCGTAATGTCAGCAAGGTCGGCGCGCCGATCCATGGCGACAATCGTCCGCATCCCGGCGTCAACCGCGCCCGCGCCTTGCCGATCCAGGGCATCGACGTCGCCCGCTACCAGGGTGTCATCGATTTTGACGCCGTGCGCCGCGAGGGCATCCGCTTCGTCTATATGAAGGGCACCGAGGGCAAGGACTACATCGACCCCGTGTTCAAGACCAACTGGGCCCGCTCCCGCGCCGCCGGCATGGCCCATGGCGTCTATCATTTCATGACCTGGTGCTCGACCGCCGCCGAACAGGCGCGCTGGTTCATCAAGAACGTCCCGCAGGACCCCACCGCCTTGCCGCCGGTTCTCGATCTCGAATGGAACAACCATTCGAGCTGCAAGAACAAATTCGGCAAGGAGGACATTCTCGAAAAGGTCCGCGTCATGCTCGACGCGATGGAGCGCCACACCGGCAAGCTGCCCATCATCTACACCGACATCTCCTTCCACCGCGACATCCTTGCCGGCGAGCATTTTGACAATGCCTTCTGGCTGCGCTCCACCGCCGCCGAACCGCATGAGCGCTACAGCAACCGCCGCTGGACCTTCTGGCAGTGGACCCAGACCGGCAGCATCCGCGGCATCAATCACGAGGTCGATCGCAACGCCTTCTATGGCGACGAGAACGACTGGACCGTGTTCCTGCTCACCGGCTGCGACCCGCGCATGGTCGAAAAGCTGGGCCCCGGCGGCCGCTGCCGCCTGGTGAAATAGCGCTCCACTCCCTTGAATGACCGCACTTGCGGGCCTAGCTTCAGCGTTGTGATTTGCCGGGCGCCGGGCCCGGCCCCATCAGGGGAGATGAGAACATGGCAAAAGGTCAGATGCGCTCCAACAAGGAAGCGAAGAAGCCCAAGAAGGAAAAGCCAAAAGTGCTCGCCACCGCCGGGATGACGCCCGTCGTGTCGAACGCCGGCAAGAAGAAATAACAGCTTCCGGCTGCATGAAATTCGGGCCGCTCCCCACGGGGCGGCCTTTTTATTTGGGTGAATTGGCGGCTACGCGCCGAGAATGCCCGAGGTCTTGATCCCGTCGATCAGGAACTGGATGGCGAGCGCCGCGAGCAGCACGCCGACGACCCGGCTCACCACCGCAAGGCCGGTGATGCCGAGCAGCCGCTGGATCGGGATCGCCACCAGCATGGCCGCGTAGCAGACGAGGAGGATCGTCAGCATCGCGGCGATCACCAGCACCCAGCCCACGCTGAAGGCGCCTTCGGCCGTCGACAGCAGGATCACCGCGCTGATGGCACCGGGCCCGGCGATCAAGGGCGTCGCCAGCGGGAACACCGAAATGTCGGGCCGCGTCTTGGCCTCGTTCTCTTCCTCGGGTGTCGTGCCGGTACCGCCCGAATGGCGCGCGAACACCATGTCGATCGAGATCAACAGCAGCAGCACGCCGCCCGCAATCCGCAACGCCGGAATGGTGATGCCGAACAGCTTCAGCAGCGGCTCCCCGAACACCGCGAAGAAGACCAGGATCCCCGTCGCGATCAGCGTGCCACGCAGCGCCATCACGCGCCGCTCCTTGGTCGTCATCTTCTCCGTCAGCGCGGCAAACACCAGCACCAGATCGGCCGGGCCGATCGTGGCAAAGAAGGTCGACAGCGCGAGGAGGAAGGTGTCGAGACGCATCGCCGGACAATGGCTGAATTTTCAGCGCCGCGAAAGGCGCTTCGCTCAGGGCACCCGAGCCGTCGCGATGTGGACGCCCGGCGCCATCGGCCGGCCGGCATTGGGCCCGGTGAAATAGGGCCGGGCCATCGCCTCCGGCCCGTCATCCTGCACATCGACAAAGCCGCGGCGGGTGAGGAAGCCCTCGATATCGCCGGCGTCGATGCCAAAGGTGGTCTTCTCGCCCATCAGCGCGGTGAAGAAGCGGATGGTCGCTCCGCCGCCCTGGCTGACCTCGCGATTGTCGTAATAGTCGAACACGATCACGCTGCCCGCCGCCGCCCGATTGGCGACAAAGGCCAGCGTGTGGTCGACGCCCGCCGCCGTCAGATACATCGTCACGCCCTGCCAGACGAAGAGCGTGCGCTTGTGCGCGTCAAAGCCCTCGGCGCTCAGCCGCTCGCCCAGATCGTCATGGTCGAAATCGACGCCGACGAAGCGCACATTTTGCGGCAGCGGATCGACCACGCCCTTCAGCGCCTCGCGCTTGTTGGCCTGGGTCAGCGGATGATCCACTTCGAACACCGGCACATCGGTGCCGAGCCGATAGGCCCGCGTGTCATAGCCCGCCCCGAGGATGACGATCTGCCCGAGGCCATCAGCCAGTTCGCGCTGCATCAAGGCTTCGATGGCGCGCTCGCGCACGATGGCGAAATTCATCATCGGCTCGACGCCGATCAGCCGCGAAATGCCGAGCGCATTCACCAGCCGCATGCCCTGCACCGACAGCGGATTGCAGAAGCGGTGCGCATAGGGATCGGACGCCACGCGCTGGCTCGCCGGCCGCGTCATCTCGATCGCCCGCACCAGGGCGACGCCCCTCGCCGTGCTGATCGTTTTCTTTGAATTGTGCATGGCGCTAGGCCCGGCGGCGTTCGATCGCGTCCCAGATCATCGGGGCGACATCGGGTCCGCCAAAACGCTTGATCTCACGAATGCCCGTCGGCGAGGTCACGTTGATCTCGGTGAGATAGCCGCCGATCACGTCGATGCCAACAAAGATCATGTCGCGCGCCTTCAGCGCCGGCGCGATGCGCGCGCAGATTTCGCGCTCACGCTCGGTCAGTTCGCTGAGCTCCGGCCGTCCGCCCACATGCATGTTGGAGCGCGCCTCGCCCTCCGACGGAATGCGATTGAGGCCGGCCACCGGCTCGCCATCGATGATGATGATGCGCTTGTCGCCCTTGCGCACTTCGGGGAGATAGCGCTGCACCATGAAGGGCTCGCGGAATGCCTGCTCGAACAGTTCGAGCAGCGACACGAGATTGTGGCTGCCCTCTTCGATGAAGAACACGCCCGCCCCGCCATTGCCGTAGAGCGGCTTGACGATGATGTTGCCATGCTCGCGGCGGAACGCCTGGATCTGCTCGCGGTCGCGCGTGATCAGCGTCGGCGGCATCAGATCGGGGAATTCGGTGACGAGGATTTTCTCGGGCGCATTGCGCACATGGCCCGGCGGGTTCACCACGAAGGTCTTGGGATGAATACGCTCCAGCATGTGGCTGATGGTGATGTAGTTCATGTCGAAGGGCGGGTCCTGCCGCATCAACACCACGTCGTAAGTCGACAGGTCGCGCCGCGCCGTCTCGCCCAGCGCAAAATGCTCGCCTTTCGGCTTGTCGAACACCTCGACCGGCTGCACCGATGCCGTCAGCACATTGTCGCGCAGCCCCAGCGAGCCGACCGTGTAGTAATCGAGCTTATGCCCGCGCGCCTGCGCCTCGAGCATCATCGCAAACGTCGAATCCCCCGCGGGATTGATCGAAGCGATCGGGTCCATCTGCACGGCGACTTTAAGCATCGGGTCAGTCCAGTTCAGGGTATTGCTGGAACGATCTGACGCGGTGGGCCGCCCGGTGCAAGGAAATTCGCCCGCTACGGGTCGGGCGTCTCCAGCGCCTTGCGCATCGGGTTCCAGTCGAACTTGGCGCGCACCTGCCCGTGGTCGCTGGCCCCCATCGCCGTCCGGTCCTCGGCCGATTCGAGCGCCAGATGGTCGTTGAGCACCACCGTTTCGTTGAATGACCATTTGCGCGAGATGGCGTGGTCATAGAACGCGTCCGACACGAGGATATGGTCGAGGCTCTCCATGTTCTGCTGGAAGATGTGGGTGAAATAGACGTCGCGGAACGAGCGCAGCTGCTGCAGCTTCTCCACCGAATAGAGCCCGGCATCGGATTTCGAGCCGGCCTTGCTCGCCTCGATGAAGCGGTATCCGGGCTGCCCGGTCAGCAATTCCGTCGAGGTCGCGAGCGTCCCGTCATTGAGGTCGCCGATCACCACCACCGGCTTCTCATTGCCCTTCATGTCGTCATTGAGGATGGCCCGCAGCGCCCCTGCCTCGACGATGCGCCGCACATGCGACACCACCGATTGCGCGATGCTCGGATAGGCCTCCAGCACCGCCGCTTTGGGCGGCTTGAACGACAGCGTCGCCGGCCCCTTCGATTTGAGATGCGCCACATAGATCGTGATCGGCGGCGGCTTGGGCTTGCTGCCCTTGGGCTGGATGGTCACCCGCAGCGGTGGCCGCGAGAATTTGCGGATCGTCACCGTCACCGTTTCCTTGGCGTCGCGCCGCTCCCGCAAATCGACGAAGCGCGCGTTCTCGGGAAATTCCTCGATCCAGAGCGGCTCGCCGGTGAGCAGCCCCTTGCGCGCCGCCAGCGCCACCTGGATGCCCGGCGACGGGGGCTTGCGCGCCACGATGTCATATTCGTCGTCGAGCTTGGCCGCCTTGAAGCAGGCGAGCAGCGCCTTGGGATCCCAGCATTCCTGGAAGCCGATCACATCGGCATCGAGCGTCTGCAATTGCCGGGCGATCCAGGCGACCTTCACCTTGTAATCGTCCGCCGACCAGCCAGTCTCGTTGTCGTAGATCGGCTGTCCGGGAAGGTTCAGATTGTAGAGGTTGAACGTCGCGAAACTAATGTCACGAGAATTGGGCACGACACGTCTCCCCATGGGATGTGTAAATGCCTCGCCATCCTGAACCTCTGCCGCGACAATTCAAATCCCGGCCGCGCTCTTTTGCACTAGATCAAGCCGGTCCCGTCAAACGCATTGGTGATGTGGCGCGGCGGCGCGAAGGGCGCAAGGAAAATCACGTCGAAGCGCAGCTCGCCATCGGCGCGCTTGGGTTCGCGGATCAGCCAATATTGCGCGGCGCGCACGATGCGCTTGCGGTTCACCGCCTCGAGCGCCTCGAACTCCTGAGGTGAAAAGCTGCGCGATTTCACTTCGACGAACACGGTGAGCTTGCCCCGCGCCGCGATCAGGTCGATCTCGCCCACCGGCGTTTTTACGCGGCTGGCGAGGATGCGGTAGAATTTGAGCCTGAGCAGCAGCGCCGCCCAGAACTCGCCGCGGCGCCCCGCGCTTTCGGCGAAGCGCCGGAAGGCGCTCGGCTTACGCTTCGGCTTTGAGGGCGAGCGCGGCATCATAGACGTCCTTGCGCTTGAGGCTGAACCGCGCCGCGATTTCGTCCACCGCCGCTCGCAGCGGCTGGTCGACCATCGCCTCGGCCAGGGCCGTTCGCCACTCATCGGGGTCGGCGACCACATCGCCCGCCCCCGCCACGAGGATCACCGCTTCCCCCTTTTCGGCCTCGCCGAACTGCCCCGCCAACTCGCCCAGCGGTGCGCGGAACACCCGCTCGAATTTCTTGGTCAGTTCCAGCGCCACCACGCCCAGCCGGTCGGCCCCGAAAATCTCGGCCATCGCGCCAAGGCTGTCCCCCAGCCGCCGCGGCGATTCGTAGAACACCAGCGTCTCGCGCCGGTCGCGGAGCGCGGCGAGTGCCGTCTTGCGCCCCTCTGCCTTGGGCGGCAGGAAGCCGAGGAAGCTGAACGCATCGGTCGGCAGCCCCGCCACCGCCAGCGCCGCCAGCAGCGCGCTGGCCCCCGGCGCCGCGAACACCGGCAGTCCGGCCTCGCGCACCGCCCGCACCAGCGGAAAGCCCGGATCGCTCAGGAGCGGCGTCCCCGCGTCCGAAATCAGCGCCACCCGGCCGCCACGGCGCAGATCCTCGATGATCGTCTCGATCAGCGCCCGCTCATTGTGCTCGTGCAGCGCCTTGCGCGGCGTGGCGAAGCCGAAATGCTCGCTGAGCTTCCCCGAGGTGCGCGTGTCCTCGCAATAGATCACGTCGGCCGCCGCCAGCGTTTCGAGCCCGCGGATCGTCATGTCGCGCAGATTGCCGATCGGCGTCGCCACCACATGGAGCCCCGGCGCCAATTCGGGCGCTTCAAACCCCGTGCCTGCGATGAAGTAGCGTCGCTCGCGCATTTGCCGCCCTAACAAGTCCTTAATGCCAGCTTTAAGGACGCCCCTCCGTTTTGTATAGGACGGGAAGCCGGCAACGCGCCGGGCGCATGCGAGGGGTTTGGCGTGTCGGGTATTGAGATCAGCCGCAGATCATTGCTGGGAGGCCTGTCGCTGCTGGCGCTCTCGGCCTGCTCCGGCCGCTCCTTCGATTTCGGTGGCTTCGGCCCGAGCCCGCCGCCCGACAACAATCAGAACCTGCCGCTCGCCCAGGGCCAGACTTTCGGCACCGGCCCGGTCCGCGTCGCGCTGCTCCTGCCGCTCACCGGCGATGCCGCGAGCATCGGCGTGTCGATGGCCAATGGCGCGCAACTGGCGATGGATTTCATCGCCCAGAGCGACACCATCGCCGACAACATCACGCTCGTGCTGAAGGATAGCGGCTCCTCCGCCGGTACCGCTGCCAGCGTCGCCCAGCAGGCGGTGGGCGAAGGCGCTTCGCTCATCCTCGGGCCGCTGCGCGCCGATCAGGTCAACGCGGCCGGCGGCGTCGCCCGCTCGGCCGGCATTCCGCTCATCGGCTTTTCCAATAATTCCGGCGCCGCGCAGCCCGGCGTCTATCTGCTCAACGTGCTGCCCGAAAGCGAGGCCCGCCGCTCGCTGCGCTACGCCCAGTCCATCGGCAAGCGCGCCTTCGCCGGCATCTTCCCCAATTCCGATTTCGGCCGCATCCAGCAGAGCGCCTTCACCCAGGCCGCGTCCGAGCTCGGCCTGCGCGTCGTCGGCGTCTACACCTTCTCGTCCGAAGCCGAAGCCCGCACCGTCGTCAGCCAGGTCGCCCCGACGCTGCAAGCCGGCCAGATCGATACGCTGTTCCTGCCCGATCGTGCCACGGCGCCGAGCTTCGGCGTGCTGTTCGAGGAAGCCAAGATCGCCGGCGGCGCTATCCAGATCATCGGCTCCGCCGATTGGAACGGCGACCAGGCCATCATGAACACGCCCTGGCTGTCAGGCGCGCTCTATCCCGCGGTCGACGATCAGGGCTACCAGGCCATCCTGCCGCTCTATCAGCAGAAATTCGGAGGCGCCGCGCCCCACCCCTTCGTCACGCTCGCCTATACCGGCGTCATCCTCGCCAATGTCTCGGCCCTCTCGATGGGCACGCCCCGTTACGACCGCACCCAGCTCACCGCTCCCGGCGGCTTCAACGGCCGCGACGGCATCTTCCGCTTCCTGCAGGACGGCCGCAGCGAATACGCCCTCGTCATCAAGAAGATCGTCATCGGCGGCGCCCAGATCGCCGACGGCGCCAAGCTCTAGCGTTTCTGCCTAAGCCGTCGCTTCTTCCCGGACTTCCTCGCGAAAACCGCAAACAAGTAGGCCTCAGGGAGCATTATGCAGAAAGTGCATATTGCGTCAGGCGTGGCGGAAGAGGTCACTCTTCGCGTTCGGGGAGCGGCTCTGATCGTGTCCAGAAGCGTCCGTAGCTGTGCTTGGTCTCCAGCTTCAGCTCTCGCGCCGCGACGTGGTCGAGTTCGAAGATCAGCTGTTCGACAATTGTTGGCTGCCGCATAAGCCAGACGTCATCCAGGGCGGCAATTCCGGCTCACCCTCAACCATCTTGCTAAGCCGCGAGATCCGCCACCACGGCATCGAGCACCGGCCAGCCCTTGTCCGTCACGCGGATGAAGCCATTGGGCAGCGTCTCGACGAAGCCGATGCGCTTCAGCTCATCGATCTGCGTCTGTGCAATGCGGCGGCCGCTGAGCGTGGCGAAGCGGTTGGGGTCGATGCCTTCGCGCAGGCGCAGGCCCATCACCAGCAGTTCGTCGCCCTCTTCTTCCCAGCTGAGGATATCGTCGGTCGCCATGCCGTGGCCGCGCGTTAGAACGCGCTTCTGCCAGTCGAACGGCATCTTCTCCATCGCGGTCGCGTGGCGCTTGCCGTCGAGCAGCAGGCGTCCATGCGCCCCTGGCCCGATGCCGGCATATTCGCCATAGCGCCAGTAGATGAGGTTGTGGATCGATTCCTGCCCCGGCCTGGCGTGGTTCGAAATCTCATAGGCCGGCAGCCCGGCATCCTTCGTAAGCTCTTGCGTCAGCTCGTAGAAATCGGCGCTCAGATCCTCGTCGGGCATCTTCAGCTTGCCGGCATTCCACAAATCGAAATAACGCGTGCCCATCTCGATGGTCAGCTGGTAGAGCGACAAATGCCCCTGGCTCAGCCAGATCGCTTCCTTCAGCTCGTCCTCCCAGTCGCTCAGCGATTGCTTGGGCCGCGCATAGATGATGTCGAAGCTCGAACGCGGGAAGATCGATTGCGCAAGGCGCACCGCGCGGATCGCTTCATCGACCGTATGGCGCCGGCCGAGTTCGGCCAGCGGGCCTTCGCGCAGCGATTGCACGCCCAGCGACACGCGGTTCACGCCAGCGGCGCGATAACCGCGGAAGCGGTCGGCTTCCACCGATGTCGGATTGGCCTCGAGCGTGATCTCCGCCTTTGGAGCAATGTTCCAATAGCTACCGATGGTCTCAAGGATGGCGCCCACCGAGCGCGGGTCCATCAGCGAGGGCGTGCCGCCGCCAAAGAACACCGACTGCACCGTGCGGCCGCGCGTCTGCCGCGCGAAATAGCCGATTTCCTGCTTATAGGCCTCGACATAGGCGGCCTCGTCGAAAGCGCCGCGATGCACATGCGAATTGAAGTCGCAATACGGGCATTTGGCGGCGCAGAAGGGCCAGTGGATATAGACCCCGAAGAGCCCATTCCCGCGGTTGTCAGGACTGCTCAATCGCGCGCTCCACGAATAATGCAAAGGCCCGCGCCCGGTGGCTCAAACCCACCTGGCCCGGGGCCCATGAATGCTTGGCGCTCGACGGCATTTCGCCGAACGTGATGTCGAACCCATCGGGCATGAAGGACGGATCGAAGCCGAAACCCTTGTCGCCGCGCGGCGGCCAGACCATCGTTCCAGTCGCCTTGCCTTCATAGATGTCGTCGCGTCCATCGGGATGCGCGAGGCAGAGCGTTGCGTTGAACGCGCCCTTGCGCTTGCCCGGCGAATCCGCGCCCACCGCCTGCAGCCGGTCTTCAACCCGCTTCATCGCCATCTGGTAGTCGCGGCCATGCGGCGTCTCGGCCCAATTGGCCGTATAGACGCCCGGCTCGCCACCGAGCGCATCGACCGTAAGGCCGCTATCGTCGGCCAGCGCGACCATTCCGGCAGCGCTCGCCGCGGCATGCGCCTTGATGCGGGCGTTCTCGATGAAAGTCGTGCCCGTTTCCTCAGGCTCCGGCAGATGCAGATCGGCCGCCGAGATCAGCACCAGCCCAAGCGGCGTGAACAGCTCGCGGAATTCGGCGAGCTTGCCGGCATTGTGCGTCGCGATCAGCAGCTTCTCGCCGCGCTTGAGCCGGGGAATGCTAGCCACCGATGGCAACCTTCTGTAGCGCCGTGAGGTCGGTAATGCCCGACTTGGCCAGCGACATCAGTGCGCCGAGTTCTTCCTCCGAGAACGGCTCCTGTTCGGCCGTACCCTGGATCTCGACAAACTTGCCCGTGCCGGTCAGCACGAAATTGGCGTCCGTATGCGCCTCGACATCTTCGAGATAGTCGAGATCGAGCACCGGCGTGCCGCGATAGATGCCGCAGCTCACCGCCGCCACCGAGTCGCGCAGCGGCTCGCCCTTGGTGAGGTTGCGGGCCTTCAGCCACTGGATCGCATCGTAAAGCGCCACATAGGCGCCGGTGATCGAGGCGGTGCGGGTGCCGCCATCGGCCTCCAGCACGTCGCAATCGAGCGTGATCTGATTCTCGCCCAGCGCCTGCATGTCGACCACCGCGCGGAGCGCGCGACCGATCAGCCGCTGGATTTCCTGCGTCCGGCCGCTCTGCTTGCCCGCGGCGGCTTCGCGCCGGCTGCGGGTATGGGTGGAGCGCGGCAGCATGCCATATTCGGCCGTCACCCAGCCAAGGCCCGAACCGCGACGCCACGAGGGGAGGGTCGTTTCAACCGAGGCCGTCACGAACACCTTGGTGTTGCCGAAGGTGATCAGGCAGCTGCCTTCGGCCTTCTGCGCCACATTGCGCTCGATCGTCACGGCTCGCATCTGGTTGGGTTCGCGGCCGGAAGGGCGCATGGAATCTCTCGGGTTCTAGGGACGTTAACCGCCTCTTAACCCTGCCAAAGCCCGGCCACAACCCGGCCTTGGCTTTCATCGACCGGCGTTTTTGCCTAGATGGTTACAGGCGCAATTTGATCGAAAAGGTCAGCCAACCCAAATGCCGAAGGTCAGCGACGATTTCCTGCAGGTGCTCAACACCCGCAGCCAGGACATCTTTCGCAAGATCGTCGAGCGCTATCTTGAAACCGGCACCCCCGTCGGCTCGCGCGATCTGAGCCGCATGCTGTCGGTCGGCCTCAGCCCGGCCTCTGTCCGCAATGTCATGGCCGATCTCGAGGATCTGGGCCTTATAGCGGCCCCGCACACCTCCGCCGGCCGCCAGCCCACCCAGCAGGGGCTCCGCTTCTTCGTCGATGCCATGCTGGAGGTCGGCGCCGTCGATGAGCGCGAGCGCAGCCAGATCGCCCGCCAGATCGAGGGCCAGTCCGGCAAGCTCGAGGATCTGCTCACCGAGGCCTCCTCGCTGCTCTCAGGCCTCAGCCACGGCGCCGGCGTCGTCATCGCCGCCAAGGCCGACATGGTGCTCCGCCACATCGAATTCGTCCGTCTCGACGCCAATCAGGGCATGGCCATCCTCGTCGGCCAGGACGGCACGGTCGAAAACCGCGTCCTGCCGCTGCCCGCCGGCCTCACCACCTCGGCGCTCACCCAGGCCTCCAACTATCTGGGCAATCTCGCCGCCGGCAAAACCATCGCCGAAGTCCGCGCCGCCGTCCGCACCCAGCGCGCCGAGCGCGTCGCCGAACTCGACGAATTGACGCAGAAACTGGTCGACACCGGCCTCGCCACCCTCTCCGACAGCGGCAGCCAGCAGGCGCCCACCGTCATCGTCCGCGGCCGCTCCAACCTCCTCAACGACGCGATGGAGTCCGAAGAACTCAGCCGCATGCGAAAACTCTTCGACGAGCTGGAGCGGCAGGACGGGCTGATCGAACTGCTCGGCGATGCCGAAAAAGCCGAAGGCGTCCGCATCTTCATCGGCTCCGAGAACAAGCTCTTCTCGCTCTCCGGCTCCTCGGTGATCCTCAGCCCCTACAAGGACGCCAACGAAAAGATCATCGGCGTCCTCGGCGTCATCGGCCCCACCCGGCTCAACTACGCCCGCATCGTCCCGGTGGTTGACTACACGGCACAGGCCATTTCCGCGATCATGGCGCGCAAGAAATGAGCGAACGCCGCGGCCCCAGTCCGGTCGTGGTCCTCGCGCTCATCGCATTTCCGGTCATGCTAGGCGGCTGGTTCGCTTACGAGACCTTCCGGCCCCGCCACCCGCTCGATGTGCTGTTCCATCGGGTAATCCGCGAAGCATCATTGTCGGGGGCTTATTCCGCGGCAGGCTGGCAGCGTCTGGATGTCAGCGCTCAAATTTGTCCCCGGGTGGACAGACTGTCGTTGGCTACCCTCGAGCTTGATGAGGGCTACTATCAGGGCGAGGTGGCCCCGGAAGACGAGAAATATGGCCTGCTCGATAACGCCGACGTCTGGCAGGTCAATGAAGACAAGAATGTTTTCGCCCTCTGCACCGACCACAGCTTCCGGGCTCTAAAGATTCAGATTCAGCGGGGAACGGACCAATGCATGGCCCATGTGATCGACCTGCCGGCCTGTGATCCCTAGGCATTCCGGCCGGCAATCCCGCCAAGGGTTGAACTTTCGCCCCCTTTGGCCGATATCCGGGGCAATCGGGCCGGAAACTCCGGCACTCCCAACTATTTTGAGATGATGATGAGCGACGACACGATGGCGCAGGACGGTTTCGAGCCGCGTCCGGAGATGGAAAACCCCGCCGCTGAGACCGATCCCGTCGAAGCGCTGACGGCCGAGAATGCGGATTTGCGCGACCGGCTGCTGCGCCTTGCCGCGGAGATGGACAATCTCCGCAAGCGCATGGACCGCGAGATCTCCGACACCCGCTCCTATGCGATCACCAAATTCGCCCGCGACATGCTGACCGCCACCGATTCGCTGAGCCGCGCCATGATGGTGCTGCCCGCCGAAGCGCGGGAAACCGCCGATGGCACCACCAAATCGCTGATCGAGGGCATCGAGCTCACCGAGCGCGAAATGCAGCGCCTGCTGGCCGTCCATGGCGTGAAGCCCATCGAGGCCGAAGGCCAGAAATTCGACCCCCACAAGCACCAGGCGATGTTCGAGGTCCCCGACCCGACCCGCCCGGAAGGCACCGTGGTCCAGGTCGTCCAGGCCGGCTATTCCATCGGCGACCGCGTTCTCCGTCCGGCCATGGTCGGCGTCGCCAAGGGCGGCACCGCCACCCCGCCGCCCGCCGAAGGCCATATCGACAAGAACGCCTGACGCGGCCGCCTCGCCGGCAGTCAACCCGGACATCCTCTCCCGCCTGCGGGGGAGGGGACCAGCACTAGCGCTGGCCGAGCGAGCCTTCTTGGGCTCGTTCGGGCACGCCACCGATAACTATTCCCCAAGTATTCGGCCCAGTCCTCGGCAATATGCTCATGCGGCATTGCGAGGGAACATCATGTTCAGGCCGATCGCTATTTCAGCTCTTCTTGCCTTTGTGCCTACCGTAGCGCTGGCGGCGGATTTCCAGCTCACTGTCAAGAATGGTTACACCGACGCCGTCAGCGGAATCTCGGTTAGCGGCGGTAAAGTCCATGATTTTAAGCGGGTGCCCGCCAATGGCACGCGCACCTTCACCATCACCCTTGCGGACGACAAATGCGTCACGAAGGTTTTGATGACCTACGCCAATGGCCAGAGCCAGGACGGAGACTTCGACTTCTGCCAATACGACATGATCACCCTGGGCTGGGTCGAGTAGCCTACAGAAATTCGGCGATCTGCCGGCGGCCGACGCCGGCTTTCTTGAGCCGGCTCCAGGCCGTCTCGAGCGAGCCATTATTGTCGATGGCGCGCGTCGCGTCCTCGATCACATGGCACTCGAAGCCGGCGGCCATGCCGTCTTCCGCCGTCCAGGCCACGCAGAAATCGGTGGCAAGGCCGCAGATGAACAGCCGCTTCAGCCCGCGCTCGGTGAGATAGCCGGCCATGCCGGTGAGCGTCGAATGGTCGTTTTCCCGGAAGCCGGAATAGGAATCGATGGTCTCGCGATAGCCCTTGCGGATCACCGCCTGCACATGGGGGATATCGAGCGAGGTCGAAAACTGCGCGCCCTTGGTGCCGATCACGCAATGGTCGGGCCACAGCACCTGCGGCCCATAGGGCAGCTCCACCACCTGGAACGGCTCGAGCCCTTCATGGCTCGAAGCGAAGGAAATGTGCCCCTTGGGGTGCCAGTCCTGCGTCATCACCACATTGCGGAAGCGCCGGGCGAGCGCGTTGACGGGCTCGATGATTTCGTCGCCCCCGGCGACGGCAAGATTGCCGCCGGGGAGGAAGTCATACTGGATATCGACGACGATCAGCGCGTCGTCGGCGGTCAGTCGCATCGACATCCGTGGGGCCTACTGAGCAGAGGGAGCCGCGTCGCCCGGGGGCGGCAGCAGGGCAATGCAATCTTCGAAGCTGTAGCGGGCGCCCTCGCCATTGCCGGTCACCACGGGGGTCACTTCGGCCAGCAGATCGGCCTTCACCTTGTCCACCGCTTCCTGGGTGAAGCCGGCATCGAGATGGGCCTGCGTCGCATTGTCCGTCAGCACGGCGCCGCCGTCGATGAAGCTCTGCGCCTGTGCCAGCTGTTCCTCGGTCACGCCCTCGGGCGGGCTGCCGAACGCCACGCTCAGCGCGGTGCCGCACCACAGCTGCTTGGTAACGTCGTCGGAAACGGTCTGGGCGAAAGCGCCGGTGGTCAGCAAGGCCGACGCAACGGCAAAGGCGATAAGCCTGTTCATGGAAAAGTTCCTGTTGCAGGGGGGTTAAAGCATATCGGCGCCAACGCGCCAAGGAAGGACACAGCGGTTGGCCAAGCGAGACCTCTTGGACTCGTTTGGCCTGAGCCAGGGTAGGAAGCTACCGGTTGGCCAGCGAGACCTCTTGGACTCGTTTGGACACAGCGCGGTAGGATCGCCTGGACAGAGCCAGAGCGGAGCATCCGTTGGTCACCATGGCCGACCTAATGTGGCTGAACGACGACAGTGCCTAAACGCCCGGAAAATAGCTCTAGGGCGGCGCTTGCAGGGCCAAAATACCGCCCCTATATACCGGCCAAGGCCCGATCATGGGTCAGTTTCCAAATTCAGCGAGGAGCCCGGTTCCCTTCGGGGGACGTCCGAACTGCCGAAGTCTGAGGAGTTCGGTTCCGGGTTCGCTTAGGAAAGAGGCAGAGTATGGCTAAAGTAATCGGTATTGACCTGGGCACCACCAATAGCTGCGTCGCAGTGATGGATGGCGCCACTCCCAAAGTGATCGAAAATTCCGAAGGCGCGCGCACCACGCCCTCGATGGTTGGTTTCACCAAGGACGGCGAGCGGCTCGTCGGCCAGCCGGCCAAGCGCCAGGCGGTCACCAACCCCGAAGGCACGCTGTTCGCGGTCAAGCGCCTGATCGGCCGCCGCTTCGACGACCCGATGGTCGAAAAGGACAAGGGCCTCGTCCCCTTCCACATCGTCAAGGGCGACAATGGCGACGCCTGGGTCGAGGTCGAGGGCAAGAAGTCCTCGCCGTCCGAAGTCTCGGCGATGATCCTCACCAAGATGAAGGAAACCGCCGAAGCCTATCTCGGCGAGAAGATCACCCAGGCGGTCATCACCGTCCCGGCCTATTTCAACGACAGCCAGCGTCAGGCCACCAAGGACGCCGGCAAGATCGCCGGCCTCGAAGTGCTGCGCATCATCAACGAGCCGACCGCGGCCGCGCTCGCCTATGGCCTCGACAAGAAGAACACCGGCACCATCGCGGTCTATGACCTCGGCGGCGGTACCTTCGATATTTCCGTGCTCGAAATCGGCGACGGCGTGTTCGAGGTGAAGTCCACCAATGGCGACACCTTCCTCGGCGGCGAAGACTTCGACATGCGTCTGGTCGACTACCTGGCCGACGAGTTCAAGAAGGACCAGGGCATTGACCTGCGCAAGGACAAGCTCGCCCTGCAGCGCCTGAAGGAAGCGGCGGAAAAGGCCAAGGTCGAGCTGAGCTCGGCCACCCAGACCGAAATCAACCTGCCCTTCATCACCGCCGATGCCTCGGGTCCGAAGCATCTGACGCTGAAGCTGACGCGCGCCAAGTTCGAGCAGCTGGTCGACGATCTGATCCAGCGCACCGTCGAGCCGCTGAAGCAGGCCATCAAGGACGCCGGCGTCACCCTCGCCCAGATCGACGAAGTCGTGCTGGTCGGCGGCATGACCCGCATGCCCAAGGTCGTCGAGACGGTGAAGGCCTTCTTCGGCAAGGAGCCGCACAAGGGCGTCAACCCGGATGAAGTCGTGGCGCTCGGCGCCGCCATTCAGGCCGGCGTGCTGCAGGGCGACGTCAAGGACGTGCTGCTGCTCGACGTGACCCCGCTGTCGCTCGGCATCGAGACGCTGGGTGGCGTGTTCACCCGCCTGATCGACCGCAACACCACCATCCCGACCAAGAAGAGCCAGACCTTCTCGACCGCCGAGGACAATCAGAGCGCGGTGACCATCCGCGTGTTCCAGGGCGAGCGCGAAATGGCCGTCCACAACAAGCTGCTGGGTAATTTCGACCTGGCCGGCATTCCCCCGGCGCCGCGTGGCGTGCCGCAGATCGAAGTCGGTTTCGACATCGACGCCAACGGCATCGTCAACGTCTCGGCCAAGGACAAGGGCACCGGCAAGGAACAGCAGATCCGCATCCAGGCCTCGGGTGGCCTGAGCGATGCCGACATCGACCGCATGGTCAAGGAAGCCGAGGCCAATGCCGAAGCCGACAAGAAGCAGCGCGAGGCGGTGGAAGCCAAGAACCAGGCCGAGTCGCTGATCCATTCGACCGAAAAGTCGCTCAAGGACTATGGCGACAAGGTCGGCGTGGACGAAAAGACCGCCATCGAGACGGCGCTGGCCGATCTCAAGGGCGTGCTCGAAGGCGACGATGCCGAAGCCATCAAGGAAAAGACCAACGCCTTGGCCGAAGCCTCGATGAAGCTGGGCGAAGCCATGTACAAGGCCTCGCAGGCCGAAGCCGAGGCCAAGGCGGCCGGCGGCGACAAGGCTGAGGACGACGTGGTCGATGCCGACTTCGAAGAGGTCAAGGACGACAACCAGAAGTCCGCCTGATTGACCGGGCCTCTGGCCAATTCAAGGGAAGCGCTGCGGAGCAACACCGCGGCGCTTTCCGCTTTCGGGGGCCTTCCGCCCTCGCCCAAACGCGAATACCTAGTGCAGATTGATAATGCGCTTGGCCGAGCGCACCGGCTTCGGGCCGATCGGACAGGGCATCAAAAAACGATGGCGAAGCGCGACAACCCGCGCAGGCGCCGGATAGCGGGCATGATCGAGAATCTTCCAGTCGGGACCAGGGTCCCCAAAGCGGTTGGTCGAGCGGACGTTCTTACGGCCGGTCGAACAGGGCGTGGGGTCTGATGGCTACCAAGCGCGACTTTTACGATGTGCTGGGTGTGCCCAAGGGCTCCGATGAGGCGGCCCTCAAGGGCGCCTACCGCAAGCTGGCCATGCAGTTCCACCCGGATCGCAATCCGGGCAATGCCGACGCCGAGCATAAGTTCAAGGAAATCAACGAAGCCTACGACACGCTGAAGGATCCCCAGAAGCGCGCCGCCTATGACCGCTTCGGTCACGCCGCCTTCGAGAATGGCAGCCGTGGCCCGCAGGGCGGACCCGGCTTCGGCCCCGAATTCTCCTCCTCCATGTCCGATATCTTCGAGGACATCTTCGGCGACTTCATGGGCGGCAATGGCGGCGGCCGTCGCGGCGGCGGCCAGCAGTCGCGCCTGCGCGGTTCCGATCTGCGCTACAATCTCGAAATCGCACTCGAGGAAGCCTATTCCGGCCACACCGTCGAGATCGACGTGCCCACCCTCGTCACCTGCAAGACCTGCGATGGCGGCGGCGCCAAGCCCGGTACCGGCATGTCCACCTGCAAGCATTGCAGCGGGCACGGCAAGGTTCGCGCGGCGCAGGGCTTCTTCACCATCGAGCGCACCTGCCCGGTCTGCCAGGGCCGCGGCCAGATGCTCGATCAGCCCTGCACCGATTGCGGTGGCCAGGGCCGCAAGCAGGAAAACCGCAAGCTCAGCGTCGATATCCCGCGCGGCATCGAGGATGGCACCCGCATCCGTCTCGCCAATGAAGGTGAAGCGGGCCTGCGCGGCGGCCCGCCCGGCGATCTCTACATCTTCATTTCGGTCAAGCCGCACGACCTCTTCCATCGTGACGGCGCCGATCTCTATGCGCGCGTCCCCATCGCCATGACCACGGCGGCGCTCGGCGGCGAATTCGAAGTGCCCACCCTAGATGGCGCCCGCGCCAAGGTGAAAGTCTCGCCCGGCACCCAGCCCGGCCAGCGCGTTCGCCTCAAATCGAAGGGCATGCCCGTGCTGCGCTCCAAGGATCAGGGCGATCTCTACGTCCAGCTCGACGTCGAGACCCCGCAGAACCTCAACAAGCGCCAGCGCGAACTGCTCGAAGAATTCCACCGCGCCACGACGAAAGACACGTCACCCACCTCCGACGGTTTCTTCGCCAAGCTCGGCAAGCTGTTCGAAAGCTGATCCGGCGCCGCCATGGAGTTCACCAGACTCGAAACGGCGGCGCTCGCGCAATTCACGGCATATTACGCGCACGAATTTCCCGCGCTGGGCGAGCATCTGAGGCACGCCCGGCCCGTGGCGCGCCTCAACACCGGCAATGGCTTCTATACCGATCTGGCGGTGGCGCTCCACCTGCCACGACTAGAATGCGATTCGCCTCTCGATAACCTCACCTGCCGTTTCGACGGAATGAAAGAGGGTCTCGAGCTGTTACTCTTCTTCAGGAACGGTGCAGCCTCTCTGCTCGAAGGCTACGCCATCGCCGGCGAGGACACATCCTCGATCGATCTCGTCACTTCTGGCTTCAGCGACATCGTCCCGCTCTGGCCCGCACGGAAAGACACAAATGGCTGACCCGACATCCCGCACCGCCATCACCCTCTGTGGCTCGCTTCGCGCCGGCTCGATCAACGAAGTGCTGCGCCAGCACATGTCGAAGAAGCTGCGCGAGGCCGGCGTTGATGTCACCGATCTCGATCTGGCCGATTTCGACATGCCGGTCTTCAATCAGGATCTTGAGGCCGGGCACACGCCCGAGGCTGCGGTGCGTCTCGCCGAACTGTTCCGCTCGCACGACATCGTCCTCATTATCTCGCCCGAATATAATGGCGGCGTTACCCCGTTGGTCGCCAACACCATTTCGTGGATCTCGCGGCAGAAGCCGAGCCCGTTCCGGCATGCCATCTTCGGCATCGGCGGCGTCAGCAACGGCAAATACGGCACCATCTTCGGCCTCTCCCACCTGCGCGATACGCTGAGCAAGGTCGGCGCGCTGGTGGTGCCGACGCTGCTCGGTCTCGGCCCCTTCGAGGACGCCATCGACGCCGATGGCAATCCCACCGAATCCGGCATCCAGTGGAAGGTCGGCCAGATGGTGAAGGAGCTCACCCATTTCTCGCGCGGCGGCATCTGATGCTTGAGACACCGCGCCTGAAGCTGGTGCCGCACGCGCCGGAATATTTCGAGGCCTATGCCGAGTTCTGGTCGAAAGACCCCGGCCCCTTCCTCCGCGGCCTCGCCCCCATGCATCAGTCCGACGCCTGGACGCGCCTGCTTCGCCATTACGGCCACTGGACCGCCTTCGGTTACGGTCCCTTCCTCGGCTTCGACGAGAACAACGTTCTGGTGGCCGAGGCCGGTTATCTCGATTTCAAGCGCGGCGTCTCACCGCGCTTCGATGGCGTGCCCGAGGGCATGTGGAAGATCGACCTCGCCTACCACGGGCTGGGTCTTGCCACTGAAACCATGGCCGCCATCACCGCCTGGTACGATTCCCGGCGGATCGCCCCCCGCGCCGTCTGCATGATCGACCCGGCCAACACCGCCTCGATCAAGGTCGCCCAGCGCCTCGGCTTCACCGAATTCGGGAGCACCACCTACCGCGACACCCCCGTCACCCTGTTCGAGCGCCCCGCGCCCTGAAGCCTGTCTCGCTTGCCGCTCAGCGGAACGGCGCGAGAGTGTCCAGCAGGGACATGCCCGCCATCCAGTGTTTCGCCTGCCAGCCCGCAAGCCGCGCACCCTCGACATTGGGCAGCGTGTCGTCCACCAGCACCAGCTGTTCGGCCGCTTCCCCTACTTGGACTGCAGCGCGCTCGAAGAACGCGGGCTCTGGCTTTCGCGCGCCCAGCGCCGCCGAATAGACGATGCCATCGAGATGGGCGCCAAGGCCGAGCGTCTCCATCAGCCAGTGCGCCCGCAGATGCTCCTGATTGGTCGCCAGCATCACGCGCAGCCCCGCCGCCCGCAGTTCACCGATGTCGTCGAGCATGCCGGGGGTCAGGCGTGAATCGTTGCTGAACCAATAGTCGATGAGGGTCTGCGCCTCGATCTGCGGCGCGATGTCGGCCAGCACGTCCGTCAGGCGCGGCAGCATCGGCTCGCGGCCCGTCACGATCGCCGTCCAGTGGCGCTCGAAGAATGCCGCCTTCAGCAGTGGCAAGGGCAGGCCCAGATCGGTCTCGAGGTCGGTGAACAGCGGCTTGCCGTCCTGCGGCCGCCCGCTGATGAGCACGCCATCGACATCCAGCATCAGGACTTTCACTTCGCCTCGCGCGCCAGCTTCTCGCGCTGCGTCACGGTCAGCCTGTGCCACCGCACCCCGCGTACCGCCCCGGCCAGCGCATAACGCGTCGACACGCACGCATCATCGGGCAGCACATGGCGGATACGCCTGAACGCCTCGGCGTCGCCGATCTCCGTCAGCTGTTCCGCCGTCTCGACGCCCGCCTCGCGCAGCCGTCCCGCCAGCACCTTGCCGATATTGGGCAGATGTTCGAGCGCACTCATCGTCCATGTCCTCCCCCCGGCAGGTGGCCGTCGAGCCCGAACAGCTCCACCGCATCTTCCAGCGCCGCTTTCAGCGCATCGAGCCGCGCCGGATCGGTCTCGATCTCGCGCAGCCGGTTCGGCCCGGCCATCGGCGCCCGCGCCACCAGCTCGCGTCCCTTGTCGGTCAGTGCCACATTGCGCGCCCGCTTGTCCCGCTCGTCGCGGCTGACGCTCACCAGCCCCATCACCCGCAATTCGTCGATCGCCTGGCCCAGCGTCGCCGGATGCATCACCAGCGATTTGCGCAGCGCCGCCAGCGGCAGGGCAGGGCGCTCGGCCAAGAGCCGCAGCACCGCCAGCTGCAGCCCGGTCACCCCGAACTCCTTGCGAAGCGTCTGGTTGAAATTCTGAATCGCCTGGTCCAGCCGGACCCAGGCGACAATCGCCGACAAAGCCTGCATCTGCATAGCAATCCTATGCCACCATAATAGCCGCGCCGGAAGGGGCTCGCAGGTGCTATGCCGCCATAATACCGGCAATTCTGTCAGTCGGCACGGATACCCTCTCCCGCCTGCGGGTGAGGGGGGACCGCCCAAGCGGTTGGACGAGCCAGCCTTCTTGGGCTGGATCGGACAGAGCACAAGAATGCAACCGGGTGGGAGAGGGGTGCACCTTGCACCGGCCCCCGGATCGGGCTTCCCGCCTTGCCACCCGCCGCCAACTCAGGCAGAAGCGGCAAAATCGGAGATCGCCCATGACCGGTACACTGATCGTCGCCCTCGATGTGGATAGCCGCAGGGAGGCCGAGTCGCTCGTGTCCGCCCTCGATGGCACCGCCGACTTCTTCAAGATCGGCTACCAGCTGTTTTACGGCGGTGACGGCTTCGCCCTCGGCAAGGATCTGCTCCGCGCCGGCAAGCGCGTGTTCTTCGACCTCAAGCTCCTCGATATCGACAACACCGTCGAACGCGGCGTCGCCGCCATCGCCGGGACGGGCGCCACGATGCTCACCGTCCACGCCTACCCCCAATGCATGCGCGCCGCCGTCAAAGGCGCCGCCGGCACCGGTCTCACCATCCTCGGCGTCTCCGTGCTCACCTCGATGGACGACAATGACGTCGCGGAGGCCGGCTTCGCCCGCGACACCGCCGGCCTCGTCTCGCTGCGCGCCGGCCAGGCCCGCGCCGCCGGCATTGGCGGTCTCGTCTGCTCGCCGCTCGAGGCCGAAATGGTCCGCTCGATCGTCGGGCCCGGCATGGCCATCGTCACCCCCGGCATCCGCCCCGCCGGTGCCGCCGCCGGCGACCAGAAGCGCATCCTCGGCCCGGCCGAGGCGCTCGCCGCCGGTGCTAGCCATCTCGTTGTCGGCCGCCCGATCACGGCGTCAGCCGATCCCGCCGAAGCCGCCCGCCGCATCGTTGCCGAAATGCACGGCCACGCCTTTGCCTGAGGCACCCGCCGGTGGAATAGTGCGGCTGTGACGCGTAAGGAACTGCCATGACCGATCTTCGCATTGCCATCGCCGGCGCCGGTGGGCGCATGGGCGCCGCCAACATCCGCGCCGTCGCCGCCACCCCCGGCCTCGTCGTCCACGCCGCCTTCGACCGTCCCGGCTCATCGGCCATTGGCCGCGACGCCGGCGACTGGGCCGGCATCGACACGCTCGGCGTCACCATCGGCGACAATGCCGAAGCCGCGCTGGCGGGCGCCGACGGCCTCATCGATTTCACCGCCCCGGCGGTCAGCGTGCTGCTCTCCGAACTCGCGGCGCCGCGCGGCCTCATCCACATCATCGGCACCACCGGCTGCTCGCGCGAGGAAGACTGGGCCATCCAGAAGGCCGGCTCGGCCGGTGCGCGCATCGTCAAGGCGGGCAATTTCTCGCTCGGCCTCAATGTGCTGCTCGGCCTCGTGCGCCAGGCGGCGCAGGCGCTGCCGGATTACGACATCGAGATCCTCGAAATGCACCACAGCAAGAAGGTCGATGCCCCCTCGGGCACGGCGTTGATGCTGGGCGAAGCGGCCGCCGAGGGCCGCGGCATCGATCTGGCGCAGCATTCCGTGCGCGTCCGGGATGGCCACACCGGCCCGCGCGAAGCCGGCACCATCGGCTTTGCCACGCTCCGCGGCGGCAATGTCGTCGGCGATCACAGCGTCATCTTTGCCGGCGAGAACGAGCGCATCGACATTGCGCATCACGCTGCCGATCGCGGCATGTTCGCGGCGGGCGCGGTCAAGGCCATGCTCTGGGCCGCCAACCAGCCGCCGGGATTTTACGATATGGCCGACGTGCTCGGCTTCAAGGGGAACTGATAATGGCCGGAACGCTGATCCTCGTCCGTCATGGCGAGAGCGAGTGGAATCTCAAGAACCTCTTCACCGGCTGGAAGAACCCCGATCTCACCGAAAAAGGCATCGGCGAAGCCACGGCCACCGGCGCCAAGCTCAAGGCCGCCGGCCTCGTGCCCGACGCCTATTTCACCTCGGCGCTGCGCCGCGCCCAGCACACGCTCGACCTCATCCTTGCCGAGCTCGGCATCGTCAATGTCGTGATCGTCAGGAACCAGGCGCTCAACGAGCGCGACTATGGCGATCTCGCCGGTCTCAACAAGGCCGATGCCGCCAAGCAATGGGGCGATGAGCAGGTCCACATCTGGCGTCGCTCCTACGACATCCCGCCGCCCGGCGGTGAATCGCTGAAGGACACCGCGGCCCGCACGCTGCCCTATTACGAAGAACACATCCTGCCGCTGGTCCAGGCCGGCAAGACCGTCCTCGTCGCCGCCCACGGCAATTCATTACGCTCCATGGTCATGGCCATCGAGAACCTCAGCCCCGACGAAATCCTGAAGCGCGAAATCGCCACCGGCGAACCCGTGCTCTACCGCATCGGCACGTCGGGAAGGCTCGAAAAGGCGGAACTGTAATAGGGGTGGGGCACCGAGCCCCACCAGCTACGCGGCAATGACTCCGGCTTCCCAGCCAAGGATCGCGCGCTTGCGCGGCACGCCCCAGTGATAGCCGGTCAGCGCCCCGGTCGAGCCGACCACCCGGTGGCACGGCACCACGAAGCTGATCGGGTTCTTGCCCACCGCCGCGCCCACCGCGCGTGAGGCGCTCGGCCTGCCGATATGCTCGGCCACATCATGATAGGTCGTGGCGCGGCCCACCGGTATCTTCAGCAGCGTCTCCCACACCTTCACCTCGAAATCGGTGCCGATCAGCACCAGCTTCACCGGCTGCTGCGGGTCCCAGCGGCCGGGCTCGAACACCCGTGCCGCCACCGGCGCCACCTTCGCATCGTCGCGGACAAACCGCGCATTCGGCCAGCGGTCGCGCAAATCCTCGAAGGCCGCCTCGATGCTTGTCTCGCCATCGGCAAAGCCGATCCCGGCCAACCCATAATCCGTGACGACAAGCACCGCCGTGCCGAACGGCGAGGGCGCCGCGCCCCACACCATGTCGAGCCCCGCGCCGCGCTGCCGGAACGCGCCCGGCGGCATCGCCTCATAGGTCACGAACAGATCGTGCAGCCGCGAGGTCGAGCTCAGCCCCACCGCATAAGTTGTCGCCAGCACGCTTTCCTTTTCGGCCAGCAGGCGCTTGGCATGATTGAGCGCCACCGCCTGCGCAAAACTCTTCGGCGTCAGCCCGCACCAGCGCCGGAAGAGATCGGTCAATTGCCGCTCGCTCATCCCGAGCGAACGCGAAAAGCGCGCCAGATCCACATCCTCCGCCCCGGTCTCGCTCAGATAGGCGATCGCCGCGCGGACGGTCTCGTAATCATCTTGAGGGGTAAAAGTCGGGTGCTGTGTCATGCCCATTCAAATAGGCCCCGCCGTCAGGAGAAACGACCCGGTTTTCACGCAGTCGGCACGAATATCCTCCCCCGTGCAACGGGGGAGGGGGACCGCGTAGCGGTGGTGGGGGCGGTCGAGAACACCGCGTCTCGTTGCACCCACAACGTCATTCCCGCGCAGGCGGGAATCCAGAAACCACAACCACCATGCCGACTTCCCTGGATCCCCGCCTGCGCGGGGATGACGCAGTGGGCTGCCTACCCCACCCACCACGCTACGCGTGGTCCCCCCTCCCCAGCGCTACGCGCCGAGGAGGGAGACCTGACTGCGGGCACCTTGAGTGGAGCCCATCCCTCCCCACCGGGGAGGGGGGACCGGCGAAGCCGGTGGGTGGGGCAGGCCACACCCACAGCGTCGCTCACCCCCGCGCCTTGCGCAGCGCCGTACCAAACACCTTGCTCAGGCTCTGCTTGTCGTCGGCGCTGAGGAACGCGCCCACTCCCACCTTGCGGCCATTGTCCTTCAGCCACAGTGCATTGACCCGCTCATTGTAGTCGCGGTCGATGACGAAGCGCACAGCCGCCGGCACGAAGCTCAGCACTTCCTCGACGCCCTTGGCATCCACCTTGCGCAGTTCCAGCGCGCCGGGCCACAGCGTCAGCACCTCATACGCCTTGCCCGCCCGCATCGAGATCGTCAGCGCCAGCCAGATCGCCAGCACGTCGAGCCCCATGAACCCGACCACCGGCCACGCCCCGGCGAAGTAGAAAACCACGCCCGGCACCAGCGCCAGCGCCGCCACCAGCCCGATCACCACCCGCTTGCCGCGCGGGCTCAGCGACCGGTGCGGCGTCAGCGTCGCGGCGAAAAGCGGCTTGGCTTGAGTTTTGGTCGACATGAGCCTGACTATAGCCCCCGAATCGGAGTTTTGAGAATGGCGAAGGCGCCCGCCCGTCGATCAACTAAGCGACTGAAGCCTGACGAAATCGAGGCGATCTTCGCGACCTTCGCCGCCGCCAATCCCGAGCCCAAGGGCGAGCTGGTGGCGAGCAACGCCTTCACTTTGCTGGTCGCCGTGGTGCTCTCCGCCCAGGCGACCGATGCCGGCGTCAACAAGGCCACCCCGGCTCTGTTCAAGCTCGCCGACACACCGCAGAAAATGGTGAAACTCGGGGTCGAGAAGATCACCGACCTGATCAAGACCATCGGCCTGTTTCGCGGCAAGGCGAAGAACGTCTTCGCCCTCAGCCAGATCCTGATCGAGCGCTTCGATGGCGAGGTGCCCGCCGATCGCGAAGCGCTGGAATCGCTCCCCGGCGTCGGCCGCAAGACCGCCAATGTCGTCCTCAACATCGCCTTCGGCCAGCCCACCATCGCGGTCGACACGCATCTCTTCCGCGTCTCCAACCGCACCGGCCTCGCCCCCGGCAAGAATCCGCTCGAGGTCGAGCTCGGGCTGCTCAAGATCGTGCCGCAGCACTACATGCTGCACGCCCATCACTGGCTGATCCTGCACGGCCGCTACATCTGCAAGGCGCGCAAGCCCGAATGCTATCGCTGCCCCATATCAGAATGGTGCCGCTTCGAGCCGAAAACCCCGCCGCCCAAGAACTGGGACGGCGCGCCGGTCTAGCTCACAACGCGCCGTAGCCCCGCGCCATCGCCGCGGCAAAGGCCGGGATGAACGCAAACGCCACCAGCTCGCCCGCAAAGAACCGGCGTAGCCGTGCCACTTCGCCAGCATCGGGCGAAAACCCCGGCTCTGCCGCGAGCTTCCGGCGCCAGCCCATCACCGCCAATGTCGGCGGCAGCGACAGCAGGCCCACCAGCAGGAACGCCGCCATCTTGGCCCAGAACGCCCAGTTGGTGACGTAATACTCCCAGCCCGCCGCGCCCCAGATCACCCGCGCCACGCCGGCGATGATCACCAGCAGCGACATCGCGCCATAGGCGCCGTCGATCGTGCCGAGCTGCTTGATCCGGTCCGCCGTCAGCCCGGGCCGCAGCAGCACCACCTCCGCGATCAACAGGCCAAACACGCTGAACACCGCCACATGGTGGGCAATGGCGAGAACGAGGTCGATGTCGATCATGTGCTGTCCTCCCGAGACCGGCCTAATCTGGGTTGCGCCGCCGCGCCCCGCAACCCGGCCGCTGCGAGGGCGTCCGCAAAAGTTGCGCGCGGCCCGAAACCCCGATATTGCGGCGCCCGGATAGAACAGAGCGGGCGGCCGATGGCTGACACACAATTCGACGTGCTCACCATCGGCAATGCGATTGTCGACGTGATCGCACCCATCGATCCGGCATTCCTCGCGCGCGAGGGCATGGATGAGGGCATCATGCATCTCGTCGATGCCGAGCGCTCCGCCTACCTCTATGAGCGCATGCCCGCCGAAAAGCGCATGATCTCGGGCGGCTCCTCCGCCAACACCGCCGCCGGCGTCGCCAATTTCGGCGGCCGCGCCGCTTTCGTCGGCAAGGTGGCGAGGGACGATCTGGGCGATATCTTCGCCGCCGACTTCCACGCCCTCGGCGTCCATTACGGCGTCAGTCGCCTCACCGATGGCCCGGCCACCGCCCGCTCGATGATCCTCGTCTCGCCCGGCGGCGAGCGCACCATGAACACCTATCTGGGTGCCTGCCAGCAGCTGACCGTTGCCGACATCAAGGAAGCCGAGATCGGCGCCGCGGCCGTCACCTATATGGAAGGCTATCTGTGGGATCCGCCGGAGGCCAAGAAAGCCTTCGTCGTCGCGGCCAACTTCGCCCACAAGCACGAGCGCCCGACGGCCATCACGCTGTCCGACCCGTTCTGCGTCAACCGCTTCCGCGACGAGTTCCTCGATCTGATGCGGTCCAAGACCATCGACTATGTCTTCGCCAATATCGAAGAGGCCAAGGCGCTCTACGAGACCGACAATCTGCATGATGCGGTGCAGCAGCTGGCCAAGGATTGCGAGCTTGCCGCCGTCACCATGGGCGCCCAGGGCGCCATGGCCATTCGCGATGGCGAGATCGTCACCGTGCCGGCCTTCCCGGTCCCCGATGTGGTCGATGCGACCGGTGCCGGCGATCTCTTCGCCTCAGGCTTCCTCTTGGCGCTGGCGCGTGAACGCGATCTGCGCACGGCCCTCGCCGCCGGTTGCCTCGCCGCGTCCGAAGTCATCTCGCATATCGGCGCCCGGCCGATGCGCGATCTCGCCCAGATGGCGCGCGATCGTAAAATAGCGCTCTAGATTCGGCGCAACGCCACTTCTTCCACCGCGTGATTGCTGCCCTTCTTGAGGATCAGCGTCGCGCGGCTGCGCGTCGGGGCAATGTTGTCGCGCAGATTGGGCAGGTTGATATTGTCCCACGCGCCCATCGCGAAGCTCTCCGCCTCGTCGGTCGGCAGTTCCGCCAGCCGCCGGAAGAAGCTCTTGGGATCGGTGAAGGCGGAATCGCGCAGCGCCCGGAAGCGCACCATGAACCACTCACGCAGATCCGATTCCTCGGCGTCGATATAGACCGAAAAATCAATGAAATCAGAGGCAAACAGCAGCGGCCGGCCCGATTTGCCGAGCTCGCCCGGCTGCAGAATGTTGAGCCCCTCGACGATCAGGATGTCCGGCCGGTCGATGGTGATGAACTCATCGGGGATCACGTCATAGACGAGGTGCGAATAGACCGGCACCTTCACAGCAGGCTTGCCCGATTTGATGTCGCTGAGAAAATTGATCAGCGCCGCGCGGTCATAGCTCTCGGGAAAGCCCTTGCGCGTTGCCAGCCCGCGCTGGTCCAGAACGGCGTTCGGGTGAAGGAAGCCATCCGTCGTCACCAGCTCCACCTTCGGTGACGTGCGCCAGCGCTGCAGCAGCGCGCGCAAGATGCGCGACGTCGTCGATTTGCCCGACGCCACCGAGCCCGCCACGCCGATGATGAAGGGCACCTTGCTGTCGTCGGTATTGAGGAACCGCGTCGAGACGCGATGCACCGCCTGCGCCGCCTCGACATAGAACGAGATCAGGCGGCTCACCGGCAGGTAGATTTCCTCGGCCTCGGCCAGCGAGATCGGATCGGTCAGCGCGCGCAGCCGCTCGATATCGGCCGCGCTCAGCGTCATCGGCTCGCCGTCGCGATATTGCGCCCATTCCGCCTTGCTGAAGCGGTGATACGGATTGAACTCGAGCTTGTTGCTGGCCATCAGTTCTTGCGCGATGCCTTTTCTTCCAGCCCCGTCTGTGCCGTCCGCCGCTCGAGGCTCGCCATCACCTCATCGAGGCTGACGCCGCTCGCCTTGAGCAGAACCAGCAGATGATAGATCACGTCGGCGCTCTCGGAAATCGTCGCCTTCTTGTCCTTCGACACCGCGGCGATCACCGCTTCCACCGCTTCCTCGCCGAGCTTTTTGGCGCATTTGTCGATGCCTTCGCTCAACAGCTTCGCCGTATAGCTCTCGGCCGGATTGGCCCTGGCGCGATCGAGCACGCGTTCATTGAGTTGTTCGAGTGTAAAACTCATAGCTGGTCCATCCTCATGGGGATGCCGTTGGCGGCGAGATAGGCTTTGGCCTCGGCGACCGTATAGGTGCCGAAATGAAAGATCGATGCCGCTAGAACGGCGCTCGCATGGCCCTGCTTGACGCCGGCCACGAGGTCGTCGAGCGAGCCGACGCCGCCCGAGGCGATCACCGGCACCGTCACCGCATCGGCAATGGCGCGCGTCAGTTCGAGGTCGAAGCCGATCTTGGTGCCATCGCGGTCCATCGAGGTCACCAGCAATTCGCCGGCCCCCCGCTCGACCGATTTCACCGCGAATTCAACGGCATCGAGCCCGGTCGGCGTGCGCCCGCCATGCGTAAAGATTTCCCATTCCGAGATATTGGCGCCGCCCGGCGCCCGCGTCTGCCGGCGCTTGGCGTCCACCGACACCACGATGCACTGGTCGCCGAACTTGTCCGCCGCGCGCGCCACGAAATCGGGGTCGTTCACCGCCGCCGTATTGATCGACACCTTGTCGGCGCCGCTCAAGAGGAGCTTGCGGATATCCTCGACCGTGCGGATGCCGCCGCCCACGGTGACCGGCATGAAGCACTGCTCGGCCGTCCGCGCCACCACGTCGAAGATCGTGTCGCGGTTTTCCGAGCTTGCGGTGATGTCGAGGAAGCAGAGTTCGTCGGCGCCCGCCGCGTCATAGGCAATCGCCGCTTCCACCGGATCGCCGGCATCCACGAGATCGACGAATTGCACACCCTTGACCACGCGGCCGTCTTTCACGTCGAGGCAGGGGATGATGCGGGTCTTGAGCGTCATTTCGATTTCACACGGTCGCGGACGCTGATCGCCAGCGACATGAAGAAGGAGAACAGCCAGAAGATGGCCCCGAAGATCACGAGGAAGATCACCGGCCCGGGCAGCCAGCCCACCAGCGTGATATACCCCACCGCGACGAGCCCGATCAGGCTCAGCGCATAATAGAAATAATTGACGTCGATGCGGGTGAAGTCCTTCACCCCCTGGTTCTTGCGCCGCCACGCCATGTAGCTCAGCGCCAGCAGCATGCCCCAGATCAGCGCCAGCATCACGCCCACCGAAAGGCTGATATAGGCAAAGTCCGCGAACCCGGCCATGCCGAACAGCGTGCTGCCGCGATCGCCGCCCCAGATCATGCAGGGCAGCACTTCGGTGGCCGAAATCGTGCAGCCATTGAGGTCGGCAATCACCACCGCGATATAGACGATCACCCACGGCGCCAGCGCAAAAAAGCCGATCAGCCCCAGCACCTGCCAATAGGGCTTCATCGCAAAGGCGCCCGACGCGCCCTTGGGTCCGCTGGCCTGCGGCCCGCCGGACTGCGGCTCGCCGCTCACGCAGCAATACCCCTCAGCACCGCCAGGGCCTGTGCCGGATCGATGCGTCCGTCATAAAGCGCGCGGCCCGAAATCGCCCCTTCGAGGATCTGGCATTCGGGCCGGCTCAGCCGTTCGATATCATCCATCGAGGCAAGTCCGCCCGACGCGATCACCGGGATCGACACCGCCCGCGCCAGCGCCAGAGTGCCGTTCCAGTTGATTCCGGCCAGCACCCCGTCGCGGTCGATATCGGTATAGATGATCGCCGCGACGCCCGCGCCTTCGAAGCGCTTGGCCATCTCGATCACATCGAGTTCCGACGTCTCGGCCCAGCCCTCGACGGCCACCTTGCCGCCGCGCGCATCAATGCCCACCGCCACCTTGCCCGGAAACAGTTTTGCCGCTTCGCGCACCAGCTGCGGCTCGCGCAGCGCCACCGTGCCGAGGATCACCCGGCTCAGGCCCTTCGCCAACCACGCCTCGATATGCGCCAGGCTGCGGATGCCGCCGCCCAGCTGCACCGGCATCTTCACCGCCTTGAGGATGCCCTCGACCGCGTCACCATTGCGGCTCTCGCCGGCAAAGGCGCCATCGAGATCCACCACATGCAGATACTCGAACCCCTGCGTCTCGAAGATGCGCGCCTGCGCCGCCGGGTCGGTGTTGAACACCGTCGCCTGCGCCATGTCGCCCAGCTTCAGCCGGACAGCCTGACCTTCCTTGAGGTCGATCGCGGGAAACAGGATCACGGCGCCCACCCCAGGAAATTCTCGATCAGCTTCAGCCCCAGCGTCTGGCTCTTTTCCGGATGGAATTGCGTGCCGAACATATTGTCCCGGCCGACGCACGCCGTAACCGCCTGGCCATAATCGGCCGAGGCGAACAGCGTGTCGTGGCTATCAGTCTCGAAATGATAGGAATGGGTGAAATAGGCGTGCAGGGCTTCATCCCCATCGGGGATGCCGGCCAAGAGCGCATGCGGCTGTGTGAAGTGCAGCGTGTTCCAGCCCATATGCGGCACCTTGAGCCCGCCCACCGGCTCGAGCCGCACAACGGCGCCCTCAATCCAGCCAAGCCCGGGCCAATTGCCCTTCTCGCGGCCTTCGCTCGCCATCAGTTGCATGCCCACGCAAATGCCGAGGAACGGCGCGCCGCCCTTGATCACCCGCTCGTCCAGCGCGTCGCGCATGCCGCGCACCGCCATGAGCCCGTTCATGCAGTCCTCGAACGCGCCGACGCCCGGCAAGACGATCCGGTCGGCCCGCTTCACGAAATCGGGCTCGGCCGTCACGGCCACCTCGATATCGGCATCGAGCGTCCGCACGGCGCGCTCGAAGGCTTTCGCGGCTGAACGGAGATTGCCCGAGCCGTAATCGATAATCGCAACCGAAGCAGTCATGGCTTGAGGCTCAGATAATCGCGCTGCGCCAGATCTTCGCCCGCCGCAATGATATCGCCGCGCCACTGATAGCCGCGGAACAGCAGCCAGTCGCGGCGGAGGGCAGGGGCCTCGAAGCCGAGGAACACCGCCACCAGAAGGTAGAGCGAACTCGCCGCATCCATCCCGATCAGCCGCGACGCGAAGGCCAGCCCGATCACGAGGGCAATCCAGAACAGCAGCAGCAGCCACAGCCCGTTGAACAGCGCATAGACCGGCGTCAGCAGCATCGCCAGCCAGGAAAAACGCTCCGGCACGGCAACCGGCGCGCGGTCCTTTGCCGCCTTGGCTTGCGGTTTTTCGAAGATAGAGTAGAGGGTCATGGCAACCGCCTTAGAGCAAAACCCCACCGCATGGAAGCGGGCCGGGGCGCAGCCCGACCCAGATGGAGTTATCAGATGGCCAACCCGACCGACGCCCGCATCGAGCCGGTGAACAACGAGAAGCCGACCCAGGGCATTTTCATGGGCTACGTGGCCCTCGTCCTCCTGGTCTTCGCCGTCCTCGTCGCCGCCTTCGGCCTCTACGCCGGCGCCTCCCACGGCTGGCAATAAGCCCACCTGACCACCGTCACTAGCGCCGTCCTGTCCCGCTAGCGGGAGAGGGGCCGTAGCTCGCGCCACGCGAGCCAAAAGGCTCCCCGGCGCGATGATGCAGTCGGGATATCCTCCCCCGCGTGGCGGGGGAGGGGGACCGCGCAGCGGTGGTGGGGGCGACCACAAGCACTTAGCGTCCTGGCACCCCCTGCGTCATTCCCGCGAAAGCGGGAACCTCCGTTTCCGAGCCACCCCACGCACCAGCCTACGGCTGGTCCCCCCTCCCCAGCGCTGCGCGCCGAGGAGGGAGACCCGACTGCTGGCACCTTGAGTGGAGCCCCTCCCTCCCCACCGGGGAGGGGGGACCGGCGAAGCCGGTGGGTGGGGCGAGTCGGACGCACGAATCTACGCATTCTTCCGCACCCCCAAAACGGCTTAACTCAACTAGCGGATTCCCCAGGCGGCTCTAGGCTCACACCCCGATTTTGGGCCAACTTATCCACGGTGGTTTCGACCGGGTGTATGATCCCCCTGCTGCCGCCGTATAGCCCGGCGTACCGACGAAGTGCGGGTGGCAGCGGCGGGGGCGGGG